>NZ_CP151943.1:2802500-3425842 GCF_038592905.1 Neobacillus sp. FSL H8-0543 | reverse complement strand
TTCCTGCTTATGAATATGAAATCATACACGCCACCATTAAAGCAGAAGGTGAAACCTTTACTGCTAGAGAAACAAACGTGATTGAATTAGGTTTCAAAAAAGTCTTAGGTAAAGAGGAAACAGAACAAGCTGGAGAAAATATTGGGAAAATTTCTCGCGGCCAATCTTTTACCATAAAGAACGTGAACATAAACCAAAAGTGGACTGAACCGCCACAGCGCTATTCAGAAGCAGATGTACTCGGGCAAATGGAAAAGTTTGGACTTGGTACACCAGCAACAAGGGCAGAAATTATCGAAAGACTGGTGGAGACCGAGGTAGTCGAACGACAAAACGGACGCTTTCATTCCACCAAAAAGGGCAAACAGCTTATTGAGCTGGTTAATGATGAATTAAAGTCACCTGAATTGACAGCAAAATGGGAACAAGAGCTTGAACAAATCTCGAAAGGAAAGGCCGATCCAAAAGCCTTTTCACAAAAAATCCGCCGTCAAACCGAGCAGTTTGTTTCGGAGATTAAAGCAAGCGACCAATCCTATCGCGCTCATAATTTAACCGGGTCCAAATGTCCCGAATGTAATTCTTTTTTGAAGGAAAGAAACACAAAGGAAGGAAAAATTCTTGTTTGCTCAAGCGTAGAATGTTCTTATCGCAAACGGAAAGATCCAAAGCTTTCCAATCGACGTTGCCCTCAGTGTCATAAAAAAATGGAGATGCATGAAGGCAAAGCGGGTCTATATTTCCAATGCCGACGCTGTAATGTAGTTGAGAAAGCCGAAGATAAGAAAAAGTCTGTAAATAAGAAAGAAGCACAAAAGCTCGTACAAAAATACACACAAAAAGAAGACTTTGGCACAAGTCTAGGTGATTTGCTGAAGCAAGCTCTAAAGGATCAGGATTAAAAAACCGCACGAGATTTCGTTGTGAAATCTCGTGCGGTTTTTATTTGAGTCTAGCAACTGGTATTTCCTTATTTATCCAAAGTTTGTAGATAAGTTACCTGGAAATGTAGTAAGTGGCACCTACTTTGTAGATAATGCACCAAACTTTGTAGTAAGCAGCTGGGCAAGAGTAGTAGTTTCCTTATTTGTCCAAACTTTGTAGATAACTTACCTTGAATTGTAGTAAGTGGCATCAACTTTGTAGATAATGTACCAAACCTTGTAGTAAGCAGCTGGGCAAGAGTAGTAGTTTCCTTATTTACCCAAAGTTTGTAGATAAGGTTACCTGGAAATGTAGTAAGTGGCACCTACTTTGTAGATAATGCACCAAACTTTGTAGTAATAGAGCCTCTTTTTGTAGTATCTCTCTCAACCGTAGGAAGTGCTCTGAATTTCCAAGTAAGTCCCTTTAATCACGTAGTCATATATGAATCTAGTTTTACTACTCTATTTTTTACTTGTATAAATTTATAGTGAGATAGTATGATAAATGATGGAAAAGTTAGAAATTTTAGAAACGGGGATACATCATGAGAATTAGAGATTGGGATCCAAATTTAAAGGTCCGCTTGTTTAGCGAGGCGTTGATAAACATTACGTTTTGGATGTTTTTCCCCTTCTTAACCATCTACTTCGCAGAAGAATTTGGTAAAAGTAAAGCGGGATTTTTATTAGTATTTTCACAGATTTTTTCTGTTATTGCTAACTTAATGGGCGGTTATTGTGCCGATCGGTTTGGACGGAAACGGATGATGGTCCTGTCTGCCATTGGGCAGGGACTTTCCTTTTTAGTATTTGCAGCAGCAAGTTCCCCATGGCTTCAATCACCATGGATAGGGTTTATTGCCTTTGCATTTGCTGGGGTATTTGGCTCATTTTACTGGCCAGCTAGCCAAGCGATGGTAGCTGATGTCGTAAACGAAAAGGAACGAAGTAATGTATTTGCAATCTTCTATACATCAACCAATATCGCTGTTGTAGTAGGTCCGATTTTAGGGGCGATTTTCTATGTAGATTACCGCTTTCAGCTTTTGTTGTTTGCAGGTTTTGCTTGTATTTTAATTGGATTTATTTTAGCAAAATGGACAAGAGAAACGGCACCGGTTCAAAAAGAAGATTCCATCCAGGCAGATAGAAAATGGTATTACTTTTTACAAAACCAGCTAAAGGATTACACCTTAATTTTTAAAGACAAGACCTTCCTTCTCTTTATTATTTCTGGAGTTTTAGTAGGACAAACGTTTATGCAATTGGATTTATTGTTTCCCGTTTATATGAAAGAAGTTGTCCACAATCAAACCCTCTTTTCACTTGGGAATTGGTCCTTTACCGTCGGAGGCGAGCAAGCCTTCGGGATTATTCTTGCAGAAAATGGCTTAATTGTTGTTCTGCTAACTGTTTTTGTAACCAAATGGATGACCAGCTTTACGGAACGAAATGTGTTTGTCTTTTCATCTGTTATTTACGCGATTTCAATGATTCTCTTCAGTCAAACCCAGTGGATCTGGGGATTTATTTTTGCAATGGTCATTTTCACCTTTGCAGAGTTAATGGGCGCAGGGATACAACAAAGCTTTGTTTCCAAACTTGCCCCAGACCATATGAGAGGGCAATATTTTGCCGCAGCAAGTCTAAGATTCACAATAGCCCGTACGATCGCCCCTCTTTCTATCCCGTTGACAGTTTTAATTGGATATGAATGGTCATTCTTTTTACTCAGCCTGCTCGCTCTTGTAAGTGCTGGACTATACTGGCTTATGTTTTATTCTTTTGAAAAAAAAGCTTCTATGGGATCCTAATGGATCCTTTTTTTGTTCGAAAAATATTCACTAATTTGTGCTATTTTGTACACATTTACCTCTTTAAGTTTTATAATTAACTTGTAAACGTTTTTATTGAAAAAGGGGTGGTAGCAGTGGAATTATCACAATTTATGGCTCCAACTTCATTGTCAGGCATCATTACTTTTCTCGTAGTATTTTCAGCAGGTATCTATTTAAATATAAAAGTATATGGCAGCAAACTACAGTAGAGATAATGTTCTACTGTTTTTTAATACTCCACTAGAAGTTTCTTTTTTTACTAAAAAAAGCTACAATATAACATGAAGATTCAGAAAAAAGGGAGACTAATAATATGAGTGAATTTCAAAAAAACCTTCAAAAATATGCAGAACTTGCCGTTAAAGTCGGAGTAAATGTACAGAAAGGCCAAACCTTAGTGGTCAATGCAACCCTAGATGCGGCGGAATTTGTCCGTCTTGTGGTCAAAAGTGCTTATGAGACTGGAGCAAAAAATGTAATTGTTAACTGGTCTGATGATGTGGTTTCTAGAACAAAATACGATTTAGCTCCAGATGAAGCCTTTACCGAGTATCCCGCCCATCGTGCGAACGAAACGGTGGAACTAGCTGAAAATGGAGCTGCATTTATGGCGGTCCTTTCTGCAAGTCCAGACTTATTAAAAGGTGTGAATCCTGATCGTATTGCAAACTTCCAAAAAGCTGCTGGAACAGCGTTAGCTAAGTATCGGCAAATGGCTCAATCAGATAAGGTGAGCTGGACAGTAATTGCCGTTCCATCACCAGCATGGGCTGCTATGGTTTTCCCGGATGCACCAAGCGAAAAGCAAGTGGACCTACTTTGGGAGGCAATTTTTAAAGCCACTCGTGTTGATGTTGAAAACCCAGTGGAAGCTTGGAAAGTACATAACGAAAACCTTCATGAAAAGGTCAGTTATTTAAACGAAAAACGCTATCAAAAGCTTCACTATACTGCTCCAGGGACAGACCTAACCATTGAACTTCCGAAGAATCATCTTTGGGTTGGTGCAGGTAGTGTCAATGAAAAAGGCACTGAATTTATGGCTAATATGCCGACAGAAGAAGTTTTCACGGTTCCCTATCGGACTGGCGTAAATGGAACGGTCGCAAGCACAAAGCCACTTAGCTATGGCGGTAATATTATTGATCGGTTCTCGATTACCTTTGAGAATGGAAAAATTGTTGGATATAAAGCAAAAGAAGGCGAAGAAATCTTAAAACGCCTTGTGGAAACAGACGAAGGCTCCCTTTATCTTGGTGAAGTCGCTCTTGTTCCTTATAATTCACCGATTTCCCAATCAAATGTCCTTTTCTTTAACACCTTATTTGATGAAAATGCATCAAACCATTTAGCGATTGGCAGTGCCTACGCTTTCTGTATTGAAGGTGGTAAGGAGATGTCCCCTGAAGAGTTGAAGGAAAATGGGCTAAATGAAAGTCTTACCCATGTTGATTTTATGATTGGCTCTCCTGATATGGACATCGATGGAATTACTGCTGATGGAAAAACAGAACCCGTATTTAGAAGTGGAAACTGGGCATTTTAATCGCATCATGTGGACCTGAGCAGTTCTCCTTAAGAGAACTGCTCTTTCAAATCCAATAATTGCAAACCAATTAGCTTTAAGGTTAAAATAAATCGTATTCATATAAAATATATTGGAGGATAATATCATGTTAAATGAATTTAAGAAGTTTGCAATGAGAGGGAATGTAATCGATCTTGCTGTCGGTGTTGTTATTGGTGGAGCATTCGGAAAAATTGTTGCATCACTTGTTGGCGATATTATCATGCCACTGCTTGCATTGCTTATTGGTGGGGTAGAATTTTCGAACCTTGTTTATCGGGATATAAATTATGGCCTATTTATCCAGGCGGTTTTCGATTTCTTAATTATTTCCTTTTCTATCTTTATGTTTATTAAATTCATCAGTCGTTTTAAAAAGAAAGAGGAAGCAGTTGCTGAGGCTCCTGTGAAAGTTGACCGTCAAGAAGAGCTGTTAACTGAAATTCGCGATTTATTGAAAGCAAATAATACTACAAAAAACAATGAAACCTCTTGACCTAATTTTCGTATATGATATATATATAAATCTATCATGAGGTGAAGAAGAATGTATCCACAAACGTCTGCTGAATTTATGCCATCCGTAATTAGAACATTTGCCCTTTCCCTTGCTATTGCTTTTTTGGGGACTATGGCTGGAGTATTTGTACCGCCAAGTTTATTTTTACCGTTAGCTATCCTTGAATTTGTTATGCTAATGATTGCTTTATTTTTCAGGCGAAAAAAAGCAATATCTTATACTTTCCTTTATCTATTTACTTTTATTTCAGGTATTACGTTATTTCCAATTGTTTCGTATTACGCTGCTACAGCTGGTGCAAATATCGTAATGATGGCATTTGGAAGTACTGCCATCGTATTTACAGGCGTGGCCATTTATGCAACGAAATCTAAGCACAACTTTTCTTTTTTAGGCGGGTTTCTGTTAGCAGCATTACTTGCATTGGTAGCCATTTCAATCTTTAATATTTTCATGCCATTAGGCTCAACTGGAATGCTTGCCTTCTCCTTCATAGGTGTGCTGGTCTTTAGCGGCTATGTACTGTATGATTTTAACCGGATGAAGCATTACGGAGTGAGTGCCGAAGAAGTTCCACTAATGGCATTAAATCTATACCTGGACTTTATTAATCTATTCCTAAGCATTTTACGTATTTTTGGAATTCTATCTAGCAGGGACTGACAAACAAAACGGACCAAAAATGGTCCGTTTTTTCTTATGCTAACGATAGTAGTTTGGGACGGAGGCGTTCTTTTGCTCTTTTCATTCTTGTCTTAACTGTAGATATTGGTAGATCACTTTTTCGAGAGATCTCGATTAGCGTAAGGTCATAGTAATAGTACTGAAAGATAGGATACTGATATATTTCCGGTAAGGTTTTTACTTTTTCAGCCATTTCCTCAGTAGAGTACTTATGTAGAACTTCTTCTTCAGGAAGCTGTGTATGTTCAATTGATGATGTATAGGAATATACCTCTTCCCTCCAAAATTGCTTTGATTTATTTTCCTTACGCCAATAGTCACGGCATTTATTTCCGGCAATTGTATAAAACCAGCTTTTTAATTTAGTTGGCTCTTTAATTGATGGAAAGGCTAAAAAGGCTGAAAGTAGGACCTCTTGATACAAATCTTCTGCAAGTTCTTTATGCCTAACCAATGAGAATATATAGTTAAAAATGGATTTCCCATTTTCCTTTACTATTTCATCAAATGTATTTGTAAAACTCTCCCTCATTCTTAACCATCCTTTCCTCTAAATTAAATCATTCTATATTAATAGACGCTAAAAGAATGTCTAACCCCTACAGCGCCCAATTAATTTTTTCTGGATTCCTAGTTATTTTTATGCAGAAGTCCTTTTCCCATAAAGATCGACACCCCTATTTTCTTGCAAACACTTAAATAATGCATCAGAGCCAATAAGACCGACCCAGTATTCATAGCAATGATGACTCCTTCCATCCTCCATTCTGGCAATTTAGCTAAAATCAGTATAATTGCAAATGTTACAGCCGTTGACCAAACAGCATGGATAAATGTGTCCTTTATCAGTCCAAGTCCAAATAAAAATGCCTGCAATGGCATCACAAAAAAGTGGAAAAGAAAAAACGGCCAGAGCATTTGTAAATAAACAGCAGCAATTGATGACTCAAAGAACAACGAAGAAAGTGGTCGAGCAAAAATGTAGAAAATCACCACCGCTGGAACTCCATACAGGAAGGTAAGCTTCATCACTTGAGACAGCATTTTTTGCAGGCTTAAATAATTCTTGTCGGAATAGGTTTTTGATACTGCAGGAATTAGAACAATCATTAATGAATGTGCGATAAAGGCGGGGAAAAAACCTATTGATACCGCAACGCCCATCAGCATACCAAAATGCTCGGTTGCAATGGTTTCACTCAAACCTGACCGGACTAAAGCTGCCTTAATTAAGAAGGGTTGAATTGCGCCTGTTAATGCAGAGAATAAACGCAAGGTTGTTGTTGGGACTGAGACCGCCATTAAATTCCTGCGGACCAGCTTGCGATTTAAATTAGAAAACGGAATACGTTTCAATTGTTGAAATTGAATAATTAATGTGTAGATTAGGTAAAAAAATACAACAATTTCACTTCCAATAAAGGTGGCGATTGCAATCAACACCGCACTTTGAGGGTCAAATTCAAAGAAACGAAACAAGACAAATAGCAACACAAGCTGGATTGATTTTCGCAAGAAATTAGCTATGGCGATTTTCCCCATTTGATGCCTTCCCATAAAATAGCCACGAGCAACGGCGGTAAAGGACATTACCGGAATTAAAAGGATAACGAGCCATCTTGTATAAGGATGATATCCATTGAATACTGGAATAAACGGAAGAATCACTGCAGCTGCCACCAAAAGGATACTCGTAAATATAATGGTAATCGTAATCGCATGGTAAAGGATGTTTCTATGGAATCTTTCCTCTCTTTCAGCAACAAACTTTGAAATGGAAACAGGCAGCTCGAAGCTTGATAGCAAAACAATTAAATAAATTGACGGAAGAATTGACATATAGAGACCTAACCCATGTTTTCCTAGTTCCTTGGCTAAAATCAAATTAACTAATAATTCAACGCCTTCACCTAAGAAGGCAGAAGCCGCTAAAAATAAAATTCCCTTATAGAATATAGCCATACCTTACTCCCCTTTATCCAATCTTGCTTTTAATAAGGTATGAGACAAGTCCTCAGATTAGTAGGGAGATTTATAAAAATAATAGCTTTATATTGCTCATTGTTGATTGGTGCTCCAGGCACTTCGTTTTTTAGCGGGCGTGCCCCATTCAACAGACAAGTTTAAGCCATATAAAAAAGGGACTTATTCAGCCCCTTATCTTGTGATTACTTTATTAATGAGTGTTTAAAGGCATAGATTACTGCTTGGGTACGATCTTGTACATTCAGCTTACTTAAAATATTGCTAACGTGCGTCTTTACGGTTTTCAAGGCAATAAATAGTTCATCCGCGATTTCCTGGTTGGCTTTACCCTGAGCCATTAACAATAATATTTCCATTTCTCGATTAGTGAGTTCTTCATGCGGCAGATGTTGATTCTTTTGTCGCATTTTCACCATCATCTTCCCTGTCACTTCAGGCTCAAGAACAGATTGACCGTGGTATGTAGCACGCACTGCATTGGCGATTTCACCAGCTTTTGATGTTTTTAACATATAGCTGGTGGCTCCTGCTTCTAATGCCGGGTAAACCTTCTCATCGTCTAAAAAGCTTGTGACAATAATAACCTTCGCTTCAGGCCATTGTTCAATTATCTTTCTAGTTGCTTCGATACCATCCATTTCTTTCATCACTAAATCCATTAAAATGATGTCAGGCCGCAGTTCAAGTGCTAATTCTACTCCCTTTTTTCCATCCGCTGCCTCACCTACCACTTGAATGTCTGGCTGGGCAGATAAATAAGCGGAAACGCCAATGCGAACCATCTCATGGTCATCCACGAACACTACTCTAATCATTTACACCATCCCCATTTATCATCACTGGAACCTTTACCTCAAGCCTGGTCCCTTTATTTTTCAAACTAATCACCTTTAAAGTACCGCCGACTTCAACTGCACGTTCATGCATATTTTGCATACCGTATGAACCTGCTTTCATACTTTCCACTTCAAAGCCAATTCCATCATCAACAATTCTTAAGATAACAAGGTTCTCTCTTTTTACCAACAGAACTTCAAGAATGTTCGCTTTAGAGTGTCTGAGGGTGTTCGAGACAGATTCCTGAAGAATCCGAAATAGATGGTCCTCGATTCCTTTATCAAGCGAAAAATTTTCTACCTTCCACTTAATTTCCATTGTTACCTTTTGAGATAATTCCATTAACAGCTCTTCGATTCCTTCTTTAAGCGATTTGTTTTTCAAGGCAACTGGACGTAAATGAAGAAGCAGCGCCCTCATTTCAAGCTGTGATTGATGGATCATTTCTTCAACCATTCTTAATTGCTTCGCTTCATAGGTTTCTTCTGTTTGGTCTCTCATTTGATTGATGGCTGACATCATCATCGATGCGGCAAATAATTGCTGGCTAACCGAATCATGTAATTCTCGGGCAAGCCGATTACGTTCCTGTGAGATAATTTCTTGGATGATTACTTCTTGATCCGCAACTTTTTCCGTTGCAAGCCGCTGGGATAGCTTAGCTTGCTCCGACATTTGTTTACCAATCTTATCAATTCGATCGGCAATATTTTGCATCTCTGTGATTGCTAGTTTTCCCTCCGGACGTGCTTGTCTGCCCTGCTCTAGTTGGTTTAATGAATACTCTACATCCGAAAGTTGACGCCTCCAGAACACACCTGAAATGATTCCAAATAAAATTCCAAGAACAATGCTAAAGGATGGAATAAAAATCACAAACGGGATATCCATAAAATGCTGATTCCACAACTCCCCCAAACTTGAAAGAGGAAAAACCATTATAAAAGCCGTAGCGACAGCAAGTGAAATGAGGACCGAAAAGCCGATATTCCAAACAATCTGCCTTTGGATCGTGCTCATATCCTGGTCACCTCTAAATTCCCAACAAGCAGTGATGAAAAGATTTTAACCTTTTGCTCAGCACTGTCATAGCCTGATGTTTTGAGATGGAAGACTTGATTGAATACCTGGGATTGATGATTCTCTAATACCGTTGTTGAACCGACGATACAAGAGTGGTGCACACTTACTTCTATTTCATAGGGGATTTGTATTTGAATATTACCGATGATGTTGCGTATAAAAATTACCGTTTCTCCTTTAGGGAGTACGGTATAACTGAGGTCAATGATGGTATCACCAATTCCTGATTGGATGTTAATATCATTCCACTCATAAACACCAACCGGCGTTTTTTGTCCCCCGAACATTATATTTTCAAAAAGCGGCTTGCTCACAACAAGAGTTTCCTCCCGAGGGGCTTGTTCCGTCTCTTTTATTTCAAGTGTAAGTTTATGCGGTTTCTTTTTTGCGTTTGAGTATTGAATAATAAAGTGCAGTAAAATAGCCAGTAATAAAAACTTAAATGTCATCATACTAAAAACACTAATTAATAAGAAAATAATCCCTGTGAAGAAAAGGAACTTTCCGCTTTTATGGCCAGTCTTTCGCCGACCTAAATAGATTAACATGCCAGAAAAAAACAGGGAGAATATTAGACCGCTGTTGAAAAATAAAATTTCAAGCAGGAGAACTGCTAACCCAATTAATACTAGCCATCCAGAATAATCATCTCTTGCATTTTTAAACATTAGGCCCACCCTCCCTATTGGTGTATTTTTCGATGCATTAAATGGCCAAAAGACGCAGACAATCTACGCCTTTCTAGAATACCATGTTTCCGTTACAAAATGGACTTGCTTTCTTCTAACTTTGCATTTTTTTCTAATTGCGCGATCCTTGCATCAATCGTATTGCGGTAAAAAGAACTGTTTACTTGATGCTCTAAGCCGTCTAAATAGTTTTCGATTTCTTGAAAACGTGAAGTAGCTTTATCAGTATTAGAATCTAATACTTGATTCATACGATGGTTCGCACGTGACACATTTTCACGGCCCATTATTTCCAATCTGCGAATATGCATATCTTTTACCTTATGCTTCATTTCCTCGTACTTTCTTTCTAGTTCTCCCAGCTGCGTGTTAATCTCATCCAGGGAAGCACCGATCCGCTGTGCACGGTTAGCATACTGCTCGTGTTCCGTTGTAGCAAATTGATAAAGCTCCATTTCCCCTGCCTGTGAAGCCACCTCAGCCTGGTATTTTCTTTTTCCTGCTAGTTCGACTGCTTGCTGATACTCTCTGGTAAATTCAGTCTTTAGCTTGTATTGCCGTTCCACCAGGGATCTAACCTTTTCTGTTTCTTGCTCGCACTGACGAAGGTATTGGTTTAAAAGGATAATTGGATTTTGTTTTTCTTTATGGTCAAGGGCAGCGTGTAAATCAGCAGTAATCGTTTCTTTAATTCTCGTAAAAAGGTTTGTCATTTTTTCTCTCTCCTCGGATAATTAATTTAATTCATTCCATTGCTTTTCAAAATTTACAAATGGATCAGATTCTTCTTTTACCGTATTACGTTTGTTGCTATTCCAGTTCTTGTAGACTAGATAGAGAATATAGGCGGCAACAACACCGATGATGGCTGGTGCATTATGAATGGTAGACATTAGGACAATAAGTCCTATAAATCCGAAACCAATTTTCCCTCCTGTTGTTTCAGCTTTTAAAAACTGTTTAAAGATGAAGTACAGAATGGCAACACCAACAAGTAATCCAACCATGGGACCAATTGTTGATAGTAAAATGATTGCTGCAATCCCGCCTGCGATAACTAAACCAAATTTTTTCATTTTGTTTTTCTCCTTTCTTTATCTTGATTTAATCTTACCCTTTATTTTGACTTCAGATAATTGAGCTAGAGCTTGATTTTCATATCAGTCTTAAGACGTAGAAAGGGTCAGTTCCCCTTTTGGAAACTGACCCTTTTCGTTATTTAGAAATAAACATTTGTGTCCAATAGTGTCTTTGCGATCCGCCTTTTGCGTATCCAACACCAATATAAGTATAGGTACCGTTTAAAATATTGGCTCGATGTCCAGGACTATTCATCCAAGCTTTTACAACCTCTTGTGCGGTGATTTGGCCAGCAGCAATATTTTCTGCTGCCGAACGATAGGAAATCCCAAAGTTCTTCATCATTGTAAAAGGGCTGCCATAGGTAGGACTAGTATGAGAAAAGTAATTTTTATCTCTCATATCCATTGATTTGTAGCGGGCTACCCTCGAAAGTTCCCAATCCTGTGTCAATGCCTTTAGGCCATGCTTGGCACGTTCTTGGTTTGTTAATTGAACCACTTGACTCTCAATGCTCTTAGTCGCATCAAAGCTAGGAATGTTGACCTTATCCCCTGGGTAAATCAAATTAGGATTTCTAAATTGTCTGTTCGCCGCGATAATTTCTGAAATTCCCACTTGATAGCGAACAGCAATTTTCCAAAGGGTATCCCCTGGCTGGACCGTGTAAATTTGCTGTGCAAATGAAACACTTGGAATGCACATTAGGGATAACAAAAGAATTAGACTAAACCAAAAAGATTTTTTCATTTTTTTACGCCTCCTCCGATATATATTTTAGATTTTAGGCTCAAAATATACAGATGTTCTTAATTATTTTTTAAGCTTAACATTATCAACTTTTGCGACAGACTAAAGATATCACTATCAATTTTTTGGAGGACAAAAAGTGCAAGACCTTACATGGATTACCTATGTTATGTTAATTTTGGCAAGCTACCGGCTAACCCATTTAATTGTATTTGATAAAATTACTGAATTTATCCGGAAGCCATTTATGAAAACTGTCAAAGTAGAAACTTCAAACGGTATAGAAACAAAGGAAATACCAAAATCGATGTTTGGTTATTTATTAAAATGTTATTGGTGTGCAGGGATTTGGAGTGCTATTTTACTCGGAGGAAGCTACTTACTTTTTCCTCGTGTTACCTTTGTATTTATCTTAATTTTCTCGATTGCTGGAGGACAGTCCATCCTTGAAACCTTTGTGGGTGTAAATATAAAAAAAGTTGATCATTATGCTGAAATGGAGAAAAAGGATTAATAAAGTTTCAATAGGTATTTAATTCCCTCAATGCATATAGTTTAAAAAGGGGGAATGGGAATGGGAATGGCTATATTGTGGGTTACTGTGATTGGATTTATCATTTGTCTTGGACTTGTTGGCGGAGTATTTATTTATTTTTTACGAGGAGCGCTCCCTTCAGATGACTCAAAACGAATTGATCCCATAAAAACTGAAAACGATGAAACCCACCCTTAATTTTTCATAAGAAAAGAACCCGAAAGTCCTTCAGGGTTCTTTTGCTATTTTAAATCAATGATTTTTCAATTGCTTGTTCAAATTGTAAAATGATATCTTCCGTATGTTCAATGCCAACGGATATTCTGACAACCTCTTTCGTAATCCCCAATGCTTCATTTGCTTCCTGGGGTAAGGCACGGTGTGATGTTGTCAAGGGATGGGAAACAGTTGTTTCCACCCCAGCAAGTGTTGGTGCAAGCTTCACCCATCCTAATGAACGGAAAAACTGATTAACATCTACCTTTTTTGAAAGTTCAATGGTAACCATTGCACCATAGCCATTCCTATCCTGCTCAAAGGGATAATACACTTTTTCGACTGAGCTATTCTTACTAAAAGCTTCCGCTAATCTCCTTGCATTACTTGATTGCTCTTTCATCCTCAAAGCAAGTGTTTTTAAGCCTCGGCACGTTAACCATGCTTCAAACGGACTGACATTTGCCCCAAGATTAACAACTTTTCTACGAGCATTGTCTACAAGGTCGGCTCTGCCCGTTACGACTCCCGCTGTAACATCACTATGCCCCCCTATATATTTTGTCGCACTATGAACAACTAAGTCGACACCCATTGGATAAGGCTTACAATGATACGGAGTGGCAAAGGTATTATCAACAAGCGTTACCAATTGATGCTTTCTGGCAAGCTTAACCACACCCTCGAGATCTTCCACTCTTAATAAAGGATTGGTTATTGATTCAGTATACAAAAGCTTGGTATTACCTTTTATTTCCTGTTCAACAGTTATTAGATTCTTAAAGGAGATAAAGGTAGTTTCAATCCCGAAATTGTTTAATTCCTCTTTGAGCATATGGAAGCTGCCGCCGTATAAATCATCTGCTGCAATAATGTGATCCCCATTTTTCACCACCGCCAAAACTCCTGCTAAAATTGCCGACATCCCTGAGGAAGCACTCACGCCTGCCGGGGCACCTTCAAGCTTTGCAACCGCATCAGCTAACTCATCAGTATTGGGATTTCCCACCCGTGAATATAAGTACTGGCCATTGCCCTGATAAAATCCCTCTAACTCATCCAAGTCCTTAAAGGCAAAGGCAGAGGTTTGATAAATAGGTGTTACCTTGCTTGCTATTTTCCTCTCGCTCTTTTTCACACCATGCAGTACTTCTGTTTCAAAATGGTTCTCCATACTAACACCCTCTTCTTCATTTACAAAATAGTTATTATCTTTAAAAAGTAACAATACAAGTTTATTTCGTCAATTTATATTTTCATCTGATTTTAATTATCATTTTCCAAACTCACATGATTTTTGTAAAGTTGGAAAAATTAATCATGTGACTATAAAACCTGGAGGGAACACAAATGAGTACAACAGAAGGAAACAACAAATTCCCAAAAACCTACTGGCGTGAAATTGAATTGCCAAGCTTCGATAAATTACAAGAAGATCTCACTGTGGATGTAGTAATTGTTGGTGCCGGAATCACAGGAATCACCGCAGCCTATTTACTATCAAAGGAAGGTTTAAAGGTAGCAATTATTGAAGCAGGCGGCGTTTTAAATGGGACGACCGGCCATACTACGGCTAAACTTTCAGCACAGCATGGATTAAAGTATGATGAATTAATAAACCATTTTGGAGAGGATAAGGCTAAGCTTTATTATGAATCGCATTCTTCGGCTATTCAATTCGTTGAAAAAACTGTGAATGAAAATGGAATTGACTGTGATTTCAGTAAGCAGGATGCCTATGTTTACGCTGTTACCGATGAATATGCCCAAAAAGTCGAAACGGAAATGTCCGCTTATCAGAAATTGGGTATTGATGGGGAAGTAGTCGGCAACATCCCTTTTGATCTTCAAATCAAAGCAGCCATTTTGATGAGAAATCAGGCACAGTTCCATCCGCTAAAATTTTTAAAAGGGCTTCTAAATGAGGCCATTAGTGCCGGTTGCTTAGTTTTTGAAAATACTGTTGCTGATGATATTGAGAAAGAGGATGTTCAACAAAAGGTAGTAACGAAGGACAGCCATAGGGTTACCTGTAAGCAAGTAGTACAGGCCTCCCATTTTCCTTTTTATGATAAACCTGGGCTTTATTTTGCGCGGATGTATGCATCAAGATCATATGTCATTGGGATAAAGACGAATAAACCATACCCAGGCGGTATGTATATCAGTGCAGATAATCCAACACGCTCCATTCGCTATACACCTGTGGATGGGGAAAACCTCCTCATTTTGGGTGGCGAAAATCATAAAACGGGCCAGGGAGTAGATACGGTCAATCATTATAAAGCGCTCGAATCCTTCGCTAGAGATGTGTTTGGCGAATCTGATTATAGTTATCGATGGTCTGCTCAAGATTTAGAAACGTTAGATTATGTTCCATATATTGGCCGCCTTACTGAAGGAAACGAAAATATATTGGTCGCCACGGGCTATAAGAAATGGGGGATGACAACAGGTATTCTTGCTGGCCACATACTGACAGACTATATAATGAATCGCGATAATCCATATATGGAACTTTATTCACCTTCTCGTTTTCATGAAGACCCTGATTTGGCAAACGTTGTTACCTTTAACGCGGACGTAGCAAAACACTTAATTAAAGGGAAATTGGAGATTCCTGCAAAGGATCTGGAGGAGTTAAAGGATGGAGAAGGGGCGGTTGTATTGTATAACGGAAAACGGGCGGGTGCTTATAAAGATAAAAACGGTAAGATGTACATTGTTGACACTACCTGTACCCATCTAGGCTGTGAATGTGAATGGAATCATGCCGAAAAATCATGGGACTGTCCGTGTCATGGTTCCCGTTTCTCCTATGGCGGGGATGTCATCGAAGGTCCAGCCAAAAAGGCACTGACAAACCTATCCGAAGGTTGATCTTGCTGAAATATAAATTCCTAAATAACAAGAACGCCCCCTTTTAAAAAAGGAGGCGTTTTCGTTTATTTATCGTTAGGCCGGTTACGTTTTAAATCTTCACCAGTTGTAAATTCAACAAGTTCAGCGCTTGTTTTCATCCCTTTTTTACGATTATTATTACGCTGGGCATTGGCATTGCCTAGTTTCGTTCTTCCCACACTATCATCTCCTTTTTAGAGAAATACATAAATAGTATGAGTGAAAACACATCAACTTATTCTATGCTAGAACTGGTGCTTTACGGGACATTGTTAATTGTTCAAAGCTATTTACCTCAAGGATAGCGTTAATTTATTTATCAAAAATTGAGATTTTATGTAAATACATCAACTAGTATACAAAAAAACAGCGGGATACACCCACTGCCTCTTATCAGCGTCGAGGTTTTTGCTCCATTTCAGCAATTTGCCCTTTATAAAAAATTCTCTTTGCAAGCGGGACATTTAACTGGCGGCAATAACCTTTCAATTCTCTTTCTTCCCTTTCAGTAACAATCGAGATCACGATACCATTCGCGCCCATTCTTCCTGTTCGTCCAGCCCTGTGCACATATTGATCAATATCCTTTGGCAGGTCAATCTGGACCACATGGGTAACACCTTGTATATCAAGTCCTCTTGCTGCCACGTCAGTAGCAATTAGCATCTTTAGTTTTCCATCGCGGAATGCCTTAAGTTCCGATTGTCTTTCGAGCTTCTTCATATCACTATGTAGTATTCCTGTTGATAACTCTTTAAATTGAAACTTTTCATTAAAAATTTGGATTTCGCCGATATCATTGATAAATGCTAGTGCTTTAATGTGTTCTAAGCGTACAATTTTTTCAAGAAGCTTTATCTTATCGCGAGGCTCACAAACGAAATAGATATGTTCTACTTCTCCGGAAGAAGCCGCTTCATCTCTTTCAATTCTTAGAACTTCAGGCTCGTTTGTAATTTCCTTAGCCAGGTTTTCCGTTCCAGCCTTCATGGTTGCTGAAAATAAAGAAACTTGGCGGTCGCCCAAAGTTGATTTAACAATATCTTTAACGGTAGTAAGATGTTCGGGAATCAGCAGTTGGTCTCCCTCATCCAAAACAACCATTTTTACTTCATGCATTTTCACTTTCTTTTGCTTTATTAATTCCATTAAACGGCCAGGAGTAGCGAAAATCATGTGTGGCCGTTTTTTTAATTTTTCTAGCTGTCGCTTTACGTTTGCGCCGCCAATAATTGACGTACCTCTAATTCCACTGCCTTCAGACCACTTCTGAAACTCTTGATATACCTGCATAACAAGCTCCTGCGAAGAAGCGAGCACCACAGCCTGCAGCGATTGGGATGTTGGATCTATTTTATTTAAAAGGGGCAATAAATAAGCAAGTGTTTTGCCTGTACCTGTTGGTGATTCGGCTATTAAATCTTTTCCTTCGAGGATTACAGGGATTGCAGCCTCTTGAATTAAGGTAGTATTTTGAAACCCTGATTTAACCCATGCATCTTGTAAAAAGGGCTTTAGTGTATTTAACATAGTGAACTCCTTTTTTCTATCTCATTTGTATATATTATATCCATCACGCCTTTGATACTAACCTATTCAATATTCTGTGTCCATCAAAATATAGGCAGGAAAACCAGAAAAAACCACTCCTAAAATCAGGAATGGCTTAGTAATTTAATTTACATATCGACTACTTTTCGGCTTGGCGACTTCTGTGAAATTTTTTGCTAAAAATGCAAGATTCTCGGACAGTTCTTTACCACTCATAGGAAGCCCATGGCCGGTCACTGCAATTTCAGGCTTTAGTGCCTCCAGCTTTCTAACAGATTCATACGCTTGTTCCCAATCCGTTGTAAAATATCTCGGCGGGCCGCTAATTTCCACTGTTTGCGTCAATACTTTATATAGTGATTCTTGCTTTACTGTAACAAAGGCATCACCAGCAAGGAGTGTGCGATCCTGTTCGCGAAAGAATGACACATGTCCTGGTGTATGCCCCGGTGTATGAAGCCACTTCCAGCCAGGCATAAATGGCATAGTGCCGTCTTTTGGTAACATCTTTACTTGATCTCCGATATTAATTCCATGATTAGGGAACATGGTAGACATTTTCGCAACAAGACCTGAATCCACTTCAGGATCACCTGGTGGATAGTCCTTTTCCCCCTTTAAATAGGGAAGTTCCAACTCATGTGCATAAACCGGTACACGCCAATCTTCTAACAGCTCAACTAGGGAACCAACGTGATCAAAATGACCATGTGTTAACACAATCGCGTTCGGACGAGCATTCTCACCCATTCGTTCAGCAATCATCTCTTTTATCTCCCCAGCAGCTTTTGGCATTCCTGTATCAATCAAAACAAATTCATTTGAATTACCTACTAAGATGAGGTTTACAATTTGATTGGTATAACTGAATATATCTGGCGTTACTTCAATTCCACCCCCGCTACCAATGGATGTCATTGGTAGAAATGAACCTTCAAACTTACTATCCTGATTTTGTTCCAAAAATAATCCCCCCAGTTTTTATTATTATTTGACTGGGAGGAAATTTTATTAGTCAAATGTACGGGTTGTTAATTTATAAACGGTTCGGTTTATTTCTTCTAATTGAATGATGTCTTCATTATAATTGATTGAAATTTTTCCGCTTCCGGATAAAATACTTACTTTTTCTATCCCACGATGACGTTTGATACCTTTTTTTATTTTTCCTAGACAACTGGAACAGGCCACATCGTTTAATGCCATTTCAATCATACTCATACTAACTCCCCCACTTTCACTAATTTTCCCGCAAAGGATTGGCCGTACTGGATACATTCAGGACCCTTTGGAGCATAATCAATTTTCAGACCATTAAGAACGACATCTGCACCTAATTCTAATAATTTTTCTGATAATATATCAACAGCACCGCCCCGATGTTCGTAGGAAGAATCGCAAGATCCAATCGCAGCAGCTACTTTAGATTCTAAATTTAAGCTTTCCATTTCGTCGTAAAAATCAAGAAATTCATCTGGAAGTTCTCCGTCTCCCCATGTATAGGCACCTAATAGGATGCCATCATAATCTAGGAGATCTGTGACATCTACCTCTAATATATCTTTTATTTCAACTGTTACTTGACTTTGCTCTATTCCCTCACCAACTAAATTAGCAATTTCCTCTGTATTCCCAGTCATACTCGCATATACTATCAAACAAGTCGCACTCACGAAAAAATCACCTCTTGTTTTTCTTTAACACTCTTTTCGATGAACCAAATAGCTTTTAAACGTAAAAACCGGCTTTTGGGTTTTTACAACAATCATTACGAAAAGAACCTTCTTTTATTATATTGGGAATCGTTCTCATTAACATTGACATACATCAAGAATTTGACTTTGAATTGATGCACATCACTGCCAATTCTTTATTTAGCAGTTAAAATATAGTAAATCAGTATGTTAGGGAGTGGGTCAGATTATGGATTGTTGTGAACATTGCACTTATGAATCCTCCTGCATTACCACTGTTCCCGTATTTAAAGGGCTACATGAGGGTGATATCCAACAAATACGGAACGTAACTCACAGCAGAAGTTATCCAAAGAGAACTTTTATATTCAGAGAAGGGGAACAGTCTGAAACATTATTTGTTGTCAATGAGGGGCTTATAAAATTAACCAAAACGTCAGCAGAAGGAAAGGAACAAATTGTTCGTTTGCTGTTTCCAGGAGATTTTTTTGGTTTAATTTCATTATTGAGAGATGAAAGACAAAATGTAAATGCTGAAACAATCGGAAAAACCGTCATATGTTCTATTGAAAAAAAGGATTTTCTAAAGACAATGGAAAGCAACGCAGAAATGTCCTTTCGTTTTTTACTTGCTATGAATGACCGTTTATACGAAGCTGATGAATCCGTTAGTTTTTTAGGCTTAATGGAGGTGGAACAGCGGTTGGCAAGGGCTCTTATTCTTTTTCATGAAAAGATGAAAGCACAAAATGGAAAATTCACCTTACCTTTTACAAAAAAGGATTTAGCTAGTTATATTGGGACAACCCCAGAATCGGTGAGCAGGAAGCTCTTGTCGTTTATTTCGCAACAACTCATTAGGATGGATGGTCAGCGACAAATACAGATTCTAGAGTTGGACCAATTAAAAGAGATATCTGGTATCACTTAAATTTCGTCTAATTTTATAGCCATCAATCGGAAATGGCCAGGTTCAATTTCGTTAACAATCGCATTCATTCCTAATGCTTGAAAATTGGCTACCAATGGTTCGCCCCGATGTGGTAAATGAACCTCAATGACCGTACCAACTGGTGCAGATTTGACAAAATTTAAAATTTCCCGTCGTGGATGTTCACCTTTTAGGACTCGCTCGCGAATATCTATGACGGCTCTTTTTCCCTCTATTTGAAAGTTATGCATAATTTACTCTCTCCTTTATGATTGATATTCCTTTCCAGGTTGCATTTTCTTGAGTTTACAGCTATTTTCCAGAAAAACAATTGATTTATATCAAGGATTTAATATTTTCTTATTTAGTATCAAGGTTTTCGACTCGCAACTTTTGAACGTATTGTGAACATTATTGTTATTGGGATATAAAAAAGGATTAAGGGTGATAAAATGGATAACAGCTAATAAACAATATAATGGAGTTGAAAATGATGTTAAATAAAATCACTCTAATTTCTACGCTGTTATTTTTTCTATTAGGATCACAGGTCTTTGCTCACTCCCATTTGGCAGACTCAACCCCTAAAAATGGCGAAGTCTTAAATGAACCCTTAAAGAATATCACCCTATCTTTTGAAACGGTTTTAGAGCAGACAAGTTCTTTTATCCTAATTGATAGCAATGGAAAAGCCCTTCCGCTTTCTGAGCTGGCCCTTAAAGAAAACCAGCTGCTGGGAACGTTGGAAGAGGAGCTTCCAAATGGTGATTATACTATTCAATGGAAAATAATCGGAACAGATGGCCATCAGCTTGAAGGCGATGTTCCATTTACCGTACAGCTTCCTGAGAGCACTAATGCAACAGAAACCTCTGAAACTGTTGAGCCCAGTGACCAAGCAACTGAAACAGAGACCCTAGTGCCTGCAAAAGAGGTAATCAGTGAAAACGAACCACTTTTAAAAAAGGATGAGATCCAAAAGGCCTCCATCAAAGCATATATTGTTCCAGGGCTCATTGGTTTAATTATTATTCTCGGATTTTCTTGCTATTGGTTTATTTTTAAAAGGAAGCATGCATAGATGTTTTTCGATATCAAAAAGGCACCAAAAATTATCGCTTTACTGATGAGTTTGCTATTTATCCTGACTGGATATTTGGCGTTTATGGTAAGTGCTTAATTAGAAAAAGCAGAGTGAAAATTTATTCACTCTGCTTTTTCATGCTTACGGTAAACGTAATATCGCTCTTACAGGACTGCCATCACCTTCGACAAGTGGCAGCGGCAGGGCGATTAATTCATAATCTCCTGATTCGATATTATCTAGAAGCACGGATTCCAAAATATGAATTCCATTTTCGTGCAAGCTATGGTGAGCTTCAAGGGTTTCACTCTCTATTGGATCAACAGATGGTACATCCACTCCAATCAGCCGTATCCCTTTTGCTGCTAAAAAAGGTGCAAGATCTGCATCTATATGCGGTATCATGTCAGGAAAATTGGTAGAGTCCTGCCACGAAAGTGTTCGAAATAATACCCTTTCAATTCCATCAAGGTTAATATCAAGTAAATCCTTTGCGGCAATACGATCCTTGCCAATCATATCAACTACCCGGACAGGGCCTATGTATAAGTCAAGGTCTAACTCGATAATTCGCTTGCCTTCATCATCAAAATGAAACGGTGCATCGACATGTGTTCCTGTATGTGTACTCAATTGAAGGCTCCCAACGTTTACCGTCCCGCTGCCCTCGTTAAAAGAGGACACTTCAAAATGGAATGCTGTATCCCCAGGCCAAACTGGCATTCCATTTTGAAGCCTTCTTGAAATGTCAAATATCTGCATCTCTTCCCACTCCTTAGTTCAAATACAATCCTACATTTAAATATCCCTAACCCTAACTGAAGACAATTAATGAAAAGATTTCCAAAATCCACCTTCTTTATTAATGATACCACTCAACTTATTAATTGGAATGGTAAAGGTCGGGAATCCTGCTGCATATGGAGCAATATCATAAGGAGTAAAGTAGATATTAAGTCCTTCATTACTGATAAAAAACGGTTGGTCTGGTTGAATACCTTTGTAGGCATCTGGAAAAAGGTAGGAGTATTTTTCATTATCCTTTATTTGTTCACCAATGATGTCACTAATTACCTTAACGTATGGACTTTTCCGAATAAACAAGTCTTTCATTTGATAAATAACACCCGTGTTAACGTCAATATGAACATATTTTTTTATAGGCATACCATGGGCTGCACCAAATGGAAAGTCATACCCTTCTATTTGAATCACAAGGAGATCTTTTTGGAAAAAGGTCACTTCAAAATCACCCATATAGTTCGACTCAAGTTGTGTATGCGAAGGGATATCTTTTACACCAGAAAGTTCCTTCAACATATCGTTTATCTTCGTTTGATTTCCTATTCCGTTCACCTGAGGATAATAAACCAAATAATCTTTATTTGGCCTATATTTGTGTTCGATTACAGCATATTGGTCCCTTAACGGAATTACAGAATTTTGTTTCCATACCAGTTGACCTCTTTTATCAAAGTACATTACCCGAAAGTCAATCTCACCTTTGATCATGTTTTTTTCAAAGGCCAGTATTCCATTGCCAGCTATTTTAGGAAGATGCTCTATTCTCTTACCTCTTTTATCAATGAAATAAGTAAAGTTGTCGTCATAGGCTGATGCCATTCCATTATGATACAAAGTAACACCATTAAAAAGAAAACCCGTGAGAAAATGCCCGTTGGAATCGGCAATTGCATACTTCGTGCCTAAGTATGTCCTCTTTGGATCTAAAGCTTTCCCGACTGCGAACCGATTTTCATTAAGGTTTAATAGTGAAGAGTATATTGGTTTGAGGATATATTTTCCCTGTCTGTCAAGTAAGCCATAATTCGCTTCCAGATTATCAGAAGTACTCACAATTGTTCTACCTTCAATAAATGGCTGCCCATCTGAAAACTGGGGTTCAATGATAATTTTACCTTGTTCGTCCACATAAC
Organism: Neobacillus sp. FSL H8-0543; assembly: GCF_038592905.1. Classification (GTDB taxonomy): domain Bacteria; phylum Bacillota; class Bacilli; order Bacillales; family Cytobacillaceae; genus Neobacillus. The sequence continues at coordinate 3,403,033 of NZ_CP151943.1, read as the reverse complement.
CTAATTTACCGTCCTTGTCTTTTCGAAAAGCAAGCAAGCCTTCTCCATAGGATCCAACGAACGAATAGGGAAATTCCATTAGCACCTTTCCAGTTAAATTAATCAAGGCATATTTGTTATCTTTCATCTTTACAATTGACTTTCCTGCCTCGAAATTCTCTACGTGATCATATTCCAATGGAATCACTTCTTTTCCCCATCTATTGAGGAATCCATAATTAGTGTTACCATCTATATCTGTATTTGCAATGACTGCTCTGCCCTCTTTAAAGTCACTGGCAATGGAATAGGCCTTTTCGGTAATTTCCTTCCCACTCTCATCGATAACCTTAAAGCCTTGCTTATCAATTACGACTGCTCGCCCTTCAGAGAAAGGCTGAATCGTATCGTATTTAGGTTTTACGATAAAATACCCATCAGTGTTGATAATGCCTGTTGCGTCATCCAATCTGACAATTGCTAATCCATTTTCCTGAAAACTCTGTGCTTCTTCATAGGTCGGAGGGAGAACAAATTTCCCGCTTTTATCGATATATCCCCACCATTTACCGCCAATTTTTTTAACTGCAGCTGGAAAGAGGTAAACCGACCTGGATAAAGAGAGCAGAAATACAACCCAATTCTCCAACTCTTGATTTCTACTAGACATCCAAACTACCCCATTTAACTTTTTTTAGATTATATATATGTGAAATGGGGGCAACTGGTTATCACCTTATAGCAATAAGGCTTTGCAAAAACTCTGTTGATTGGAGTGGAAGGCACGAAGAACTCCTCGAAAATGCTACCGCATTTCCTTCGTGCGGTGCAAATTCAAGGAAGCATATTCAATGTCCTGCGGGAAGAGTAAGTCACGGGAGACCCCGCAAGGGCGAAGCGACGAGGAGGCTCCCGGACTGCCCGCGGGTCGCTGCGTGCCTGGAGCTCCAATCAACAGGTACTTTATCAAAACAATAGAAAAACAGCCCATTTTACAACAGGCTGCACTTCTAGTATTTATTTACTTAATATTTTTTGCCAAAGGAATCAATTGTTGCCATTCTTCATACGTAATGATGGTTTCCCAGTGACCGGTGATTTTTGCAAATCCAACTACAAGGAAAAATAAAACAAGGAAAGTTACAGGTATAAACCACTTGCTAACCTTTTTATTTACTACTGTCATATTTAATGTATCTTTTACTGGACATGCTTCGACACATGCCATACATCCTGTACAATTAAGGCTATTCACTGCTTCCACCTTATGAACAGTTACTCTCGATGGGCATACCTTTGTACACATTTCACAATTTGTACAGGTCTCTTCATTTCTGCGTACTTTCGAGATTCTAAATATTGAACCAAGCCCAATGAGCGCTCCATACGGGCACAAAAATCTGCACCAGATGTTTCTATAAAATATAGAAAGAATAACTAGCAAACTAACAACTACTAAGCCAACTCCTCCAATATTTAAGAAAAATAGCAGCATTTTAACATCAGAGATTTTATTATACGGTTCATTAAGAAATTGGATGGCACTGTAAGTCGGCATGATGATGACCATCCCAACAAAAAACAGCAATAATAAATACTTTATTGGGAGTAACAGCCAACCAAGCCATTTCGGAATTTCAAAGTTCCTTTTAAATAGCTTCCGGCCTAATTTTGCTAACAACTCACTCACTGTTCCAACAGGACAGAACCAGCTGCAAAACGACCTTCGGTAAATAATTGCACCAAAAACAAAAAAGCTAATTAAGACGAGTCCAGCAGGATGAATCAGATCAAACTCTCCAATATCAAGCCAAACCTTTAAGCCCATTAAGGCACTAATAGGCAGAAACCCTTCGACGGCTGGTGGCCGGTCAACAAATGGAGTTTGTCCTAAGGTTTCAAAATGCATGTAAAATTGGTAAAAGCGCAAGCCAATATATAACATAAAGAACAGAAATACCGCTTGAACGACATATCTTGTTATTTGAACCGGCTTTTTCTTAAACTGTTTAACATACCAGTTCTTGGATTTCATTTTAATTCCCCCATTCTTTCATTACCTTAAATATAAGTAACAAGAGAAAACAGGGTAAGTGATATATATCATTGATTATATTGTTTTCATAAAGAGTTCACATACTCATCTTAAAACAGACAAATTTTTTATATTATTATCCTATCCATGTTGTAATCGTTTTCCTTATATTTATTTAAAAATAGGGGTTGCAAAACTATTTTAAAATATTATAATTGCAATAATAGATTTATTGAAGTTTTAAAATAGTTCAAATTTAAAATCGATGACGAGAAGAGTAACTTGTAAACCTTGTACCCCAGAGAACCGGCGGGTGGTGAAAGCCGGTGTCAAGACACGAGTGAAAATCATCTCCGAGATGCTTGGCTGAAATAAGAGTAAGCCCTGCCGGAACTGCCTGCCGTTACCATGGGACACGTATGATTGTACGTTGATCGAGAGCTGCAAATGTTTTTTAGTTTGCAGAAGTAGGGTGGTAACGCGAGCTAGCTCGTCCCTATCCATGGGACGGGCTTTTTGTTATGTAAAAAAAGAATGTGGGAGAGAGTGAAATGAAAAAGAAGGATACTTTATTTGTTGGATTAATGCTATTTTCAATGTTTTTTGGGGCAGGGAATTTAATTTTTCCTCCATTCTTAGGATTAGGTTCTGGAACTTCCTTTTGGCCAGCAATTATTGGCTTTATTATCACTGCAGTTGGATTACCGCTCCTCGTCCTTATCGCTATCGCACTCGTTAAGGATGGTGTAAACACTCTAGGTAGCAGAGTCCATCCTTGGTTCGGAGCCATATTTACCGTAGTTGTTTATCTATCTATCGGACCATTTTTTGGTGTTCCGCGTAATGCAAATGTGGCTTTTGAAATGGGCTTCAAGCCTTTTTTAGGAAATGTATCCTTAAGCCAGCCATTACTCTTACTAGGATTTACAGCCATTTTCTTTTTACTTGTTTTCCTATTGAGCTTAAACCAATCGAAGGTTGTAGATTATATGGGACGTTTGATTACTCCTATCCTTCTCCTATCAATTATGGTTCTTTGTATCACAAGTTTTCTAAAATTAGACCAGCCTCTGCAGGCACCAACTGATACCTATCAGACTGCCTCATTATTTAAAGGGTTTATCGACGGCTATTCAACAATGGATGCTTTGGCTGCCTTAGCATTCGGAATTGTCATTCTGACGGCACTTAAGCAAAAAGGTATTACAGGCAAAAAGCAATTAACCAGTTATACCGTTAAGGCTGGGCTAATTGCAGGAACGGCCCTTTCTGTTGTCTATATTGTGATTGGACTGTTAGGCGCAAAGATGGCCTCTTACGGCACCTTTGATAATGGAACTGCAGTCTTATCCTCCGCTGCAACGATCCTGTTAGGCAATGGCGGAACGGTGTTGCTCGGTCTTATCTTTACGCTTGCCTGCTTTACAACTTGCGTAGGGCTAACCGTCGCTTGTGGGCAGTTTTTCTCTAAGATGGCACCTAAATTTAGTTACCTGCAGGTTATTGCTGCTGTAACGATTGTAAGCTTTTTAATTGCGAATCTTGGCTTAAATCAAATCATTTTCGTTTCTGTACCATTCCTGGTCATGGCATATCCATTAACTATCGTACTTGTATCCCTTTCCTTCTTCCACCGCTTCTTTGCTGACTCTCAGCAAGTATACGCGGGAGCTATGCTTCTAACTGGAATTGTTAGCTTGTATGATGGACTGAAAATGTTTGGTCTACAGGTTGGTTTCTTAGATTCAGTCATGAGCAACCTTCCCTTCGCCTCTGTCGGCCTTGGCTGGGTCGTCCCTGCCATCGTTGGAGCGGTCGCAGGTCTCCTAATAGCAAAAGGAACCAGATCCTCCGCAACTGAGAAGGACTTGAATATAGGGAAGGCATCCTAAAAATGAAAGGAACCAAGAATATAACCCTTGGTTCCTTTCATTATTTCTCTGAAGCAAATACGATATTATTTTGTTTCCTTGCCTCTTCAGTAATCCGAAGAACTATTTTACTCAAATCTTTTAATTCATGGTATTCCTTAGTATTGCTAGTTTCGATAATCCTTGCGATATTTTTACATTCGTACACCATGTTTTTCTCTTCTTGAACGACACTTATTATTTGGCTCTCTTTTGTGTGGCTGTCAATAAACCTGATTTCTGAGATCGGTGCTGCATCCTCTAGGATAAAAGTTCCCTTCTCTCCCTGGATTTCACACGGAGCAACCGAATCGGATATCTTTGAACAAAGAATGGTACAGATGAAGTCCTCATACTCCAATACAAGCGTTCCGCTTCCATCAACACCGCTGCTTAAGATGACAGGAAAATAGTTTGTTTTTACTGGTTCACCGAAAAGTCCAACGGCTAAAAATAGAGGATACACGCCTAAATCAACCAGTGCACCTCCAGAATAGGTTGCTGAAAAGATATTGGGTTCCTCACCTTGTAAAAGCAAATCATATCGAGAGGAATATTTAATATATGGTAAAATCGTACTCCTAATCTTACCTGCCATATGTATCTTTTCCTTTAATATTTCAAAGTTCGGAGTATGGATATTTCGAATTGCTTCAAATAGATAGACCCCATTTTCCTCTGCAGTCCGGTAGGCTTCTTCAAGTTCTGCAGTATTTGAAAATATCGGCTTTTCGCAAATGACATGCTTTTTATTTTTCAAAAAGGTTATGGCCTGCTCAAAATGCAGAGAATTTGGAGAAGCAATGTAGACTGCCTCGATTTCATCACTTTTTGCCATTTCCTCAAGATTAGAAAAGTAGGCAGGTGCGTTATATGTATGAGCTAACTTTTGAGCTTTATCCTTTGTTCTAGAATAAACTGCGACTAGATTAAATTGTTCACTGAGCTTTGCTGCTTCGATAAAGGAGGTTGTAATCCACCCTGTTCCAACTGTGCCGAAATTTATCATCTAACTTCCCCTTCCTATTATTTATCTTCAAAATTGTAGTTTATCTTTTTTATGCTTTATTTACCACTAAAACCATTTTCACCTTTTTATCGATTTTTTGGTAAAATAAGCTTTAGAGCTATTTTTCATATGAATTGTTGGGAAGAATGGAAAAATATCAGTATTTATGTTATTTATTAAATAGTAGATAAGATGAAAGAGGTTGAAAGTATGGACAATCATACGTCTAATTTTATAAAAGATAGAATGATCAAAGATTTAGAATCAGGAAAGCACAATAAAATTATTACTCGTTTCCCACCTGAACCAAATGGGTATTTACATATTGGACATGCTAAATCAATTATAATCAACTTTGGCTTAGCAGACGAATTTAACGGAACAACAAATTTACGATTTGATGATACCAATCCATTAAAGGAAGATGTCGAGTATGTAAACTCCATTAAAGAAGATGTAAAATGGCTTGGCTTTGAATGGGATAATTTATACTTTGCATCCGACTATTTCGAGGAAATGTATAGCCGTGCGGTATTATTAATTGAAAAAGGACTTGCCTACGTGGATGACCTATCCGCTGATGAGATACGTGAATATAGGGGTACTCTTACCTCTCCTGGTAAAGATAGTCTCTATCGCGAGCGTTCGATCGAGGAAAATCTTAACTTATTTAAAAGAATGCGTGAGGGCGAATTTGGAAATGGTGAAAAGGTGCTTCGTGCAAAAATTGATATGTCATCACCGAATATTAATTTGCGTGACCCAGTTATTTATCGTATATCCCATTCTACACATCATAATACAGGGGATAAATGGTGTATCTACCCAATGTACGCTTTTGCCCACCCACTTGAAGATGCAATTGAAGATGTGACCCATTCCATCTGCACAGTGGAATTCGAGGATCAGCGTCCTCTTTATAATTGGGTGGTTGAAAAGTGCGAAATGGCGAGTCAGCCTCAGCAAATTGAATTTGGTCGGCTAAATGTAACCAACACAGTCATGAGTAAACGAAAACTAAAACAATTGGTTGATGAAGGATTTGTTGATGGCTGGGATGATCCTAGGATGCCGACCCTTTCTGGTATGAGAAGAAAAGGTTATACCCCGGAATCCATTCGCAATTTCGTCAAGGAAACGGGTGTTTCAAAAGGATCTGGTGCCGTTGATTCACAAATGCTCGAGCATTATGTCCGTGAAGATTTAAAATTAAAAGCACCGCGGACGATGGGTGTTATTAATCCTCTAAAAGTGGTAATCACTAATTATCCTGAGGGTCAAATCGAATTACTTGACGCTGAAATCAATCCAGAAAATCCGGAAATGGGTATGAGGAAAATCCCATTTTCTCGTGTGATCTATATTGAAAAAGACGATTTTATGGAAGATCCACCAAAGAAATATTTCCGTCTCTTCCCCGGCAATGAAGTTCGTTTAAAAAATGCCTATTTCATTAAATGTGAAGAAGTAGTTAAAGATGCAAATGGAGAAGTAGTAGAACTACGCTGTACCTATGACCCTATAACAAAAAGTGGTACCGGTTTTACGGGCCGTAAAGTAAAAGGAACCATTCATTGGGTTGAAGCGGCCCATGCCGTACCTGCTGAATTCCGTTTATTTGAACCACTTATTTTGGATAAAACAGAAGAAGAACAGGACGTGGAGGAGAAAACCTTTCTAGACCATGTGAATCCTCATTCTCTAGAAGTTTTACAAGGCTATGTGGAGCCAAACATGAAGGAAAGCAGACCACAAGATAAATTCCAATTCTTTAGACATGGATATTTTAGTGTAGACCCTAAACTAACTACAATCGATAAGCTTGTTTTCAACCGAGTTGTTTCATTAAAGAGTTCGTTTAAAATTTAAACTCTGTTAAACTTGACTGTTGATTTCCGCTCCATGCGCTTCGCTTTCCGCGGGCGTGCCGGGGAGCCTCCTCGGCGCTTAAGCGCCTGTGGGTTCTCCCCAGCCCCATACTCCCGCAGGAGTCTCGCGCCTTCCGCTCCAATCAACAGAGTTATAAAATCAACATTGATCTTTAACAAAGCCAAATATAAAACAAAGAACCAGGCATAGTTAATGTCTGGTTCTTTTGTTTATGTGTCACGATTTATTCCTTTTCCTGTAACAGAAGCCGGTACTTCTAAGATGATTTTCGTTCCTTTTCCTGGTGAAGTAGAAACGGTGAGTTCTCCGCCAACGGAACGTGCCCGTTCATCCATACTAAACAGACCAACTCCATGGGTTTGTTCAGATAAATCAAATCCGCACCCCTGGTCTTCAATCATTACCCTAATAATATCGTCTATTTTTCTTACAGTCACAGTTGCTTCGGAAACTTCTGCATACTTTCGGACATTTGTTAATGCTTCCTGAATAATTCGATAAATGGTTAGTTCGATACCAATATCCAGACGCTGATTCAGCACACAGTCAAAATAAACATCAATATTATAGTTCTCAGAATACCGTGAAAGGAAGGATCGAATCGCTGGAACAAGGCCGAGATCATCTAATACAGAGGGACGCAGCTCCCAGGAAATTTCTCGAATTTCTTCAATTAGTTCTGTTGCTTCCTTTTGCATTTGTTGGATTAATGGGTGGTCTACTTCAGTCATTAAACGGTTGATTGTAATCAAATGACTATATAAATTTTGTCCAATTCCATCATGTAAATTTCGTGATAAACGCTTGCGTTCCTCTTCTTGAACATCTATGATAGTCGTCATCATGGATTGCAATTCTTGTTCTACACGTTTTCTTTCCGTAATTTCAAAACGAATGGCTAAATATTGATATGGTTTACCCTTATCATCTAAAAATGGAACAATAGTTGTGTCTACCCAATAGTATGACCCATCCTTCGCTCTATTTCGAATTTCACCCTTCCAAACCTCACCGGAACCGATTGTTCTCCACATTTCTCTAAAAAATTCCTTTGAATGGTATCCAGAGTTTAAAATATGATGATCTTGACCCAAAAGCTCCTCTTTAGAATACTTTGAAATTCGGCAAAATTGATCGTTTATATATGTAATGATCCCTTTAGAATCTGTTATTGCAACAATCGATGATTCATCGAGAGCAAACTTAGTATCCATCAATTCCTGCATCGACTTGTTTAATTCTAACTTAAGGTAGGCTAGCTCGTTCGAAGGGTGCTTTAATTCCTTATCCATTCCATGCCTCCTTCATAAACGTAAAATATGGCTTTTTAGGATTTGCTCCAACAAATGAGCACTTTCCTTTACAAGCTCATGACTCCGCTCAGAAAAAATATGCTTTTCTCTATTACCAATAAGCAAGACACCTTTAGGAACAGCATTAAAAAACAATGGGACTGCGTAAGTGGATACTAGTTTTTCCGCTAGCATGATTGGATGGTCAGTAATCTTACCGATAATATCATTAGGAAAATCAACCATCTCCATCGGGCTGCCGCTAGAAATGATTTTCCCTGCAATGCCTTTTCCAAAGCGGACAGTTATACGTTTGTATTTATCATTCAAGTTGCCTGCTGCAAAGTGCCATCTGACATCAGGGCCTGCTTCATTTTGCAGGGCAAGGGCAACAAACTCACAGCCGGCTGCTTTTTTTAATTGATTACATACGTTACTAACGGCCTGCAGTTCCTTTATTTCAGACATCCTAGAAGATTCTCCTTACATTCCATATCCTAATAACCCCTTTTTTAATGCGTATTCAACCAATTCGGGTCGGGTTTTCATTTGGAGTTTTTCCATTAAGTTTCCTTTATGAGTTTCAACCGTTTTTACACTTATGACTAACTGCTCGGCAATCTCTTTGTTTGCATAACCTTTTGCAACGAGTGTTAACACTTCTTTTTCTCGGTCTGATAACAGATTAAAGGTATCATTATTTCCATGCTTCGTACTGGCTAAATATTCTTCCATTAATCGTTTAGTTGCTGCTGGATGAAGATATGCGTCACCAAGGGCTACCGATTCAATTGCTGACATTAATTCATCATGCGGGGCACTTTTTAAAATGCATCCTGAAGCACCTGCTTGGACCGCTCTAAATAAGTACTCTTCATCATCATGCATGGTCAGAATTAGAATGTTTACTTCTGGCATGAGCTTTTTTAACTCGGCAGTAGCTGACAATCCGTCCTTTCCGTGCGGCATACTTAAATCCATAACGACAACATTTGGTTTTAGCTTTAGCGCCTTTTTTATACCTTCATTTCCTTCTGAGGCTTCACCTATCACTTGCATATCCGGGTGATTATTCAGTAGCATCGTCAGACCCATTCTTACAACAGCATGATCATCCACCAAGAGAATTCTTATCAATTTCAGCCCTCCTTTTTCCCTCAATAGGGAAGAGAAATTTCAATCGTTGTTCCTTCTCCTATTGTAGAGGAAATATCACACGTTCCGCCAGTTAGATGCATCCGTTCCTTCATGGCCGAAATACCTAGAGTATTATCTGTCTCTTCTGCTTTAAATCCTTGACCAAAATCACAAATACACATATTTAGTTCATATTCTCCCCAATAAAAATCAATTTTTACTTCAGATGTATCTGCATACTTGGCAATATTAGTTAGTGCTTCCTGGCAGACGCGAAAAACAGCAATCCGGTGTCTCTCGGGAAGTTGCCTTTCCTCTCCAGTTGAGTTCAAATCAACAAGAATTCCAAATGTAGAGGTATATAGCTTAATATAGCTCTTAATCGCTGGAAGTAATCCAAGTGTTGTAAGGGTAGGCGGATGCAATTCAACAGATAGAAGCCTAATCTCCTGAATGTTTTTTTCAAGTAACTCTGTCATTTCATGTAAATAATTCTTTAAATGCTGCTGTTTGGTACTTGATTGAACGAATTGTAATCCAGTTAAGATGCTATAGAGATTTTGGCCAACCCCTTCATGGAGCTCTTGGGAAATCCGTTTAATCTCTTCTTCCTGTGAATGTATAATGTATGAGCTTATTTGCTGGTTATTTGTTGGTTGCTCCATCATTAACCTCCTAACCACTGTTTAATTTTTATTCATGTCTGTTGATTGAAGCTCAAGGCACTTCGCTCAATCAACAGAGTGAACTAAAACAACAATGTACTTTTATTGTAAAAAAAAAGCCAGGTTATTAATTGACCTGAACCTTTTTAATCGTATAGGTTAAACCGCTTTTTGGATCTGATGCTGAAAAGGCTGTTGCCGTTTGGCTTACATTACTTGCCAATGGAACTGCAAGAAAATAGAAGTTATCAAAATAGAAACGGATATGTGTGCCATCAGGGCAGTTCTGGACTTTCTTCACCTTTTTCTGAAGAATTGGTGCTTGATCCTTTACTTGTGCATCCTGAATAATAACTTCAACAGATTCTCCGACGAATCGCTGCAGCTCATCTATGCTAATGGGTTCCACAGCTATTACATCCTCTCTTGGCAGGATAAATGAACATTTTATAGCCTTGAAGATACTCCCAAAACTTATCCCCTGCATTTTCTTCAAGAAAACGGATGGATTCCTCTTCAGATGTCCAATCACTCATACCCTTCACTTCTGCAATAACCATCTCGGCCCCATTTAAATTCTTTTCTTCAAGATACCATTTCAAACGCTTTTTTCCAAATGTACTTTTTAATAATTCATCAATTTCAATCGCAAAATTATCCGATTGTGCTCTCATAAAACAAAAATCGATATATGTCTCACTATTCATGAACATTCACACCCTTTTTATAGATAAGGAATGCAACTGGAAACAATATGACATTGATGATTGCAGCAATAATTGTCTTCGAATAATTTTCATAAAAGTATTGGTGAACCATGAATTGGGTAACAATAATATTCAACATTAAAACAGCTAGAAGGAGGGCAACACTTACGTAACTACGCTTCATAACGTTTCACCCCCACGGCATATACAGCACCGTTTTCTACTTTCACATAAATTTCAGGGAGTGGGCGTCTTGGCGGACCCGCAGTTGGTGTACCCGTCTCCACGTCAAACTTTCCATGATGACAGGGGCAAATCATTTCACCTTCATCCTTTTTCCAAAATACAGGACAACGAAGATGGGTACAGGCGTTTTGATAAGCTACGTACTTCGATTCCGAAAGTCTTATTAAAATTGCACTATCATGTTCTCCAGGAAAGGCAAAGTCAGTTGAATCACCAACAGCCAATGACTTGACATCGGTTATTTTCTGTTTCGGATATTTTTTATCCCCAAGGCCATTTAATTCTTTAGCCGCCAATACTCCCCATGGAAGAGAGGAAACAGCGAATACGCCCGCTGCACCTACCAATGTTTTCATAAACCCGCGACGGTCTAGCTTTCTTTCATTATTGCGATTTATATTATGGGTATAATTATCTTCTTCAAATGGGATTTTATTATTCTTATCCGTCATGTCTAATCCCTCCTAAAACAATTTCGTGACGCCCTGTAAAATACCAGGAAGATTCACTCTTACATTTGTTTCGCCTTCTAACGGCATACTTGTCACCCATTTATCATTGTCTAAATTAAATTGACTTTGTTTCGCATCAATTTCTTCCTCTGTTAACCACTGGATTGTATTGGAAGGACAAACACTCGCACACATTGGCGGTATGCCGTCTTTCGTCCTGTCGATACATAAATCACACTTGTACATTAGATTTTGCTCAGTATCAAACTTTGGAATACCATACGGACAGGCAATGGTACAGTTCTGGCAACCTATACACTTTTCTACAAGAGCAGATAAAACCGCGCCAGTTTCGTGAATCTGAATAGCCTGAGCCGGACAGCTTCTCGCACAGGCTGGATTCACACAGTGAAGGCACATCAGAGGCATCGTTTGACGGTTGACGAGCGGGTTCACATCGTAAACATAGTTACGATTACGCTCCTCATGGCCGCCGCATTGCGTACAAGCCGCCAAGCAAGAGCGACACCCAATACAGTTTTCAAGTTCTAAATAAAGCCTCTTTTTCATTTACTGCACCTTCTTTAGTTCTAGTTTTTCAATCTGCGCTGCGCATGCTTTAAATTCAGGCATCCGTGACATCGGGTCTAGGGCTGGAATTGTTAATAGATTAATAGATTTATCATGACCCCAATGGTATGGAACGAAAACTGTATCTTTTCGAATCGCTTCAGTAATTTTCACTTTATATTCTGCTTCGCCTCTACGGGTATATAAGCGGACAAATTCTTCATGTTCGATATTGTAGAGGGCAGCTGTTTCTGGATGTACCTCTACAAATGGCTCTGGGCACATATCACGTAAGAAATTGATTCTTCTTGTTTGGTTACCTGATAAATAATGATAGACAACACGTCCTGTTGTTAAGCGTAATGGAAAGTCTTCATTTGGCTCTTCAGCCGGCGGACGGTATGGCAACGCACAAATTTTTGCTTTTCCATCAGGATGATAGAATTTTTTATCCAAAAACATATGTGGTGTTCCTTTATCATCTTCATCTTTACATGGCCAGAATACGCCATCTTGCTTTTCGATTTTATCCCAAGTGATTCCGTAGTAATCTGCATAGCCACCTTTTGAAGCTAAACGGAATTCGTCGCCAACATCACTAGCCGTATTCAAATGAGAGAAGTATTTCCCTCTTCCTAAACGCTCACACAGCTCAACTTGAATTTGCCAATCTGGTTTAGATTCTCCAAGTGGCTCTTGTGCCTTGTTAATTTTTATACAACGTCCTTCAAGGTTAGTAACTGTCCCTTCGTCCTCAGACCATGTAGTTGTTGGCAAGATTACATCAGCATATTCAGCAGATTCCGATAGATAGAAATCAGCGCATACCATGAAATCCAGGTTCTTTAACTGTTCCCTTACATAATTTAAGTTTGGTGCAGATACTGCAGGATTTGAGCATAATAAGTACAAGCCACGAATTGTTTTTTGCTCCATTAATCCAAACATTTCATATGCGGAAACACCCTCTTTTGGCATTTCTTCTGGTTCGATACCCCACACCTTAGCTACTGCTTTAACATGGTCAGGATTTGCAATTTTCCTGTAGCCAGGTAATGCATCAGCTTTTTGACCATGCTCACGACCGCCTTGACCATTTCCCTGTCCCGTAAATGTTGCAACACCTGCTTTTGGCCGACCAATTTTACCAGTCACTAACGCCATGTTTGTGTACCCTGAAACATTGTCTACACCTTTAACCTGTTGTTCGATACCACGAGCAAACATAACAATCGCATTAGGTGCTTTTCCGTAAATTTCAGCAGCTTTGATTATCTTTTCAGGTGCAACTCCTGTTAATTCGCTTGTATATTCTGGTGTGAATTCTTTCACTAGTTCTTTTGTTTCTTCAAAACCGTTCGTATGATTGTTAACAAATTCTTCATCAGCATAGCCGTTTTGAATGAGTAAGTTTAAAATTCCATTTGCAAGCGCTAGATCTGTTCCTGGTCTTAAATCCAAATGAACATCTGCTCTTCTTGCAATAGGGGTTTCACGAGGATCAGCTACGATTAAATAACCGCCTCTTTCCTGAACTGCCCAAACGCGGAACATTGATGTTGGGTGACAGTCAGCCGTGTTACTGCCGGCAATAAACAAACAGTCCGTTTCATGAAGATCTGTCCAAGGAAGTGTTGAACCACGGTCAACCCCAAAGGATCTCATAAATCCACCTGCAGCACTTGCCATGCAGAAACGGCCGTTATAGTCGATGTAGCGAGTTTGTAAGCCAACACGTGCAAATTTTCCAGTAAGGTAACATTTTTCATTGGTCATAGATACACCGCTATAAACACTAAGTGAATCCTTACCATAATCATGTTGCAGCTCTTGGAATTTTTTCACGATTAAGTCATATGCTTCATCCCAGGTTGCTTCACGGAAGCCGTCCTTTGTTCCTTTTAAGGATGCATCATCACGGATTAAAGGTTTTAGCAGGCGATCATCATGGTTGGTTTGCTGATAAGCAGTAACCCCTTTTGGACACATTTTTCCTAATGTAACAGGCCAGTCATAACGAGGCTCAACACCGATAATCTTATTTGTCTTTGTATTTACACGTAAGTTCATCCCACATTGCATTCCACAATAGCTGCAGTGTGTTTTCACAAGTGTTTCATTCGGATGTCTTACATTCTCAACTTCTTTAAAAAACTTATCCCTTTGCATTCTGGTTTGCCTCCTTGACCTTCACTTGATGTGTCGCGAATCCTGAGAACCTTGAAATTCTATATTTTCTGCGGCATGGCAGACATAATTCAGCTAGATTAAAGCCATCTTCCATGTTAAATTCGATATCATTTACACCTAATACTTGAACAACGTCGCTTGATTGTTCAACTGAAACAAATTCATCTCCACAAACCTTACATTCTTTCATTGCTTGTGCACTGTAATGCTCACGGTAATTCTTTGCTAATACACTCATCGGACGGAAAGGTATATGGGCTAGCTTTCCAAAGGGCAAGTAAATCAGTGTCACGATTACAGAGAATTGATGAATCAATGACATCTGCGGCTGCATCCAGCCATGCAGGAAAACATTCTGGAAGGTTAATAAAAGACCTGTAATTGAAATAAACAATAATAAGTAAAGCGGCAGGAAGTCATAAATGAATTTTTGTTCTGCTCTTGCCTGCATGTTTTTCAAGCGGCGGTATAATGCCATACATACTCCGGCAATAACCATTGTTGCTGAAATATTTAGTGCATTATATGAGAACCAAGCGATGATCCCATCTGCTTTAACTTCCATCAAGTTCATTCCCATTAAGACGATTGTATAGAGACCGTTTTCGTCCATGGTAAAATACATCCAGCCAAACACGAGTGGAAACGTGACTAGGCAGGCTAAAACACAACCCCAACCGATTAAAATATGCTGAATCCAGCGGTAGAATCCACGATTCCAGATGAAGTTGTAGATGGCTAAATGATCAACAGATGTTTTAGCTGTACTTTTTCTAAATAGCAGTTTTAAGCCTTTTTTAATAAAAAGCTTTGTTGGCGGTCTTTCCCCCCAAGCTATAAAGCGATAGAAAAAGCCGCCAATGAATACAATCGTTCCGACCATGTATCCATAAAGATTTAAATCAACATGTGTAAACATTCTAGTGGCGATAAAAGATAACAATACAATAGCAGAAACCGTTAAGAACATCGATTTAGCAAAATGGGATGCAAATGCGTTATCAATCGAGCTTTCAGCTTTTATAGTAGTAGAAGTATTTAAATGCATTTTTTGTTCCTCCTCAAAAAAATAACACTAACGTTTTTCTTACTCTAATTGTAAGAAAAACGTTAGTGTTACATTAATAGGGGAACTCCCCCATCCTCCGAGGAAAAAACCCTTAGATATGCAATTTCAGACAAACTTTTGACACAAGTTATGATGGAAGGTATTTTTTGCGCCAAGAATTTAAAAGCAATAGAATAAAAATCCCAACCTGAAGTGAAAACAGTACGGCATCCCAGAAAAGTAAGCTTGTTGGCGGATGGGTAAACCCAGGGAGTAATTTGTTCCCTGCATGGATAATTTCTGGAATATAATAAATGAAATACAATGAAATTGATATGACAACCCCAAGGAAGTACAGGATAGTATAGAGAAATACCGTCCTTCTTTCCTCTGAAAACAGAACTTCTTTCCGAGCATTGAGTCTTAGAAAGGTAAGTTTATTTCTAATATTTTGTTTCGCATTTTCCATTAAATTGTAGCATCCAGATACATTTTCAAAAACAAAATATAAATCTGTTTTCATATATATACAGCATTGATAGATAATTCTCAGAACAATGTCAAACACCGCTAAGTTTAATAATCCATTAAATAACCAGGAACCACTCGGAAACAACAATTGAGAAACAAGGACAATGAAGAGGATAACCATATCAAAACAAAGACCTGCTAGAAAAAGAACATTTCGCTCTTTCGGTGCAAGTTTCCAAACGGATGACATATCCGTTTCAATGACCACAAAGAACATACGGTGTCCAACCCCCAGTTTTGTGGGGAGATTGTGTGCTCTCATGGCCAAAATATGACCAAACTCATGTACTAACAGCAGCAAAAACGTAAAAGACATCCATAAAACCACATTTAATGCCATGATGTCAAAAACAAATATATCTTCATGATGTGGAAATAGAGAGGGATGGGTAATGAAAAGGAAAAGATTTATTATAAATAATACAAAATACAATGGATAGGTAAGCTTATTGAAAAATATTTTCCCAATAGTTGGAGGAATCGCTAAAAAACCCAATCTTTCCTTTTGCTTTTGCTTCTTATCAACCTGTACCCCGTCAATTTCAGCAATTAAATCTAATTCAAGCAGCTGTTCACCAAAATCCAGGAGATTAACTTCCTCCATAGGATATTTATCTTTAAGCTCACGCTCAATATCTCCTAATTGGTCACCTTGATGTATCAAATTGATTGCATCAATGCAAACCTCTGACATTTCATAAAACTCGCCAGATATCTGATCCTCGACAATAAAATGTTTCTTATCCTTACGAATCTCAATCGGGACTAATGAAAGACATGAATCGATTGTTATGGTCATCTAAACACCGTTCCTTACTACCATATAATTTAAAAAAAGGATGCATAGCATTCGCTAGCATCCCATTTTCCTATGTTTTAATTCCGATCCAAGGGCACCACCAGCAAGTTGTTCTTACTTTCTTTAGCTTCCGGATTCTCATCTTTCCACCTCCTTAAGTAATTCCCATTTTTTTGACCATGGATATGTTTCATGAAATTTAACCCATGACGGATAAACCAGGATGAAGTCTTCCACTAGCCTTGGATCAAACTGGGTACCCTTTCCTTCAATAATTCGACGATAGGCTTCTTCAACAGGCATTGCATCTCGATAGGACCTTGAAGAAGTCATTGCATCAAAGGCATCTGCAAATGCAGTGACTCTAGCAAGCAAAGGAATCTCTTCACCCGTTAATTGATCAGGATAGCCTTTCCCATCCCAACGTTCATGATGAGAGCGAATCACACAAATACTATCCTTAATTCCTTCAACATTTTTAACTGCTTCTGCTCCAACAGTTGGATGAGTTTTTATGATATCAAATTCCTCTTTAGTAAGTTTAGCTGGTTTCATTAGAATATGATCAGGAATATTCACTTTACCAATATCATGTAGTAAACAAGCATAATAAAATGACTTTTCTTCCTCTTTTGAGAGTTTCCCAATTTCTTTTATCATTAGTAAGGCATAACTAGCTACACGTTCACTATGACCTCTAGTATATTGATCCTTCAGTTCAAGTGTAGCAATAACTCCTTTAACAATCCCTTCTAACTGGTTATCATAGGTTTTACTAATAGCCCGTACATACCCTTGAAAACGTACTAACAGAAAGTAGGACATAGTGGATAAAATAGCTATTAATATAATTGGCATGATAACAAAGAAAATCTGTAATATAATACCAGTAAGTGCATATTTTACAGTAACACCGAGAGTCACAATCCAGTAATATCTTGTATTAAGGAAAAGCGGTAATGATAGGATTAAAAATACATCTACGATATTCCCGCTTGAATAAGTATCACCGATACCATAGTAGGTTAAGATATCCACAAAAAGTGAGGTTACTAAATAGCTAAAAACAAATACATATTTAGTCAAATATTGCTTATTAGTTTTATTAAAATAAAGCGCCGCTGGAAATATTAGCAAAAGTACCACATAGTTCAAATACCAATAGATGCTTGGAAAACCTATTTCCCTATCAACTATGCTTATAGGTGCTATAAAATAATAAAAAATATCATAGCCAATCAAAATAATATATGAAATTAATAGAAACCATTTAACCGTTTGTTTTTCTTCATGCGGAATCATTTTATCCTCCAGTGCATTTAAACAAAAATTACCATTTAATATTATAAAAATATTAAATTCGCTACTCTTCTACATTATATAACATAGGTAGTAGCCTTGTAACATGATAATTTGATGTTTTTTGTATAAATATAGAATTATTTCGCTCTAGTATTATTTTGAGTTATAGGTATGATTACATTTACCGTCGTCCCCTTATCAAGACTACTATCAATGGTCATTTTTCCATGGTGATCACTGATAATTTGATTTGAAACCAATAACCCAAGCCCTGTACCATCCTGTTTTGTTGTATAGAATGGTTCACCCAAACTTAAAATGTCTTCGTCTGCTATTCCACAACCTTCATCCTGTATTGAAATTAGCATCCTTTTCCCTTCAATTACTTTTACATTTATCCTTATCTTTCCACCGTTTGGCATCGATTCTTTCGCGTTTTTAATCAAATTTATGAACATTTGTTTTAACTGGTTTGCATCGCAATCTAATGGAGGCAGCGGCCCTTCCATTATGGTATCAACCATTACTCCTTGACTTTCAGACTTCTGTTTAGTAATCGACAATGTGTATGTAATGATTTCCTCAATACTTGCTTTTTCAAATGTAATAACTTTTGGTTTACCAAGATACATCAAGTCATTGACTATCGAGTTGATTCTATCAATTTCTTGAATCATGATTGGAGCATATTCACTAGTATTTGGGTGCCGTTCTTGTTGCAATTGAGTAAATCCCCTTAATGAAGAAAGTGGATTTTTGATTTCATGTCCAATAGCTGTGGCCATTTGACCGATAACAGCAAGCTTCTCTTTTTGGCGAAGTTCATTATGTGCTAGTGTTATGGAGTTAATATAAGAGCTAAAACGATTTAATATGGCATACGCCAATAAAGAAAGTATAATATATATCCCCATAGGGGCTAGAACTAAGGGTTCCCATAAAACAATCCCCACAAATACATATTTAACAATCATGACTATTGATACAGTCCAGAAATATCTTTTATTAACAAATATAGGTGTGAAAAGTACAATTAAAACTTCGACTATATGACCTGCAGCAAATGTTTTGTCCGTTCCAAGATACATCATTAAGCTATTTACTGTATCTAGAATTATAAAGGTAAATACAAATAGATATTTAACAATATATGGATTTCCTTTTTTGTAAAAATGCATGGTTACGGGTATTAAACCAAAAATAAAAACATACGCCAAAGGACCTACGCCATCTGAATTTCCAATTATTCCCCCATTCGAAAAACTAGGATAAATATAATAAAAGAGCAGTTCATATGCAATATAGGTAATATAAAATAACCATAAAAATAGATTTAGTGCTTTTTTCTCTTCATATATTAACTTTGGATTGTTAATGCCCTCATTCATTCCTGTAACTCCCCTAAAATAATTCAGTTGCATTTTGTATTTTTCTACTACTATTCTACCATCTTTCCTGACGATTAATGATAAAATTTTTGGCAATTCGATGATATTCGACAAATTTCGTAATTTTGGTGAGCAAATTACGAAAAAAGCCAACCATTCTTTGCAAATGGTTGGCTTTTTTTAAGAAATCATCATCAATTCTTTTTTTCCTTCAGGGAGAATCATCAATACCTCTGTCCCGATACCTAGTTCACTTTTGTAGGAAACTTTTCCGTTCATCGCTTCAATAATCCTTAATGATACTGAAGTTCCAAGTCCTGTTCCCTTATCCTTTGTTGTATAAAATAAGGTGCCAATCCGCGAAAGTTGTTCATGTGTCATCCCTTTGCCTGTGTCCAAAATAGTAACATTTGCTAGAGTCCCGCTTGGTTGGTAGCAAACGGTAACTTTTCCACTCTCGGGGGTCGCTTCAATTGCATTTTTAATAAGATTAACGAGTGCCTGTTTCAATTGATTTCGATCAGTAATAAGATGGAAGTCAGTTGAATCTAAAACACTTTCAAGCTGAACTCCTTGTTTTACTGCAAGTGGGTCAAGGAGCATAACAACTTCTGTTAATACATTGGGTAAGGAGAAATCTTCTATTTTTTCAAACTTAGGTTTGGCAAAGTTTAGGTAATCACTGATTATTGACTCTGCCCTGCCTAGTTCACTTAAAACTAGTGAAAGATACTCGTAATTTTTGCCCTTCTCATCCTGTTGCATCAACTGTAAAAAACCTTTTACAACAGTTAAAGGATTACGGACTTCATGGGCAATCGATGCAGCAAGCTCCCCTAAAGTGTTGAGCTTTTCAGCCCGTTGGATTTCTTCTTTCATCCTCGATCGTTCATGTAACCCCTCATATAATTTGGCAGCGATCGTTATGGCTATCGTATCAATTATCCCAACAATAAGTATATCCGGAATATTAAAATTAAGTGTTAATGAGTCGCCAACAAAGCTCTGGTGGGCAGTAAAGGATAAATAGCAAACTAGTAAGGACCAAGCACCAATACCTGTTGTTACCAGTACTCGTTTATTCGGGGCAAAGTGCCAAAACTTTTTCATTAGGAGAATGGGTACGATTGCTATAAATACAGTATTTACTAACCCATAAACGACTGTATCTCCTCCAATAAGCATACGCCCGCCAAAAATGGTAGCAAAAACCATTCCTCCTGCAACTGGTCCACCATAAAGAAATGCTATTACGAGCGGAACATAGCGAAGGTCCCAGGTAAAATCATATTTTGCATATGAAAATATCATACAGGCAAATGCTGCCGTACTGTGTAATAAACCACTAACTATTGGAGAATTAAACTTTCTTTTGCCATCCATAAGGACACTTGACAGCAGAATCGGCGATAGAGTAATTAACATATTTAAGAGAAGTTTTTCTGCCAGCATTTTACTTCCTCCAACCAATCTATATATCATTAACAATACCACAAAAAATGGCATATTCCATTAGTTTCTAGTTACATTTCTGACACAAATAAAACTCCGTTCTTAGAGACTTTTTCCGGTAAATTTTCCATAGAATACGTAGCATTTACGATCCTCATCTATTTCCCGCGAATCCAAGTGGAACTCTAAAAACTTTCCATTTTTATGAATAAAGAGAAAATCTGAATGAAGAGTTGTTAAGATATCTTCATGTTCCCATACTTCCTTACTTTCCAATAGAATGGATGTTACGCCTTGAAGCTCACGTATTTCGAAGCCAATATGAGAATATTTTGTATCTGTTGAGTCATTGGAGTAGTTATCTTTTTTTACATACAACACTGCTGTACCATCCGGATCCATAGCTGTTGCTGTTACCTGAAACGTCTCTCTTTCTTTTACAAAATATTCACAGGTCATTCTAGCTACTGCCTCGGAGGGTGCAATGTTGGGATAGTTCCAAAGAGCAGGATATTTATTAAACTCATCATCCAGTCGATATTCCAACTTCATTTTCATCCCTCTTTCTTTTTCTTTTATTTTAAGATTGTTTTCCTGAAATTTACTTTTATAATAAATATATAACAAAAAAAGGAGCGTGAGAAGATGAAGAAAACCCAATGGTTAATTACTGGTGTTCTTACTTCTCTTGTCGCCGGAACCTTAGCCGGCTGTTCACAGGATTTGCCTCCTAAACCAGACGATACCAGCTGCTCTGATTGGGATTGGGATGATGAAGAAGGTGTTTGGCAATGTGATGATACCCGTTCGAGTCATTATGGTCATTTTTTTTACGGTGGTATGTTTTATCGAAGCAAGTCTGCACTCATGAATTCTTCTTCTTATAAATCTTATAAATCCTCATCCAGCTTTAAGAGTGGATTTGGCAGTGGCTCAAAAGGCGGATTTGGAGGCTAACAGAATGACAACTTACAAGCAGGATCGAAAGCAATTTTACTCAAATTTCCCAGCATTTTGGTCAAATTTATATGGTTCCGAATATAGTCTATATAATATTTTTTCAATAACAGAACAAACACATCAACTACTAAAAGAGGCGACTGAAAGATTGGGAAAGGTCTTTTTTAAAACGGCACACCTACTGCGTAGTCTTCCGGATACGCATCTCCTTGAGCTTGGTTTTCCGTCTGCCAGTCTGCCTTTTATTAGGATGAAAACCATTTGTCCTGAGTCAGTCATCTCTCGTTTTGATTTTGTATTGACAAAGGATGGTGTTAAAATGCTTGAATTTAATAGCGATACACCTACTTTTATTGTTGAATGTTTCCAGATAAATGAAAAGCTTTGTTCCGAATTTCGATACCTTAACCCAAACATCAATCAGGAACGACTACTCTCATCCGGTATTACAAGAGCAGTGCTTGATGCAACAGAAGGGATAAATTCTGCTAATGTTGTTTTTACTGCACATAACGATCATATTGAGGACTGGAATACGACTCATTATTTAAGTAGGTTATGTCAGGTGAAAAATCAAATCCTTCCAATGTCCGAACTCAGAATTACTGATGGCGCCTTGATAGATGCTGATGGATTTCCTATTGATGTGTTGTACCGTCAAACCTATCCTATTGAACACTTAATAAATGACCAGGAAACAGTATCGGGGGATCGAATCGGAATTGAACTTTTACAACTAGTACAGAAAAGGAAGATTTCTATAGTAAATCCTGTTTCTGCCTTTCTTCTCCAACCAAAGTCAATCCAATGTTTAATATGGGGATTAGCGGAGGAAAGAGCATTCTTTTCAAAGGAAGAACAACAATGGATTAAAGATTACATGTTACCGACTTACCTTGAACCTGACGTTTTTTTGGGGAATAGTTCATTTGTCAAAAAGCCGTCCTTTGGCAGAGAAGGTGACACGGTTACTATATATGATAAAGACACGAAGATTACATCTCAAAATTCCTTTCAAACATACAAAGAAGAGCTTCCCGTTTATCAAAAATATGTTCCACTTCCCACTACTACCTTAGAAACAGAAAAGGGAATAGAGGAGCTGTCGTATGTTTTCGGCTCATTCCTTATAGCTGGAAAACCAAGTAGTATTGGACTTCGTGCAGGTGGGAAAATCACAGGTAATGAATCCTACTATTTACCTGTTGGTTTAAGAAAAGACAATTAACTATCAACGAGTTGAATTTTTTATATGAGGAGGATTGTGAATGACGAATTTCTTGTTATATTTAGCCGTTTCACTTGGTTTACTATTGGTTGGTCTCTTTTTGATGGAAATAACAACAAAGGTAAAGGAATTTTCTCTAATGGCAAAAGGGAATAAAGCAGCAAGTTATGTACTTGGCGGAAGACTTCTTGGTCTGGCGATTGTTTTGTATTCTTCTCTTGCAAACTCCATATCGCTCATTGATATGATTTTATGGGGATCAATTGGCATCGTCGCACAAATTATTGTCTTTTATCTAGCAGAATGGCTCACACCACATTTTAATGTCAACCAAAGCATTGAGGAAGATAATCAGGCAGTCGGTATTTTCTTAATGCTTTTATCCATTTCAATTGGGATTGTCATAGCTGGAAGTTTAACCTATTGAAAAACGCATCATATTTGATGCGTTTTTTTCCTACAGACTTTGATAGGTACGCTTATCACAAATAACCAATAGTCTCGCATCTCTAGGAATAGGTTCATTCCATTTCTTTAAAATATTTAAATCACTTCGGTCAGCAATCAGTTGTGCGCCTTTTTCCTTCAGATGCTCATAAGCATCACCGTAGGTTCTCCATTCTGGCTTTAAGCTTACCTCCCAAAGATCGCTTCCATTATCCCCGTCCTGTCGACTTAACAATTGAGTGAAGAGGTGACTTGCGCCTTTTGTCTGGGCGGATTTTGCCATCAAATTGGAGACAGAACCATTGGATAAAATAAATTCATCAATTTTAACATGCTTGAAATTATCGACATGTCTTTCATTTAATATTTCTGCAATAGTATAAATATTCCCTTCGGTTCCTTCATCATATCGTTCAATGGAGGAGGCAACTAAGAGCGTTTTTCCATCTGCTAAATCCGGGTTGTTAATACCATCTGCGGCAAACAGTAAGACTGCCCTGGACTTTTCAATCTTTGCTTTCTTTAGTATGTCTACATCTGTAGGGCTCCCTTGAATATAATGAAACCGTTCGTGCTCAATTGGTGTCCTTTCCAATTCATCAATTAATACGATTTCTGTTGTGTCATCACCAAGAAAAAGCTCATTAACCGTATTTTTGCTTTTGGTGGTCCAACCCATGATAACAAAATGGTTTCCTCCATTATAAGTCATTCTTCCTTCCTCTTTTCTTCGCTTGTATTGTGAGACACCATCGATAATAATTCCAATGACCACTCCAAAAAGGCCAATTCCTAGCGTATAGACAATGAACATCGCCCAGGTTCTTCCTGCTTGGGTGACAGGATAAACGTCACCATACCCTACGGTAGTCATAGTTGTAAGAATCCACCAGACGGCGTGTAAAGAATTATCAAAAGTGTTTGGCTCTAGTAATCTCATTATTTCTGCATTTACTATAATGAAGAAAAAGGTAAAAAGGAGAACGGTCCGATACCTGTAACGCGATGCCGTAAGGATCAGTCTCCGGAAAAATATCATCTATTTCTCTCCTCTCTATGCTTCTTTAAAGAATCGATTCGTTTGAACTGGAACCCACAAGCTTGATTGTTCAAGCTGTCCTGCTAATGAATACAATAAATCCTCTCTTCCTTTTGCTGCCATAAACTGAACACCAACAGGTAGTCCTTCTTTACTTAGGTGAAAGGGTATCGTTATTGCCGGCTGTCCTGTTAAGTTCGCAAGCTGGGTAAAAGGAGTTCTTTTTAAATTGTTTTCTGCTACTTCTTCAACAATGCCCATTTTTTTCAGTATTCCGCCAATCCTAAGATTGCCCGCAACCTGCATCAGCCTTTTTTCGGAGGAGCTCGGCTCGAGCTCGCCAATTTTCGCAGCCAGCATAGCGGTTGTAGGGGTAAGGTAAAAATCATATGTTTCATGAAAGTTTTCCATCGCCATAGCAGCAATATCCCATTCTCTTAAGCTAAGGACGAATTCTTCCGCTGAGGTTGCCTTGCCTACTAAACCTAATATCCAGGTAGTCGTTTCGACATCGCTCATTCTTGCTTTACGGCCTAGAATTTCTTTAAGTGATGCTAACACTGCTGCCACTTCACCAAAGTACATCGTTAAGTAACTATGAGACAATTTTTTCCCATTAACGGGTGCCTCCATTTCGATAACATTATGTCCAAGCGATTCTAGGTATCTGGCTGTATTAATAACTGCTTCTTTGCATTCTGGGTGAACATCTGTTCCGAGAGGTGATTGAACAGAAAATGCGATGTTAAGCTTTTTATCTGGCGGAACTTGGACCTGGTTCAGATAACTGCCTTGGTATGGGAGGACATGAAATGCTGCTCCTTTTTCATAGACACTGATCGCATCAAGCATTGCTGCACTATCTCGAACAGAACGCGATAGTATTAAGTCCACTGATGCACCTTGCCAATACCTCCCATAAAATGGACCAACTGGTGTTCTGCCCCTAGTTGGTTTCATCCCGAATAGTCCGCAGTAGGCACCTGGAATACGAATGGACCCTCCACCATCATTCGCCCCGGCAATTGGGACCATTCCACTAGCAACTGCGGCTGCCGACCCGCCGCTAGAGCCACCTGGTGTAAGCTCAGTATTCCAAGGATTTCTGGCAGGTCCATAAACTTTCGGTTCTGTAATCCCCATTAGTGCGAACTCAGGAATGTTCGTTTGTCCCACAAAAATAGCGCCTGTTTTCCTAACATTTTTTATGTAATTTGAATCGGCCTTTGCCTTATAGTTTAGATACGCCTTCGAACCTAACGTAATCCGTTCTCCCTCTATTTCTTGTGCGATATCTTTAACCAGCATAGGGACACCCGCAAATGTTCCTGTTAAATCAACATTTTCTGCCATTTTTTCCGCTTTCTCATAAAATTTATTTATAACTGCATTCAGTTTTGGGTTATGCATTTCAATTGTTTTAATCGTCTCGATGAGAACTTCCTTTGGATGAACTTCTTTCTTTTTCATCAATTCAGAAAGTCCAAGACCATCATAGTTTTTATAAACAAATCCCTCCATTGCAATACCTCCCGATTCTTTCTTTTCCTTTATATTTCTATTGCCTATTCCAAAAATCCTTTATTAATAGTAAGGTGTATTTTGGAGTTTTTTACAAATTTTCAATATCATGTTGACAAATGGGTGATTATAGCTTATTATTATTAATTGTGCTTTAGATTTATGTAACTTGTAATTAACGAGAACGCAATGGTAGGATTTTTCTGGCATTCTACTTATGTTTTAAAAGTAAAACTTATTCACACTGGATCGGCTTAGGAGTCGTAAGGATGTAAGAGAGGTAGGGCTTACATCGTTTAGGTATAAAACCATCAGGTGGAAGAGTAACCGCGGCAAATTGGTCTTTTATAACCATTAATTATATATAAATTTTTACCTTGCGATGGATGATAAGACATGCAACCATACACAAGTTACTATTTACGATCCCTAATGGATCGAAAGCAAAAGAAGGCAGAGGATCTTGAATCCTCTGCCTTCGTCCAATTTTATAACCCTTTTTACATTAATCGCTATTGCTGTCTTGTTTTCACTTTTCCATTCGTAAACTTCCTGATTAACTGATTGATTACTTCAGAAAAAACAAGACCAAAGGCAATCGACCCAGATAGCAACGTCACCTTTACGCTTAAAGCTATTGCTAAATCATAATCGGCCAAAACAAATTGCCTCATCGCATCATAGGCCAGTCCACCAGGAACGAGTGGAATAATTCCAGCGACACTAAAAATAATTATTGGTGTCTTATAGAACTTTGCAAACTCTTGGCTGACAACTCCGATAAAAATAGTCGCGCAAAGTGTGGCTACTATCGCATTTCCCATATAATCCTCGGTTATATAATAAATTAGCCAACCGCCCATCCCGACAAGCCCACATTTGATTAATGATTCCTTCGGAGCATTAAAGATAACGCCAAAGGCAGCAGTAGCAATAAAACTGGTGATTAACTGTCCTAAAATGTCCATTCTGCTAGCTCCTTTTTACAAAAATGATAGTACAACTGCAATCCCTGATCCGATAGCAAAGGCCGTAAGCATTGCTTCAGCTCCCTTTGATAAGCCTGATACTAAGTGACCGGCCATTAAATCTCTGACTGCATTTGTTACTAGCAAGCCTGGTACTAAGGTCATAACAGAGCCAATAATAATTTTATCTAACTGGTGGCCTACTCCTATTTTCACAAAAATTAATGCAAATAAGCCGATGATAAATGAGGCTAAAAACTCCGAGAAAAACTTAACTGGAATAAAACGATGAAAATATAAAAAGCCAAAATAGCCCAACCCCCCGGAAAACATCGCAGGAATAAAATCATTCCATGCGCCCTTGAACATAATCATAAAACAGCCACTTGCAAGCGAGGCGGCAGCAACCTGAACCATGAACGGAAAGGTGACATTCAGAGCTTCTAATTCTTTTAACGATCTTAACGCCTCTTGGAGAGTAACTTCACCGCTGCTAATCTTTCTAGAAATACTGTTAACTAATGCTACCTTTTTTAAGTCAGTTGAACGTGCTGAGATTCGAATCAGCTTTGTTTTCGTCGGTTCGTCTCCTTCAGCAGAGAAAATGATTCCCGTTGGAGTGACATAGCTGTGTGTCTTTTCAATCCCAAAGGAAGCAGCAATCCGCATCATTGTATCTTCAACACGGTACGTCTCCCCACCACTTTGTAGCATAATTTTCCCTGCTAGCAGACAAACCTCCATTATTTCATAGGTTTCCCTTGTTTCTTTGTCCATTAATTTCTCACCACTATTTTCCTTCTTCATATGATTCCCTTAGTTTAATGAATAACAAGGATATTATCAACAAAAATCAAAAACGCCTAAACCTTGTGGCTGGCGTCTTAAAACAAAAATACTTTATGTCTTATGGAATTTTTTTGATATCAGTATTCCAGACAATTCACACCCACCAATCGTTCCCTTGTTCTATGAAATAGTCTGCTCAAGGGAACGATACCTTATAATCACTTTTGCTTATAATAGGTAATGGCTAATGCGAACGCCAACACAGTCCCTTTTACAATATCCATTGAATAATACGGGACAGATAGCATGACAAGCCCATTGGCAAGAATCCCAATTAGGACTGCTCCGATAAATGTTCCAAACGCATTCGCCTTTCCAGCTCCAAGAACCGAAAAACCGATAAAAGCGGCAGCAACTGAATCCATTAGGTAAGGAGCACCTGAATTAATTTCAGAGGTCATTACACGCGAGGCGAGAACAATCCCGCCAATAGCCGCAAAAAATGCTGACAACAAGTAGGCAGCAACTTTATATTTATTTACTGGAATTCCTGAAAGTCTTGCTGCTTCTTTATTCCCGCCTATCACGTACATATACCTTCCATGCTTTGTATACGTGAGGAAGATATGAACAATTGTCACGACTATTACCATTATGAGAATAATCCAAGGAACCTCACCAATTTTCGCGAAAAATGGACTAATAATTCCCTCAGCCATGGAACCATCAGGCATGACCATATTTTGCGAAACCGTAGCCCCTTTTGTATAAGTAAGTGCCATCCCTTGAATAATAAACATCGTCGCTAAAGTCATTAGCATATCGGGAATCCTCATCTTAACAATCATAAACGAGTTTAATGCACCAACAACTAGTGAGGCAGCGATTGCTGCAATAATCGCAACAAGGGTATTTTGTGAAAACCAGACAAACATTGATATCGTAACCGCATTGGCTAGCGAGGCAACGGAACCAACGGAAAGGTCAAAGCCATCCACGGATAAGGAGATGGTAATCCCGATTGCTATAATCGTAACGATCGATATCGAACGCAGGATGTTAATAATATTGTTACTAGAAATAAAGGCAGGATTAGCCACCGAAAATATAATAATAAGGGCGAAAATAGTAATTATCGTTCCATACTTATAAAAAAACTGAAATAAATCAAAAACCTTTTTCGCCGGGGTTCGATTCTTTGCTGAAAAATTTACCTCCATCTTACCTGCCCCCTGTTAAATAAAATAAAAGTTCTTCTTCGTTCGTAGACTCTGTTTCAAGTTCCTTCACTGACCTGCCATCATATAAAACATACACTCGATTCGTAATCCCAATAATTTCAGACAATTCCGATGATGCATAAATGACTGCTTTACCGCGTTTTGCCAGTTCAGTGATCAGGTTAAAAATATCCCTTTTTGCCCCGACGTCAACTCCCTTAGTTGGTTCATCAAATATATAGACCTCAGCCTCAGCAACAAGCCACTTTCCAATAGCAACCTTTTGCTGGTTCCCCCCAGAAAGATTTTGAACTTTCGTTTCCTCTGAAGGTGTCTTTATCCCAAGTCGCTTAATCAATTCCTTGGCTGCAATTTTTTCTTTTTTTCGGTCTATGAAACCTA
This sequence comes from Neobacillus sp. FSL H8-0543, assembly GCF_038592905.1. Taxonomy (GTDB): domain Bacteria; phylum Bacillota; class Bacilli; order Bacillales; family Cytobacillaceae; genus Neobacillus. The sequence continues at coordinate 3,373,857 of NZ_CP151943.1, read as the reverse complement.
GCATTCTTGAAAATCCTCCTAAGTTTGCTGCCGTTAAATTTGATTCAACAGATTCCTGAACAAGGATTCCTTCTTTCCGTCTTTCCTCGGGCACAAATGCCATCCCAACTTTCACCGCGTCAAAAGGGCTCTTTATCTTTAACTTGTTACCCTTTAGCACTACTTCTCCGCTTACTAACTTCCCCTCAGCACCAAATAAGGCTTTACAAAGTTCCGTTTTACCCGCACCTACTAGACCAGCAATACCGACAATTTCACCAGATTTTACATGCATGGAAAAATCTTTGATTTTTTCTTTATCTGTAAGCCCATTAACCTCAAGGACATTATTTCCTATATTCTTTGTTTTGTCGGGAAACTGTTCTCCTAGCTTTTTTCCGAGCATCTGCTCAATCACGTTGTTTTGTGTAGTGTCTGCAATCATTTGTCTGGCTGCCAGTTCACCATTTCTCATGATTGAAATCTCATCACAAATCTCAAAAATCTCTGGAAGTCGATGGGAGATAAAGATAATTCCAACCTTTTTCTTTTTCAAATCAGCAACAATCCGAAATAGTTCTTTCGTTTCCGTATGGCTAAGCGGTGCCGTCGGCTCATCAAGGATCAGAAATTTACATTCCTTCGAAACCGCGCGGGCAATTAAAATCATTTGTTTCTCAGCAAGGGTCAACTCACTAACAAGTTTCGTCGTTGACAGGTTAATATTCATACTAGCTAGTATCGATGAAGCTTTTTCATGAAGCTGCTTCCATTTCATCCAGTGCTTTTTTTCCATGTTATGTACCGTATCCATCAACATAATATTTTCACCAATCGTTAAATAAGGTACAAGCGCAGTATCTACTTCCTGATAAACAATTTGAATACCAGCATTCATTGCATCTTTTGGTGTACGTATTTTAAGGGATTTTCCATCTAGCGAAATTTCACCTGAATAATGGTCATAAGCACCTGAAAGAACCTTCATCAAAGTGGATTTTCCAGCACCGTTTGCCCCAATTAATGCATGGATTTTACCTATTTCCATAGAAAAATCAACCTGGTTCAACGCCTTTACCCCTGGAAATTCGATTGAGATGTCTTTCATTACTAACGTAGTCATGCTGTCCCTCCTTTAATGGAAAACACTCTCTTAATCTTTTGAAAAAGAGAGTGTGCTTTGGTTAACCCTTTTACTTCTTATAGTGTTCTTTTAATTTCTTCATCCACTCTTCTTCAAAAGCTGTGGACTGTCCCCAGCCTTCAATAATTTCAGCTAAGTTCACCATGTTTACAGGGTCTTTAGATTTTTGTAAATCTGTTTGGGAAATGAGAGATGCCTCTAAATCATAGGTTTGCGGTGTTTCTTCACCCGCTAATTTCTTAGCCAGCAATCTCATATTAACGGCACCAATTAGTTTGGGATCTACTGCAGCAGTGTACTTCCATGCACTGCCTTCTCTTTGAATTTCCTGTAAATCCGCATTCGATACGTCAATTCCATAGAGTTTCACTTCTTCTCTTCCAGCTTCTTTAAGGGCACGAGCGGCACCGATGGCAAATGCATCCCAAGTAGCAAAAATCGCATCCAGCTTGCCCTTAGGATATTTATTTAGCATGGCAGCTACTGCATTTTGTGTTTGTACGCTTGTATCTGCAGACGCAATACCAAAGCGTTCTACTTCCTTAATTCCAGGGTTTTGCGAAAGTATTTCCTGATATACTTTATTACGTCTAACCATTGGCGGGAATCCGTCAACCCAAAGGTAGGCAATATTTGCTTCTCCATTTGTTTCCTTTACTAATTGCTCAAGTGCGAGTGTTGCTAAGGCTTCATCATCCTGGGAGGTTAGTGTTACTCCTTCGACATTTGTTAGGTTTGCATTTGAGTCAAAGGCAACAACACTTTTCTTCGCATCCACAAGTTCCTGCACGTCATTAACTGTTGCATCATCGTCACCATGAGAAATAATGAATCCGTCATAGTCCTGATTTAAAGCCTGGTTAATGGCATCATGGAATTTTGCTGTGTCACCATTAGCAGTAAACACATCTACTTGGAAGCCTAATGCTTCTCCCTCTTGCTTGGCACCCGCTAAAAATTGAGCAGTATGATCGTCACCGCCAATTTTACGTATCACCTTTATTTTCGGCTGATCGCCTTTGGCAAATCGTTCTGGTACCCCTTCAATGGCAGTGTTCCCGTTGGTTGGTTTAGTTTCTCCCCCGGACGCACAGCCTGTGAGTAGAAGTGTTGCGGCAATAGCTGAAACCAATGTACTTTTAATAAAATTTCTTTTCATGTTTATTACTCCCTCTTTTTGTTTTTACGTGCATTCCTACCTACCGTTTCTCCATAGAGAGGTTTTAAAAAAACAAAAAACCTCTCCAGAAAAGAGAGGTTTCATCACAAAAAGAAGGACTACTCCTCTCTTATCTTTCAAAACAAAATCACTTTGTTTTGCAGGATTTAGCACCAATTCCAAACGGAACGGTTGCTGGGCGTCATAGGGCCAGTCCCTCTGCCACTCTTGATAAGAGAACGTACTATTCATTTACTCTATTAAAGTATTAAATTTAATTTAAACTCCTATAAACAATTTGTCAATAGTATTTTCTTAATATTTATAATAATTAAAGTTTTGGATACAAGTGATAATTGGATCGTTTTGGATTACTAAAGAGGCATTCATTGGAATATGGTTAACAATTTAGGTATGATAATACTTAGTAAACCGAAATATTCAAATGAAAGAAGTGTCGCTAACATGAATCAATTAAAGTCAGCCAAGCGCAATGTAGTGATCATGTGGTTTTCTAACTTCTTCATCGCAGGAAGTATGACGATGGTTCTGCCGTTTATTTCTTTGTACATAGAGACTTTTGGTGATTTCTCCGAGAAATACGTGCAACATTGGTCCGGGTTAACGTTTGCTGTTACATTTGTTTCAGCATTTATCTTTTCACCCATTTGGGGGAGGATTGGAGACCGATTTGGACGTAAAAAGGTCCTTATCATTTCCGGTATCGGAATGGGTATATCCATTTTTTTAACGGGCTATGTCGAATCTGTTTGGCAATTATTTTTCTTACGCTTTACCATGGGATTTTTTACTGGCTTTATTCCGATGTCACAGGCATTTATCTCTACACAGACACCGAAAGAAATCGCAGGCCGGGTACTCGGTACACTTCAAACAGGCAGTATTACAGGTTCATTACTCGGACCGTTGCTTGGAGGTTTGCTAGCTGATTCCCTTGGTTACTCGCTCACATTTAGGTGGACTTCCATCGCGATTTTCATTTCAGCCATACTTGTCTTTGCCACAAGAGAATATAAAATCGAGGTTAGTAAAGGGACAAAATCCCATTATTCAAGCAGGGAAGTGCTTGGGCATATTATTCGTAATCCCGTCCTTTTAACAGTCTTACTAATCTCAGCACTTGTTCAAATTGCCCACTTTAGCATTCAACCAATCTTATCTTTATTTGTAAGTGACCTCCATGGAACGACAAACATTGCTTTTTACTCGGGAATTGCCTTTTCGGCGGCTGGTCTTGGGAACCTCCTGATGTCTAGAACTTGGGGAAGGTTTGCCGATAAATATGGATATATAAAAATTCTTGTGATTCTGCTGTTTTTCTCAGGAATCATTTATCTTCCTGGAGCAGTGATAACGGATTATTGGCAGCTTGTCATCATTCGGTTCATACTCGGTATAGCTATTGGTGGAATTATTCCCGTCCGGATCGCTTATATTCGCCAAGAGGCTCCGATCGCGATGCAAGGTGAGGTCCTGGGCTACAATACAAGCTTAAGATTCCTTGGCAATATTATTGGTCCAATGTTAGGCGGATTTATTTCAGGTTACCTGGGCTTCTCTGCCGTTTTCGTTAGTACGAGTGTTTTGTTAATACTTAGTGGATTCATTTTGCTGGCTGCCATGCAACGCCATCCAAAACTCATTAAAAATCATGCGTAGTTGGAAATAAGAAAAAGCAGGAAGGGCATTCCTGCTTTTTCTATTTGTTTATTTTATTGTGCGCAGCCATAAAATCTACATCTTGATAGTAACTATTTTTGACTAAAATATTGGGTCCTAAGCAGGAAACAGCAGGGCAATGACAGCTTAGTTCCTTTGCCGTCGTTGATGATTGCCACGTTTCATAGGCAGCTAACAGATCTGTCATTTGGATATTTCCAAGCGGTGGGGTATCACCAAAATCCGTAACTATAATATCACCGTTAAATATATTTACGTTAAGACGAGAACGACCATCGGGATCATTCCTAATTGTTACATTTTTAGTTTTGTAAAGCCTTTTTAGTAATTCAAGATCCTCATCTATATTACTGCATGCATAGAATGGCAACGTTCCAAACAACATCCACACTTTTTCATCACGGATATCTAGGAGATGATGGATTGCGTTCCTTATTTCAGTAAGTGTCAAGGATTCTAGACTGCTAGCATAGTCGCTTGGATACATCGGATGCACCTCATGACGCTGACAGAGCATTTCATCAACGATTTGCCGATGGATTTTTTCCAAATGTGGCAGTGTTCGCTTATTAAGCATCGTTTCTGCTGATACCATTACACCGGCTTTTACTAACTCGCGACTATTTTCTATCATTCTCTTAAAATATTTTTCTCGTTGCTGATAATCTGGCTTTCGTTCCATTCTCGCAAAACCGCCCTCAACAAAATCATCAACCGTTCCCCAGTTGTGTGAAATATGTAGGACATCTAAATAGGGCGTAATCATTTCATAGCGGTCAAGGTCAAGCGTTAAATTGGAGTTCATTTGCGTTCGAACACCGCGTTCATGTGCATATTTCATGAGCGGGACCACATAGTTTTTGACGGAAGAGAGAGATAGCATGGGCTCTCCACCTGTAATACTAAGAGACCTAAGGGTTGGTATCTCCTCTAGCCTGTGCAATAGTAAATCTAGAGATAAAGCTTTTGGATCCTTTGTCTGGAGTGTATAGCCTACTGCACAATGCTCACAGCGCATATTACAAAGCGTTGTCGTTGTAAATTCGATATTTGTAAGCTGCGGCTTCCGATATTGTTCAATATCTAAATAGGCTTCCCATGGATCATAATCAGGACTTATTTTTTTCATAAAGGACATCGTTAACTCCTTACTATCAGTAGTATCAAAACCATTCTATTATAGCTGATAAGAGATTTTTCATCTAATTTACTCGTTGCCTTTACAAAAACTTATTCTATACAGGATTAAACCATACATAAAATAGCCATTTTCACCAAAAAATATATGGATGCTACGAAAACAAGTGGGATGGTGGTAAAAAGGGATGGAAATGCAACCCTTAAGTGAAGTTGAAAAACTCGCCTTAAAGAAGATAAAAATTTTCAGACAAAGCCTTTTACGGTATATTTTACGGGCAATGCTTGCAAGTATGTTTATTGGTTTCGGAGTCATTGTTGCCTTTAAAACTGGCAACTTCTTTTACACCGTCCATTCACCCTTTGCCTATCCGATGGCAGCTCTGACTTTTGGTTCTGCAATTATCTTAATTGCCTATGGTGGTGGCGACCTTTTTACTGGTAATACCTTTTATTACACCTATACCGCACTACGAGGAAAGTTGGCATGGCTTGAGGTAATTCAACTTTGGGTTAGTAGTTATATCGGAAATATTTTAGGTGCAGCTGTTTTTGCCTTGCTGATTTTTACTACAGGACTTTTTGCTGATTCATCAGTAAATGGATTTTTATTAAAAGTTGTTGAACAGAAAATGCAGGTTCCGACAATTGAATTGTTTTTCCGGGGAATCCTTTGTAACTGGCTCGTTTGCTTGGCCTTCTTTCTTCCAATGAGCCTAAAGGGCGATGGACCGAAAATGTTTTCAATGATGCTATTTGTTTTTTGCTTTTTCATTTCAGGCTATGAACACAGCATAGCCAATATGTGTACCTTTGCGATCGCACTGGTGTTGAATCATCCAGGAACAATTTCGTGGGGTGGTGTGTTTCACAACCTAATACCTGTAACCATTGGTAACTTAATAGGTGGAGGCATTCTAATGGCGTGGATGTATCATTTTGTCAATAAACCGTTTTTAGATGAATATAAAGAATAATCCGCATGCGAAAACATGCGGATTATTCTTTAATAAATCTGCTATCGACAAATTCCCGGGAAATATCATCAAAAACATCCGGCAGTCGACAATTAATAAGAATATTCAAAAAATAACAATAATTGTAACAGAGAATCTTTTCTTTGTACTATACCTTATTCTTACTTAAAAAATATAAATATCCCTTAATCATGAAGTAGCTTACATCCTCTGGTAGAATTTCCTTGATAGGCTTTAGGCGGTCCCGGCCAGCTTCTTCAACAGCCTTTTCTATTAATAGAATGTATTCACTAGAAATTAGCCTAGTAAAGTCAACTTCCATTCCTTGCCCGGCACATTGTAATAAATGATTTTCAACGGTACTAATGGCAAGCTCCCTTTTTTCTGCAATTTCATTTATTGATAAATGTTGTTGATGTAATTCAAATGTCTCTAAGTGTGAATCACCAATTGCTTTCTTAGGAGTGGGCTTTTTCGGAGCTGTTGCCGCTCCCATTTCGGGTTGACGTTCTGGGTGAGCTTCGCAAAACATACGAATTGCCTGTATGAACTCAAGGCCATATTTCTGCAACTTATGCTCACCGACTCCACTTACTTGTAGTAGTTCCTCATTTGTTTTTGGAAGTTTTGCACACATATCTTTGAGGGTGGCATCGGAAAAGATTACAAATGGCGGCACCTTTGCCATTTCAGCAATGGTTCTTCTTACCTCACGCAGCGTTTCAAATAATGGATCGTCCTTTGCAATTTCCCTAACCTTAACTGTTTCCCTGCGATAAACCTGTTCCTTCCCTAGGAGGATGTCTTTTCCTTTCGGCGAAACATATAGTGTTGGAAACTGCCCTTGCTCAATCGCAATTAACCCCTGTGAAATCAAGAATTCAATAAATTCACTGACCTCTTTTGCCCCTCTATTTTTCATAATTCCATAGGTGGGGAGTTTGTCAAAGCCCATCTCTGTTACCTTTTTATTTTTTGATCCAGTTAATACTTGAGCGGTAATGGTTTTGCCAAACCGCTGTCCCATTCGAATCACACACGACATAGCCATTTGGGCTTCTTTCGTTACGTCATTACTTGTTCGGGAGTCAAGGCAATTTCCACAGCGACCACATGGCTTCGTTTCGGTTTCACCAAAGTATTGTAAAATAAATTCCTGCAGACAGTTTTCAGTATGGCAGTAGTCAACCATCTGCTGTAGCTTTTCTAATTCCTGTGTCATCCGGATTCTATCGCTTGATTGATCAATTAAAAAACGTTGAATCTGTACATCCTGGGAAGCATGGAGGAGGATACACTCACTGTCAAGTCCGTCACGTCCAGCACGGCCTGCTTCCTGATAATAGCTTTCCATGTTTTTAGGAAGTTGAAAATGAAGGACATAACGAATGTTTGACTTATCTATACCCATTCCGAAAGCAGATGTAGCGACCATCACCGATGCTTCATCATTTAAGAACCGATCCTGCTCGCGGATTCGTTCATTATCCCCCATCCCTGCATGGTAGCGGGCAACATTGATATTTTCCTTTTTCAACCTTTCATAAAGCTGATCAACATTTTTCCTTGTAGCCGCATAAATAATACCAGCTTCCTTCTGATTCTTTTTCAAATAGTCGAGGAAAAATCGCAGCCTGTCCTGTCCTTTAACAACAGAAAAAGATAAATTTACCCGTTCGAAGCCAGTAAGGATTGAATTTCCTTCATCAATTTCGAGTGAATCGCAAATATCCTCACGTACCCTTGGTGTCGCTGTTGCGGTAAGAGCTAGTACGGTCGGATTTTGTGGAAGATTATGTACCATTTGTTGGATATGACGATAGCTTGGGCGGAAGTCATGTCCCCATTGCGAGATACAATGTGCCTCGTCCACTGCTACTAACGGAATTTCCATTTGTTTAAGGTCTTCGATAAATTCTCGTGATTCTAAACGTTCCGGTGCAATATAAAGGAGCTTATACTTTCCTTGCTTCGCTTCGCGAATTCGTTCACTTGCTTCCTTAAAGGTTAGCGAGCTGTTAATATAGGTTGCCGAAACACCGACCTGCACGAGTGCATCTACCTGGTCCTTCATTAAGGAAATAAGCGGTGAAATTACGATGGTTGTACCTGGAAGGACTAATGCTGGGATTTGATAGCAAATCGATTTCCCACCACCAGTTGGCATGACGCAGATGGTATTATTGCCGGACAAAACGGATTGTATTGCTTGCTCTTGTCCGTTGCGGAAAAAGGAATAACCAAAATATGATTCTAATAAATGGCGTGCTTTTTCAATCAAAATTGTCTCTCCTTTCTACTAACTAAATTACTCTCTCATTATAACCTAGTTTTTTATTATTTTACCTAGCCTTTTGAAGACACTTTATAATTATATTTTCTTAAGATTAAAAGGACTATCGATATACCTCGACAGTCCTTTCATCTTATTATTTGAAAATACCTTATCCCTGTGAAAGAATCTCTTTCAATTCCTTCCGCAGAACGAATTTTAGGATTTTCCCACTTGCATTACGTGGCAGTGCTTCACAAAATACGTATTTACGTGGGCGTTTGTAATTCGCAAGACTGTCGCTATTTTTGCAATAATTCTCAAGATCTTCTTCGGTTAGATTAGGATCCTTTTTCACAATAAATGCTGTAACTGTTTCGCCCCAGCGATCGTCTGGTTGACCAATCACAGCGACATCTAGTACCCCCTCATGTGCATGTAAAACATCTTCTACTTCACGAGGGTAAATATTCTCTCCACCGCTGATAATCATATCATCTACACGGTCATTTACAAACAGATATCCTTCCTCATCAAGATATCCAATGTCACCTGAATGGTACCAGCCTTTATACATTGCCTTTTCGGTCGCTTCTTCACGCCCAAAGTAGCCAAGCATCATACAAGGACCTTTAACGATGATTTCCCCGGTCTCTCCCGCTGGAACGACATCATCAGGGTCTGATGGTCCGTCCTCCCTTGTGCGGACAATCCGAATATCATGACTTAATGCGGCTTGACCTGCAGAACCAGCTTTTCTAAGCTGGTCATTCTCTGACAAAAAGGTAATCGCTGGACCCATTTCTGTCATCCCATAAGCTTGGATTAAAGAAATACCTAATCTGTCATGAACAGCATGAACAAGTGATGGTGCCATTGGGGCTGCGCCGTATAAACCAAGCTTTAGACTTTCAATATTATATTGACTTAAATCCTCTTGAAGAATCATATTCCACATAGTAGGTGCTGCAAAGAATTTCGTGATTTTTTCCTGGCCAATTAATTGCAGGATTACCTTTGGATTAAATTGGTGGAGAATTACATTTCTTGCACCAACATGGATTCTAGGTAAAAAAGCACAATGTAACTCAGCACAATGGAACATTGGTGCTGTCACAAGACCTACGTCCTCCGATTCGAGTTTTCCAGCTGCAATGCAGAGTAAACTTTGGTCCACCATGTTTCGGTGACTGTGCATAACTCCTTTTGGTCTTCCAGTTGTTCCACTTGTATAGATAAACGCGTAAATATCATTTTCATCTACTTCAACCTCAACAACGTCTACAGGAGCCGCTGCAAGTTTATCCTGATAACTAGCTGCATAGGCTGGTGCCTCCTCATCTATAAACCAGAAAGAAGTTGCTTCAAATCGATTTTCAATAGCAGCAATGACAGGTTCCAAGGCTTTTTCAAAAAGAACAACCTTTGGCATTGCATCTGCAATAATATAGGCTACCTCTTCAGGCATTAAACGGAAATTAATCGGATTGAAGATAGCACCGAGCTTAGCACAAGCAAAAAAGGCAGTCCCTAATTCTTCTGTATTAAAGGTGAAGGCAGAAACACGGTCACCTTTTTTTACTCCTTCCTTCAACAATGCATTTGCCAAGCGATTAACCTGCTCATTCCATTCCATGTAGGTAAAACGAATATTCTTTCTCACATCGTAAATAGCTTCCTTATTCGGAAATTTTTTCACCGTTAAATCAAATATTTTTCCAATCGTTGTCATCTTAACTCCTCCAATTTTAAAATAAATCTTATAATCCCAGGTTTTTGGCAATGATTGTTTTCATGATTTCATTTGTTCCAGCGTAAATACTTGAGACTTGAATATCGCGGAATCGTCTGGCAATCTCATACTCCTCCATATATCCATAGCCGCCATGCAACTGCATGCATTCACCAGCAATTTTCTTCGCTGTTTCCGTCAATTTATATTTCGCCATGGAAACCTTGGTCACAACATTCTGACCATCCACATGTTCAGCAATCAGCTGATCTAAAAACGCTCTGCCCATTTCGATATCAGTCGCCATTTCAGCTATTTTAAACTGAGTATTTTGGAATTGGCTAATTGATTTCCCAAAAGCTTCACGGCTTTTTGCATAGTCAATGGTTACTTTAAGCATCGTTTCAGCAGCTGTTTGCGCAGCTATTGCGACAAGAAGGCGTTCCTGCTGAAGTTTATCCATCATATACAAAAAGCCCTTGCCTTCCTCGCCAATCAGATTTTCTTTCGGAACTCTGCAATCCTCAAAAATCAATTCGGCAGTATCCTGGCAATGCAACCCAACCTTGTTCAGTTTTCTTCCCCGTGAAAAACCAGGTGAATCTCTTTCAATCATTAGCAGACTAACACCTTTATGCTTAGGCACGGCCTGGGGGTCTGTTTTACAGGCAACAAGTATCAAATCTGACTGGATTCCATTTGTAATAAATGTCTTTTGGCCGTTTACAATATAGTGGTCACCTTCAAGCCTGGCAGTTGTTTTGATATTTGCTAAATCCGATCCTGTACCCGGTTCCGTCATCGCAATAGCAGAGATTAATTCACCGCTAGCACACCGAGGTAGCCAGCGTTCTTTCTGTTCCTCGGTCCCAAACGCTGTGATATAAGGAATAACAATATCACTGTGAAGTCCTAACCCGACTAAACCAGAGCCAACACGTTCAAGCTCTTCATTTATGACGACCGAGAAACCCCAATCTACTCCGCTACCTCCATAATTTTCCTCCAAATCAGGGCAGAGGAATCCTTGCTCCCCCATTTTCCTCCAAAAAGATCGGGGAATTATTCTTTCTTCCTCCCATTGATCATAAAAGGGATATGCTTCTTTTTCCAAAAACCTCCTGAGTGATTTACGAAAAATTTCATGCTCTTCATTTAAGTATGGATGTTTCATAATTAACGCCCCTTTTTATTTGTAAACGTTTTCTACTTATGCGACATTTGGTTCATTTTTTGACGAAGTTGATATTTTAGTATTTTTCCTGATGCATTTCTTGGCAGCTGTTCCTCTATGACAATTTTCCTCGGCACCTTAAAGCCAGCAAGTTTTTGACGACAAAAGCTCTTTAACTCCTCTTCATCAATAACCGCCCCTTCTTTGGGTACGATGATTGCACATACCACTTCTCCCCAAACTTCATCAGGCAAACCAATAATCGCTGCATCCAATATTGCTGGGTGCTCAAAAAGAACACCTTCCACTTCAACGGAATAGACATTCTCTCCTCCAGTGATAATCATGTCCTTTTTCCGATCAACAAGCGTGATATATCCCTCTTCATCAATCGTTGCTAAATCACCGGTATACAGCCAACCGTCTTTAATCGTACTTTTTGTTTCCTCTGGCTTTTTATAGTACTCTTTCATAACCATTTCGCTTTTTATGATAAATTCACCAACCACTCCTGGCTTTACGTCAAATCCTTTTTCATTTACGACACGTGATTCGGTTAAGAAGATTGCTTTCCCGCCTTTGCCTAAATGGTGCTCATGTCCTTCTGGATCAAGGAGAATTCCACCAGGTCCACCTTCGGTCAAACCACAAAGATTATAGAACTGGTCAGTCTTAAATAGCTGGATACTTTTTTTCACAAGCTCTGGCGCCATTGGTGCGGCCCCATACCCACACCTACGGATAGACGACAAATCGTATTCAGCTACATTGGGTACTTGTAAAAGAAAATTAAACATCGCCGGGACTCCAAAAAAGTGAGTGATTTTGTGTTCTTGAATGGCTTGTAGTGTTTTTACTGGATGGAAATCACGATGAATGATGTGCGTTGCACCTAGGGCAACACCTGAGATTAGGAATAGATTTAGTTGTGCTGAGTGGAATAGTGGTGCAACATGTAAAATACGCTCATGAGGACGAAGGCCCATGTTTATCGTGACAGCGATTCCCACTTTAAAGACTCGATTATGATCAAATAGAGCCCCCTTCGGTCGGCCCGTTGTTCCTGAGGTGTATAAAATTTCTAAGTCGTCCTGTTCATTGACAGTTACCTCTGGCTCATTGTCATTATTAGATAAAGCGCTTTCAAACGATAGGTAGTTTTCCCTACTTGGTTCGCCAATGGTAATCACCATACGTACATCACTAGATTCTGAAGCAACTGCAATCGTATCTTCAAACTCCTTGTCGCAAACGACTGCAACAGCATCTGCTTGCTCCAATATGTATTGAACTTCAGAAGAGGTTAAGCGGAAGTTTACGGGTACTGCTACAGCTCCAATTTTTGCAATCGCGAAGAAACTGAAAACAAAATGGTCAGAGTTTTTCATCATTAAAGCAACCTTTTCACCCTTGTTCACACCTTTTTCTAACAAACCATTTGCAAGTTTGTTGACCTCTTCATTAAATTGACGGTACGTATAGCTCCTTCCTTCACATTCAATTGCAAGCAGTTCAGGAAATTTACGGGCATTCTGAGACAATAGGTTACCAATGTTCACTAGTTATACCTCCTCATAAAATCACTCCAATCTATTATACCAAAGTATACGAATTTTTAGAATATTATATTAATAGAATTTCTCATACTATCTATTTATACTAAGTATTTTTGCGTATTTTGTAGAATGATATTTATTGAGTATTCGAAAATTAGGGTATTATAATAGAATTTGGCAATATAAAATAGTAGCGATGAAGGTGCAAAACAGACGGAGAAACGAAGTCTAGTAAAACACGAAGAGGTCAGGACCCTAGTAAAATGCGAACTGACCTTTTCTAAATTCTCCAAGAAACAGTGGAATTTATGTTTTCTAGTTATCATTTTATAGTAATTTCCGTTATCATTAAATTAAGTATTCAAAGAATTAACGGAGGAATCTAATGCAAAAGAGAAAATTGGTAATTACACATGAGATTGATCAAAATCATATTAAACAAATTAAAGATCTTATCCCTGAGTGGGAATTAATTGTTGGCAAAAACAAAGAGATATGGCAAAAGCATATAAAGGATGCTGAAATTATAGCAGGCTGGAAAAAAGGGTTAGAGGATGAATGTCTCGCTCCCGATTCCAAACTCAAATGGCTCCAGACATGGAGTGCAGGAGTCGATAGCCTACCGCTTGAAGAATTCGAATCTAGAAATATGGCCGTAACTAGTGCGAATGGAGTACATGTCTATCCTATTTCAGAAACAATTTTTGCCTTAATGCTTGGCTTAACACGGAAGATACATACCTACGTGAAGAACCAACAAGCAAAAACATGGCATCACTCGGGAATGAAGCTTGAAATGCATGAAAAGACGATTGGAATCATTGGCGTTGGTGCGATAGGTAAAGAAGTAGCTAAGATTTCAAAAGCGTTTGGGATGAATGTACTAGGTGTACGCCATTCAGGAAAACCCGATATGTTTGTCGATGAAATGTATACTGCCAGCCAACTACATTCAGTACTTCCAAACTGCGATTATATCGTTGTTACCTTACCTCTTACAAGGGAAACACATCGTTTATTTGGTTCGAAGGAATTTAGCCAGATGAAGTCCTCTTCCTTCTTTATTAACATTGGCCGTGGTGAAATTGTCGTTGAGGAAGATTTAATTAATGCATTGCAACATGGAACAATCGCGGGTGCAGGTTTAGATGTGTTTGAACAAGAACCATTAACTATTGATAGTCCTCTATGGGAAATGGATAATGTAATTATCACCCCGCACACTTCAGGTTCAACAGAGCATTATAGTAAGCGGGTCATTGAAAATATTTTTATCCCAAACTTAAAAACCTATATCAATGGAAATGCGCCAAACATTAATCTTGTGAACTTTTCAAAGGGGTATTAAGAAAAGCGGAAGCGCCTCGGCAGCTTACGCTAGACAAAACAAAGGAGCAATTCAATACAGCCGGTTGTAATACAATGGAAAAACTTATTGCTGGTGCGGATGGAATATTAACTAACCGCCCTGATTTATTGCTTGAGTTATTAGAAAATACAAGGTAAAGGAGTAATTAGATGAATTTTGGGGATTTTAGTATTTTAGCAATTATTTTGGCAGTTGTAGCGAACATGGTAATTGGAGCTCTTTGGTATTCTCCTATTCTGTTTTCTAATATATGGGTAAAAGCGCTTGGAAAGAAAATGGAGGATATTGACCCTAAGGGAGCAAACGTTGGGTATCTTTTAACAACTCTCGGCGGGATATTAACAGCTATTATCCTTTCATTGTTCATCACCTTATTAGATACTGTTACCATTTTGGATGGTGCATTAATTGGATTTCTTATAGGTTTAGTTGCCTCTTTCAGAGAATTATCTCCAACCTTCTTTGAAAGCCGCAAATACACTTTATTTTTCATTAGTGCTGGCTACCATATCTTTTCGCTTACTGTCATGGGTATAATCATTGCTGCTTTCATTTAGTAGTGAAACGTTTAAGGGTGCCCTTTTTTACAAGGCACCCTTCATTTTATGACTTTTTATATTTTCCTGGGCTAAATTATCATTTAGAATCCCACCTTATAAAAAGGGAAGATGCCGTTAAACATCTTCCGTGATTATTTCTAATATATCGTTTGGACACCTTTTCCTGCAACGGTCATCCACTCAAATTGACGCAGTCTTACTTCAAATAATGTCAATGGGTCACGGAACATTTCAGGATTAGTATTCATCTTTTTGAGTATATCTTGGTTTGCTGCAATTTCAGAACGTGCTTCTTCAACTGCTTGATTTAGCACATTATGTGGGCTTCTGAAAAACATGGTAATATCGCGTTCTAATGATTTTTCAAACAGCTCAAACTGTTGAAAAAAGCGATCAATTACTGTTGTCACAGTTTCTGAATATTGTTCGTTTTTCACAAAAGATTTGTACCGGTTATTAAGCATTGCTTTATTTTGGGTGATCGCTCCAAATAGTTTCCCTGCACTTTTCAACAAAAGTTGTGAGGGAGTATTTCGAAGTAAAATATTCACTTTATCTAATTTGAAATGGCTAGTCATCCTGTCAGTATCTCGATGCCAATCATCAAGCACCCTAAAGTCACAAGCAGGATTAATACGGTCTTCCCCGTATAAAGCATTAAATCCTTCTGACATTTCCTCTAAAAATGCCTGACTTTCTTCGAATTCCTCTTCTGCACTCGTAATCCAGCCTTGCAGAGCGGTGTAGTATTTCGGCATCAATACCTGCTCCAAATAGTCTTGAATTCTATTATTCATCTCATTATTTAATTCGACATGAATATTGATAAAACTACTATCATCAGTAATTAACTCTGCACAGTCCTGAAGCATTTTTGGAACTACTTCAGCAATTTCGTTTTGAATCGATTCTTTAATGGCTTTGTATGACCTTGTTATCGTCGTTGCTTTTTGCGACTCTGCATCCTTAAGCTGATTAACAGCGCCGTTTAATTTCATTAGCACCTCTTCATTCCAGCGTACCGAATCAATCAACTGATTTTCAACATCAATTCGTTTTTCCAATAGACTCGTAATCGTTGACCGGATAAAGAATAATAGCATCGCCAATCGTTTATCCGCTATATTCCTAATATTTTTATTCGACTGGATAAACTCTCTTAATTCGGCCAACTGTTGCCTGCTTTCATATTGTGATGAAAATGCAAATAGCCGGGCATCAGGTAAAAAGGAATGAATCGCCACTTTTGTTTCATCAAAAATTCGATAAGCATCCTGTTCAGTTGGGATAGTGTCCATTTTATTCAATATGAAATGGACAGGAGTATTAGGTGCTAAATCATGTATTTGCGCTAGTGTGGCACGCTCTTTATCTGTAAAAGGAGTATTGGCATCCAGGACAAATAAAACTGTATCGGCGACATGAAGATACTCCAATACTTCAGAGCGGTCCTGCGGCGTCCCCTTCATTCCAGGTGTATCAAGAAGAGTTAGACGTTGTTCCTGCAAAAAAGGGATTGGCTGTTTGAATTCAATAATTGATTCAAAAGCATTCCTTCGCCGATCCATTCGTTCTTGAAATTTTGATAAATCAGAGAGCTGACTCGTTTCAAAATCGGTGATTTCAGAAATGCACAATTCCTCTGAGTCTCTAAACAACACTGCAGTAGAAGTTGGGCTATCCTGTACTTCTTCTCCAAGGATTGCATTTACAAATGTCGACTTTCCGCAACCACTAAAGCCAATAACTAACATATGCTGCGTGTCAAAATCGATTAATTGTTCAACCATCCATTTCAATCTGTTATTCTCACCCATATCATGTGCTTTGGCCCAATCTAAGATCGATTCAAATAACGATAAACACTCCTCAAGCTCATCCATATTGTTTTCCGTCATCAAGAGAAGTCTTTCTGCCTCACTGACAATTTCCATACTAATGCTTGCAGGAAAAAGTTCATTCCAAGAAAGAACAGCGGCAGAGGCTAATACGGTCTCTGCTGGATATCCTAATCTTAGCCAATTGGTCAATAAATCCGGTATTAGTTCCTCTAACTTTTTAATGGAATAATTTCCACTTATTAGACTAAAGTAGGTTTCTTTATGAATTTTTGAAAGGTACTGAAAGTCTTCATTTTGCTTAATATCAAGATTTAATAGCAGATGATTAACCTCTTTTAACCAAGTAAAATAGTTCTCTTCATTTTTGTAACTAACCCATAGGGAAACTGTCAGTTGTTCAAACCTCTTCTGATCAATAACAAACAGATCAAATAGTGCTTGTAAGAAGTAGTTTGGTGCAAAGTTTTTGGTCACACCTTTTTCAACATACAAATTTACCGTTTCAAACCAATCTAATGAACCTGTTCGTTTGGCTTCATTGTTAGCCAACTCAACAGCATTCTTCCAATCAAGCTGAGTCTCAAAAAATTCACGGGCCATCTGTGTTACATTTGTATAATCAGGGTTTAAATTGATTATCTTTTTAATAATCTGAATAGCTGAGTCAATCTTGCCGCGTTCGATATACAATTCAAATAATTCTAGTGCTATCTCTGTGTTTAACGTAGGATTATTTGTTTCTATTGCCAGGTAAAGGTCCTCCGCATTAGACAACAGCCCCGTTTCAAAATAGGCATCGGCAATATTTTTCTTCGCCCAAGGCCCAAGTTCGCCCGTAATGGTTTCCCATTTAAAAATCGCGGCCTCATAATCCTTATAGTGAAAATATAACTCACCCTGTGCAAATCGAATGGCTGTTAAATCCGCCATGTCTTTTTGCAGTTCTTCCTGATAAGCATCACCTAGGACACGAATCGGTTCAACTTGTTCCATTTCATTTATAAAAATTTGGTAATATTCCTTTTGAATTAATTGATACTCTAATGTCATTTCTGTCCCTCCAGTAACCACCACTTCTATGTCATTCATATGGAAAAGAGGCAGATTTATTCCTAATACTATTCGAACCATATGACCAATTTTTGTCTTAATTATTACAATTCTATCAAACTGATTTTAACATAGGATGACAGGATTGTTTCATTTATAAGTCAATGGAGACAGGTCTTTTCTAATATTATTAAGAAATTCCTATTATGGCTAAATTGCAGGTATAATAAGTAAAAATACTAAAAGGAGCCAATATCTTGGAAAAGACTCAAGCCGTTTTTTTAGCAAAGCATATTGAAAAATCCTCCCCTCTCTCATTTGAGATTAAAAAATTAGTCCTGGTCAGCGGTACCTTACCAAAATTTCATCAATGGACAAATGGTAAAAAAGTAGTGGCAGGATATGAAATTACCCAACTCGATAGTGACACGAGCTATTATTTTTTATTTATCGATTGGCACCGGAACGACAATTATTATCTAGTAATTTATACACATAATAAATCAACGACAGTAGCAGAAATAAGACAAGTAGAAGAAATTGATGGATTGCTCCAGTTTGTTTGGTCGTACAATCCATTAAAACGTGATGGTAAAAATGACCAAAGGAAAGCCTACTTTAAGCAAATGTTCGGCACAACAACCGTACACATCAAACTTCCAACTGAGGAAATAGGTGTAGAAAGATTTTGTGAACAAATGTTTAAACTTTGTCTAAATCGGATGACTGCTGATCGGATTGTGGATATATTTGATTCTACTAATTAGAAAAGAAGGAAGACTAATTCAGTCTCCCTTCTCTTTATAGGATTTTACTCAGGAATGCTTTTGTTCGCTCTTCCTGCGGATGATCAAATAACTCACTTGGGCTATTTTCTTCGACAATCAAGCCGCCATCCATAAAAAGAACACGGTCGCCCACTTCCTTGGCAAATCCCATTTCATGTGTAACCACAACCATTGTCATCCCTTCCTTAGCTAGTTGTTTCATAACTTCGAGTACCTCGCCAACCATTTCGGGATCGAGGGCAGAGGTTGGTTCATCAAACAACATAATTTTCGGTTCCATGGCTAACGCCCTAGCAATGGCCACACGCTGCTTTTGACCCCCGGATAAGGATTCAGGATAAGCTTCAGCTTTATCCTCCAAGCCTACTTTTCGCAAAAGTTCCAATCCACTTTTCCTTGCCTGCTCGCTAGAGACATTTCTCACCTTCATAGGAGCAAGCATAATATTTTCTATCACCTTTTTATGCGGAAAGAGATTAAATTGCTGAAAAACCATCCCTACCTCAGTCCGTACTTTATTAATATCTGTTTTTTTGTCAGTAATATCGATTCCTTCAATTAACACATGACCACCTGTAATGGTTTCTAACAAATTAATACAGCGGAGGAACGTTGATTTTCCAGATCCAGATGGACCGATTACAACGACAACTTCTTGTGGCTTAATCGTAACATTAATATCCTTAAGAACCTCATTTTTACCAAACGACTTCTTTAGATTTTTCACTTCAATCATTCTGTTGCCAACCTCCTTTCAAGACGCGATAACAAGAAGCTTAGAGAAAGGGTTAATACCAGATAAATAAGGGCTGCTGTCAAATAGGGTTCCCAGACACGAAAATATTGGCCCTGCATTGCCCGTCCCCAGTATAAAAGTTCTGGTGCAGCGATTAATGATGCCATTGAGGATTCTTTTATTAATACAATAAATTCATTTCCAAGCGGAGGAATCATCCTTTTAATCGCTTGCGGCAGGATAATATAGCGCATGGCTTGTACATGAGTCATCCCTAAGGAACGAGCGGCTTCCATTTGTCCCTTATCAATCGATTGAATTCCGGCACGAAAGATTTCAGCGATATAGGCAGCGGAATTTAGTGAAAGGGTAAGAATAGCTGCTATAATGGCATGCGTTTTACCTAGAAACAAAGGAACAACGGCAAAATGAATCAACATAATTTGTACAAGTAAGGGTGTACCCCGGAAAAAAGTAATATAAACGCTAAATGGCAGTGCCAGGAATTTATTTTTCAGTATTTTTCCTAATCCGATTACTAACCCTAGAACTGTTCCTATTATAATACCTGCTACTGATAGTCCAATTGTAAGCAACGTACCCTCTAGAAAAAAGGGTGCATATTCCGCTAATATATCCCATCGAATATCCATATTGACCCTCCTATTTTGACATTTAAACTTTTCTCTATGTATGGTTTATTGCGGTGAGCTAAAAATCAAAAATTGCGTAACTGCTAGTATGAAGAGTTACGCAATTTTTTACCCTATTGTTGGTCTTTTAAGACTTTTATATTTGGTTCCGCTTTAAACCATTCCTCATAAATTTCAGCATATGTCCCATTATCGAGGACAGCATTTACTGCCTTATCAAACTCAGCTTTTAGCTTGCTTCCCTTTGGGAACATTAGACCGTAAAACTCTTGTTCAAATGCATCAACATCTTCGATAACAATGAAGTTATCCTTAGGATTATTTTTTACATATTCTTCGATAACGGTGTTATCAGCAATAACTGCATCGGCTCCACCGCTCTTAAGCTCGAGGATAGCTAAATTATTGTTTTCAAACTTTTTAATTTGACTGCTATTTTTTCCAAGCAGTCCTTCAGCAGCTTCCTGTCCAGTCGTTGCGCTTTGAACGGCTACCGTTTTATCCTTTAAATCTTCTGCACTCTTAATATCGCTGTCTTTTGGAATCAGTATTTTATTAGTAGATAAAAAGTATGGAACGGAAAAATCATAGGTTTCTTTGCGTTCGTCGGTAATTGTTATCGAAGAAATACCGATATCAGCAATATTCTTCTCTAGTTCAATAAACAATGGGTCCCAACCAGTATTGGCAAGATCAAATTCATATCCTGCTTCCTTTGCAACCGCAGTGATGAAATCAACACTGAAACCAGTTACTTCACCCTTATCCAGGTATTCAAATGGAGCATAGGCAGCATCTGTGACAATACGCAACTTTTTCTTTCCGTCATCCGTTCCATTTTTTTCATCAGAATTACTTTTTTCGCTTGTACCGCATGCCGATAGAATCAACATGAAAGCTAAGAGCATAATTGCTGATAATTTAAGCTTTTTCATTTTTTATCCCCCTATTGTTTTCTCACTAGCAAAAAGATTTTAAATTTTTAGAATATAAATGATTATAACTTTTTTTGATTACTTATTCAACATTTTAGTAGAAAAATTTTAATCAATTACTATTCTAATACGATATATAAATACTATAGCAATAGTATTTATATGAAAATATTGCTTAAATATATAGATACGAATCCATTGGATAAAAAATACTTTTTATTTACAAAATATTATTCCAAATGGATGTTTATCTGGTCAGTTGTAAGTTTTGTCAAGATAATTACAAAAAAGCATAGTTATGAAGTCACATTAGAGATGGGACATTTATTACAAAATTAATGTTTACTAGGCATTTGCCCACACTCTCCGCGAATGACTACATAATGTATAAGGTATTAATTATTAAAAGGAGAGTTGCCTGATGTATCCTAATGGTTATTACCAAGTTCCGCAAATTCAGTATGATTACAACATGTATGATCCATATGCCCAACAAGATCCGTATGCCCAACAAGATCTGTTTGACCCTGATAGACAACCACAACAGCTGGAGCGCAGAGTAAATCGGCTTGAGAGACAGGTTGAGCAGCATACACGAGAAATAGACCAGCTTCAACGCCGTCTCCAACGAGTCAATCAACGTCTTCGTGCGGTGGAAAGAAGATTTAACTTCCCCTTTACTCCTTTCGATGGCGAGTTTTAATGAATAATGCAAGAACCGAGCGGATGCCCGGTTCTTTTTCTATACATAAAGTGAATCGTTAGAGTATTTTACAAAAAATCTTGTTAGAGTTTCTAACATAACAGCTGACAAAGTCTCACAATTCGGATAGCTTTAAGATAGAGAACGCGGAAGGATGATTGGTATGTATCAAAAAAAGTCAGCTTATGTTAGCTAGACTATCCTTC
Source organism: Neobacillus sp. FSL H8-0543 (assembly GCF_038592905.1). Classification (GTDB taxonomy): domain Bacteria; phylum Bacillota; class Bacilli; order Bacillales; family Cytobacillaceae; genus Neobacillus. The sequence goes on along the minus strand of NZ_CP151943.1, from coordinate 3,352,185 downwards.
ATTTTTGAACCCAAACAATGTAAGGAAACTAAACATATAGTAATATAGCAAACAATCACTTTAAAAGCGTGGTGGGTGGGAAAGTATGGGAAATGAAACTTCATATAAAGATAAAAAGGTTATTACCATCGGGGTTGTTCGTGACCTTACCGGTCTCTCTGAGAGACAAATCCGTTATTATGAGGAACGAAAACTAATTTTTCCCGAAAGATCTCAAGGGGGAAGCCGGAAATACTCCTTTTCTGATGTTGAATTACTGGTAGAAATCGCCAACAAAATAGAAGACGGTGTCCAGACACATGAAATTAGGAAAGAAATGCTTCGATCTATGAAGCAGCAAAATCACAATGATGTTCGCAGAAAGATGATACAAGGACAATTAAATGCCCAGTTCGGAATGCGCAAAGGACCTACTTCATAACAGAAGTAGGTATTTTTTTATTTAAAAGGAAATTGACTAGGCCTTTTAATTTTCATGTTAGGGAATCTCACATGATTGTAGATACCATTTCACTTTCATGTAAAAATACAAATAATAAATAGAATGTTAAGAAAATTAACATTACTCACAAGGAGGAAAATGGATGGATATTATATTTTTAATGAACAGTTTATGGGTAATGATTGCAGCAGTACTCGTCATTCTAATGATGGGAGGATTCATTCTTCTGGAGACTGGCTCAACACGAATGAAAAATGCCGGGCATATTGCAGGGAAAACGATTCTAACATTCGGTATTGGCTCACTAATGTTTTGGGCAATCGGGTATGGATTAATCTTTGGTGAAGGAAATCCACTCATTGGTTTATCAGACTTTTTCTACTCTGGGTATGAAGTTGAAGGCTTAGGATTATCTGGTCCGGTTTTCTTTCTATTTCAATTAGCCTTTGCAGGTATTTCCTTAACCATTGCATTTGGAGGTTTTGCTGAGAGAGCAAAATTAGGTGCCTACCTTGTATTTGCAGTACTTTTCTCAGTTATTGTTTACCCGCCAATTGCCCACTGGATTTGGGGAGGCGGCTGGTTAGCTGAGCATGGCAAACAAGACTTCGCTGGTTCAACGGTTGTACATCTAACAGGAGCAATGGCTGCATTGGCTGGGACACTTATCCTCAAACCTCGTATCGGCAAATATAATAAAGATGGTTCCGCAAATAATCTTGCTGGACATAACCAAGTATTTACCGCACTAAGTGTCCTGATTTTATGGGTGGGCTGGTTTGGATTTAACGCAGGCAGTACCATTTCTGTTGACGGAGCATTCTTTGGCTTTGTTGCCGTCAATACAAACCTTGCTGCCGGTGCAGGAGTCGTTGCTGCAATGATCATTTCGTGGATTGTGTTAGGTAAAGCAGATGTACCAATGATGTTAAACGGTGCCCTTGCAGGTTTAGTTGCCATTACCGCTTCGTGTGCTTTTGTTGATACCTGGGCGGCCGTTCTTATCGGATTCATAGCTGGAGGTCTTGTATTTTATAGTATCCGTTTCTTTGAAAGCAAAGGAATTGACGATCCGATTGCTGCCATTTCAGTTCACGGAGCAGCGGGGATTTGGGGAACATTATCAACTGGTTTCTTCGCAACACCAGAATTAGCCACAGTCGGCCAGCCAGGTTTATTTTACGGAGGTGGCTTGCATCAGCTTGGAGTTCAAGCACTGGGTGTTTTCAGCTCAGGAGCATTTGCATTTGTTGTAGCCTTTATCCTTTTGACGATCATGAAAGCAGCAATGGGTGGTTTACGGGTAACAGAAGAAGAAGAAATCATTGGTCTTGACATAAGCGAACACGGTAGCCATGGGTACCCTGAAATAGTAAAAATAGAACCTGCAATTGTGAGGGCAGAACCAAAGCTTAACGCGCAATAAATTCTACCTTTAATGCAACGATCCATCCCTAAATTAGGGATGGATCGTATTGATAGGATGGTAAGGTCTTTCCTGGCTATCAATATACCCTTTACTAATAGAAAGAGATTGGTAGTTTCAAACTTATCTAGAAGTTAATGAAATACACTCCATCTATTAAACAACTATCTAATAGTAGAAACTCCACCTTCTTCCTCTTGTTTTGACCCCTTCTTGTACCTTCAAAAAAATTTTTTTAATATTTTTTTCTTGCAATAACCTTAATTTAAAAGGAATGAAAACGCTAACAAAATATTTAACTGTTTTGAATTATCAGATTTTTGTGTTGACCAAGAATTAGTTTGGTTGTATGATTACTGAAAATATAAAAGTAATGAATAATCAAATAAGTTACAAAACAAACATTTAATGGGGTTATCACTAAAGGGAGTGGTTAGGTTGGGAAGTCAATGGATATTCCTTGGCGGCGAATTCGTCAAGAAAGAGGATGCTGTTATTTCAGTTTTTGATCATGGTTTTTTATATGGGGATGGAGTATTTGAAGGTATACGAGTTTATAGTGGGAATATCTTCAGACTCGATGCACACTTAAAAAGACTTTTTGAATCAGCACAATCCATTATGTTGCAGGTTCCTTATACAAAAGAAGAACTGACACAAATAATCGTAGAAACGATTAGAAAAAATCAGCTAGACAGCGCATATATCCGTGTCGTTATTTCACGTGGTAAAGGTAATCTTGGATTGGACCCTGCTTCCTGTTCAAAACCTAATGTCATCATTATTGCTGAGCAATTAGCTCTATATCCGAAAGAATTTTATGAGCGCGGAATTAAAATTGCTTCGGTCGCAAGCAGACGAAATCGACCAGATGTTTTAAGCCCTCAAGTGAAATCATTAAACTATTTAAATAATATTCTTGTAAAACTTGAAGCTACTCAAGCTGGTGTGGAAGAAGCATTAATGCTGAACGATCAGGGTTATGTAACAGAAGGTTCAGCTGACAATATCTTTATTGTAAAAAATGGTGTTGTTTATACCCCTCCTGTTTACCTGGGAGCCCTAGAAGGTATAACCCGAAACGCAATTATTGATGTGGCGAAGGCCAAGGGTTATGAAGTAAGAGAATCCCCTTTCACAAGACACGATGTATATGTTGCTGATGAGGTTTTCTTAACTGGAACGGCTGTAGAGGTTATTGCAGTCATTGATGTGGATGGCCGCAAAATTACTGATGGAAAACCTGGAAAGGTAACAAATGACCTTTTAAAGGAATTTAGAAAAATTGTAACAACAGACGGTGTGGCCTGTTATCCTACCACAACAAACCACGCCATTGTCGGTTAGGAGACGAAGTAAATGAGAAGCGATATGATTAAAAAGGGGATTGATCGAGCCCCCCACCGCAGCCTTTTATACGCAACTGGGGTAACAGTGAAAGACATGGAGAAACCATTTATCGGTGTCTGCAACTCGTTCATTGAAATTATTCCTGGACATAAACATCTTAATCATTTCGGTGAGATTGTAAAAGAAGCCATCCGTGAAGCTGGCGGTATCCCCTTTGAATTTAATACAATTGGCGTTGATGATGGGATCGCAATGGGACATATTGGAATGCGTTACTCCCTTCCAAGCCGAGAACTAATCGCCGATTGTGCTGAAACAGTTATCAATGCCCACTGGTTCGATGGTGTCTTCTACATTCCGAACTGTGACAAAATCACACCCGGAATGTTAATGGCAGCTGCTAGAACGAATGTCCCGTCTGTATTTGTTTCAGGTGGTCCGATGGAAGCTGGCGTTTCACCAACAACAGGAAAAAACCTTTCTCTCACTTCTGTTTTTGAGGGCGTTGGTGCGTACCATAGTGGTTCAATGACAGAACAGGAATTACTCGAAATAGAAACAAATGCCTGCCCTACCTGTGGATCATGCTCAGGAATGTTTACGGCAAACTCGATGAATTGTCTTATGGAAGTATTAGGGATGACGGTTCCTGGAAACGGGACGATTGTCGCAACTTCAGAGGAAAGACATGAATTGATTCGTCAGGCCGCAAGACACTTAGTTGAATTAGTAAAACAAGATATTCGCCCACGTGACATCATTACACGTGAAGCAATTGATAATGCCTTTGCACTTGATATGGCCATGGGTGGATCAACGAATACAGTACTTCATACATTGGCAATTGCCCATGAAGCAGGGATTGAATACGATTTACGTGAAATCAACAAGATAGCTGAAAAAGTTCCTTACTTAGCAAAAATTATGCCAGCATCTGATTATTCAATGGAAGACATTCATTATGCAGGCGGGGTTAGTGCCATCATCAATGAGCTTTATAAAGTTGAAGGCGCGTTGCATGATAATTGCTTAACCATAACTGGGAAAACTCTTGCTGAAAATGTGAAAGAGGCTACAATCACAAACGAAAATGTCATCCGGAGTAAAGACAATCCATATAGCTCTGTTGGTGGTCTATCCATCCTTTATGGAAACCTTGCACCAGATGGCAGTGTGATCAAAGTTGGTGCTGTTGACCCTTCCATTAAAACCTTCTTAGGTGAAGCAATTGTTTTTGAATCACAAGAAGAAGCACAAGAAAACATTAATAATGGTACAGTTCAGGCAGGACACGTGGTTGTTATTCGCTACGAAGGTCCAAAAGGCGGACCAGGAATGCCGGAAATGCTTGCTCCTACCTCCGCTATTATGGGTCGTGGTCTAGGTAAAGAGGTTGCATTAATTACCGATGGCCGTTTCTCAGGTGCCAGCCGCGGAATCTCTATTGGTCATATTTCACCAGAAGCAGCCGAAGGTGGCCCTATAGCTCTTGTGAAAAATGGTGACAAAATACTTATTGATTTACCAGCACGAACCATTGAACTTCTCATTGATGATGAGGAATTAGCAGAAAGACGCAATTCTTGGATCAAGCCAGAGCCAAAAATCAAAACCGGCTACTTAGCAAAATATGCAAAACTCGTCACCTCTGCCAACACTGGCGGAATCATGAAATTTTAAAACAAGCACATAGCTAAAGTTGATGATACTTTAATCTACCTAGGGATTAGGCGCCCTTCCAATCGCCGAGATTAAAGACTTTCATACAAATAGCTTTGAAAATTTAATATGAAAATCGATGACGGGAATAAAGGAATAAGAAAATGTATTTTCAGAGAGCTGGGGTTGCTGGAAGCCCAGTAATACAACTTATTCCGACATCATCCCTGAGTGTTGAGCTGAACGGTTTGACTTATTAGGCTCAATCGGGTGTACCTTGGTATACCTGTTACCAAAAGAAACGATTAACTATTTTTTGTTAATCGCTTCATAAGGCAGTATTCGTAAGGATGCTGCAAAACGGGTGGTACCGAGAAAAGAAGGTCTTTTCTCCCCGAAATAAAACTGCGTTGTTGGACATCACTGCAGTTTATTCGGAGAGAACAAGGCCTTTTTTACTATGTAGACATCAACAACGACTATTCACTTTCAGCCCCATAAAATTAGTGCTAAACAATGGGATAGGTTCATTTTTAAAAGGTTAAACATCCACAAGGAGGGATTATGACGTGAAAGTAGAAGCTAAGCTGGAATATCAAACCAGTACGGCACCAAAAACTGGTGCAGACCTTCTCATTGATTTATTGATTACAGAAGGAGTTGATACCGTATTTGGGTATCCGGGTGGTGCAGTCCTACCAATTTACGATGCGATCTATCGGGCAAGGGACTCTATAAAGCACGTCCTCTTCCGTCACGAACAAGGGAGCATCCACGCAGCGGAAGGTTTTGCCCGAATTACTGGAAAACCAGGTGTTGTTATTGCCACTTCAGGTCCTGGTGCGACAAACCTGGTTACCGGAATAACTGATGCAATGATGGATTCTTTACCACTAGTAGTATTTACAGGGCAGGTTGCTCGTGGTGTTATCGGGACAGATGCCTTTCAAGAGGCAGACGTTATGGCCATTACGACACCAATTACGAAACATAATTATCAAGTACAATCCGTTTCAGACTTACCAAGAATCGTAAAGGAAGCCTTTCATATAGCTTCAACTGGTCGCCCTGGTCCTGTTCTGATTGATATTCCAAAAGATATCTCTGCTGAAGTATTAACGGAAGAACCTAAAGAGATTAACATCTATCTTCCTGGATATCAGCCGACGATTAAGCCCAACCCGCTCCAGATAAAAAAATTGGCTGATGCAATTGCCAATTCAAAAAAGCCAGTGATACTTGCAGGGGCTGGAATTCTTCATGGGAAGGCATCGAATGAATTAACGGAATTTGCGAAAAAACATCAAATCCCAGTGGTAACAACCCTGCTTGGTTTAGGGACCTTTCCGGCAAACAGTCCTCTCTCCCTTGGTATGGGCGGAATGCACGGAACTTATACAGCAAACATGGCGATGTATGAATGTGACTTACTCATAAATATTGGTGCACGCTTCGATGACCGGCTAACAGGAAATTTAAAGCATTTTGCACCCACTGCGAGTGTCGCCCATATTGACATTGACCCTGCGGAGATTGGTAAAAATGTACCGACATGCATACCTATTGTATCTAATTCGAAGGATGCATTAGTGGAACTACTTAATCAATCTATAGAATCTCCCCAACACCAGGAGTGGTTAGAAAAGCTTTATAAAAATAAAAAAGACTACCCACTTTGGTATAAACACAGCCAAGATGGGATGTCACCACAATGGTTAATTGAAGCCATTCATAAGGTTACAAATGGTGATGCGATTGTTACTACCGATGTTGGTCAACACCAAATGTGGGCAGCACAATACTATTCTTTCGATAAACCGCATCGTTGGGTTACCTCTGGCGGCCTGGGCACAATGGGCTTCGGCTTCCCTGCTGCCATTGGAGCACAATTCGCTGCACCAGGAAGTCCAGTTGTTGCGATTGTTGGTGACGCCGGGTTTCAGATGACACTCCAGGAATTATCCGTTATCTATGAACAGAACCTGCCTGTCAAAATTATTATCGTTAATAATGGCGCATTAGGCATGGTTCGTCAGTGGCAGGAGCTTTTACATGGAAATCGCATATCTGAGTCGATTCTTCAAACACAGCCAGATTTTGTAAAGCTTGCTGAAAGCTATCATATTAGAGGCCTAAAAATTGAAAGCCAGGAAGAACTCATTACAAAACTTCCAGAAGTTTTTGCTTACGATGGTCCAGTTCTGATGGATTGCCGAGTTCTTCAATCGGAAAAAGTCTTTCCGATGATCTCCCCCGGCAAAGGAATACATGAAATGATTGGGGTGAAACCTTCATGAAACGGATTATAACAGCCATTGTTCAAAACAGGAGCGGTGTCTTAAATCGAGTCACCGGTTTGTTGCAAAGGCGCCAATTTAATATTGAAAGTATCTCAGTAGGGCCCACAGAAACCGAGGGAATATCAAAAATGACCCTGGTTGTAGAAGTCGAAGATGAGCAGCGTCTAGAACAGGTAACAAAACAATTAAACAAGCAGATTGATGTCTTAAAAGTTTCTGATATTACCGATAAAGCAATTGTCGCTCGGGAGCTTGCCTTAATTAAAGTGGCCGGCAGCGGTCACCTCCGCAGCGAAATCAATGGAATCATTGACCCGTTCCGCGCGGTAATCATGGATGTCAGTAAAGATAGTTTAGCGATTCAGGTCACAGGACGCCCGGAGAAAATTGATGCCTTAATCGAATTACTTCGGCCCTACGGAATTAAAGAGATTGCTAGAACAGGATTAACCGCCTTCTTACGTGGGCATCAACCACAGGTAAACGAATCAACTACTTATTCTCAAATAAAATAACATTTTTGGAAGGATGATTAATAATGGCAAAAGTACTATATAACGGTGATATTCAAGAGGCAGTTTTACAAGGGAAAAAGATTGCAGTAATCGGATATGGCTCACAAGGTCATGCCCACGCTCTTAACTTAAAGGAAAGCGGCTTTGATGTTGTAGTTGGATTACGCGGAGGAAAGTCATGGGATAAAGCGGTTGAAGATGGTGTTGAAGTAACCACTGTTGCTGATGCGTCAGCCCAAGCAGACGTGGTTATGGTCCTCCTTCCTGATGAACATCAACCTAAGATTTATGAAGAAAGTATCAAACCATACCTTCAAGCCGGCAATGCATTAGTTTTTGCTCATGGCTTCAATGTTCATTTTAACCAAATCGTCCCTCCAGCAGATGTCGATGTATTCCTAGTTGCACCTAAAGGTCCAGGCCATTTAGTACGTCGTACCTATACTGAAGGTGCTGGTGTTCCTGCCCTTTACGCTGTATATCAGGACTACACTGGTACGGCACGTGATCTTGCCCTAGCTTACGCAAAGGGAATTGGCTCCGCTCGTGCAGGTGTATTGGAAACAAGCTTCCAAGAAGAAACAGAAACAGATTTATTCGGAGAGCAAGCTGTATTATGCGGCGGTACAACAGCACTAATTAAAGCAGGCTTTGAAACTCTTGTTGAAGCAGGTTATCAGCCTGAGGTGGCCTACTTTGAGTGTTTACATGAATTAAAATTAATCGTTGACCTTCTATATGAAGGAGGATTAGAAAACATGCGCTATTCTATCTCTGACACAGCTCAGTGGGGAGATTTCGTTTCAGGACCTCGCGTTGTCGATGCAGACACAAAAGGCCGTATGAAGGATATTTTAACTGATATCCAAACAGGCGTATTTGCTAAAGGCTGGATTTTAGAAAATCAAGCAAATCGTCCGCAATTTAACGCAATAAATCGCAGCGAAAATAATCATCCGATCGAAAAGGTTGGCCGCGAGTTGCGTGCATTAATGCCATTTATTAAAAAACCAGTAAATGATAAGAAAGAAGTGGTGGTAAATGGTTCACGTTAACATCTTTGATACAACACTGCGTGATGGCGAACAGTCCCCTGGTGTGAATTTAAACCAGCTTGAAAAACTGGAAATTGCTAGACAACTCGAACGGTTTGGCGTTGACATTATGGAGGCCGGTTTCCCGGCTTCTTCCCAAGGAGATTTTGAAGCGGTTAGAGCAATTGCACGGACGATTAAGAACACTTCTGTGACTGGCTTAGCAAGAGCAACAAAATCGGACATTGACATTGCGTGGGACGCATTAAAAGATGCTGCAGAACCGAGGTTGCATGTTTTCCTTGCAACCTCCCCCATTCATATGAAATATAAATTGCTTAAAACGCCGGAGCAAGTGACTCAAACAGCAGTTGAAATGGTTGCCTATGCGAAAAAGAGATTTCCTCATATTGAATGGTCAGCTGAGGATGCTTCGCGTTCAGATCTCGACTTTCTTGTTGATATTATCGAGAAAGTCATTGATGCAGGTGCGACGGTTATAAATCTTCCTGATACAGTCGGGTATTCCACACCAGCAGAATACGGTTATATGTTCCGCTATATTCGTGAAAATGTCCGTAATATTCATAAGGTAGCACTATCTTGCCATTGTCACGATGACTTAGGAATGGCCGTGGCCAATTCACTTGCAGCGATAGAAAACGGAGTAACACAGGTTGAAGGAACGATTAACGGAATCGGCGAGCGTGCTGGCAACGCCTCTCTCGAGGAAATAGCGGTTGCCCTTGCGATTCGAAAAGATAAATATCCCTATACTACTAACCTTGTATTAAAAGAAACGAAACGGACGAGTGACCTTGTTAGCCGTTTTACGGGGATGATGGTTCCTGGAAATAAGGCTGTTGTTGGAAAAAATGCATTTGCACATGAGTCTGGTATCCATCAGGATGGGGTATTAAAAAACACGTTAACCTATGAGATTATTACTCCAGAAATGGTTGGGATTCAGTCGAATGATCTCGTTCTTGGCAAACATTCTGGCCGACATGCTTTTAAGGATAATATTGAAAAAATGGGCTTCCAATTATCAGAAGAAAAGCTTCTTGAGGCGTTCACAGCTTTTAAACAACTAACCGATCGTAAAAAAGAAGTAACGGATGAAGATTTATTTGCGATTTTAACGGATATTCAAACAGCCGTTGTTGATGTTAAAAAATATGAACTTGTCGCTTTCCAGGTACAATATGGTTCAGCTAATCTCCCAACTGCTACTGTTGCTCTCACTAGCCCAGAAGGCATTCGGGTCGAAACAGCACGAACAGGCTCAGGAAGTGTTGAGGCACTCTACAACACGATTGAGGCTTTAGTAAAAGAAGAGATTCACCTTACTGATTTTAAATTAAACTCCATTGGTCAAGGCCGCGATGCACTTGCTGAGGTTCATGTAAAGATGACGGTGAATGGAATACCTGTGAGTGGTCGCGGATCAGCGCAGGACGTTTTAGAAGCTTCGGCCAAAGCATTTATAAATGCAGTTAATCGCGTATTTTATAATCAAAAAGGAGCTTTGCAAGTAGAACCAGTCTAGGATATTGGTTGATTGGAAAAACGAGTATTATTTTTCTATTAGGCTATTAAAAATGATGAGGAGGTTGCTTCGAATGAAAAAACGAATTGTTTTACTGCCTGGTGATGGGATTGGTAAGGAAGTCATTGGCTCTGCAAAAGAGGTGCTAAGTGCCGTTGCTGAAGAATTTAACCACAATTTCCACTTCGAAACCCATGAGATTGGAGGAGCAGCCATCGACTTATACGGCACTCCCCTACCAGAAACAACGATTGATGCCTGCAAACAGGCGGATGCGGTATTACTAGGTGCAGTTGGCGGCCCAAAATGGGATCACAACCCCTCCCATTTACGGCCTGAAAGAGGATTGCTCGGTATTCGCAAAGCACTTGACTTATATGCAAACTTAAGACCGATAAAAGGGTTTAAAAATTTGCTTCATGCCTCACCTCTAAAAGAAGAAGTGGTAGCTGGCAGTGACCTTCTCATCGTACGTGAACTAACAGGTGGCCTTTACTTTGGGACCCCAAGCGAACGCCGTGAGGATGGTAATGTGGTTGTCGATACACTTTCCTATACTCGAAAAGAGATTGAAAGGATTGTCGATAAAGGCTTTCAAGCAGCACAGGGGCGGCGTGGTCACCTCACTTCTGTTGATAAAGCAAATGTCTTAGAGTCTAGTAAGCTATGGCGTGAGATTGTTGAAGAGAAAAAAGCTCAATATCCAGATGTTACGGTTGAACATGTTTTAGTCGATGCGGCCGCAATGAAGCTTATTACAAGCCCAACACAGTTTGATGTAATTGTGACAGAGAATATGTTTGGTGACATTCTAAGTGACGAAGCCTCCGTTTTAACAGGATCTCTTGGCATGCTCCCTTCTGCTAGTTTGCGAGAAGACGGGTTAGGTCTTTATGAACCTGTTCACGGCTCAGCACCTGACATTGCGGGGAAAGGTGTAGCCAATCCAGTAGCAATGATTTTATCAGCAGCACTGATGCTGCGCTATTCCTTCAAATTGGATGACGAGGCGGAGCTGATTGAAGAGGCCGTACAATCTGTTTTAGATGCAGGCTTCCATACTGCAGATATTCAGGTTCCTGACGGGCGCCCAGTTGGTACTGTTGAAATGACTCGCCTAATTGTCGATTATATCAAATCACAAAATGCCTCAAAGTGTATTATGAGCTGTTATATATAAGTAGTTGAGTGGTTGGCTTTAGCCGCTAGGCTTGTTGGCCTGGCGGCTTAACTATAAGTTGGAATTTCCGGCTATCCACTGGTTGTGGCAGGTTATCCGCCAGTTGCAGCGTTTATCCGCCAGTTGCAGCGTTTATCCGCCAGTTGCGGCGTTTATCCGCCAGTTGCGGCGTTTATCCGCCAGTTGCGGCGTTTATCCGCCAGTTGGGACGGTTATCCGCCAGTTGCGGCGTTTATCCGCCAGTTGCGGCGTTTATCCGCCAGTTGGGACGGTTATCCGCCAGTTGCGGCGTTTATCCGCCAGTTGCGGCGGCCATATAAAAGAAACGGGGACTACTCCCCCACCTATAAATCTATAAACGTGAGGAAGGACGCTATGCAAACACCAAAAAATATCATCCAAAAAATTTGGGAGCAGCATGTTGTACATCAAGAAGCAGGAAAGCCTGATTTACTTTATATTGATTTACACCTTGTTCACGAAGTGACTTCTCCTCAGGCATTTGAAGGTTTGCGGATGAACGGACGCAAAGTCCGGCGCCCAGACTTAACCTATGCAACAATGGATCATAATGTACCAACACGTGACCGTAGTGAAATTAAAGATCTTGTCTCAAAAAATCAAATAGATACATTGAAAAAAAATTGCCAGCAATTCGGGATTGAGCTGTCTGATATTCATCATCCCGATAATGGGATTGTTCATGTAATTGGTCCAGAGCTTGGGTTAACACAGCCTGGAAAAACCATTGTCTGTGGCGATAGCCATACGTCTACACATGGGGCATTTGGTGCTCTTGCTTTCGGTATTGGTACCAGTGAAGTGGAGCATGTCCTTGCAACGCAAACACTTTGGCAAGCACCTCCAAAAACCATGAATGTAAAAGTGAATGGCAAGCTTGGAACGGGTGTAACGGCGAAGGATCTAATTCTAGCGATTATCGGTAAATTCGGAGTACAGTTTGGAACGGGTTATGTGATGGAATATACAGGAGAAGCGATTCGTGCACTTTCGATGGAAGAGCGAATGACCGTTTGTAATATGTCGATTGAAGGTGGTGCCCGCGCTGGACTAATTACACCGGATGAGACAACATTTAAATACTTAAAAGGTCGTCGGCATGTACCTAAAGACGAGGCGTTTGATGAGGCTGTTGCAAGCTGGCGCGCCCTTGCATCTGATGAAGAAGCTACCTACGACCGCGTTGTAGAAATTGATGCGTCTAAAGTCGAGCCACAGGTGACTTGGGGTACAAACCCTGGTATGTGTATCCCCATTTCAGCGTCTGTCCCTAATCCGGAAGAAGCAGTGAAAGCGAATGTAAAGGATGAAATCAGCCGTGCTCTCCACTATATGGGTCTTGAGGCTGGTCAACCCATTTCAAGTGTAAAAATTGACCATGTTTTTATCGGTTCATGTACAAACTCTCGCATAAGCGATTTACGTAAAGCTGCAGAAGTTGTTCGTGGAAGGAAGGTTAGCCCTTCGGTTACTGCGATTGTTGTACCAGGCTCATTCAGCATCAAGCTTGCTGCGGAAAAAGAAGGACTGGATCGGGTCTTTATAGAAGCCGGCTTTGAATGGCGTGAGGCTGGTTGCAGTATGTGTTTAGCTATGAATGATGACATCGTTCCATCAGGTGAACGCTGTGCCTCCACTTCGAACCGCAATTTTGAAGGCCGTCAAGGGAATGGTTCTCGAACCCATCTTGTTAGTCCCGAAATGGCAGCTGCCGCTGCGGTTGCAGGACATTTTGTCGATGTCCGTCAATTTACTGCACAGGGGGTTTTATAAAAATGGAACCATTACGTACTCATAAAGGTCTGGTTTATCCATTAAACCGCTCTAATATCGATACAGATCAAATTATTCCGAAACAATTCTTGAAACGAATTGAACGCAGTGGCTTTGGACAATTTTTATTCTATCATTGGCGTTATGATGATGATGGCAATCTGCGGAAGGACTTTTCTCTGAACAATCCAAAATATAAGGGTGCCTCCATTTTAGTAGCTGGTGAAAATTTTGGCTGTGGTTCTTCCCGTGAACATGCGCCGTGGGCTATTCAGGACTTTGGTTTTAGGATAGTAATTGCTCCTAGCTATGCAGATATATTTAAAAACAACTGTGTGAAAAATGGCATTCTTGCCATTCAAATTAGTGAAGACCATGTTCAAGCCATTATCAATAAGGCTGAATCCGAAGAATATACACTAACAGTAAATCTTAAGGATCAAGTAGTTTATGATAATCAGGGATTAGAAGTTACATTTGATATCCCTCCCTATCCGAAGGAAATGCTACTTAATGGCTGGGATGAAATCGGTGTTACCTTAACCTATGAAGACAAAATCAAGCAGTACGAGCTTGCACAATAATAGCACTCGCATAAAAGAGAGAAGAATTACAAAAGGGCTCAGTTCACTGAGCCCTTTCTTCTATGTATATAAAACATATCAACAAAGTCGTTAAAACTACTTTACTTCGTCATGAAGTTACTGCTGGATGATCTGAATAAGGTTGCCGCATGTATCGTCGAAGACAGCTATTGTGACATCACCCATTTTTGTCGGTTCCATAGTAAACGTTACGCCCTTTTCTATTAGTTGCTTGTACTCTTTATGAATATCAGCAACACCAAACATTGTTGCTGGGATGCCTTCTTCAACTATCTTCTTTTGATAGTCCTTTGCAGCAGGATGGACATTCGGTTCGAGCAAAAGTTCCGTACCGTCTTGTTCACCTGGAGAAACAAGTGTTATCCACCTGTATTCACCGGTGGGTACGTCATGCTTTTTTACAAAGCCTAGCTTTTTTGTATAAAACTCTAATGCCTTGTCTTGATCTTCAACAAATAAACTGGTAACAATGATTTTCATACTATTTTTTCCTCCTATGATAGTTATTCCTTATTATGATGTGTTAACAATCAGGGTGCAAGCAAAAAACACATTAGTCATAACTCCTGTTTCAATTTTATAAGTCTAGTCATTAAGTGCTTTGAATATAAGCTTACTTTTTAACCTTAGTTAAATACTTCCTTCGGTATATCCCATATTAAATAATGCTTTGTATATTGCCTTGTTTCCACAACTAATTGCTCCTTATTTTTCGTATAGACTAATCCTGAACCCATTTGCTCTTTAAAACTCCATCCCTTTTCATCCATGAAATTCTTAATTACATCAAAACGAGAACTACCAGTATTCACTGACACATATCTAGTATTCTGATTGGTTTCTGAAAACTGTTCATAATCACTCATTGTAAGGTCCAGTTTCAAAATTGAAGTCAATATCGGTACAGGGTTTCCTTCCTGAAATAATGCACTTCCGAACCTAAATATGATCAATCCAAACACTACTAATACAATGAAAACTACACTTAGTAAAATTCTTTTCAAAGCGATCCCCTTCCATTCCTCATAAGGTATATATTCACCAAAAAAGCTCTATTTCCTTTAACTGAAATTGCTCTACCCACTTCTGGAGTAAAGCAATAGATAATACTTAATCGTCATATTGTGTGATAGTGTCTTTACAGAGTAAACTGATGATATAGGAGTTATCAAAATTCAGAAATTGAAGGTGGCTTTAGCAAATGATGAAGTATGAATGGCGCAAAAAAGATAAGGAAGCTTACTTACCAAAAAACATACCAACGCTGTACAATGATACTGAAAAAATGTATATCACTGTTCACGGGGCAGGATCTCCAGATAGTGAGGCTTTTCGTTTAAATATCGAACTATTATATGCTTTGTCCTATGCAATTCGAATGATGCCAAAAAGTGGCTTCACCCCTGAAGGTTACTATGAATACACCGTTTTCCCTCTTGAGGGAATCTGGGATTTAGATGAAGTCGGTAGAACCTTAAATTATCTGGATAAAAATCATTTTGTCTATCAACTAATGATACGCCAGCCTGACTTTTTGACAGAAGAGCTATTCGCTAAAGCCGTTGAAAGTGTGAAGGCTAAGAAGAAAAACTTGCCGATTGAGACGGCAAAGTTTGTACGATTAGCCGATGGGCTTTGTGTTCAGATGATGCATCATGGCAGTTATGAGAACGAACCAGAAACTTTTGCCATCATTGCAAGTTATTGTGAGGAGCAAGGTTTAACAAGGATTGATAAGCGTCACAAAGAAATCTACATCACAGATGCAAGGAAAACAGCACCTGAAAAACAAAAAACAGTTTTAAGAATTAAGGTTTCTAAACAATAAAAGACAAAGCCTGAGGAGAATTCCTCAGGCCTTTCTTTATTTAGGATTTTCGTTAAAATTCGGGTAATTGGTCAAGGTTATTTTCTTTAATCCCATCAGGTTCACTGCGAATAATATCTCTGCCGTATTTATGAAAGACATCGACATTAGCTAAATTGCCTGCTTTGGCTTCTGTTAGAGCGGTAATGTAATCCAATTCCCGCCCTGAGCTGGTTTTGAAGGCCATGATATCCCATCATCATTTTTCTTTACTGCCACAAAGTGTTCTTTGTGACTTGTATTACTTTGATCTGCTTCTACTTGGGCTTGTTGCTCACTTTGCTGCTTATACTCTTCGAATACCTTTTCGAAATCCTGCTGTTCCAATTTATCCACCTCCGAACGTATGTTAGTATTTTGAAGCGAATTGTTGAAAATTATACAAATTTACACAAAACCAATAAAGTTCGGAAAAAATTTAACGTGGTATAATTTACCTAACTGGGGGCGATCAAATGGAATCAACCGAAGGAAGTATATGGTTTTTTATTAAGGATCATCAGCAACAGGGACCTGTCTGTTTGTTTGAATTACAAAAGTTAATTGAACAAAGAGTCTTAACAGGTGACACATTTGTATGGAATAAAAGTATGAAGTGTTGGCAAATGGCTAAAACACTAGAAATGTTCACTGAATGCATCTTCGAGTCTACAAGAATTCATCTCCTACCTGACAAATTCAAAACTGATAAAGAATATGAAGAAGCTACTTATCCAAACGGGCGACCCTATGTAAGATATTTAGCTAGATTTCTAGACCTTTCATTGTTTTCTTTGTTCCTCATTACCTTAGTTACAATTTTCTCCCCTAAATTTATAACGGATAAATCGGCTCTAACAATCTTTATCATCAGTTTAATTACTTGGATGATTGTTGAACCTATTTTCATTGCTATTTTTGGCAATACTTTTGGAAAGGCTTTCTTAAATACAAAGATCAAATGTGTTGACGGCGGGCAACTTAATTTCCAAACTGCCTTCAAGCGCAGTATTTTCGTTTCTGGTGCTGGAATGGGTTTTGGAATTCCGATTCTTAATCTTATTTGTTTCCTTTTTTCTTATCGTGACCTGAAGGGGCATGGAATGTCTACATGGGATCATAAGATTGGAACAGTCATTTTATATGGTAAAGTAAGTTTGGCAAGAATTTTTATTGCCGGATGCTTTCCCGCTGCATTGTTAGTAGCTGGTATTTATATTTAGAAAAGCTGATAGAGTTGTTTGACAATCTGCAATTTTACGATTTTCAAACAACCCCACTCAGCTTTTTTTAGATTAAAAACAAATCTACTCTAGTGGTTTCTTATTGTTTTTCATGCATTTACTATTTCGATAAACCAAACCATCCCCTCTAAGTTCACGAAATATTCGGAATTGCATATATGTTATACCTAAACATATATTTATTAGTACATAATAAAAGTAAGTTATACTTTGGAGTGAAAAAAATGATTCATTTAGATAAAACGCATGACCCAAGAAAGAACGCAGACCTTCTTGTACGGATAACTAAAAAACATCTAAATATAAAAAAGGCCATTCAAGAAACAGAACAAATCTTTCAGGAACAACTTGAAAAAAGCATTTCACCACAGAAAAACAAGATTGTCTCTAAGAAAGTACCCATTTCACAAAAGCCTCTTGAAGTTTTGTTTCGTTTTATCGCTAAACCATTAAGAATATTGGAGAGAACTAAAACATATGTGGATTCAGAAGGTAACGTATCTCCCGAGTGGATGACAAAGTTGGATAGGGAATATGATCGCTTAGTAACTAACCTTACGCGTGAAGTGAACGTAGTTGATTATGGAGCGATTGGCGATGGAAAAACGGATTGTACGGCTGCTTTTAACAAGGCAATCGGGACTGGACGGGTAAAAGTATTTGTACCAGAAGGGATTTTTATTACGAAAGGAATTCTCCTTCCATCCTGTACATACCTCATTGGCACTGGTAAAGGCAGAACAATCATTAAACTCCATGACCGTGCGGGAAAAGGAACTAGATTGATTACCAACGCCAACCACTGGAAGGGAAATCATCATGTTTTCGTAGAAGGATTAAGCTTGGATTGGAATGTGGAGAGGCTTGGAGAGGTAAAAAAGACAGCGACATGGGGTAATCATTCAAGCTGTTTAACCTATGCCAATGTTATCTTTGGCTGGGTGAAGGACGTGGAGGGAATCAATCCTGGCCTCCACTGCTTCGATATCTCGTCTACACTTTACAATTATGGCGGTGACGGATACCGTGCACGGGGAGGAAGTATGTATGTTTGGCTTGACAATTTGAACGGTCATGGTTTTGGTGATGACGGCATTACCACCCATCATAGTGACTACATCATGATCTCGAACTCACATATGTGCGATCCGAGCGGGCGCAGCCATCGGATAGGCTTTTCAAACTCCAACGGAATTGAAATTGATGATGGTTCGCGTAATGTATTACTGGTGAATAATTCAACAGCTAGATGCTTTGGCGGCATCGAAATCAAGGCACATCAAAATTCTTCAGCAGCCTCTAATGTACAAATTGTTGGCCATATTTCAGTGAACGATAACCGATCCTATAACTTTCGCCATATCGGACATCACAAAAGCACCGACATCGAATCAAAATCAGCCTATCATATACTAGCAACAAATCTGGTCGCCATTGCACCCATATTTACGGACTTATATCAGGAGTCGGCTCCGCGTGGTATGGTTGTTTCCGCCTATAAAAATGTTGTGATCAATCACTTCACCCTCATTGGGGACCCAGATTATGATTACAAAGGAAACCCAGTGATAGCCATTCAGTATCGGGCTAGAAATGTTAGCCTTCAAAACCTTTCAATATCAAACTTTAGAAAGGCTGGCGTTGATATAAAGGCTTTTGGAGGTGTTAATAGGGCTAAATTTGTTCAGATACGTAATGTGAAAATTCAAAACTCAGCCCCAATAGCAGTAATGGGGCTTAAGGATAGTAATATTCATAATTTAGAACAGGTTCTAATCTAAGGCAGATGCCAACAAAAAAAACACATGGCCAACCATATGTTTTTTTTGTTGGCATACTATTATAGCATTTTTTCAATTACTGCCTTAGCAGTGCTTTCCTTATTAAGAATCGATTCTTTATTGGTTCGTTTAAAATATTCAATATAAAGGAGATCTAATAAGTATAGTTGTGATATCTTTGCTGATAGGCTTCCTCCTTGGAGAGGGCCTTCATTTGCACCGCAAAGCAATGTAATATCGGAATAACTGGTCAAAGGCGATTTGGCAAAACGAGTAATTGAAATAATCTTTGCTCCTCTTTCTTTGGCCACCTTTGCCACTTCAATTGTATCCTTGGTCGATCCAGAATAAGAAATTAGGATAGCCACATCACTTTCTGTCATTAGCGCAGCGGACATGATTTGAAGATGAGAATCTAAAGAACACTCTGTTTTATTGACAATCCTCATAAACTTATTCTTTGCTTCCATAGCCGTCATTAATGAGGAACCCACTCCAAAAAAATGAATTCTATTGGCCTTAATCATACTATCAATTGCATTAGAAATATCAATTTCATTTATGAGGTTAAAGGTTTCTGTAAGGGCACTCACATTTGTAGATAAAATTTTCGATGATAGTTCTCCAATTGTATCCTTCATTGTAATTATACCTGAAAGCTGTGGGGTTTCTTCATCAAGAGAAATGCTATGAGCTAAGACAATTTTAAACTCTTGATACCCTTTAAGCTTCATGGTTTTACAAAATCTAAAAATACTGGACTCACCCACATCACATGCATCAGCTAAATCAGTTATTGACATGTATATTACATCCTTAATATTTTCCAGAATGTAATCAGCAACCTTTTTTTCTGTATTAGTAAATGAATTGTATCTTGAGTGAATAAGTGAAAATATTTCATTCTTTGCCATTAAACACCTCTCCTAGTTACCTCATTTTACATGAAGTGAAACTGCCCCAAGCACTCCTGCTTTATTCCCTAGAGTAGCCTTTATTATTTTCACATCCGAAAAGCTCTCCATTATTAGCTCTTTAACCTTACTGTTAACCATAGCAACTAGTTTTTCTTGTTCCATTACACCTCCGCCAACTATTATGGCAGGCGGGTTGAAAATATGAACTAAAGAAACAAGACCCAAGGCTACTTCAAAAACCCAGTCATTTAAAACCGTTGCTAAACTCATATCCCCTGAACCGATTTTTTCAAAAACTGTTCTTCCGTTGACACAGTCTTGGTCGACTTTTTTGGCATTTCTAACTAATGCAGTAGTAGAGGCATACGTTTCATAACATCCACGCCCTCCACAGTTACAGCCATTACCTAAGGGATGGGTAATCATATGTCCAAATTCAGCCGCAATTCCATTATTCCCCTTATATACTTTTGAATCTATTATAATTGAACCACCAATTCCTGTACCATAGGTAAGACAAAGGAAATCCTCAAATTCCTTTCCTGCACCAAAATATTTCTCACCTAGGGCAGCTGCATTTACATCATTTTCAACCTTTACAGGTACTTTAAAATTTTCTTCTAAAATATCTTTTAATCTCGTACCAGTATAGTTAGGAATATTTTCATTGGCATAAATAATTGAGCCATCCTCACTATTAACCTGCCCTGCAGTACTAATGCCTATTGCTTCAAACCCCTGGTATTCATGTATAATATTAATTAGTTTTTCAACTAAAAACTTTCCGCCCTTTTTACTTTCAGTATCATATTCTTTAAAAACCTCGATATTTCCCTTTTCATCCGAGATACAGAGCTTAATCGAGGTTCCTCCAATGTCAACAGCTAATATTTTCACTATATTCACCCTTTTTACCAATCATTTAAGGTAGAATAAATCCCACAAGAACTGAATCTCGGGGATTTATTTTAAGAAAAAATTCTTCATTTCTACTAAAAAGATTTTATTACTATTAACTTATTGCACTGATAAATCTTTTTGTAATTTCCATCGGTCTTGTTATTGCAGTACCAACTACGGCAGTATGCACCCCTAGTTCAAAAACACACTTAAGATCCTCTGGAGTCCAGATACCACCCTCTGCAATAATTGGAATGGGAAGCTCCTTCACCATTCGTTCAATTAATCCGACATCTGGTAATTCAGTTCCCTTTGTATATTCCGTGTAACCACTTAGAGTCGTTCCCACACAATCAAACCCTAATTTATATGCTTCAACGGCTTCATCATAGGTTGAACAATCAGCCATAAAGAGTTGATTTTTATACTTTTCTCTTATCATAGGGAAAACTTCACTAATTGTCTTTCCATCAGGCCTAATCCTTTTGGTAGCATCTAATGCTATAATATCCACTCCTTCATTATAAAGAAGTTCAATTTCATTAATTGTTGGAGTGATAAAGACATCAAAGCCTTCATAATCTTTTTTGATAATCCCGATTATTGGCAGATTAACCGTCTTTTTAATTTCCCGAATATCCTCAACACTATTGGCTCTAATACCGCTAGCCCCGCCAAGCATAGCTGCATAAGCCATTTTCCCCATAATCAAGGGGCTATGAAGAGGCTCTTCCTCAAGTGCTTGACATGAAACAATCAGTTTTCCTTTTATTTGTTCAAAAACGCTATCTTTGTTATTCATTTTATACATCTCCAAGTTGAAAATTTATTCCTTGACTGCCCCAATCGAAATTCCGCTAGTAAAGTACTTTTGGAAGAAGATAAAGATAACGAGCATTGGAATAGCAGCAACTGTAGCTCCAGCCATCTTGTAAGCAAAATTTGGATTCAAGTCCTGCATTAGCGTTGCAATACCTACCATAAGAGTTTTCGAACTCTCATCCTGTCCAACTACTAGCTGCCATAAATAGTCATTCCAAACTTGAACAAAATTCAGGATAAATAAAGCACCAATACCTGGTTTCACCATCGGCATCATAATCTTATAGAAAACTGTAAATTCACTTGCTCCATCAATTTTTGCCGATTCTCTTAATGAGTCTGGAATGCTATCAAAGAAGCCTTTCATCATGAATACTCCGAAGGCAGTGGCAACATTTGGCCAAATCATGCCGTTAAGACTATTAACCATGCCAAAATCTTGGATAATCCTAAATAATGGGACAATCATCACTTCTTTAGGAACCATTAAACTAGAAATAAAAATGATAAATATAACATTTCTACCTCTAAACCTAAGTTTTGAAAAGGCATAAGCCGCAAGGCAGCTTACGATAATAAGTGCGATAGTGGAAACTAGCGATACAACGATACTATTAAACGCCCATCTAAAGGCTGGCTGATTATTAAAAACATCTACATAGTTGGAAAAGGTAATTGATTTGGGAAACCAATCCGGCGGCATTTTCACAACATCTGAGCTGTTCTTTAAGGAACTTGTAAAGAGCCAGTAAAGAGGGAACAGGTTTAGAGCTGCAAAGAAAATGACTAAACCATTAAATATAATGTCAATTTTTTCTAACTTTTTCTTATTTTTATTTCTTCTTCCAAACATACCCATCATCCCCTAATCCTTCTTAAACATCGCTCTTAACTGTGGAATAGATAATACTAATGCAATTAGGAACATAATCACACCAACAGCTGAAGCAATACCAAGCTGATTGTATTTAAAGGCGTTATTATATAGAAAATACATCAGTGTTGTAGACGCGTTGTTCGGTCCGCCTCCTGTTAAAAGCTGAATGACGACAAATATCTTCAATACGGCAATAATGTTCATTATAATAATATAGATTGTGGTAGGCTTAACCATTGGAATAAGAATTTTAAATATGACTTTGAGCCTGCTTGCACCATCGATTTCTGCTGCTTCAAAAACATCCTTAGGTACACCAATCATCGCAGCAATGTAAAGAATAATTGCTGAACCAACGTTTGTTGCAAATGTAATGAATATAATGACTGGCAATACAAGGGTGGTATCACCCAAGAAATTAACCGATGCCATTTCCATTTGCCTTGCTGCATACGGGATAAGTCCATTGGCAGGATTTAAGAGGAAGCTCCATATCATACTCATTACAACCATGGAAACCATAACAGGAATATAATAACTGCCCCTGATGAAGGACACGTATTTTGCATTTTTATCAAAAATAGATGCTGAAACGAAGAGAGCAAAGACAACGGTTAATGCCACAATGAGTATGACAAAAATAACAGTGTTAAGAGTAGATTTTACAAATACATCATCTGCAAATAATCTGCTATAGTTTTCAAAACCGATAAATGTTTCTTGTTGATAGTTGATTTTGTATAAACTCAATCTAATACCTTCAAAAATTGGATAAACGACAAATACAAGAAATAGTAACAATTGGGGGGCTATAAACAAATATCCCGTTAAATTTTCTTTTAAAGATTTCCCTTTGATTCTCATTGGTTTCCCCTTACCTTTCTATGACTTCCTTAAACCCTAAGAAAGGGATTAAGGAAGCCATAAGTCATTGACACATGTAGGGCTATTTATTAAAAATTACTGAATCTGCTTTTGCTTCTTCAATCACTTTATTACCATTCTTTTGGTAATCCTTTACAGCCTCTGCAGCTGTCTTTTGACCAGTGTAAAGAGCTTGGAGTTCAGGATAAAGAACTTGTCTTAATTGGCTGTATCCTGGTACGTTTCCAGTGAAGTTAAACATATACTGAGCATTTTTATCGTATGCTTCAAATAAAGGCTTTTCTGCCTTGAACTCTTCTGCTACAGATGTTCTGACCGGAACACCATTCTTAGAAGCTTTTACTAATTCAGGGTCAGTCGAGAAGAATTTCACAAAATCCTTACTAACCTTCATTCTTGTTTCATCTTGAGTATTAAATACTGCTGCTCCAGTTACATAAGTGAAAGTTAGCGGATCTCCACTTTCAGATGGGATGTTAGCAAGTCTTAAATCAAATTTCGGAGCTTTCCCGCTTTCCATATCTGCTTTTGCATTATTAAATAAAACTGAGTTTGTGAAGCTGATTGCAAGCTGCTGATTTTGGAACATTGCATTTGAATCGTTTGAAGATACAGATTCAACACCAGGGTTTGTTAATCCCTCGTCATAAATCTTCTTCATCCATGCTGCAGCCTTTTCACCTTTCGCATCATCAATTACAAGATTTCCCTTGTCATCAAAGAACTCATTGCCAAACATTCTTAAATAAGCAAGGTTCCAAGTATCTCCCTGATTATTCAGAGCATATAATGCCATTGGAAATGCATTTGAGTACTTATCTTTAGGAAGATCTGACTTTAATGTCTTAAGGATTTTTTCATAGTCTGCAAGAGACCAAGTTTTAATTTCATTTTCGCCGCCAAGATATTCCTCAAGACCTGCAGCCTTGAACATATCTGCATTGTAGGCTAAAGTACCTGGCATATGTGAGAATGGATAGAAGTAGACATCGTCACCGAAAGTTACACTATCCCAGTAATTTTGTGAAATATCCTTCTTAGCTTCATCATCAACAATGTCATTTAATGGCACAAGCGCGCCTCTATGTGCGTAGTCGCCCATTGCAAAAACGCTTTCAAAGAAAATATCCGGAGGAGTGCCGCCATTTAGGTTAACGTTTAGCAATTCATCGCGCTGATCCCCAGCAACTACCTGTACATTTACCTTTACATCATGTTCCTTGTATTGATCAGAAAACTTCTCTGCAGCATGTTTAAAGAAACTGTCATAGTCCGCTCCATCTTCTGAAGGGTCCATAGCTCCTTTCCATTGTGGTGTCAGCCAAAGTGAAATTTCCACTTTATCTTTCGATTTTGAATCATCATCAGATTTGGCAGCGTCTTTTCCAGTACATCCAGCTAAAATTAAAAACACGGCGATTATCAAAACTAGAAAACGTTTTTTAAACATTCTTTTCTCCCCTTTTTATATAATAGTTTTTATTTTATTGAAGACAAGCTTTGATAAAAGCTTGTGACCTTCCTCATCAAGATGCATATAGTCAATGGTATTCATCTGAACTAATTCCTTTGTATCAAGAAATTCTGTACCTTGGAGCTCCAATAATTCCTTTAAGTAGCTTGGCATTTCCAATGACTTGGTGTCACAATTCCGTCCCATTGATTTTCCTATTTCTGTATCGAAATACTCTTTACCAATTGGAGGGGGCGCTATGACCAATACTTTGGAAAATGAACCTTTTAATCCAGCTGGCGTCTTCTTAGCCTTATCTGATAGTCTGGCAATTCCCTGAGCGATATTATGGGCGGTCAAATTAAATCTTTCTTTTGTATCATTTGTACCAAGCATAATAACCACAAGCTCTAATGGGGAGTGACTCATCAAACATGGGTGTAAGTAATTGTATCCATTTAGCCCTTCAAATAGCGGATCATCTACAACACTCGTTCTTCCTGATAGTCCTTCCTCCACTACCTGAAACTCCTCACCTAATAATTCAGCTAATAGTGAGGTCCACCTAACTCCTTCAGGGAATCTTTCCTGTGTTTTAGCATCATAGCCCCAGGTATTCGAGTCGCCAAAGCAAATGATTCTTCTTTTCATCTTATTACCTTCCGTACTTTAAAATGGCCGTATCGATCATAGCTTTAATTTCTGCAACTTTATTTAAATCTTCCCCTGTTACTGGTTCTAAAGGTGCTCTTACACTGCCAACATTTACTCCATTTAATTTTAATACTTCTTTAATAGCGGAATACATATTGCCATTAAGGGAACATAGAGAAATAATGATGTCAGTAATATCATGTTGAATTCTTCTTGCATCAGTAAAATTTCCAGAAGACACATACTCTTCTGCTTTTAATAACAGCTCTGGCATTGCCGCATATGTACCGCCTATGCCGCTATCTGCGCCTATTAATCTACCAGAAACATACTGCTCATCCGGTCCATTAAATACAATAATATTGTCTCCGCCAGCAGCCTTGAAACGTTCAATATCCATTACAGGCATGGAGGAATTCTTAACGCCGATAACCTTTGGATTCTCTAACAGCTTTTTATACAACGTTAGTGAAAGACTGTAACCTGTAGTTTGCGGGATATTGTAAATAATAAATGGTAGATCCGTTGATTCCATAATGCTGGTCCAATAGTTAAAAATTGAGCTTTCAGGAAGCTTAAAATAGATTGGTGGAATCGCAGACAATGCATCATAGCCTAGTTCACCAGCATATTCTGCTAAAGCAACACTATCTCTGGTTGATGGTGCACCGACATGGGCAATTAAAGTTAGTTTCCCGCGTACAGCTTCAGATACATATTTTAATGTAGCTTTTCTTTCCTCAAGGTTTTGATAAATACATTCACCAGAGCTTCCACCTACATAAAGTCCCTGTACACCCTTTTCGAGGAGATAGTGAGCAAGTGCATGCGTTCTTTCCTCTGACACTTCTCCTAAATCATCATAGCAAGCATAGAAAGCTGGAAATATACCTTTAAATTTATCCGAAATCATTATTTTCGCCACCTAAGATTAATTTGATGTTAGCGTTTACAAACAAAATATATCATATTAATAACATTTTGTAAATTATTTTCGCCACTTTCATAACTTTTGAAAAAAATCTCCAACATTTTTGATTGTATTTAAAGCTTTACTTTAAATACAACCTTCCTTACATTTATCGATTCGCCTACTTTTATTCCGGTCATATGAGCATCGTCGGGAAAACAAATCATGAAATCACCTTTTTGCAGCTTTATTTTTGAATGTATTTTACCTTCTAAAAGGAAAAAATCGTCAGCTTCATTGTAATTCTCTTTTAATTCCATTCTTTCAAACAACTCATGTCCTACGAATTCCTCTCCTTCCAATAGAAAATGAATATCGATATATTTCTTGTGTGACTCCCAAAATCGTTCTTCAACCGTTTTTGTTTCGTATTCAATAAGGTTGAAAAAAATCTCATCTCCATCAACCCCGTGCATGCCTTTCTCTAATTCTGCAAAATTCGCAGTTTTAATATATTTGATTGCTTTATCGACCTTTTCATTTTGGCCTTTGTATAAATCGTAATGACTAATATGATCAACTATCATAATTGTAGACCTCCCTAGGTTGATTACCCTTTTAAAACGCTTTCAATGAAAATATATCATACTAATAGACTTCGGTAAATAATTTCCGCTACTTTATTAATTAATGAAAGAAATTTCCCCCATTACATTTTGTTTTCTAATCAATAAAAAAAGCGCCCAAGAATTATCTTTGGCGCTTAACTTCTTTTTCAACAACTATTTCATCAACTAGCTTTTCGGCAACTCTACGATATAAGTTACTCATATGAACGAGTGACGAAATCATAAGTACATGTTCTAAATCAGGTGAGTTACCATCCTCAAGAGATTCATCCTTCACCATATTAATTCGGGAATCAATATCCTCTTTAAAGTCAGATACATTTTTATTTGTCAGTTTTAGATAGCCATTGTAAAAGGATTCCAAATTGATATCCTCTTTAACTACTTTTTTATTTATCCCATCAAGGGTAATTTTAATATCATTAATGGAAAGTGCTCCTTTAAGCTGGTAAATAATACTCATCAAAATCAAATGCTCTTTAGAATATTTTTTATTATGTATTGGAAAAACGAGCTTCCCTTTAGCATAATTATTAATCATTGTTTTCGTTAAAACCTTTTCCTCAGGATTCCTTCTTGATTCAGAAAACTTATTTTCAAATAATTGAATTACTTGGTCCATATATAAATCAATATTTGGAATTTCTTCCAATGCCAGGTTTGTTTCTAAGCCCAGCTTTTCGATAATCTCATTGATATTTTCCATCAGCAAAACCTCGTTCTTAGTAGTAGATAAATTCTATTATATCGAAGAAATTAATTATTGACCAGATGACATTTTGCTTGTATTATTATATGTAGTTATCAAAACTACATGTGATGATGGAGGTATTTATTAATGCACAATTACATTCGTGAACCAATTAATGGACTCACCCATTTGGCTGGAGCCATTTTATCGTTTGTTGGTCTCCTAGCGATGCTGATTAAAGTTTCTACAACCACTTCATCGGCACTGGCAATAACCGCTGTCATCATCTTCGGTGTCAGTATGATTCTGCTTTATTCTGCTTCGGCAACCTATCATATGGTGATGGCAAAAGATCATGTGATTGCCTTTTTAAGACGTCTCGATCATTCAATGATTTTTCTGCTTATTGCCGGAACCTATACTCCTTTTTGCTTTATCAGCTTAAATGGAACCATCGGTAACCTTCTATTTTCAATTATTGCTGCGGTCGCATTAAGTGGGATTATATTTAAAATGGTCTGGTTCAATTGCCCGCGTTGGATTTCAACAGCTATGTATCTTGCGATGGGCTGGATGATTGTTTTTGTCTTCCCTCCACTTGCAGGCAGCATGAACCCAACCGGCTTATTCTTACTCGCACTTGGAGGTATTTTCTATACACTCGGGGGCATCATTTACGGGGCGAAACCAAAATTTTTACAATCAAAATACATGGGTTTCCATGAAATTTTCCATATTTTTATCCTGCTCGGGAGCTTGTCCCATTTCTTATGTGTGTATCTATTTGTAATTTAATGGATAGTTTAATGATAATTTAGTGAACTACAAGAGCCAGGCAATTTTATCCTGCCTGGCTCTATTGGTTTGTAATCCATTCACTATTCATATCTTAAAGCGTCAATTGGACTAAGCTTAGATGCTTTGTTCGCTGGAAGAATCCCAAAGATAATTCCGATTAGGGCAGAAAAACCAACACCAATAATCACCACAATTGGGCTTACTGTTGCTGTAATCGGGGATAGCTTTGAAACAAGTAATGCCCCAATAATTGCTAATCCAATTCCAAAAATTCCTCCTAGTGCCGTTAAAGTTGCAGACTCGATGAGAAACTGCAATAGTATTCTTCCTCTCGTTGCTCCAATTGCTTTCCGAAGTCCTATTTCCCTTGTTCTTTCCGTTACCGAAACAAGCATAATATTCATTACCCCGATACCCCCGACCAATAATGAGATACCCGCAATACTTCCAATGACCAAGGTCATCAATGTTAAGACCGTATCTACTTCTTTTTCATACTCTGAAAAGTCATGTATATTATACATCCCGTTTTCAAGCTTTTTACTGCTAGTAAGTGTATCTGCGGCTCGTCTACCAGTCTCTGAAATCTTTTCCGGATCACTTGCTATAATCGACAAGCTTTCAATTTCCATGTTTCCAAACATCATCGAAATAACTGCCCTAGGCATAAGCATTTCGCCAGTTTCATTATTTCGGAATTGTTCAGGAATCGGTGACTCATACACACCTACAACTTTGTATGGATTCCCGTTTAGGTCAATGATCTCACCGATCACCTCGTCATTCTCTTTAAAAAACTTCTTCCTTGCAACTGTGTCAATCATCGTTATACGACTTAGGCTGTCATTATCTCTAGAATTTATCGCACGTCCTTCAACTACCTGTATATTTCTAGCACTAAAAAAATCCTCACCAACACCTGTTATTTGCATATCACCTTGGTTTTCGTTATGTAATAGCGTACCCCATCCTTGGTTTGTGCCTATTACTGCTTTTACACCAGGAACCTCTGCAAGTATCTCCAAGTCTGTGGTCGTTAGTGTAGGCATCTCCCAATACATGTCCATTTCCATTTCTGATCCGTCTTCAGGCGGAAGTTGCTCATAGAAAATTTCAACCGCATTTTTATCAGTGCTAAATAATTGTTCCGTCATTTTTGACTTTGCACCTTGTCCAATCGCTACAATTATAATAACAGCTGCAACACCGATAATAATGCCAAGCATGGTTAAAATTGAACGAACCTTGTGATTCATAATTGAGGATAATGCTACTTTGAAGCTCTCCCACAAACTCATGATGTTATCCTCCGATCATTCGTAATCAAACCATCCCTTAGCGTGATTATTCTTTTTGTATAAGCAGCAATTTCCTCTTCATGGGTAACGATAATAACGGTCTTGCCTTCTTGATTAAGTTGGACCAATAGCTCCATAATTTGTTTACTTGTTTGTGAATCAAGAGCACCAGTTGGTTCATCTGCCAAGATAATTGATGGATTATTGACAAGTGCCCGAGCAATCGCAACCCGTTGCTTTTGACCACCTGACAATTCACTTGGCAAATGCTTCATCCGGTCCTCCAGCCCGACCTTTTCAAGCATTTCTTTTGCTCTTTCCGTTCTTTCACGTTTAGATACACCCGCATAAATAAGGGGTGATTCTACATTTTTCAATGCATTGAATTTCGGAAGTAAGAAAAATTGTTGGAAGACGAAACCAACATGTTCATTTCTTAACCTCGCTAGCTTTTTCTCTTTTGCCAAACCTATTTTTTCATCGTTTAATACAAACTCACCCTCCGAGGGGTAGTCTAAAAATCCAATAATATTCATAAGGGTTGATTTCCCAGAACCCGATGGACCCATGATGGCAACAAATTCACCATCCTCTATGGTTAAATTAATCCCATGCAGTACTGGAACCTCTAATGACCCATTTCGATAAACCTTGGTAATCTCAGTCAACTTCATCAAAGGAGGTCACTTCCATTCCATCATGCATTCCATCATTTGGTGTAATTACAACTAGTTCACCTAGGTTTACGCCTTCAGTTATCTCTATAAATTCATCATTCATTGAGCCCTTTTTCACTTCTCGTCTTTCTAATTTTCCGTCCGTCAATACATAAGCAACACTCATACCTTCCTGATCGATTAATGCCATATGTGGAACGACAAGATGTTTTTCTCCTCCGCCTATTTTTATTTCTAAAGAAACATGAAAGCCTTGACGCAACTCAGATGTGTCGTCGGTTATGGCCACCTTGAAAGGGTACATTGTTACGCTGCCGCCTCCCATGCCACCAAATTCTTCGCCACCGCCTCCTGCTTCATTTGGAAATTGGCTAACAGATTCAACTGAACCCTTCCATTCTCTATCTTTAAAAACCTTTGGGCGGACAACGACTGCTTGTCCCTGTTTAATCTTTACAGCATCAAATTCACTCATTGTCCCAATAACCTTATAGGGCTGACTTGAAATAATATGAACTACTGACTCATTGGACCCAGTTTCAGTATTTGCTATGTTTTGATTAATTTTCACAATTATTCCATCAATTTTACTAACAACAGTCATATCCTTTATCCGTGTGGTTATTTCTGTGATTTGCTCACTTGCCGACGAAATTTCTGCTTTTGTATTCTCATATTGCATTTCCAATTGAATCTTTTCATTCGTAAGTTGATTCAAATCTTCCTGTGTGACTTGTGGTTCTTTTGGTTCCTCTGCTCCTTCTGATTCAATGTGTACAGTACTAGTTTTTTGTGTCTCCATTTTCTTTTTCATATCTGCCATTCGCTTGTTCAATTCTGAAATTTGGCTTTGCTCGGTT
Source organism: Neobacillus sp. FSL H8-0543 (assembly GCF_038592905.1). Taxonomy (GTDB): domain Bacteria; phylum Bacillota; class Bacilli; order Bacillales; family Cytobacillaceae; genus Neobacillus. The sequence continues at coordinate 3,321,089 of NZ_CP151943.1, read as the reverse complement.
TTTCCTCTACTTTCAATTAGCTCATTTTCACGTTTTGCTCTGCTAAGCTCAACTTCTAGTTTAGAAGAATCGTAAACAAATAAAGGTTCTCCAGCCTTTACTGTCTGATTTTCTGTAACTTTGTATTCACTAATTACACCTTTTTCTGGCTCTAAAAATACCTTTTGTTCACTCTCTGGGACAATTTGACCTGTCACCAGTATGCTCTCAATTAATTCCTGCTCGCTTGCTTTTTGTACAGTTACACCCATTTCATTCAGTTCGTCGCCCGTCACATTCACATTTTTATTAAACATTCCAAAAGTGATCGTTGCCGCCACCCCCAGGACAAGTACTCCAACTACAGAGCCAATCCAAATCCACAACTTCTTTTTCTTCACCCTTGTATCCCCCTATAATCTCTACTTTTTGGGTTTTTCCATCTTCTATCTAGTCTAGTAGATTTTTACTATCAAATTACCTTAAGGAAATCTAGAAAACGATAGAAAATACCCATTTGCTTCTTTCTATTTTGAGCAAAAAAATTCACTCTTCTAAAAATTCATTCTATCACCTTTATGTCAATTTTGAAATTAAATGATGGTAAATTTAGCAAAATTACCCAGTCGCAAAATCTTCATATACTCATGAGGTAGTTAAGTGAGTGACAATATAGTCTAACAGTCTCCTAAATACTTCTCCATTCGAATATCATTCCACATTTTATCCTGCCAATAGGTAAAATCTTTGATCCGACCAATTTCTTGGTAGCCCAATTTCTTGTAGAGCTTTTGTGCTTGTATATTAAACTCAAACACTCCCAATTCAATACGTTTTAAACCTTGCTGTTTAATCTGTTCCTCCAAATATTGAATGGCGACAAAACCAATCCCCTTGCCGCGTCCTTCTGGCTCACCTATTGTTATCCCAATCCAGGCAGTTCCTTGCTCTTTTTTATAAAGATGACTTGGGTCCACCATATAGTTCATTTCTCCAACCAACTGATCGTCGAGATAAATCAGGTAGGTTTGATTGTGTTCCAGGCGTTTTGTCAGGTCATCCAGGGTCATTTCCCACTGGTGTTCTAAATCTTCCATGTTTTGATTAGGGCGAGTCAACGGAATCAGAGCGGGGTCATTCTCCCACTGATTGAACATGTCTACAATCGTTGATGTAGGTTTGGTTAAATGGCTAAAATGAATTTTCATTAAGGCGCTGCTCCTTTCAAATCTTGAAATTGTAATCTAACTTTGTTTAATTATTATATTAACATCATTATCCAATTAACTTATATTTAAGAATAAAAAAAGGGAGAAATCCTATATGATTTCCTCCCATACATCCATTAGAATTCAATTATTCCCTTTCTTCACTTCATCCATTAAGTAGCTTACAAATGTATCGTCTTTTTCAAGCCAGGCTTCATAATATCTTTTTAAGAATTTTTCACCTTCTTCAAAGCTTGTAAAGGTCTGATCTATTTTCGTGTTATTTCGTTCAATTAGCCACTCACCTTCGTTTGCCGGTGAAAGATAAAAGATATCATCGATACGATTCTTATACAATGACCCAAATGTGGATCCTTTTACATTATAACGATTTCGCTTCGAGTCCTCCCGGAGTGGTTCGATGTGAAATGTTTCGACCACGAATTGCTTGTAGGCCTCTTCTGTTAATGAGCAGCCAGAAGCCTTTGCATGCCCGCCTCCGCCATAATGACCAGCTACCTCAGACACATCAACATCATCATGAATGGTTCGAAATCCCAGTCGTTTCCCACCTATATTAACAATGGCGATGTAATCAAGATGCGGGTATTCTTTACCGAGTTCATTTCCAAGTTCCGAATGATAGGATTCCGCATAAACGATGCCGGCAAAATGATCGCCTATTTGGGACTGAACGAGCTCCCGCCTTTTCCGACGGATATAGCGATCAATTTTATTTTCTTCCATATCCAGGATTTTCGTTTCGAATTCATCAAATTTGAAATGGTCGCTGGATTTAAGACGATTGATCATACTTTCCTCAAATTCCTCGATTGAAACCAAATAAAAGAGAGCATTCAGTCGCTGTGCTTGCTGATTATTATTTGTCTCCCATTCCCAGGTGTCATATTGCCTGACAAGTTCGACAAATTCGGTGATCGCCTTAGAGGACTCGATTAGTTGTTGTCCCAGAAGATATTCATAAAATAAAGATGTCGCAGAGGTTAACCTGCCTTCTTCATCTTCAATCACAACATGCCCCCATTCATATTCGTTAAAATGGAGCGCTGTTTTATGGTGATCAATGAACTGAACTTTTTTTTCAGTTTGATAAAAAGCCTCAAGCTTTTTTTCATTTTTTTGATTTACAGATAAATCGGTAATAAATAAAAATGTATCCTTAGCCTCGTTTTCCAGGAACCACTCTACTTCACGATCGAGACTGGAAACGGAATTGTATCTCACCTTCACTTGATCCCCAAAAGCAAGCTTTGCTAAAATACCACAGCCTACCCCATCCAAATCATTATGGGACAACAGTTTATACATGTTCTTCACCTCAGAGCGTAGTATGAGTTCAAAAGGGTAAAATTATTGATAGTAGCTAATAATATTTTTTCTACTATACCTCTAGGCAATCCATTCTAAAAACTCTAACCGATTTCCAAAAGGGTCAGCGGTATAAAATCTATTAGCACCAGGATAATCGCCGTCTACAATAACGTTTACTCCACTATTTATTAGATGCAGCTTTAATTCCTCAATATTCTCTACTTCAATGGCAGGGTGTGCCTTCTTTGCTGGAGAGAACGGTTCTTCTATTCCGATATGGATTTGGTAATTTCCAAAACCAAACCACACTCCACCACGTTTTTTTAATTCCGACGGTTTTTCCAGCTCAGTAAAACCTAGGATGTCCTTGAAGAATACCCTTGCAGCATCCTCGCTTCCTTTTGGAGCAGCAAGTTGAATATGAGCAATAGCTTTGAAAGTAAAAGACATACAAATAACCCCTTCTATCCAATTGATTTGTTTTCTTCCATCATTCTTGTAAGTTCTGCAAACAATACTTGTGCCTGGTTATGTACTTGATCCTTTGAACCATAGAGCAGCGTGACTTTCCCTTTTGATGCCATCATTAGGATCTGATTTATTAGACCTAGTTTCACATCACTAGTCCGGAGTTCATCTAGATATTTATCACGAAACTCTTCAAACCGTTCAGGCTTATGGCTAAACCATTTACAAAGCTCAGGGCTAGGGGCTACTTCCTTAAACCAATCTGTTAACCTCGCCTTTTCCTTTGAAACCCCTCGTGGCCATAAGCGGTCAATAAGAATACGAGCACCATCTGATTCATCATAAGCCTCGTAGACTCTTTTTAGAAAAATATTTGTCATATCATTACCTCCAAAAGAGAAGTGTCCACCTCAGGCGGACGTTTGTACACGGATGGTGACAGGCACTAAATTATTTTTAGTCCTCGTCTTTTATGTCAATGTCCTCTGGGACGGGCTCGTTTAATAGTTCTTCGACGAGGTGTTTGTATTTTTCCATTTGTTTGAGGTGGGTGTTGAATTGTTCTTTGTTGATTAGGTAGTTTTCACCGTCATGGATGGCACGAATTTTCTTTTGTTTTATTAGAGCTTCTACGTTTGATTCTGCCATCGACAGATATTCTGCGGTTTCTTTTATTGTTAAATACATTTTCTCATTCCTCTTTGTGTTTAGATTCATTTTATTTCGCAATCCGCCCTGCTCTAACCTTTATACGCCACAACAGGTCTATGGTCCAGGAAGTTTTGAAAAGCAAAGCCTCGTACCTCATCTTCACGGAAGTGCTTTAACAATTCATTGATTAGATTTTGACTCTTAGAGGCATCCTCTAACCCCGAAATAAAAGTTGATATTCCATCAAAATCTGATCCTAAGCCAATTTGCTTCACTCCTCCTAGCCCACAAAAATGGTCAATATGCTTAACAAGATCAGTTAACGTTGCCTCTCCATTTTCTTTTACAAAAGGAGGGTAATAGACGACATGAATCAGCCCACCCTTTTTAAACATTGCTACTGCTTGATCATCCGTTAAGTTCCGAGGATGCTGACAAAGCGCCCTTGCATTAGAGTGGCTGGCAATTGGATATTTAGCTAATTCGATGACTTCCCAAATTCCGTTATCACTCAGGTGGGATACATCTGTAAGAATATGATTCTGATTGTTAAATTCAACAATTTCCTTTCCAAACAGTGTAAGCCCTCCGCCACGAGGTTCACCGGCGCCATCAGCGGCTAGATTGGCATTGTTCCAGGTTAGTCCCACTGAACGAACACCTAACTGGTATAGCATTCGAAGCTTCATTAGGTCATTCCCTATCGCATCGACACCTTCTAGCGTTAACATCGCGCCAATTTGGCCGACTTTCAGCCGATCAAAGTCCGACCAATCTTTTATATGTATCATATCAGGGTTTTTTCCGAGTACTTCTTTATAAAAATAATCAATTTGCTCCAGTGCTGCATGAAATTTCTGATCAGACGGAATATCTGGTTCCAAAAAAATCGCAAAGCACTGTACCTTGACTTGCCCTAGCTGTAAACGAGTTTTGTTCGTTTGTAGTTCTGGGGCATCCGCAAAACGCAACTTGCCTTTACCTTCCGACAGCTTAAGCAACGCATCACAATGCAGGTCTATGATATTCACTTCGGGTCAACTCCTCTATTGGAAATTTTATCATAAAAGCAGAGATTCTTCGATTTTAAAAATATACCAGCTATTCTCGTTTTATTCCTCCACAAAAAAATCGACAGTATTTGCTTCACCTGCCGATTTTTCACATTTATGCTCTTTGACTTACCAGTAAATCATAAAGAGTACAGGCAATGATTTTTGTCGCCGCCTGTAAATCCTCGAGTCGAATATTTTCATCTGCTCGATGTCCATTCGCTTCTTCTAACACTTTGGGACCAACCCCAAACATAATCGTTGGGACTCCAGCAGCAAAAAAATGGCGGGCATCTGTATATAAAGGTACCCCATTGATTGGTAATTTACCCGGTTCGTTCATAATCGTCTGCCAGTTTGCAGCCAATGCTTGGATTAATGGGGTATCCTCAGGTACTGGTCCATAGCTTTTCGCATGGAGGACTTTCTGAATCTCCACTTTTACTCCAGGAATATCTGAAACAACTTGCATCACTAATTCTCTAAACTCCATTTCTGCTAGTTCACCGTTTTCTTCTGGAATCAGTCTTCGGTCAACTCTGATAATACACTCATCCGGGACGACATTGGTGTTAATCCCCCCTGAAACAAGTCCTACATTCAGGGTTGGAAAATCGATTCCAGGGATTGACGATTTTTTCTTTGCGAGTGTGTGACGGTATTCATAGAGAGCATTTAATATTTTCGAAGTTGCCTCGATGGCATCGATTCCAGTGTGCGGGAGTGCGGCATGGGCCGACTTTCCGATGGTTTTAATTTCGAAATGCAAGCAGCCATTATGAGCATTTACAGCAGAATACGTAAAACCAGCGACAATAGCTTGGTCGGGCTTGATATACCCTTGATCCAATAACCATTTTGGTCCTAAGTCTCCGCCCGTTTCTTCATCAAACGTAAACGCAAGATCCACTTTCCCATTTAACGGTTGGTTCATTTTTACTTGTGTTAAGGCCAGGACTGCAAAGGTATAGGCGGTAATATCTGACTTCGATACGGCCACACCTCTTCCATACATTTTCCCATGAATAATTTCCCCACCGTATGGATCAACCGTCCAACCCAACCCTGGCGGAACCACATCTCCATGGGCATTTAATACGATGTTAGGGCCTTCGCCATCCCCAAATTCTGTGGACCCTAGTACATTAGCCAAACTAATCATTCCAGTCTTTTTCACAGCCTCTTCGTCCACTTCTACCAACGACACATTCTCAACCCCAAGTTCACAAAGCTGTTGCTGTAAGTTAGCAGCAATCGGGTAACAGTCACCAGCAGGATTATCGGATGGGGTTTGCACTAGTTTTTTTAAAAATAAAATCATTTCTTCTTGGTGTTCCTGAATCCATTGGACCAGCGCTTCTTTATCATGATTCAAAAAAATCCCTCCCCTTGCAGAAATTTTTTAAGTATCCATCCACACACCTTAACTTCCACGATAGGTACTATATCCACCTGGAGAGAGTAATAGCGGCACGTGATAGTGGTCAGCAGGTTCTGATATCCCGAAACGAATAGGTACACAATTTAGGAATGAAGAATCTCCGGGTAAACCTCTTCGTTTATGATAATAATCACCCACATAGAATCGAAGTTCATAGATTCCCTTTTTCATTGCGCTACCCTCTAGGAGAGGTTTCTCTACTCTGCCATCTTCATTGGTATAACAATATTGAATACGAGTAAACTCGTTATCAGTGACTACCTCCCATAGCTCCACCAAAATACCAACAGCTGGTTTTCCTCTGCTTAAATCAAGGACATGTGTGGTCAACTTTCCAGCCATTAGCTCGATTCCTCCGGATTTTCCAAATCTTCACGCGTCATCGAAAAACATTGAAAACCATAGGGAGGACGCGGCTCGGTAAAAACTTTCCCTTCTTCTGAGCTTGGAATTTCATCTAAAATAGTTTCCCATGTCCGGTTATTAGATTCAAAGCGAACCTCAGCCAATTGCGGGAACCGTTCTAGTATTCTATAGCCAATTCGATAGATTAGGTTTTGGATGGAAGGAGAGTTTTCTTCATGAAAAACGGTATAAGCAATATCCCTTACCTGTTCTGCTCCTACATACCCATCTGTCGTATTTCCTCTTGCATCCTCCAAATTGTTATACCGCCACTCGATATTTAAAAAGATAAACAAGGGGCGATCATTTGATTCTGGTAGTGTCGTATATTCATCCTTCACGTAGCCAAAGAATGAACTACCGCGTACCTTAATTAGCTTTAATCCCTTCAAACTGCTCAGGTGATTAGTTGTTGTGATTCCTTCATCCTTGCGTTTCACTTCCACCTGGGCACTAGCCTGTTCATTTAATGAATACCGAAAGACGAGCGGACTCGGTTGAAAACTCCCATTTGTGGGCACAGGAAGTTCGTCAAAGGGAATTTGCTCACCCGAGATGTTGATACCCGTCATATGTGAATAGGTTTCTAAAAAGCGATGTCCGACAAATTCAAGAAACCCCTCTTGTGTTGGTCCGTCATAATCCCCTGCATGCTTGAGAATAAAATTTTTCATGGAGTCGGTTGCAACAACTAATGTGTTATCGCCTTCCTTGAAAGAGGAAATAAAGGTATCGCCTTCAACCGCCACTTTAACATTCATGCCAAAAAGGATATTGTTACGACCAGTAAATGCTGATTCAGGAATGGCTCGAACGCCGGTAAGGGGTTTTGCATACGTACGATATACCCAGACATCTGCTTTTCCATAGCTCATCGTTCTTTTCATCATTTCACATCCCTCTCATTGAATCGTATCGTTTAAGCGGAACTTAGCAATTTTATAAACCTCGTTCAAGGCAGTCGCGCATTCTTGCTCATAGGTGTTGCCCACCCGATCTTTCATCGCAGCAAGAATGGTCTCTTTCCTCTGACCTTTTACCGCCATGATAAAGGGGAATCCGAATTTTTCAACATAGTTATGATTAAGAGTAACAAACTCGGCATATTCATCCTTGGTAAGCTTATTTAGCCCTACGCCTGCCTGTTCCTTTTGGGAACACTCTGACATTTGTAATCTAGTTCCTAAATCAGGATGTGCACGAAGCAGCGCTAACTTTCTCCCTTCCTCTGCTTTTTGGACAATTATTATCATTGTTTGTAAAAGTTCTTCTCGTGATGTAAACGGCAGACTTTCCCACGCCATCCATGCAACCCATGGAGAATCCTCAAACAACCACCCCAAGGTGTGCACAAATACCTCTCTATTCATTTGATTCATACTTTCTATTGAAAGTTCTCCACCGCTACTTGGGCTAGCCATAGCATCCCTCCTTCAAATAAAGCCTTGATACCCCAATGGGCAGTCAATTGAACTGCTGTCCAAATACACAGCATCATTTTGTTAAAACTATATATATTCTCGACTCTCTAAAAATACTCACATATCAATTGAAAAGACGAAATAGTTTCTATTATTTAGTCATATAATCAAACACGGCAAATAGCGTGCACCTTAAAATTATCCAAATTCATTTTTTATAATAGGAACACAAATGAACACAAAAAAGAGGAGAGATTTTATGACAGATATTCATTTTATGGAAAAAGCCATCCAAGAAGCACTCAACAATGTTCTCACCAACCACGGAGGACCCTTTGGAGCGGTTGTTGTGAAAGACGGAAAAATTATTGGTACCGGCCGGAATGAAGTAACAGCCACGAACGATCCTACGGCACATGCCGAGGTGCAAGCCATTCGGAACGCCTGCCAATACTTGAATGACTTTCAACTCCTGGATTGTGAAATCTATACAAGTTGTGAGCCCTGTCCAATGTGCATTGGAGCCATCTATTGGGCAAGACCTAAAGCCATTTATTATGCTTGCACAAAACAAGAAGCCGCAAAGATTGGGTTTGATGATCAGTTCATTTATGATCAACTCTCCCTTCCTGTTGAGTATCGTAAAATACCCATGAAAAAGATTTTTCCTGACCAAGGGGATATTCCGTTTAGAACCTGGGAAAAATCAAATCAAAAAATAAAATACTAATCTTATATAAGGGTGTTGTGAAATATGAAGAGAAATCAATTAATAAGAAGAATCTCTGTTGCATCAGGCAGTAAACCTGCAGACACTGTGATTAAAAACGGAAAAATTATTGATGTCTTTAACGGTGAAATCATTCAAGGAGATGTCGCTATTTCAGATGGTTACTTTGTGGGGATTGGAGAATATGAAGGAAAAAATGTCATTGATGCAAAAGGCCGTTATCTATCTCCAACTTTCATTGACGGCCATGTTCATATCGAGTCGTCAATGATAACAGCAAGTGAATTTGCTAAAGTCCTTCTCCAACATGGTGTTACTACTGTTATTGCCGATCCTCATGAAATTGCTAATGTAACAGGCACAATTGGCATACAATACATGCTAGACTCATCAGAGTCCCTCCCATTTGATTTTTACTTTATGCTCCCTTCCTGTGTTCCCGCCACAGAATTTGAAAATTCAGGCGCAATTCTTACAGCGGCAGATTTAAAACCCTTTTATCAGCATCCCCGCGTTCTTGGATTAGCAGAGGTAATGAACTTTCCAGCTGTAGTTCATGCTGACCCTGACATGTTAGATAAATTAACCCATGCCCAACAAGCAGGGAAAAAAATTGATGGGCACGCAGCTGGATTAACAGCTAAAGATTTAAATGTATATAAAGTGGCAGGCATTCAAACAGATCATGAATGTACGACTGCTGCAGATGCAAAGGAAAGACTTAAAAGAGGTATGTATTTGATGATACGCGAAGGTACTGTTGCCAAGGATTTACAGAAGTTAATTTCCATCGTAAATGATCGGAATGCACGGCGCTGCCTATTCGTCACGGATGATAAACATTTAGACGACCTTATCCACGACGGCAGTATCGACCATAATGTCAGGTTGGCGATTGATTGCGGAATTCCACCAATAACAGCCATTCAAATGGCAACAATAAATGCAGCAGAATGCTTTGGCCTTAGCGACAAAGGGGCGATAGCACCTGGTTACAGAGCAGATTTCATTCTTCTTGATGACCTTAAAACTATCGCCATTGCTGATGTATATAAGGATGGGAAAATTGTTATTGAAAATGGGCTGTTAGTTAATGACTGGAATGGAAGTCTTGAACCTGAAAGTGATTTATTAAGAAAAACAGTCCGTTTTGCTGAAGTGACCAAAAACCTATTTGATATTTCACTAAATACCATTAAAGCGAATATCATTGAAATCATTCCCAATAGCCTTGTTACTCGGCATATTACTGAAGATATTCGTACTTGTGAGAAGGGATTATTTCAACCCTCCACTGATGCTGACCAATTAAAGCTGGCTGTAATTGAACGCCACCATATGACACACCAGATTGGGTTAGGCATTGTTAAAGGACTCGGATTTACTTCAGGTGCGATTGCTACGACCATTGCACATGATTCTCATAATCTTATTATTGCAGGAACCAATGACCATGATATGGCTGTTGCCGCAAATGCGATAAAAAACATGCAAGGTGGGTTGATTATAGTCAATCATGGGGAAGTTATTGCTTCACTAGAGCTTCCTATCGCTGGATTAATGTCCGATCGACCCTATCATGAGGTTTATTCTAGTCTAAACGACCTTCATCTTGCCCTGAAAAAACTAGGGGCAAATGACCGCTTCAACCCATTTCTAACCCTTTCGTTTTTAGCACTTCCTGTCATACCAGAACTTAAACTTACTGATAAAGGTTTGTTCCAAGTCTCAAAGTTTAAGCATATCCCCATCCAAAGTCCTTAAACTCCACTCACGGATGTGGATAACCATCTTCGATACGAGAAATCGTTAATAAAATTGTGGATATTCTGAATGAAGCTGTGGATATTACTGGATTCACTGTGGATATAATGGACCAACTTGTTAATAACTATGTGAAATCTGTGGGTAAGTTACATTTTTTAAAGTATAGCTTTTTAAAAATGGTATTGTAACGGTAATTGTTGATTTTAAACTTTGTTGATTGGAGTGGAAGGCACGAAGAACTCCTCGAAAATGCTACCGCATTTCCTTCGTGCGGTGCATATTCAAAGAAGCATATTCAATGTCCTGCGGGAAGAGCAAGTCACGGGAGACCCCGCAGGAGCGAAGCGACGAGGAGGCTCCCGGACTGCCCGCGGAAAGCGAAGTGCCTGGAGCTCCAATCAACAGCCAAGTTTCAGAGAGCCTTAAAAACACATATTCTGATTTGGTTAATTTCCAATTTTTATAAGATGGATGAAAATGTTTGCTTTCATCACTATTTACTGTCAAACTAAGAAGATAATTGACTTCAAAGAAAGAATTTATAGGTGACGAATATGATCGAGGTTAAAACTTCAAAACTTAGCGATGGCGAGTTAAATAGAGGCGTATTCGCGAAACGTGATATCAAAAAAGGTGAACTGATTCATGAGGCGCCAGTTATACCTTACCCTAATGAAGAGCATGTGCATATTGAAAAAACGTTGCTTGCTGATTACGCGTTTGAGTATGGGATCAATCATACCGCACTGCTTTTAGGATATGGCATGCTGTTTAATCATTCCTATGAACCAAATGCAGTCTATGATATTAACTTTCCAAACCACACCTTTGATTTCTTTGCATATAAAGATATCAAAGCCGGCGAAGAAATTTTAATTAATTATAATGGCGAAGTAGATGACAACGAGCCGCTATGGTTCAATAAAGAAGAAGAATAATTAGTTGATAACATCAAAAATCCACACGTGTGAATTACGTGTGGATTTTCTATTTATACCATTACTTTACAGATATCATTTGTAAACTCAACTGGGTCTTGGATCGGTAACCCTTCAATTAATAGCGCTTGATTGTATAACAGTTTTGTATATAAATCTACTTTCTGTTTATCGGTTGCAAACGCATCTTTTAATGCTTGGAATACCTCGTGATTTGTATTAATCTCTAACACCTTGTCCGCCTTAATATTTTGATTATCAGGCATCGCTGCTAGGATTTTTTCCATTTCAATTGATACTTCACCTTCCGTTGATAAGCATACAGGGTGCGATTTTAATCGCTTCGACACCTTTACTGCCTTCACTTTATCGGAAAGAACTTCTTTCATGTACTCAAATAATTCTTTGTTTTCGGAATCATCTTCCGTGTTATCTTTTTCATCAGCTTCAAAGCCTAAGTCGCCACTTGAGACAGATTTAAATTCTTTTTCTTTATAGGTCATTAACATTTTAATCGCAAACTCATCCACTTCATCTGTGAAATATAAAATTTCATAGCCTTTATCTGCTACAAGCTCGGTCTGTGGCAACTTGTCAATTCTTTCATTCGATTCACCAGAAGCGTAATAGATATACTTTTGATCCTCCGGCATTCTTGATACATACTCATCTAATGTTACTAGTTTCTTCTCTTTAGAAGAGTAGAACATGATTAAGTCTTGTAAAACTTCCTTATTGCTACCGAAATCATTATATACCCCAAATTTCAATTGACGACCAAAGGATTTATAAAATTCCTCATACTTTTCTCTTTCATTTTTCAATAAGCTTTGTAGTTCGCTTTTAATTTTCTTATTGATATTTTTAGCAATCAGCTTTAGTTGACGATCATGCTGGAGCATCTCACGTGAAATATTAAGCGATAAATCCTCTGAATCAACCATTCCTTTAACAAAACTAAAGTAGTCTGGAAGCAGATCTGCACACTTACTCATAATTAACACGCCATTTGAATAGAGCTCTAAGCCTTTTTCATATTCCTTCGAGTAAAAATCAAACGGAGTTTTCTCTGGGATATATAAAATTGAGTTATATCTAATCGTACCATCCACACTGATATGAATATGCTTTAGCGGCTTGTCAAAACCATAGTGTTTTTCATTATAAAAGTTCTCATAATCTTCAGTAGTAAGTTCACTTTTATTTTTCCGCCAAATCGGCACCATGCTGTTGATAATCTGCTCTTCAACATACTCTACATATTCATTTTCGCTATCTTCTTTTGGTCTTTGACCAGAAATATCCATTTTAATAGGGTAGCGAATAAAGTCAGAGTATTTTTTTATGATTGATTTTAAACGGTACTCCTCCAGATACTCATCATACGATTCGTCTTCCGAGTTTTCTTTGATAGATAGAATGATTTCAGTACCTACTGATTCCTTCTCGCAAGGCACAATCGTGTATCCTTCTGCACCCTTTGATTCCCACTTGTAAGCTTCCTCACTGCCTAACGTTTTACTGATCACAGTTACAACATCAGCCACCATAAATGCCGCATAAAAGCCAACACCAAACTGCCCAATAATGTCGTGACCATCCTTCAGTTCATTTTCACTTTTAAACGCTAACGAGCCGCTTTTGGCAATGGTTCCAAGATTACTTTCCATTTCCTCTTTGGTCATTCCAATACCAGTATCGGTGATTTTCAGGATCCTGTTTTCCTTGTCTGCAGTTACTTTGATAAAGTAGCTTTCCTTGTCAAAATCTAAAGCGGTATCGGTTAAGGATTTGTAATAGAGCTTATCAATTGCATCACTAGCATTAGAAATTAACTCCCTTAGAAATACCTCACGATGTGTATAAATGGAATTAATCATCATTTCTAATAACCTTTTAGATTCTGTTTTAAACTGTTTTTTTGCCATAATTACACTCCTTTCAAATATGTAAGACCTCAATTAGCACTCTACCACTTAGAGTGCTAATTGACACTATTTTTTTATCATAAATACAAAGTCATGTCAATATTAAAGCGATACATACTAATGTATCGCTCTTGTATTACTTTTGACTTTGAAAAACTAACTGTAACCCTAGACCAATATAGATCGTTCCTACAATCTTTCCTTGCCAGCGTGACTGCCTTCCATTTTTAGAGAAGAATCTACTTCCAATTGAACTGGCAAGAAAGGCTAATAGCGTTGTATATAGTATGCTCATTAACACAAAGGTTAAGCCCAGAGTTAATAGTTGAAGGACAACGGGTGGCCCCTCTGTCTTAACGAACTGTGGTAAAAACGCTAGGAAAAATAAAGCTGTTTTCGGGTTAAGTACTTCAATTACTAACGCCTGTCCAAATGACACAGTAGAATCTAACCCCTTCTCATCTGGCTGGTCCGGCCCTTTTGCTTTTTCAAGCAATGCTTTAATTCCGAGATAAATTAAATAAGCTGCTCCTAAGTATTTAACCAGTTCAAAAGCCAGTGCAGACGTCATTAAAATCGCAGAAAGTCCGAGAACAGCTGCGATAGTGTGGAGTAAATCACCGACTGCAATTCCTGCCCCAGTGATAATTCCCCCCTTTAATCCCCCTCTTACCGTTTGTGATATCGTTAGAATAACAGCTGGACCTGGGATGAGGAATAACACCAGTACAACCAAAACAAATGCCCACATGATTTTCCTCTCCTAAGAATTACTTTTTCATCCATTTTACCACAATATTCTAAATAGTTGTATTCTGGAAAACTAAAAAAAAGACCGACTTAATCTGTCGGTCTTCCTTATCTTTATTTATCAGGTTCAGGCTTAATCACTTTCAAGCCATCATCTGAATGGTCTTCCACCAAATGCTTGAGCACCGACAGCTTATTATCCCAGAACTTTTCGTAAAAAGAGAGCCATTGTTTTAGTTCTGTTAAAGGTTCTGGCTGGAGTCGGTAAATTTTCTCACGGCCTACCTTTCGACCACTGACCAATTCTGCCTCAGAAAGGACTTGCAGATGCTTTGCTACTGCGGTACGACTCATTGGAAAATGAGCAGATATCTCTGAGATAGGTAATTCGTGTTCAGCAAGTAGCTGTAGTACCTTTCTCCGTGTTGGATCGGCTATTGCTTGAAAGACATCATGCTTTTGTGATGATAAGGACACTTATTTCTCCACTAGCTTGCGAAGGCTTTCAAGTATTCCAGCCCAACCGCCGGACATTCTTTCTCGAATGACTGCAGCGTCCTCGTTTGCTTTTTCAACGGTCTCACCTTTTTTCTTCCAGCCGCCATGAATGAGTGTGAATTCAGTCTTGTCACCTATCTCTTTTAAAATAAAGGAAGCAAACCAGCCGTCGGTATCCCATGTAAATGATAGTCGATTCGGAGGATCAAATTCTGTTACTTTACAAGGTGATGGACCAAAAGGAGATTGCAAATGAAATTCATGTCCCACTTCAGGTTTGAAGTCATTTTGCATGAACCATGCGGCAATTCCTTCAGCTGTTGATACTTGTTCCCAAACCTTTTGAATCGGTGCTTCAAAAACAACGGTTTTCTTAATATCTTGTAATGTATTTTCCATGTGTGTTCTCCTACTTTCTCACTTTAATATAAAACCATTTGGTTTCACTTTCTTGATTATATAAAACCATTTGGTTTCATGTCAAACTGAATTATCAAATTTAATTTGCCCAATATCACTATAAATAGCTATTACTTGTAACCAGAGAAAGGGAACTTTCTGTTCTAGAAATATAGAGCAAGCGGCATGCCTTAAAAAGGGATATTGAGGACAAAACATGTTCAAGGAACAAGCGGAATGTCTTTAAGAAGGGCTATTAAGAACAAAACGTCCTCAAGGAGCATGCGAATTGTCTTTAAGAAGGGCTATTAAGGACAAAACGTGTTCCTGGAGCATGCGAATTGTCTTTAAGAACGGATATTGAAGACAAACCTATCCCTTGGAGCAAGAGAAATGTCCTTAACTCCACTATCTACATAGTTCCTTCATACTTACTACAATTTGCGAACCACTTACTACAAAAGTTTCCTACTAATCTACAATTATTGGTAAATCAAGGAGAATAAGCATTATATATGAGATGCCTTCAGTGTCATAAAAATGTAGATTGTTGTTGAACCACCTTTTTATTATAGTACTGATCGAGAAAATGTCCGTATAGCGATGCTAATACTTGTTGGAACAGCATTCCTACAACAACTGGGACCGCAACCGCGGCAGGAAAATAGGATACGGCGATAACTGCTCCAGCACTTATATTTCTCATCCCTCCTAAAAAGGTCAAGGATGTCACTGTAGCGCGATCAAACTTCATTACTTTTCCAATCAAAAAGGAAAAGAGATAACCCGATAATGCAATCAGAAAGACAACTAGAGTGATACTTATAAGTTTTAGGTCAATAATTTTCAAATAGGGTGCGACCACTGCACCATTTAACATGACTACAAAGCCAAGGCTGATTTTTGAAAAAGGGGCCAGCCGCGGGCTTAAAGTCTTTGTTACTTTTCCTTTTGAAAGCTGGTTCAAAAGCATCCCGGCCAGCGATGGGATTACAATCATCCCTAATAAACCATGCATAATACTCAGAGAGTCCATTTCAATTTTTGTACCAATTAGCAGCGAAATGGAAAACGGAACAATTAACGGTGATAGGATGGTATCAATTAATATTAGCGATAATGTCATGGGAATATTCCCCTTATGAATCGAAACCCAGATGAAGCTTGTTATCCCTGTTGGAATGACCATCCCCAGAATCATTCCAGTGATTGTGTAGACATCTCCTTGGAAAGCAATGTGACCGACGGACCACGCCCATAATGGCATAATTACATGTAAAATACTCATTCCCACCACGATTGGAATTGGACGAGTGATTACCTCTGTTAGTGATTTAATATTCGAGCTCAAGCTCCCCGCAAACGTCATAAACGCAAATATCCATGGAATCAAGTAGGAAAAGTCCTTAAGAAAAGCAGAAAAGACTACACCAATTACCACACTTATTGGTGTAATTAACGGCATTAATTTTTCAAGTAGGTGATTTATCTTTTGTTGCATAGGCTTCTCTCTCCACGTTTATTTTCTAAATTCATTCCAAGCGGTAAGCCCGCCATCTAAGATTTTCACCTGATAGCCGAGACTATCGAGGATTTTAGCACATTTTGCTGCCGAATTTCCCGTCGTACAGGTTACAACTACCTCTCGCCCCTTTGGTAATCCATTCAGGGCATCTGCCATCCCCTTTTCTTCTATTTCAAAAATAACAGTTTTAGGTATGTTTACGCTCTGAAGATTAGGATTTTTTATGTGAAAGTCATTATATTTTTCTTCTGCCCGGACATCAAGGAGAATTACCTGTTCGTCTCCTTGCAGCTGTTCAGCAAGCTCCTTTGGGCTCATTTTTTCAAACGTCATAATCGACACCTCCACTACACAGAATATCACAATTTTTATATTCGGTATTCTAAAAAAATTAATATCAATATATTTCAAGAATTACGTACGTCTTAGGTCTTAGAGATAAATAAATCTCTGGCTCATTGGTAGAATGTTGGAAATGATTTATTATTGACTTATACGAAGAGAAGGAAGGGATAGGTATGAAGAGAATAGTCATTCTCCTATTGGTGATAACAGGATTTTATATCGTCTTTAATCAGTCATTTAGTTTTGATGGATTTGCATTTTCTGGAAGTAAGGATGAGAGTGCAAAGATTAGTAACAACATTGATGTAATTGAGGTTAACGTTGGCGGTGTAAGCACTACTATTATTCCAGAGGATCGAAAGGATGTTAGAGCCGTTCTAACTGGAAAAGGAAAGTTATTGGTAACTGCGGAGGGAAACATCGTCGAGGTTAAGACAAAAACGAATTGGTTCAATTGGTTTAACTTCGAGGGAAAAAGGAAGCTGAAAATCTATATCCCTGAAGATTATAACAAGGATATGGATATTAACCTTGGGTCTGGAAATTTGAGCTTTTCAGGAGAATCAATGGAAGTGGATGAGTTAACACTGGATATCGGCTCTGGGAACGTGGACCTCAGTAATCTCAAAGTGAACCAGTTTCAACATGACGGTTCGTCCGGTAACGTAAATATTGATACCTTAACTACACAAAAGGGGTCATTTGATTTAAGCTCGGGAAATCTTGATATTAAACACTATAGCGGTCCATTGGAAGCAGATGTATCTTCTGGTAGATTAAAGATTCAAATGGATGAGTTAACCGATACAATCGAAATTGACGTTAGCTCTGGAAATGTTGAATTAGACCTGCCAGAATCAGCCGATTTCGTGTTAAACGGCGAGGTAAGTAGCGGCAAAATCTCTAGTGACTTTCCTTTAACAACGAATGGATCGGATAAGAAAAATATTAACGGAATTCATGGTTCTGGAAAATACGAAATAGAGATATCTGTTTCTAGCGGGAATGTTGAAATTTATTAATACTCAAGGCGCTTGGATTTCTTAGAATCCAAGCGTTTTTATGTTGGAGCAAAATAGTCCATATTTCATAACCTAAAGTACCCTGTGTTATTTATTAAGGAAGGAGAGCTACCATGTACTATAATCATTATCCTTATCCTGTTTACCCGCCTGCACATGCTTACCCAGGTTATTATCGGTCTCAACCAATCCCGAGGGATTACCCGCCTGTTGATGTAAAGATATTCTCTCATTCTGTCAAATCTTTTCGGCTGCTAATGGAACAAGGAAGTATTATGTTGGATCGGCTAGGCGATGTGGATTTTGCCCATAAAATGATGGATGCCGCCCAGCAGGGTAAAAAGGTCGAAGTAGATAAGTTAATTAAAATGATGGGATTACAGGTGCCTGTGGTGGCAAAGTACACGCCTACCGGTGTCACCTTTGAACTAATGAGCCCTGCAACGCAAAATGCACCTGCCAACTGCTGTACACTTTCAGTAAACATGAAATGGGGAAAATAAACAGTTCTTCATGTGGAGATCTTTACTTTAACAGCATAGAAGACAGAAAAGGAGGCAGATAACTCCGCCTCCTTTTCTGTCTTAAATAGTCTTATCATTATATACACTATATTGCAAGAGAAATTCCTCTAATTTTGCTGGTGTTAATGGCTTGCTATAGTAATAGCCTTGTCCGATTTCACATGCATTCTTTCTCAAAAAATCCACTTGCTCTTCGGTTTCTATCCCTTCTGCAATAACTGTAAACTTTAAATTTAACCCCATATCAATAATCGTTTTGACCATCATTCCTTGGTTTGAATGATTAAGAATATCATCGACGAATGATTTATCAATCTTGATTTTATCAATCGGAAGATGTTTTAAATAACCCAGGGATGAATAGCCCGTTCCAAAATCATCAACAGAAAGGAGCACGCCTATATCCTTCAATTGATTTAGAATAATAGTGGAATTCTCCAGGTTTTGCATAAGACTCTCTGTGATTTCCAGTTCCAAGTATTTAGCATCTAATCCTACTTGTTTTAGCATATCTATAATAAACTCAATCATTTGTTCGTCCTGGAATTGCCTTACTGAGACATTAACCGCAATAGGAAAATCATCAAAGCCCGCATCCTTCCACGCTTTTCTTTGTGAGCATGCCTCTTTCAAAATCCACTTACCTAACGGAACGATTAGTCCGGTCTCTTCTGCCAATGGAATAAATTCTGATGGCTGAATGTACCCATATTCGGGATGGTTCCAGCGAATTAACGCTTCAACCCCAACAATTTTTCCAGTTAACAAATCCAGTTGCGGCTGATAATGAAGTGCTAATTGGTCCTGTTCCAATGCCCTTCGCAGCCAGTTCTCTACTTTCATTTTCTGCGTTGAATTTCCATCCTGAGTATTTGAGTAAAATTGAAAATTATTTTTACCGCGCTCTTTTGCTCGATACATAGCACTATCAGCATTTTTAATTAGCATTTCCTCATCTTGTCCATCTCTTGGATAAATACTGATTCCGATACTCGGAGTTACGAAAAACTCATCACCGTTCACTTCAAACGAATTTGTAAATTTATCAAGAATCCTTTGAGCCACTTTATTGGCCTTTTCGATATCGATATCTTCCAGCAAAATAATAAACTCATCGCCACCCTGGCGTGATACAAGTCCTTCTCCTTGAACAGCAAGTTCTAATCTTCCTGCTACTTTTTGGAGGATCATATCCCCGACCGAATGCCCTTTTGTATCATTAATGATTTTAAATCGATCTAAATCTAAGAATAAAACAGCATGCATTTTATTTTCATGATTGATTAATACATCGTTTAATTGCTGCCTAAATCGATTTCGATTCGGTAAACCCGTTAAGGTATCATAATAAGCCATATATTGAATCGTTTTTTCTGACTTCTTCCGGTGGGTAATATCTCTGCCGACAACTTGAACCGCAAATCTCCCCTCATAAAGGATGGACCTTGCCGCCATCTCGACATCTATACTCTCACCGTCTATACGTTTTACCTGAAATTCTAATCTTAGT
Organism: Neobacillus sp. FSL H8-0543; assembly: GCF_038592905.1. Lineage (GTDB taxonomy): Bacteria > Bacillota > Bacilli > Bacillales > Cytobacillaceae > Neobacillus. The sequence continues at coordinate 3,301,196 of NZ_CP151943.1, read as the reverse complement.
CTGCCATTTTTGTTATCCCGTGTGAAAACCTTACTTCTTATCTGATCAATAATTTGTGCTGGAACGTAATTGACAGCCATTTGACCAAGAATCTCCTCTTGGTTATTAGCCCCAAGAAGTTTATAGCCAGCTTCGTTAATATATTCAATTACACCGTGATAGACGACCGCGATGATATCAGGAGACATCTCGACTAAGCTATAGTAAAGCCCCTGGCTCTCTTTACGATCAGTAATATCGAATAACACACTGCTAAAATCAATAAATTCACCTTTATTATCAAGAGTTGGTATGCCCCTATCTTGAATCCAGCGTACCTCTCCCCCTGGCCGTATAATCCGATACTCACTTGTTACGGTCTCCCCAGCTGCTAACTTTTTCCCTCTAACCTCTAAAACAGGCAAATCCTCTGGATAGATCACCTTTTTCCAAAAATCATAGTCCTCGTAGAATTTCTCTAATTTATAGCCATATAGCTTTTCAATCCCTGGCGTTATTAAAAGCTGGTTCGATTTTAAGTCATGCGACCAAATAGCTACATCTAAGGTATCAAAAATATTTTGCAGCTTTCTCTGATTTGTAAAAAATTCATCTGACTTCACATCATATTCTTTAATTAGGAAGTACAGAAGGCATATGGCTCCAATGCCCAAAATGATGGAGACATAATTAACTATTACGAAAGAATGATGAAGGGAAGGGAATAAAGCATCGATTATTGCACTAAAAACTAATATACTCACGACAAAGATAAACATATACCGATATCTGCTGCTTTTTATATTCATATCTAGCCCCCTTCCCCTTATCATCTGGATTAACATAATACAAAAATATCAAATATTAGGTATGATAACAATCTTATTATTAGTTTTCCATTTACGATATGCTGAAAATCATACTTACTGGATGATGATTGTACCGTAAAGAACACAATGGGGTTATTTGTGTTTGATCCTAAATACACTCTTTTGTATTTTTCACTTAAGCGTAGGAATACTAATCTTACTTGGAACAAACAATGTATGAACCTACTTATAAAATGAAAGGGGAATGATTTATGTTTATTAATTTTTTAAGAGAAAGTACGGTTGCAGCTGTTATTTTAACAGTCATTCGTTTATACCTAGGGTACGCTTGGTTTAACGCAGGCATCCATAAACTTACTGGCGGGTTCGATGCTTCTGGCTTCTTGAAAGGGGCAATCGCTAATCCCGTTAAAGGCCCAGATGGTGGCATGGTTTATGGCTGGTATGTAAACTTCCTTGAGAACTTTGCCTTACCGAATATTGGTATCTTTAACACTCTCGTCCCATGGGGCGAAACCTTAATCGGCCTAGGACTTATATTAGGTTGTTTAACGACGGCAGCAATGTTCTTTGGATTAGTAATGAACTTCTCGTTCTTCTTAGCGGGAACGGTATCACACAATCCAACTGATATCTTCCTTGGTTTCATTATCCTGACTGCGGGCTATAATGCCGGGAGAATTGGTTTAGACCGTTGGGTCATTCCAGCCGTACGCAAAATTACCAGAACAGGTCCAACCTCAAGAGAAACCGTTTAGCTTCATAAGAGCAAAAAGACGATATCCGAAAAACTGGAATCGTCTTTTTTTACTAAGCTAGGTTATGGGGAATTGTTGAATTATAACTCTGTTGATTGGAGCGGAAGGCACGAAGACTCCTGCTCAGAAGAGCAAGTCACGGAAGACCCCGCAGGAGCGAAGCGACGAGGAGACTCCCGGACTGCCCGCGGAAAGCGAAGTGCCTGGAGCTCCAATCAACAGCCTAATTAACACAGCATGTTATTAAATACGGTACACTCTTGTTTCATATGGCTTTAGTGATAGCGTTTTGTTAGCTGGATGTGTTGCAACACTGTAATTATTTAATAATAAATTTTCATATTTACAAGATGTATCTATCGCAATCTCGGCAGGTTTTATTGTAAGATTTGCAATCACTATTACTTTTTCCTCGCCTAAAGTCCGGGTATAGACATAAACCTGTGGATCTTCGGCTAAAAGCAGCTCATAGGTTCCATAAGTAAATACTTCGTTTGACTTTTTAAGTTGAACCATTTTCTTATAAAAGTTTAATATTGACCCAGCATCTTGTTGTTGATGGGCAACATTTATTTCTCTATAATTTGGATTTACCTTGAGCCATGGGCTGCCAGTTGTGAAACCAGCATTCATTTCTTCAGACCACTGCATTGGCGTCCGGGAATTATCACGGCCAGAAGCCCAAATAATCTCCATGATTTCTTCATGTGATACTCCCTCAGCACCTTTCAATCGGTACATATTTTTTGCTGAAACATCATCATAATCATCAATCGAATCAAATTGCACATTGGTCATCCCGATTTCTTGACCTTGATAAATAAACGGTGTGCCTTGCATTAAGAAATATATTGCGCCAAAGGCGGTCGCACTCTCACGCCAATACTCCTGATCGTTGCCCCAGGTGGAAACTACACGAGCTTTGTCATGATTTTCAATAAAAAGGGCATTCCAGCCTTTGTTTTCCAATCCCTTTTGCCAGCGTGTAAGTACATTCTTCAGTTCAATAATATCCAATTCTTTTTTCGCCTCTGCATCCCAAAGAGCAAGATGCTCAAACTGAAACACCATATTGAACTTTCCTTTTTCTTCTCCGACCCAATGTTCAAGATCTGAAGCATCTTCAACCGTTACTCCGTTTGCTTCGCCAACAGTCATAATGTCGTAGTGAGAGAATGTCTCTTCTTTTAATTCTTTTAGGAATGTATGTATTCCATCGACATTCATCATCTTATCAAAACTTGGGACATATTTTAACCCTTCAGGATTAGGCATATCCGCGAGGCCCTCTTCCTTCTTGATATGGCTGATTGCATCGACACGGAAGCCATCAATCCCTTTATCAAGCCACCAGTTGACCATCTCAAAAAGAGATTTTCGAACCTCTGGGTTTTCCCAATTAAGATCCGGTTGTTTTTTTGAAAAAATATGCATGAAATATTGGTCGGTCTTTTTATCATATTTCCAAGCTGAACCGCCAAATATACTTTCCCAATTATTCGGTTCTTTGCCGTCTTTACCGTCACGCCAAATATACCAATCCCTCTTAGGACTCTCTTTAGATGAGATTGATTCAATAAACCATGGATGTTCATCACTTGTATGGTTGATGACCAAATCTAAGATTAGCTTCATTCCAAGACGATGTGTCTCCTTTAATAGCTGATCAAAATCAGCCATTGAACCGAACTCGGCCATGATTTCCTGATAGTCACTGATATCATAACCATTATCATCATTAGGTGATTCAAACATTGGGGAAACCCAAATGACATCGATTCCTAATTCTTTTAGATAGTCCAATTTAGAGATGATCCCTTGAATATCACCAATGCCATCCCCATTTGAATCCATAAAGCTACGAGGATAAATTTGATATGCTACTGCTTCTTTCCACCATAATCTTTTCATATTTAAATCCTTTCCAATCCTTACTGTTTTGGCCGTGAACAGGATAAACGTTCAATCAACCGATGCGAAATAATCAAGCGTTTCGTTGGTTCATTCTTATTTTCTACCAAAACAATTAAATTTTTTGATGCCTGAAATCCAAGATCAAATATATTAATGTCAACTGATGTTAACGGAGGTTTTGACATTTCCGCTAGAAGAAGGTTATTAAAACTTACAATCGATAAGTCATCCGGAACCTTAATACCTAATTCATCGAGTGTATTTAACACACCCAAGGCCATAAAATCATCTGCAACAACCAGTGCAGTCGGAGGTTTGTCAAGTGCCATGATTTCACGGACAGCATCCTGACCGCCTTCACGCAAAAATTCCTCATGAATGATGTATTCAGACTTAATTTCTATGCCAGCATTCTGTAATGCCTGTTTATACCCCTGTAAACGATCAATCGTTACCATAAATTCCAAACTTCCGCCGATAAAACCAATTTCCTGATGACCATAGCCTATTAAATACTCCGTTACCTCTTTCATCGCACGGAGATTATCATTATCAACATGGGTAATTTCCTCTATATCTTTATAAGGCTTTCCAATCAAAACAAAAGGGAAATTCCTTTCTTTTAAATAGGAAATAACACGATCATCGACCTTCGAATTTAGAAGAATAACACCATCAACTCTTTGCCCCTGCACCATTTGTATAACAGCATCAAGAATCTCCTTATCCGATTTTCCTGTTGTTAAGTGCAAAGCATAATTTTTCTCTTGCGCTCCTTCACTGATTCCCTGTAATACAGTAGGAAAAAAGGGATTTTGAAAGCCAACATCTTTGGAGCTCGGCATAACCAAACCAAGTGACTTTGTAGATTGGCTTGCAAGATTTCGTGCATTAAGGTTTGGATGGTAGCCAAGCTCCTCCATGGCCTTTCTAACTCTTTGCTTTGTTTCTTCGCTAATTCTTGTGCTATCTGCAATAACTCTTGAAACTGTTGAAGGAGCAACATTCGCAAGCCTTGCTACATCTTTAATCGTAACTGCCATTAAAATTCTCCCCTTTCAAAGGGATTTAATTAACTTTATAACTATTATATTCGATTTCATAAAAATCAAGAGGCAGATTCTTTCTGCCTCCCCAAAAGGTTTTATCCCTTTGTTCCACCTGCAGTTAATCCAGAAACAAAGAAGCGTTGGAAGGACAAGAAGAGAATGGCTATCGGAACGGCTATTAATACAGCACCAGCAGCAAATGTCGTAAACTCCGCTCCAAACTGTTTGGCTACCAATTCATAAAGACCAACTGCTAACGTATAATTTTTCTCTGTTCTTAGTAAAATACTTGCGATAATGAAATCCGCAAATGGCGCAATGAAAGAGAATAACGCAACAACGGCAATAATCGGCGTCGCTAACGGCATAACAATTTGGAAAAAGATTCTTAAATGTCCTGCCCCATCAATCTTAGCTGATTCATCAAGTTCCTTCGGAATGGTATCAAGATACCCTTTCATCAACCATGTATTCATCGGAATTTGCCCGCCAACATACACAAGGATCAAACCTAAGTGAGTATCAATTAAATTAGTTAGTGTTGCTAAAATATAAATGGCAATTAAGGCTGCAAAGTTTGGAATCATTTGTAAAATCAAAAAGGTCATTAACCCGTTTTTCCTGCCGACAAAGCGATACCGTGAAAAGGAATAAGCAGTGAAGCATACCAAAAGGACGGTAAAAAGCATGGTTAGAATACTAACCTTCAATGAATTCATATACCAGAAAATATAATCACTTTGGTTCGGATCAAATAATTCTTTATAATGGGCTAATGTAGCATTCTTCGGAATAATACTCGATCCGGATAAGCTTTGACCAGGGTTAAACGATGACCCAATAGTCCAGGCTAATGGGTACAATATAATTGCAAACATAATCAGAACGACTAAATACGTCAGTGCAAGTCTAGTGAAGTTTTGTTTTTTCATATCACATCATATCCTCTTCTTGGAATGATTTTGTCTTTTTAAATTGCCAAATGGCAACTGTAATAACAATCACAGATAACAGCAGGGTAAGTGTTGCTGCCTTCGAATATTGGGCTGAACTCATCGTTAAGCGGTAAATCCAAGAAATTAAGATATCCGTACCACCAGCGTTTTGTCCAGGCATTGCTGGCCCTCCGCCATTAAACAAATAGATAATATTAAAGTTATTAAAATTGAACGTATATTGGGTAATGATTACTGGTGCTGTTGCAAACAACACGAGCGGAAGCGTAATATTCTTGAACTTCTGAAAATTGGATGCCCCGTCCACTGTTGCAGCTTCATATAAATCCTGCGGAATGGATTGCAGGACACCCGTTGTCATCGCAAAAATGAACGGAAAGCCTAACCAAGTTTGAATGGAAATCAAGGCAATCCTTGTAAAAATCGGTTCCGTCATCCACGGCAGCCCATCCATACCGAAGAATCCGAGAATATCTCTGTTTATCGCCCCAAAGGATTCATTAAACATACCTGCAAATACTAAAATGGAAACAAAAGCAGGTACTGCCCAAGGCAGAATGAAGACCGTACGAATAATGGCCTTACCCTTAACATCCTTCTGATTGACAATGATAGCAAGAAAAATTCCCAGAGCTACCTGGAAGGTAGTCGCAACGAATGTCCAAACCAGTGTCCATGATAAGACGGAGAAAAAGGTTTCACGCCACATATCCACTTTAAAGATATCAACAAAGTTTTTAAATAGCACCCAATCAACCAGCTTAGCTGGCGGAGAATGATTAAGATCATAATTTGTGAAAGATAGTAATAGAACGAAAATAATTGGAAAAATAACAACAAACACCATGAGCAAAAATCCAGGAGACATGATTAAATATGGAAATCCATTATCCACAAGATTTCGATACTGTTCCTTTACTGTGCTAACTGGTTCATGATTATCGCGATTTTTCCCAACTTTATAAGCATCTCGCAAGTTATACAAATAAAAGCCAATTCCAAAAACAAGGACAATAATCGCAAGAATTCCATATACTAGTAAAAAGACGGAGTGATCTTCCATTGGAATTTCTCCCAAGGTTATTAAACCCCATAATCCGATGTCTAATAAATCTTTAAATACATAGAAGAAAGCTGCACTCATAATAAGAAAGGCGGCTCCCTTGACAAATTGTTTGTTATAAAATTGACCCAGCCCTGGAATAATGGAAAGGGTTAATGCTTTCTTACGATGACTTGTTGTATAGGATATTTTATCAGGCATCCTAAACACTCCTCTCTTAATGGCAATTTATAAGCGCAGAGGCTTTATCAAGGAAAAAGAGATTTTTCCTTCATAAAGCATCAAAGCTTTGATAGTATTGGAGAGCAGTACCCCAAATCACTTGAGGTACTGCTCGTATTTTATTATTTTGTAGCTGCAATATTTGCTTTAATTTGTTCAACAGCTGAATCAAGCGCTGACTTTGGATCAGCTTTTCCAGTTACAACTGTTTGAAGAGATTTAGCCATTGGATCCCAAACTTGACCCATTTCTGGAATGTTTGGCATTGGAACAGCATATTGTGATTGCTCAGCAACTGCTTTTGCCCCTTCATTATCTTTAATGATTGGATCATCAATTAAAGCAATATTTGTTGGAACCTCTGCAGTTTGTTCAAAGCGGTATTTTGCATTTTCATCATTTGTCATAAATTCTAAGAATTTTGTTGCCCATTCTTGATTTTTAGAATAAGTAGAAACATGCCAACCTTTTACACCCATGAATGTCTTTACATTGTCGCCGTTAGGCAGTGTTGGAAGTGCTGCAATACCAATGTTAATTCCTGCATCTTTGTAAGGCTGGAATGACCAAGGTCCATTCATAACTGCGCCTACTTTACCTTCTGTGAAAAGACCATCCATCGCAGATCCGCCATTTTCACCGATAATTCCATTAGGGAATAAACCGTCTGTGTACCATTTTTGAATGTATTCTGTACCTTCAATTGCACCAGCATTATTTAAACCGATATCATTCGCATCAAGTGCTCCATCGTTGTTTTGGAATACATAACCGCCTAAACCGCCGATTATTCCGTGGGCGAAATAGAAGTTATCCCATAATGCCAAGAAACCGTAGTTTCCATCTTTCGTGAAATCCTTAGAAAAAGCGTAAAGGTCTTCCATTGTCTTTGGAGCTTCTTTCATCAAGTCCTTGTTATAGATAAGAACTGGTGTCTCAGAAGATTTAGGAAGTCCGTATAATTTTCCATCGTAGCTTTGTGCATCAATCGACGATTGTGCAAATTTATCTGTAACTGCTTTGTCCACTTTAAGCTCAGCAAGAAGTCCTTCTGTTGCAATTTGACCAATTTGGTCGTGTGGCAATGTTAAGATATCTGGGCCTGTCCCAGCGGGAGCATCAAGACGGAACTGCTCTTGCATTTTTGAAGCCATTTCAACTTCTTTATACTCAATTTTAATACCATGTTCTTTTTCAAAATCAGCGGCTACCTTTTCAAGCCAACCAGATTTGTCCTTATCTTCCCATATAACAAGTTTTTCAGGTTTTGTTGTTTCTTCTTCCTTCTTATCCGTGTCTTTTGTACCTTTTGATTCTTCTCTGTCTGGGCCACAAGCAGAGAGTACACCAAGAACAAGAACAAACAACATAAAAATCGAAAGTGCTTTTTTCATTTTTTCTCCTCCTATAAAATGTAGGAATATTTTGCCGTCCAACCCACTTCTCAAATGTGTTAATTATAGACAGCGCTCACATTTGCGAAAACGGTTGCACAACTTACTTTTATTATAATCCCAAAATTTAAAAATTCAACTGTTTTTTTACATAACAGGAGCGCAAGTTTATGATTGACATGTGTTTTTATGTAAATTAACCTTAAAATAAACAAATTTATAGGAGTTGATCCATTTGTTAAAGGAAGCAATATACCACCGACCAAAGGACAATTATGCATACGTTTGCGCAGATGATGAATTACACATTCGGATTCGCACGAAAAGGGATGATATAAAAGAGGCAAAGCTCGTCCATGGAGATCCATATGATTGGAACAATGAACAATGGCAAGCAAAGACCACACCTATGAGCAAGAGCGGCTCTGATCAACTGTTTGATTATTGGTTCGTGTCGGTGCAGCCTCCCTTCAGAAGGCTGCGCTATGGTTTTATTTTAAATGATGGGACGGAATCCATTTGCTTTACCGAAAAAGGATTTTATCCCGAGCCTCCAGTAGATGATGTTGCCTATTATTTCTGCTTCCCATTTATGAATAAAATTGACATATTCACCGCTCCCGAATGGGTTAAAAATACTGTCTGGTATCAAATTTTCCCTGAGCGATTTGCAAACGGGAACAACGAGAATAATCCTAAAGATGTCCTTCCTTGGGGCAGCGCGAATCCATCACCAACAAACTTTTTTGGCGGTGATATGGAGGGTGTCATTCAAAATATAGATTACTTAAAGGATCTGGGTGTAAACGGGATTTACTTTACCCCAATCTTTAAAGCACATTCCAATCATAAATACGACACGATAGACTATCTAGATATTGATCCACAATTTGGAACGAAGGAAACCTTTAGAAAACTAATAGAGGTTTGTCATAAGAACGGTATTAAGGTAATGCTGGATGCAGTATTTAATCATAGCGGCTATTACTTCCCTCAGTTTCAGGATGTTCTTAAACACGGAGAGAATTCACGATTTAAAAATTGGTTCCATATCAATCAATTTCCGATAGTTACCGAACCAAAACCAAACTATGATACATTTGCTTATACTCCGTTTATGCCAAAATTAAATACAGAAAATCCGGAAGTGAAGGAATATTTACTAGAGGTTGGTCGCTACTGGGTTCGCGAGTTTAATATCGATGGCTGGAGACTTGATGTCGCCAATGAAGTAGATCATGCATTTTGGCGTGATTTTCGTAAAGAGGTAAAAGCAATCAAGCCTGATTTGTATATTCTCGGTGAGATTTGGCATGACTCTATGCCATGGCTGCGTGGAGATCAGTTTGATGCGGTGATGAATTATCCTCTTACAACAAATATTCTTAACCTTTTTGCTAAGCAAAAGATTACAGTAAAAGAATTTGTGGATAATATGACAAGTGTGATTCACATGTACCCCAAGAATGTGAATGAATTTGCCTTTAACCTTGTCGGCAGCCATGACACACCAAGAATATTGACAGAATGCGCTGAGGACATGGAACGGGTAAAGCAAGTTTTTACCCTGCTATTAACCTTTATTGGGACACCATGCCTCTATTATGGTGATGAAATTGGCATAACTGGGGAACAGGACCCCTTCTGTCGCAAATGTATGGAATGGAATAAAGAAAAGCAGAATACAGAGCTTTTTGAGCATATCCAAAAATTGATTCACTTGCGCAGGGAGTATCCTTTGCTTGCGAATAAGGGAGAACTTTCTTTTATACCTGCTGATCCTCAAGACAAGTGTTTAGCCTTTACAAAATCAAATAGCACAAAGACAGTAATGGTTATTCTTAATACCTCGAGTAATAAAATGGAATACACCGTACCAGCCAATATGAGCGGAAAAACAGTCAGAAATCTTTGGAATCTAGAAAAGACTGAGGTTGCAAGTGATACATGGACAATCCTGTTGGAGAGCAAAGGGTTTGCCATAATAGAATATTAATCAAGAAAATAGACCCGTGCTCCTCACTGGAGCACGGGTCTATTTTCACTGAGAAACCTTCAATTAGTCCTTATCAGGGCTATTTACCATAATTCCTGCTACCTGTGTTAAACGATCATAAAAGGCTAACCCTGCCGGATTCTGATCCAGACCAATTTCATGAAAGGCTTCCTTCATGCAGCGTAACCAACACTGAGCTCTTCTGGGAGTTACCTCAAACGGGAGATGTCGATCTCTCATCGCTGGCGGTCCGAATTCCTGACTGTATAGGGCAGGTCCCCCTAAAAATTGCGGAAGAAACATCCGTTGCTTTCGTTTGATTTCTTCCATATCTCCTTCAAATAGCGGTTTTAATTCCGGATCATCGTAAACCCTTGGATAAAACGCCTCAACAAGTTTATCGATTGTTTCTTGACCGCCTATTTCACTGTAAAGGGATTTAAAATTGTATGACATTATGCTCACCCGCTTTTATTTTTCCTTTGATTATAAAGTTAAAACAGATTGCGTTTCGTGATATAAATCACACTCGTACATTATTTAGACATATTTTTTCAAATTACTACCAAATAAATCAAAGGGTCTTAGTTAGTTGGTGCAACTAATTCAACTTTTATACGATCAGGGTCTTCAAAGAAAACAGCGTAGTAGTCTATTCCACCAGCATACGGGTGTCTGTCCTTGTACAAAATGTTTATTCCTTTACTGTCTAGTTCTTTAGTTATTTCATCAACCTGCTCTTTCGACTTTGCATGAAAGGCAAGATGGTTCAGCCCTACTCTTGATCGATGAAAGGGGAGGTCCAGGAATCTTTTCTCAGCTTGGACAAACACAAGATACGTCTCTTTAAACTTCCAACTGATTCCGTGTTCCCATTCTTGATACTGTTCGTATCCTAGCTTTGACAATAACCATTCCCAGAAATCTTTAGATTTTTCTAAATCAGATACATAAATTTCAACATGATGCAGCATTTTGGTTCCCCGCTTAATTTTCATAATTTGCAAAAAGTAGGTTTCCCTTTACAACAGCAAATGGTCGAATGATTACAATTCTTCGGATATCTTTGATTTTTTGCCTTTGCCTATTTGCTTCCAAGCTAGAACAACGGCCAATGTGACAATCGTACCGACGATTGCTTCTGGAATGCCACTTGTAACGGCAACCGTCCATGCTACCTCAGCGGACAAATACCCTCTAATTACCGCCATTGTTAAAACTAGACCTGTATTTGTCAATGTGCCTAAAAACGCAGCTGTACCAACCGCGAGATACTCACTCCTGCGGCGGATCCCTACGTAGACAAGCCAAGCAACAACCCCAATAAACAGACGCGGTAAGATGGCAATCAGCGGATCTTTAAATAGCGGAACCGTGGCATTCAGGAAAGATGATACTCCAAAAATAAGGCCTACAATAAAACCGACTACCGGACCTTGCATGATTCCGCCGATAATAGCAGGGATATGCATAATCGTTGCATTTCCAGCCGCCGTTGGCACAGGAATATACCCTAAGCGCGTGACTCCCAATAGAATTGCAACAGCACCAAGTACTCCTGCGATAACAATACTTCGAACCGTTAATGAGCTTTTCATAAAACTTCTCCCCTTTATACTATCTAATACGGAAACGGATAAAAAAGTAATAGCACCGAAAATAAAAGTCCAATAATTAGTACCAGATAATCCCTCGCTAGCGCTTTATAAACAGAAAACGTAGTTCGGTCATTTCCTGGTGTGTAGCAGCGTGATTCCATTGCCAGAATTAAATCCTCTGCTCTTGACAGCGCAATATTAAATAACGGAATGATGATGGGAAGCATATCTTTTGTCCGCTGGATTATTCTCCACCAGCTTCCAGACCCAAAATCCGCACCTCTGGATGCCTGAGCTTTCATCATTTTTTCCATCTCCATCGCAAAGGTTGGGACAAACCGAATCGCAATGGTAATAATTAATGACAGTTCATGAACAGGGAATTTTACTTTTTTTAATGGGTTTAACAGGCCTTGAATTGCATGTGTTAGTGCCGTTGTTGATGTAGAGAGTGTAAGCACACTGCTTAAGAAAATAATCTCCACAAATCGAACAGCAGATACAATTACTAAACGGATACTTTCACTTGTGACCAGGATAAATCCATAGTCAAAGTAAACCGTACCGCCTGAAAATATCCTGCCCTGGAACAGCAGCTGAAGAACAGCCAGTAGGATAATAAAGGGAATCGCAGGCTTCACTCCTGATAACCCGTAACTAATCGGAATTTTCGATGCTAGGAATAAATAAATAGATAAGAGCAAACCAATGGCATTTCCTAAATAACTCGTATTAAGAGCAATGGCAACAACAAGAATGGTAAACACAAACAGCTTAATTCTTGGATCCAATTGATGAATAAACGAACCAGTTGGAACGTATTGCCCAATGGTAATATTTCGGGATAATTCAAATTCGCTAGCCAAGATTCTTCCCCTCTTCTCCGGTAAGAATCTTACTAATTTCATTTGAAGCTTCTCTAATAGAGAAAGCTGCTGTATTTACCTTGTAGCCAAGATCACTGAGTCGGTAGAGCACCTGAACTGTTTCTGGCGTTCCAATTTTGAATTGCTGCAATTTTTCCTTGTTGGTAAAAATCTCTTCTGGAGTTCCTGTCAACCTTGCCGTTCCACCTGCCATAACATAAACCCTATCAGCAAGATAGGCCACTTCCTCCATATTGTGTGAAACAAAAATGACGGTTAACTTTTCTACTTTATTTAGAACTTTAATTTTTTCTAGCAATTCATTACGCGACCTAGGGTCAAGTCCTGCAGTTGGTTCATCAAGAACCAATATCTTCGGTTTTAATGCTAGAATACCAGCAAGCGCTACCTTCCGCTTCTGCCCGCCACTTAAGGCGAAGGTTTGTCTATCCTTCATTTCCTCGAAGTCCAAACCGACAACACCCATTGCCCATTTAACTCGTTCACGCACCTCTTTTAACGGCAATCCCAATTTAAACGGACCATAAGCTATATCATCACCAATTAATTTTTCAAAAATCTGATCCTCAGGATTTTGAAAAACAAGTCCGACCTTTCTTCTAAGTGTTTTCATATCGATCTTTTTCTTTGATAAATCCTCACCATCAATGAACACTTTTCCTGAATCCGGTCTAATTAAGCCATTGAAATGTTGAATGAGGGTTGATTTCCCTGAACCAGTATGGCCGATTATCGCGATACATTCGCCCTCTTCGACAACCATGCTTGTTCCCTTTAAGGCTGCATGTTCCATCGGCGTTCCTTTCATGTAGGTATGCGATAAATTCTCTATCTCGATTATAGGAGTCATCACCGCACCTCCTCAGCTTTTGCTTTGCTATAATTTTCTATCTCAGTAATTAGCTCATCCTCATGGATTAACTCCTTTGGAAAATCGGCTAACTGATTATGTACATGTTCCGCCATTTGACTCACAGCCGGGACATCTAATTGTAATTCTTCCAGCTCTTTCCTATGTTTAAAAATCTCACGCGGCGTCCCATCCCTCACGATTTTCCCGTCCTCCACAACGATAATTCGATCGGCCTCCGCAGCTTCAGACATCCGATGGGTAACAGTAATGATCGTCATCCCTTTGCGATTCATTTCGTGCATCACTTCAAGTACTTCGTCTTTACCGAAACTATCTAGCATACTCGTTGATTCATCAAAGACAATGCAATCAGGCTGCATCGCTAATACACCTGCGATGGCTACCCGTTGTTTTTGACCGCCTGACAAATGATGGGGCGGTCTGTTTCTGAACTCTGACATGTTAACGACAGCTAAAGAGTCATCAATTCTCTTCTTCATCTCATCACGAGGCACTCCGATATTTTCTAATCCAAACGCCACGTCTTCCTCGACAATGGTTGCTACAATTTGATTGTCAGGATGCTGAAAAACCATGCCCACGGCTTTTCGAATATCTAATTTTTTACTATCATCTTTGGTATTGATGCCGTGAACCCAAACATCACCGGAAGCTGGGGTTAATAAGCCATTTAAATGCTTGGATAATGTTGATTTCCCCGAACCATTGTGTCCAATAATGGCAACATATTCTCCTGGATAAATAGAAAAGGAAACCTCTTTTAGAACAGGAACAGTCGTTTTTTCATTGATTTTGTAGGAAAATGAAACATTTTCCACGCGAATAATCGGTTCCATTTAGATCCCCCTCTCTCTCTATTTTAATAATATTCAGAATAATTAACAAGCCTATTCAATTCTCATCAAGAAATATAATAGCACGATAGCAATCATCCAGCACATTTTAGCAAATTTTTTTATAAAAGTGTTCAAAAAAATCGAGTCAGACCTCCTGTACTGGAGTCTGACTCTGATTACCCATCCCTTTTTATTTTTAGAGTGTACAGATGGAAAAATTTTAACCGGATTAATATATAGATTTAGCTTTTAATTTTTTCAGTTTTATTAACTCGAAAATACCAAAAATGATTATTCCTACAAAAATGAGAAATGAATTTAACAGGATTTCCGTTTTATCACTTACTTGTAAGAACTGTGTGACGAACTGAGGCACAAATATGATAAGCGGAATGAAAATTGAGAACCATGTTTTGCTCCAGAGTGCCATCCCGACAAAAATACAGACTGCCAATGAACCGATGATCATTCTTCCCAGCATGCTATCCACTATGATAAACGGGGTTCCAAAATTTTTCTTCACCAATAATAGTCCTATAAATAATGAGATGGATAGCAAGCCAACTCCATAAAAAACAGCAAATTCCTTTAAGATGGAGGTTTTTCTTTTTGACAAATATTTAAAAGTCATCATATAGACTTTCAGTAGTATTAAGCATACGATTGGAAAACCAATAAGGTCTAATAACGAATAGTGAATCGTCCCCTGAAGAGCATCTTCTAAGAGAAAATACGCCATTACACCAATAATGAAAATAGGGACAAATTTAGTCCACCCTTTATAATCCGTGCTCATCTCCTCTGATAGATGCTTCATATAATGCTCCGGAGATTGACCAATAATATGCTCAACATTCTTACCAGCTTGTTCTGCTTCTTCTAGATGGTCACTCAATTCCTCAACAACCTCGTCTATTTCTTTCTCTTTTTTGCCACTTGAAAATAAATACATGCGTAAATTTTCAAGGAAATCCTTGCTCTGTACCGACAATTCTCTTCGTTCCAACTTCATTCCCCATTTCTATACATTAATTTTGAAACACTCACAGACAACTCAGTCCATCGATTACGGAATTCTTCGAGAGCTTCTAACCCTTTTGGGGTTAATGTGTAATACTTTCTCTTTGGTCCTGTTGAAGATTTGATCACTCTCGTTGTAACAAGATCTTCTTTTTTCATCCGAAGCAGCAATGGGTAGATGCTTCCTTCACTTACCATCGTAAAACCGTATGATTCTAGTTTTTCAATCATTTCATATCCATACGTTTCACCCTTCGCAATGACAGCTAGTAAGCAGCCTTCTAAAATGCCTTTTAACATTTGACTTGATGACAATAGGTGGCCCTCCTTTTAAAGGACTTGAACTATATTGCAAAGCAATATAGCTGACAAAAATAAAATGCATCGCCATTACCTTGCAATACAATATAGCTATAGTTTAGCATATGGTAAATAAATGAACAAGGTGAACATAGAATAAATTGCATTTTTATCCAATATTTTTTAAAAAAGATATATTGACTAGAAGATTCATATACATTAGTATTGTAGTTCGTGAGTTAACCGTGGTTCGAGAACCTCCCACGCAAAAAAACTAAGGAGAGAATTTCATATGAATATTAAGACGATTGTCGGAAATGCGATTTTGGCCGCCTTGTACATTGCTGTATCGGCAGTGATTGCGCCTTTTGGATTCACCAATATCCAATTCCGGATTTCTGAAATGTTTAACCATCTAATTGTGTTCAACAAGAAGTATATCTTTGGGATCATATTAGGTGTGTTTTTAACAAACTTATTCTTTTCACCCATGGTCGCCTATGACCTTATCTTTGGCGTCGGTCAGTCGTTGCTTGCCTTAACAATTACGATTGTATCGTCCCGCTATATTAAAGGAATTTGGACTCGAATGGCAGTAAACACCGTAGTCTTCACGGTTACGATGTTCTTAATTGCCATTGAACTAAATCTTGCATTAGGTTTTCCATTCTTATTCACATGGCTAACTGTTGCAATTGGCGAATTTGTCGTGATGGCAGTGGGAATGCCTGTCATGTATTTCGTCAACAAACGGGTTAACTTTGAAAAGATGGTTTAACAAAAAAAGAGCTGTTGCTTGGTTTCAATCAAGCAACAGCTCTTCTTTTATTTCATCCAATTTGTATGGAAGACTCCTTCTTTGTCAATCCGTTGATAGGTGTGTGCACCGAAGTAGTCACGTTGAGCCTGTAACAGATTAGCTGGGAGTGTTTCTGTCCGGTAGCTGTCATAGTAGGCAATTGCACTCGCAAAGCAAGGCACAGGAATTCCACGTTCGATCGCAACAGCAAGGACGTGGCGTAACGACTGCTGGTAGCTTTCCGCAATCTCTTTAAAGTAAGGGTCTAATAAAAGATTCGCTAATTCTGACTCACGGTCATAAGCATCCTTTATTTTTTGTAAGAATTGCGCACGAATGATACAGCCACCGCGGAAAATCATCGCAATATCACCGAAGCGAAGATTCCAGTCGTATTCTTCAGATGCCGCACGCATTTGTGCAAAGCCTTGTGCATAAGAAACAATTTTACTCATATATAAGGCTTTACGCACTGCTTCAATTAGCTCAGCTCTATCACCTTCGTATGGTTTCACTTCTGGTCCATTTAGAATCTTGCTTGCTTTTACACGCTCGTCCTTCATTGCTGAAATATATCGAGCAAATACAGATTCTGTGATAATTGGCAGCGGTACTCCTAAATCTAATGCATTTTGACTAGTCCACTTACCTGTTCCTTTTTGGCCAGCCGTATCAAGAATCAAGTCAACAAGTGGTTTACCTGTTTCTTCATCCTTCTTTGAAAAAATATCTGCAGTAATTTCAATTAGATAACTATCTAATTCACCTTTATTCCACTCTGCAAATACCTTATGTAATTCATCTGCATCTAAACCTAAGACGTGTTTTAAGATAAAATAAGACTCTGAAATCAATTGCATATCGCCATATTCAATTCCGTTATGCACCATTTTTACATAATGACCTGCACCATTTGGTCCAATATATGTACAACATGGATCTCCATCGACCTTAGCAGAGATGGCTTCTAAAATTGGTTTTACAAGATCATAGGCTTCTTGTTTACCGCCAGGCATAATCGAAGGACCTTTTAATGCGCCTTCTTCCCCACCGGAAACACCCGTGCCGATAAAATGAAATCCTGCTGTTGCTAGCTCCTTGTTCCGGCGGATGGTATCCTGGAAGAAGGTATTTCCTCCATCAATAAGAATATCACCTTCTTCAAGATAGGGCTTTAATGAATCGATAGTAGCGTCTGTCGCTGCACCTGCTTTTACCATTAATAGTATTTTTCTCGGTGTTTCTAATGAATGAACAAATTCTTCGATGGTTGAAGCACCGACAAAATTTTTACCTTCAGCTTCCTGCTTTAAAAACTCTTCTGTTTTATCATTTGAACGATTAAAAACAGCAACCGAATAGCCCCGGCTTTCAATATTTAAGGCAAGATTTTTCCCCATAACAGCTAAACCGACCACGCCAATTTGTTGTTTAGACATATGTATCCCTCTTCCTTTCTTTTTTCCAAATAGACAGCTTGTAGAAATACGGAATATGATTGCAGCATTCTAAACCAATGTTTTCCATATAACTTATTTTCCCACTCCTCGGTGGAACTATGTGACTCGTAAAAAATTTTCCCCTAGTGTCTATATTAAACATTTATCCGTGTTAATGAAAGGAATTCAAATCGTCGATTGTTGAGCAATAAGTTATAATAAATATAAAGGTATTTTTTAGATTATTTCGAATAGTAAATAGTTGCTCAGGGAGGAGAAAATAAAATGATTCAACGTCCAACAGAAAATGAGTACCCAGCGTATTATCAACCTTATGTAAGTTTAGTGCCCGATACTGATTTGGTGCAGTTATTAAACGAAAATCTTCAAGAAACGGTTCAACTCTTTGAGAGTATTTCCGAAATAGAGGGACTTTTCCGTTATGCCCCTACGAAGTGGAGTATTAAGGAAGTGCTTGGCCATATGACGGATACTGAAAGAATTATGAGCTATCGGCTGATGCGGATCGGCCGCGGTGATCAAACTTCATTGTCAGGTTTTAATGAGAATGATTATGTGGTCAGCTCACAAATAAACCAGCTTCCGATCAGGGATATCCTTGACGACTTTATTGCGACCAGAAAAGCTACACTAACTTTAATCCATAACATGCCTACGGATGCCTGGGCAAAAGTAGGAGTTGCAAACGTTGCAGAAATCACTACACAGGCCATTGCCTATATTATTGCTGGCCATGCCATTCACCACCGTACAATCATCACGGAACGCTACCTTTCAATAATGTAGAAATATTGGAATTCCTCCATACTTTTACCCTATGGGGGTTTTCTTTTTTATCTATATTCTATAATTTGAAATGAACGTTAAAAACTCCTTCTGCTTGGTATGATCATACTTCATGATGGCATACGTATTTGCTTCAGGTAGGCTTATGGAATGACAATTTACCTCTAGTAATCTGCCTTCTAAAAGCTCTCTTCTAACCGTTGATGTTGGGAGGAAGGAAACTCCTAGCCCCTCAACAATAAATCTTTTGGTAATATGAACCTGTGAAACCTTCATCATTCGTATACTTGGATATTTACTTTTTACCACACGGCATAGTAAGTCCCAATAACCAGGATGGTTATGTGTGAGTAGATAATTGTTTGTAAGCACTTCTTCTTCATCTATTGGTGGTGCGAATTCTGAATCTCTTCCATCATGCGGGGCAATCAAGACGACTTGATCACGATATAAAAGCTCACACAGTAATTCCTGATGTAAGCTATTTAAGCACGACAATCCGATATCCACTTCTTCGCTTAATACCGCCTGTTCTATATCGACTGATTCTAATATTTTCACAGATATCTCCACTTCTGGATGCTGATCTGTGTATCTTTTTAGCACATATGGCAAGATTGTATCTGCAATCAGCGGCGAAATGGCCAGTGTTAATTTCGCTGTATATCCTTGACTAAAGGAAGACAAATCCTCTAACCCACGTTGATACACCTCTAGTAAACGCTTCGCGTGCCCCAAGTACCTTATCCCCGCCTCTGTCAATTTTACTTTTCTCCCCTCTCGATGAAACAACTGAACCCCAAGCTCGTTTTCTAACTGTTTGATATGTACCGTTACCGATGGTTGAGAGATGTATAAGAGCTCTGCTGTTCTTCTAAAATTCCCACACACAGCAGCTGTGACAAATGTATTTAACCACTGAAATTCCATATAACCCTAGCCCCTTATTAAATTTTATAATCAATTACTTTAAAATTATTCAATATTCTTAATTGTGTTTATTTTATAAGATATAAATAACAAAAGAAAGGGTGATTCTTGTGATACCAAAAGGATTGAAGGGAATTATTGCAACTGAAACTTTAATCAGTCATATTGATGGCGAAAAAGGTCAGTTATATTATCGAGGGCATGAAATAAGAGAGATTACGAATAGATTTACATTTGAGGAGGTTGCTTTCTTACTTTGGTTTGGTGTTTTCCCTAATGCAGAGCAGTTATATGAACTTCAAAATCAGCTGAAAAATAACCGGAACCTGCCTGAAAATATTAGAGTGATCATAGACCATCTTCCTAAAAGTATGGATTTAATGGCAGTCATTCGTACCGCCATTTCTGCTGAAGGGGGGAATTTCAATTATGCTTGGAAGCCCACTGTTCCACAAGCGATCAGGTTGACCGCTCTATTGCCAACAATTATCGCCTACCGAACCAGGCAGTTGGCGGGTAAGATGTTTGTTCCTCCTCAACCTGCCTTAGACCATATTGAAAATTATCTGTATATGATTACAGGGGAAGTTCCATTACCCGCTCACGTTAAAGCACTTGGAACGTATATGATTTTAACTTTAGAGCATGGAATGAATGCGTCAACATTTTCTGCAAGAGTGACAGTATCCACTGAATCCGATTTAGTTTCAGCCATCACCTCAGCAATTGGTACAATGAAAGGCCCACTTCATGGCGGTGCTCCTTCAGGAGTAATCGAACTGTTAAATGAGCTTGCAAGTGTTGGAGAAACGGAGAAGGTCATAAAAGAGAAGATAACTAGAGGTGAAAAATTAATGGGTTTTGGACACAGAGTCTATAAAACTCGTGACCCTAGGGCAATGGCTTTGAAGGCGAAGTTAATGGAGTTAGTCGGTGAAGACGAATGGCTTGACCTCGCCATCGATGCAGAAGATACGGTAATTAAATTATTGGAGCAATTTAAGCCTGGTCGCTCTCTATATACTAACGTAGAGTACTATGCTGCCGCCATCATGAAAGCCATCAACATGGAACCAGAACTATTCACACCAACCTTCACCGCCAGCAGAATCGTTGGCTGGACCGCACACGTCATAGAACAATCCCAAAACAACACCATCTACCGACCAGAGTCTGAATATATTGGACCTTTTTTCAAAAACGGATGAGGGAGAGAAATGGTGACAGGGACCAAGGGCGTAAATGAAAGACATTTCCCTAGTTGCCCAGCCTGGTTATGTCTGTCATCCTCTTTATTAAAGACATTTCCCTTGCTTCCCAACCGGGTTTTGTCTTTCATACCCTTTATGAAAGACATTTCCCTTACTTTCCAACCTGCATTTGTCTTTCATCCCCTTGATGAAAGACATTTCCCTTACTTTCCAACCTGCATTTGTCTTTCATTCCCTTGATGAAAGACATTTCACTTACTTTCCAACCTTCTTTTGTCTTTCATCATCTTTATGAAACATTCTCCTACTTTTCAACCGCGTTTTGTTCTACGGAGTCGCCTCGCAACGTGCATTTTACCCCAATTTTGTACGCGAGGCGGCTGGTTGGTATTTTCTCATTGGTCCTTTTTCGAGTACTTCTTGAAGATAAAGATTTCCGTTTGGACTTGTTTTTTTCATCAGGTCCATCAAGTATGTAATATCATCAAGCGCTCTATGTGTTTGGTAATTGGTTATGTTATGTGCTTGTAAAAGCGTGAGCAGTTTCCCATTCGCAAAGCCGTAGTTTTTCCACTGAATACTCCGCATCGTACAATACCATTTCAAGTCGTTGACCTCAGGATACATCTGGTACAGAAAGCTACGGTCAAAGGAGGCATTGTGAGCAAATACAGAATCAGCACGATGGAAATACGTTTTTATTTTCACATCATAAAAGCTTTTCCCTCTTACTAACTCGTAAGGAATTCCGTGGACTCTATAGGCGTTGTCATAGTTGTTCCTTGCTGTATTTGAAAGTGGCTCACGCAAAAAGGAATCTTCTTCAAGAATATCGATGACCTCTCCGGTATCCGTGCGATAAGAAAATAATTTTAATGCGAGTTCGATTACTTCATCTGTCGTTGGCCCTAACCCTGTTGTTTCAACGTCAACAACTAATCCCAATTTTTCCTGATTGCGCATATTCAACCACCCTTTAATTCTAAGTTATTCCTATTATAACATCACTTATACAAATAAGACTCGCCTACTGAACGAGTCCTCAGTGAAAAAATTTTCCAACCATAAACTAAATAGCTAGACATCCTTCATCCCATTAATAAATGCTTTTACAATTATGTTTATGCTCTCATCTAAGTCCAAGGCTAATTTGAACCCTCCGTTTTGTTCTAAGGATGAAAAGCCATGCAGGATGCTGCGTAATCCTCTTACAGCGTGTAATGCACGGTCACCTTCTAGGTGAAATGACTGTAACACACGAACAGAAAGCTCAACAATTTTTGCCCCCGCTTGCTGGACATCATCATCTTCCATATCAGGTGCAAGTAACGTTGCCTCATAAATGCCAGGATGCAACCGTGAAAAATTAACATATGCCATACTAATTGCTTGAATGGCTTCCATACCTGATACTATATTAGCTGAAGGAGCCATCGCAATGTAGAGTTTCTCCATTCCATAAATCGCTAGCTTCTTCCTAAGGTCAGCTAATCCATCAAAATGGTTATATAGTGACGGGGGGCGAATGTTTAGCTTCTTGGCCAGATTCGCTAAAGTAACCTCTTGCATTCCATATTGATCCGCTATTTCCCCTGCTACCTCTAGTATTGTTGTTAATTCCAGTCCAATTTTCGGTCTAGGTGACATCCTATTTACTCCTATCTATTTTTTTCTCTAAATTTGAGATTGCCTGTTCCATGGCTTTCACGGGATTTTCTATCATTTCACCATGGCCAACTGCTAACAGCTTCGGACCATATCCCACTAGTTTTCTAGCACTTTTTAATGCCGTCTCCTTACTCCAGGTGCCGAATGCAGGGAACGGAAACCGAAGCTTTATCTCCCCTGCCACAGCCACTCCCCCTCTCGTTTGAAGGGCATCACCCGCAATCAAAGCATGTGACCGAGTGTCATAGAATGAGATCGATCCCGGTGTGTGACCTGGAGATTCAATGACTGCTAAAGAACCGACTAAATCTCCTTCTTTCAACAAGATATTCGCTCTCGTTTTTAGTTTTTTCGGCACGCCGCCTTTAATCGGTATTTGATTCTCATGCGAATCAAGCGAGAGGTCCCCATTCATTAATCTGTTATCACGTACTGAAATATAAACCGGAACATCGAGTAGTACTTTTTTAATTGAATCAAGTGCTCCTAGATGGTCCTCATGCGCATGTGTTAAAACAATTTTTGTTATGGGCTTTCCAATGGATTCCGCTACCATTAATATCCCTTTTGAACTATATGGGAGTGCTGCATCAATCAGGGTCAAACCCTCCTCTTCCTCCACCAAATAGCAATTTACTGGAAAAACATTTGCCATAAATGTCACCTGAGTTAAAAATCCGTTTATGATCACTCTCATTTTGATCAACCCCTTTGACTAATGTCGTTAGTTTTATTTTAACTAATAACATTAGTTTTATCAACCGCTTTTGAAAAAGTATCCAAAAAAACCTCAATCCTAATTGATTGAGGTGAAACTGGCGGCAGAACTCACTCTATTTTACTTTTTTCAAAAAAACTACCTTAAGATAATCGGATTCTGGAATTTCTTTAATCGTCCTAAAGTCTACAGGAAGTGAGAATTCCTCCATGATTTTATATTGACTATTTAATTCTTTAAAAGCTGTATCAATAAACCCTTTAAATTTCCCCATCCCAAACGAACTACTATTTGTAGAAGCGACAATAATCCCATTATCCTCGGTAATCGCAATGGCTTCCTTCAACAGGTTTGTATAATCCTTTTCCGCACTAAATACAAATTTCTTTGACCTGGCAAAGCTTGGCGGGTCAAGTATGACCGTGTCGAATTTCAGTCCCTTTTTAACAGCATATTTAAAGTATTTGAATACATCCTCTACAATAATATCCTGAGTCTGTGCATCGATTCCATTTACACTGAATTGCTCTACCGTTTTGCTCTTACTTCGATTAGCCAGATCGACACTCGTTGTTTTCACCGCGCCTCCTGCAGCTGCAAACACTGAAAAAACACCCGTATAGGAGAACGTATTTAATACCCGCTTTCCTTTGGCATAACCATCTCTTATCGTTCTTCTTACATCCCGTTGATCTAAGAAAACACCGACCATCGCGCTTTCATTTAAATAAACAGCAATGTTCACACCATTCTCTTTGACAATAATCGGAAATTCGCCACGTTCGCCAGCTACAAAGTCATCGCCTTCAATGTATTTACCACTCTCATCAAAGCGTTTCTTTTGATAAATCCCTTTAAAATCAACCAGTTCCTTAAGTGAATTAATGATATATTCCCGAAAATGATAGATGCCTTTACTGTACCAGGTAAGCAAATAATAGCCATCAAAGTAATCGATGGTTAACCCACCGACCCCATCCCCTTCACCATTAAACACCCGAAAGGCAGTCGTATCCGAGCTTTTATAAAAAGAAGACCTTTGTTCAAAGGCTCTTTTTAGCTTTTTCGAAAAAAATTCTTGATCAAACACTTCTCTTTCATCTTTACCTAGTACCCAACCGAGACCTTTATTTTGCTTGCCATAGTAGCCCTTGGCGATAAACCTGAGCTGTTCATCAACAAGCTTGATAATACTGCCTTCCTCACTTAATTCATTTGGATTGCTAATTGATTCTTTAGAAATTAACGGATAGCCGCTTTTATACTTATTTGCAAATTTTGATTTTACTTTTAAACTGACTTCTTTTTTCATGATTTCATCCTATCAAATTTAATAATCTTCTTATCATTTTATACAGTCCGTCCCCAAATAAAACGTTCTGTGAATACAGATATCATACCATTCTTTAGTAAATTTTTAAAAAGAGTTCCTTTCGTTCGTACTGCCCGCGTTCAAAAAGTGTTCAATTCTTTTTTACAGAATTGTGAACTAGTGAACAATATACCCTCAATTCAAACTAAATCTGTTATATTAGCAATGTACTTATTATATAAAACTTAATTAACAAGGGGATGTTTTAAATGGTAGTAAATTGGTTAAGAGAAAACAAAGTTGCAGCGGGCATATTGACAGTTCTTCGCTTATATCTCGGATATTCATGGTTAACAGCTGGATGGGGAAAACTTACAGGCGGTAGTTTTGACGCTTCTGGATATTTAGCAAATGCAGTTGCAAATCCAGTAAAAGGGCCAGATGGCGGTATGGTTTATAGTTGGTATGTTAATTTCTTAGAAGGCTTTGCTATTCCAAATATAGATATTTTCAACACAATCGTTCCACTTGGAGAATTTTTAATCGGATTAGGTCTTATTCTTGGTTGTTTAACAACAGCAGCAGCGTTTTTCGGTCTTGTTATGAACTTTTCTTTCTTCCTTGCAGGAACGGTATCTCATATTCCGACTGACCTTTTCATCGGCGCAATCATTTTGTTCGCTGGTTATAATGCCGGCCGCATTGGTCTTGATCGCTGGGTGGTTCCATTCATTCGTAAAACTGTATTTAAAGGAAAAACTACTGCAAAGCAACACGCATAATAAAACATGCCCCAATCATAATGATTGGGGCAATTTTTTTCGTTTTCTAATAGATATTATCTTCTTCACCATTTTCAAAACCTTCTCGATTTTGGTACCAATTCGTTACTTGGGTGAGTATGGAAAAGACAAGGAAGAAATTCATCGCCCACACGCTGACAAAAGGAGCAATTCCCCCGAATTCAATGCCATGATACCCTTTTAGTTTAATCACAATCATCGATTCAATAACAATAAGAACAAAACCTAAAACACCCGCAACAGCCATCCTTATCATTCTCTTATCCCTCCATATTCTCCCAATTAACTTGTTAATCCCTTTGGCAAATATTTCAACGATATAAATATGTCTATTTTGTGAACTACTCTATCCTAATTATATTGCAAATATTGTGTAAACAACAACTAATAAGCATAAAATTGTTTTATAGAACCGAAATACTTTTCTATTTCAAAGGCTTTGTTAAATAGTATTGTTGTTTTTCAGGCAAAAAATATGGGAACGTCTGATTTGGACGTTCCCGTTCTTATTCCGTTAAAGCACCCGTTAATGAAATAAGGTAATTTATTTATTATAATCTTACCAGTGGACTTGAAGTTTATTACCATTTGGGTCATAAAAGTGGAAAAAGGCATGACCATTATCTTCTTTTATATCCTCGACCTTAACTTGATTATCAATTAAGTGTTGATGAAATTTAGATAATTCTGGACTTGTAAAGCCAATGCTAAATTCTTGTTCATTATCAATTGTAAAATGTGCAAATGTTTCATCTTCGGTAGGAACTAAGATAAGTAAGAAAGGTCCTTCATTTACTTTTAAAATTGCAAGTTCCTCAGTATTGTTTAGTAACTGGAGCCCTAATACATCTCTATACCATTGTGCAGACAGTTCTAAATCTTTTACAGGAATTCTAATATAATGTACTTGTTCAATAAATGATTTACTCATAGCCTTCTCTCCTTTATTTAATCTGGTATATCAAATAGTTCCCTTTCTATATACCTTTTTCCTTCCGATTATTGAATTAACCTGCCCTTTAACGGAACAATAAACTTCCTATTAATCGGAAAATGCTGATAACGTTGGTTTATCATAAGTTATGTTAACTGAGAAAGAACAACTGTCTAAAACCATTTTGGTTATCGTAAAGTTATCTTTTATATGTTTGATGGTGTCTAAGAATTGGAACCAGCTCAAATAATGGTCTAGATATTTAGTCGCTACACCATTAAAACGCTCCATCCAGCTCTTTAAACGGCTGTGATAACTATTTACATTCTGGATATGATAAATCCCTTTAACTCGCTCCCTACCATTTGCTTTAAAGCGATGATGCTCAATTCCTTTTTCTTTGGCATAAGTCATAAACGCCCGCCAAGCATCCGTACATAGAACATTTTGAATTGATAGCTTGGAACCTAACGCTTCGTCTAAACTCTTTTTTATAATCCGCCCTTTTCCAATTGTTCTGGAAAACGTTCTCTTTTGGTGGTCTCTAGCTACAAGAACGCATACTTGGTCCTTGCTTATTCCTCTAAACTCTGAACTCCCACCGCGTAACCTTGGTTTTCGTCCTTGGATATTCCGTTTTCCTTTCTCGGAATAGAGAAAATAGGTTTCATCCATTTCTACTATGCCTTCAAAAAGTTCAAAATCCATCTGCTTTAATGCAGTTAGAATTTTATGCCTCCAATAAAAAAGCGTCACATAATGAGCACCAATGAGTTTAGCTGATTTTCGAAGGGAATACCCCTCAATCATACATTCGATAAACTGAAGCCATTTACTCGGCATATGTGTTCTGTGAAGAGGAGTGTTCGTCATATCTGTGAATGTTTTACAGCACTCTTTGCAGCGGTATCTTTGGCGTTCAATGGTATTGATTGTAAGTTTTAACTTGGTATTTACCGAAACGAATGACGTTAGTGGATTGACAATGAGTGCAGGTGTAGCCGTCTTTGTGTTTCTGTTCTGATACATCTTTGAATACAGACTCTGTTTCTGCTGCACTCCCTAATGAGTTTGTAAAGAACTCCTTCAATCGCTGCTGGTCTCTTCGGCTAAGATTTCTGATTTGGTTAATTATGTCCGCTAACACCATTAAAACTCACTCGCTCTCGGTAATTTTAGTCCACCCGTTATAGAACAACCGTTCGAGAAAATCAAATAACAACATTATTCTTTAACAAAGCCATTTCAAAAAAAACAGCCTCACAATGATGTGAAGGCTGTTAACGTTTCTTAGTATTAATAAACTCTTCTATTGATAAAACAGTTTCCTTTATTCCCAATTCCTGCGCCAATTGTGTTATTCCAGGTGCTTCGACATGTGCCTCTCGCAATATATCCTTTTGTGAAAAAACATAACGGGTATCTCCATCAAGAAGTACCTTCCCTTCACTTAAGACAATTGTCCGTTCAAAGTTCTCAGCGACAAAGTCCATATCGTGAATGATTGTCATGACCAGTTTCCTTTTCGTTTTTAAAAAGTTGATTATATGGCGAATCTTCTCTTTTCCTGCTTGATCCTGCGCAATCGTAGGCTCATCCAAAATAATAATATCAGTATCCATGGCAACAACAGAGGCGATACAAAGCAGTTTTTTCTCCGATAAACTTAAATCATGGGGATTCATTTCGGCTTTATCTGAGAGTCCAGCCATCGCCAATGCCTGAAGGGCCTTCTGTCTCGCCACTTCTTTATTCATTTTAATCATCAGCGGGCCGAACATTACTTCATCTAAAACCTTTTGTTTAAAAATTTGATCATTTGGGTTTTGAAAGACGAGTCCAACTGTTTTCGCAAGTTCAGCCGCAGTCACAGTCTTCACATCAATATTCTTTATTAAAACTTCTCCGTTATAAGGTTTCAATAAACCCTTAAGCAACTTAACAAGCGTCGTTTTACCTGCACCATTTTGGCCGATAATCGCAGTCGTCCGTTGGTCAAATGCTAAATTAATTTCCGAAAGGATCGGGGTTCCTATTTCATAAGAAAAAGAGAGATGGGAAACATTAATCATTTCTCCTACCCCCCAATACTGAAAGTGCGTCCTCTAGTGTAACGGGATAAAACTCACCTTTTTTAACTCCCAAGGCCTTACAGACTCGGGTAAATACAGGTGCAACCACACCGTACTCCTCCAAATCTTCTCTTGAGAATATTCTTTCTGGTGTATCAAAATCAACCATTTTCCCATTATCAAGCAGTAGTACGCGATTACAAAACTGGGCAATTTTCTCCATTTTGTGTTCCGCCATAATTACGGTTATCCCCTGATGGCTCAAGCTTTGAATCGCTTGGAATACCTCCTCCGAACCTTCGGGATCAAGCTGTGAAGTCGGTTCATCGAACACCAACACATCCGGTTTCATGGCGATAATACTCGCGATTGCCATCCTTTGCATTTGCCCGCCTGACAAGTCAAATGGATTATGGTCCTTCACATGCTCGATTTTTAACAACTTTAACACATTATCAATTCGTTCAATGATTTCCGTTCGAGGTACACCGATATTCTCAAGTCCGAAAGCAATTTCTTCATAAACGGTCATCTTTGACCCCGTTACCTGTGTAAACGGATTTTGAAAAACCATTCCCACCTTTAACGAAGTCTCTGCAAGCGAGTGATTTTTCACTTCTAATCCATCAACCAGAACCTTTCCACCGTATGCCCCTTTGTAAAAATGCGGAACAAGACCAACAATCGCTTGACACAGAGTTGATTTCCCAGTTGAATTTTTCCCGATAATGCCGATAAATTCCCCTTTCTCCACCTCAAAGGAGATATTATCAAGGGCAAATATTTCAGAAGAGGGATATTTGTACTTCAAACCTTCAATGATAATTTTCTTCATGATAGTAACCTCCAGGCTAAAGCACCAACCATTATTACAAACAATCCAAACTGAAGGGCTTTACTATGAACATACGTCTTTTCCTCATATAAGTAGGTTTTCGGGGCTTGTGAATTAAAGCCCCTTACCTCCAATGCCATCGCTCTTTCCCGTGTATTAATCAGCGAACCTAAAACAACAGGACCTAACAACGGTAAAAACGCTTTGATCCTGACTAGCAAGTTTCCCTCAGTCTCCATCCCTCGAGCCCTTTGTGCATCCATAATCGTCCCCATCATCGCAACCATTTCCGGAATGATTTGAAAGACCGAAATGATAACATAGCCAATTCGAGGCGATAACCCTTTTCGAACGAGTGATTCCACCAAATCTGACGGTTTGGTCGTTAGGACAAGAATCATGAACGAACCTACGATACTAATCACCCGAAGCGTAATCTTTAGAGCATAGAGCAACCCTTCCTCATACATGATGACAGGTCCTGATGTAAAAAGGACCGTTTCATTTTCAGGTCGAAACATGCCTTGAATGATGACGACTGTGATTAGAACCAAAAGGACAAATCCAAATACGGGGAGTGTTTTTCTAAAAACCTTTGCTACGAGTAATAATAGAATATTAATTCCCACACAGATAAACGATATCGTGAACGATGGAAGAATGATAGGAACCATAATTACAAAAACAATATAATAGAGCTTTGTTATTGGATCAATATCATGAACGATGGAGGCTCGTTCTGTATATAAGCTTATTGATTTCAAAGGCTACACCATCTTTCTTTTTCATTGTTGATTGGAGCGGAAGGCACGAAGAACTCCTCGAAAATGCTACCGCATTTCCTTCGTGCGGTGCTAATTCAAGGAAGCCTATTCAATGTCCTGCGGGAGTACGGGGCTGGGGAGACCCCACAGGCGCTTCAGCGCCGAGGAGGCTCCCCGGCACGCCCGCGGAAAACGAAGTACCTGGAGCGCAAATCAACAACCAAGTTTAACACAGACTTTCAATAAGGCTTAATCAAGAGTCTCTATCTTATTATTGTAATTGTATAATTGAGCAACATTACGCGGTAATCCTTTGAAAATACCGTAGCTAATGAGAACGACCATTAACTTATCCGGGACATCCACAACGATTTCATCAAGCAAGGATGCTAGCCAAATAGAATCAGTGTTTGCTAGAACTACTGCAAATAATGCATCGCCCCAGACGTTCCCCGTTTGTCCACCCCAGAAAGCAATATTAATAGGTGTGGAAACAACCGTCGCAACAAGTCCGATTATGATTCCAGCGAGTGCCGCCTTTCCCCAACTCGAAATATAACCCTTGTAAAATAAAATCCCTACCCCTAAACCAATGGCGACACTGGTAATTCCATAGACGAATGAAATCGGATCAACGGTTAATCCATAAATAATATTATTGATCGCCCCTGCCAATGCACCAATGACTGGACCTGCGAGCATACTAGCTAAAACCGTTCCGATTGAATCCAACCATAATGGTAGCTTTAACAAACCGGCAAATAGTTTACCGATATAGTTAATTCCTACCGCTGCTGGTATCATGACTAATGCCGCAGTTGAAAAGCGAAACGACCACATGCTTTGTTTTTTCATTGATAAAACCCCCCTACTAATTTTCTAGAATTAGGATAATCGAACAAAAAGCCAACAATTTGCATATTCATGGCAAAAAATACCTTTCCCTGACCAGTACTTGTCGGTTTCCTGTTCAATATTAGTATATACACTGTCATGACACCTGACAATACCTACATAACCTTAATCCGTTTTATGATTTTAGCTAAAAATGGATGTTTATGCATATCTCCCCATTCCAAGACACACACTAAACTATCTTATTCCTAACTAGGTGGGATTCCCCTATGCTTTTTTCTCGAAGATACAATAGAAAAAAGAGGCACAATCATTCATCTTTAAAAAACCAACACGATGTCCTCAGCCAAAACCCTATAAGTTCGGTCTTATTGGAGAATCTTTCAGGTATACAAGACAAGTTTAATGACACCCCTGATTTAATTGTGAAGCAGTTTATCATAAAGCAAACAACAAGTTCAGCTGCACTCGTCTATTTGAGTGGTCTTACAGATAAAACGGCTATTAATAATAATGTGTTGAACCCTCTATTATTTAAGGCCGATCAAGATGACAACTACTTTGATATTAAGGTATCACTTGGTCTTGTAAAAGAAACCAATACATGGAGGAAAATTGAAAGTGCTATTTTACAGGGCAACAGTGTGTTATTTGTTGATGGACGGTTTGAGGCGTATATATTTGATACGCAGGCATGGCCGCAAAGGGCAGTTGAAGATTCTTCTGTTGAGTCTTCCTTACGGGGAGCGCATGAAGGATTTACCGAATCAGGAGGCAATAATATTGCTTTAATTCGCAGGCATATTCCCAACCGTGAACTGAAAATTAAGGAGCTAACAGTTGGCGAAAGAGGAAATACGAAAATTTCAATTATGTATTTGGCCGATGTTGTAAATCCTGAAGTATTAAAGGAGTTAGTAGATAGAATTAAACAACTGGATGTTGACAGTATATTAAATGCGGCAGTATTAGCAGAATACATTGAGGACAATCCTTTTTCTCCTTTCCCGCAATTGTTTCTCACGGAACGTCCTGATTATGCAGCTTTTGAAATTCTACATGGGAGAATCGTTACGGTTGTGGATCGGTCACCCAATGTCATCATCGGTCCAACCACATTTGAAGCTTTTTTCAAGAGTACTGATGATTATAGTTCACGTTGGATTGTTGCTTCTTTTATACGTCTCTTAAGATATTTTGGTTTTTTCGTCGCAGTATTTATGCCGGCTACCTATATAGCTGTTATTTCCTTTCACTTTGAAGTCATTCCTTTAAAGTTGCTTATGTCGGTTGCTGCATCCAGAGAACGTGTTCCCTTCCCGCCTTTCATTGAAGCAATTATTATGGAGATCACACTAGAAATGCTGCGTGAAGCAGGAATACGCCTGCCAGCCAAGATAGGTCAAACCGTCGGAATCGTTGGAGGTATTGTCATTGGTCAGGCAGCTGTGCAGGCAGGTATCGTAAGTAATATCATGGTGATTGTCGTAGCCTTGACTGCAATTGCTTCTTTTATTATTCCTAATTATGATATGGGTGCTGCCATTCGAATGCTCCGATTTCCGATGATGATCGGTGCTTCGTTATTTGGATTTGTGGGACTTACAGTCGGATTAATGACTTTAATCGCACATATGATTGCACTTGAATCTTTAGGTACTCCCTTTGGCAGCCCAATAGCACCATTACGATTCACAGATTGGAAGGATGTATTTATTCGTTTTCCACAGTGGTCTATCTTAAAGCGCCCTAAAAGTACCAGATCCATTCAAATAAAAAAGGCTAACTCTAATCGTCCAGAGGGTGACGAACATTGAATAAATATTCAAAACATCAAATAACGTTCATGCAGTATATATTTTTGATTCATGGTGTACAAATTGGTATTGGAGTGTTAACACTTCCACGTGAAGTTGCTGAAAAAGCAGGGACGGATGGCTGGATTGCCATCATCATTGGCTGGCTGCTATCCACACTGGCAGGATTAATTATTATACAGGTTTTGGAAAAATACCCCAATGGAACGATCCTTGATCTTTTGACCCATTATTTTGGAAAGTGGGTCGGGAAGATTTCAGCTGTAATTTTCATTTTGTATTTTTCCTTTTTGACATCGATCATTTTTATTAGGGAAGGGCTCTTTATCCAATTTTGGATTTTACCACAAATAGATCTTGCGTTATTGTTGTTACTGTTATCCATTCCTAGTTATCTTATTGTTCGAAATAATATCAGTATATTGGGCAGATATTCTGAATTAATTTTCTTTATGACAGGATGGATGATTTTCTTTTATGTAGTTCCATTGAAGGAAGCACATTTGCTTCACCTGCTACCTGTCATTAAGGAGGGCTGGAAACCAATCCTTACAACTGTCAAAACAACTATTTTTTCCTATATGGGCTTTGAGATTGTATTTTTCCTCCATCCATTTCTGCAAAATAAACAAAAAGCGTCCGTCGGTTTTGTGATAGCCAACACACTTACACTAATCGTATTTTTATTTATAACACTAGTTGCCTTTGCTTTTTATAGTCCAGATGAAATCACTCAATATAGGGAACCAACCATTAATCTTTTAAAAATAATTGAGTTTAGATTTTTTGAAAGAATAGAAATTGTCTTTTTTTCTTTGTATTTATTTGTGATTTCGACGAGTGTCCTTCCGCTTTTATTTATGACTGTAATTTGTACAAGTCAATTATTCGGTAATCAGGATCACAGTAAATATGTGATTTGGTTTTTACTGCTTAACATTTGTTATGTTTTTCTATCACCCCCATCATTTAAAAGCAATGAGCAGCTTCAAAAAGTAGTAGAACCTTTTGTTCTGATACTTGTGTGTATGTTTCCCATATGCTTATGGGTATATGGCTGGCTTTATAGCCGCTTTAAAAGGAGAGGCCTAAAATGAAGCGTTGGATTCAAGCGATTCTTTCCATAATCCTTATCGTTATCCTTTCTAGCTGTGGAAGTAAAGCCCCTCTAGAGGATTTGACACTAGCCTTGATCCTTGGAGTTGATTTAGATGATGAAAATAATCTAATCTTTTTTGAATTAAACCCAGTCTTTAGTAAAGGAGCCAAGAAAACGTATGAAATTTATGAGGTAAAGGCGAAAACTATTCGAGATTCTAGAAGATTGTTTGATATGTTGACAACTGGCGAAGTAACAGCAGCGAAAATTCAGGTTTTGTTAGTAGGGAAACGTGTTTTGGAGCATAATGACTGGTATTCAATATTAGATACAGTATATCGGAATCCTACATTTTCAATGAATACAAGAGTAGTAACAGTGGATGGTCCTGTTTCAGAAGTTATTTTTAATCAATCACCAGATAAACCGGAATTGTCTTTACATTTGAAGGCAATCATTGATAAAAACTATGATCGAACGAGAACAGCAAAAGGTACTCTGCAAGAACTGCACAGGGAGATATATGAGAAGGGAATGACCCCTTTTATTTCGGAAGTAAAAAAGGGTAAAAATCTGGTATTAAGCGGAATGTCCCTCCTGGATAATAAAGGGAAATACGCTGACTTTCTAACTATTCCCGAATCTACATTACTTCTTATATTAAAAGATGAAAAGAAACACGAAGTTACCTTTACTATTCCAGTTTTTAAAATAGAAAATGAAGATGACATCTTTCATAAAAATGATTTGAGTTTTTCCGCCAGGCGAGTGAAGACGAAGGTAAAAACTGGATTCAGGCAGAATAAATTTTCTTTTGATATTAAGATTAAAATGAGCATTAATATCGTCGAACGTTTATTTCCAAAGGACAAGATGAAAGAGGTAGAGTTAATCAAGAGAATTGAACAAGAACTGCAACAACAATTTGAGAACCTTATAAAAAAAACCCAAAGAAATAAAATTGATCCTATCGGATTTGGCCTATATGCTCGAGCGTACCATTATAAGGAATATAAAAAGGTAGAAGACAATTGGGGAAACGCATTTGCTAAATCCGATATCAATGTATCTGTAAAAATAGAAATAATTTCTAGGGGAGCTATCAAGTAATTACAGCGAAAATTTAAATAAATCACTGTCACACATTCAGGGTGTGTGGCAGTGATTTTTATGAAGAATAGCTTTAATTATTTATGGGCCTTAGACTATGTCCATTATTACCTTATCCGTATTTTTCCTTCTCCTTTAATCCAGCTAGGGTAGAAGGAAAGCTCTAAAGAGATGGGACTCATTTCAGCTGTTAGTCCCGGGATTCGCAGGCCTACTTCTGTATTCCCATCATGAGAAGCGGTAGATTGTTCAGGACTCTCAATTTGCTTACCATTCTTGTCCTTCACTGCAGCAAACGGAAAGTAATGAAATTCATCTATTATATGCATATCAAAACCTACATGTTCCCCTTCAACAATTAGATCACTTACTATATTCCCCTTAGGCTGCTTAAGAATTTTTTTATTTTGGGTATCAATCACGATTGAGGCATCTTCTTTATCGATGGCCTGAATCTTATTTAACACAAGATACAATTCTTTTGGATCATGGAAATAATTGCTCTGCAAATAAATGATCACTTCATCATCAGAAATCCTACTTGCTGTCACTCCATTTGCGATTTTATTCCAGATTTCTCCCTTTTCATCAACAAGACGGAGGTCTTCAAAATCAAGAAGTTTCTTTGTATTCTTAGGGTCCATTTTTACATGTACTGCTATTCTTAATGGGTAAATTTCGGCAGTCAAGAATGTAATTTTTTGCTCTTCAATATTTACAGTTTTGTTTAATGTGATGGTCTTTTTCTTCTGAATATCCTTTTTCAGTTCAAATTGGATTTGGTACATCTTTGTTTGCTGCTCTCCTTTTACCTTTACAGTTAGTTCAAAACTTCTTGCCTTTAAAGGCGTTTGAAAATGGTATTCGAACATGTCATTAAAAGTTGTTTCACCATCCTCAGAGATAAATTGTTTTCCAGATGAGAAGGAGCCTAAATCAAGCTTCTCATTCTCTAAACCTTCTAAATGTACTTCTTCTATGAGTAACTCCTTCTGCTTTTCCTCCGCTTCCAAAGAATAAAATAGGACTAGGCCATCCTCATCGGCTATGACTCCATCCACCGTAAACGTTAAGCCATCCTTCTCTTGCGACACATTTATTTCTTCATAGTAATCATTTTGGATTGCCTGCAATTTTCCTTTGTCGGAACGAATAAGTTCTACCAATTTTTCCATTCCAGGGATGACGGTGACATAGTCAGCAAACGCTGGTGAAAGTCGAACCGAGGTGAAAAAACCAATAAATAGGATGGCGGCAGTAGCTAAGCTAAGCACCCACTTTTTTGTGCGTGGTTTCTGCTTTTCCTCTGATTTCGCTTTCTGAAAACCGGCTACTATCGCATCATCCAATAATTTTAACGGAATATCAATATTGTCATAGCTGTTTTTATGGTTGGTTAACTTTTCTTCTTCTTTTTCAAACATGAAGATTACCGCTCCTCTCCTCCAACTTTTCTCGAAGTGACTTTAAGGCTTTGTAAATCCAGGTCTTTATCGTGCCTTCCGGGCATTGCATCGTCGCCGCGATTTCAGATATCTTCATATCATTAAAATATTTCAGTGTCAGGATTTCACGGGAACGATCATCCAATCCTAACATCGCATCTTTTAGTTCCATTTCCGTATGATTCTCTGATATGCCCTGTTGGCTAATGATTTCGTCACCTAACACCGTACGCTTTTTCTTTTTAAGCTGATCGTTGCAATAATTAATCATGATACGTATAAGCCAGGTCTTAAAATAAGATGGCTCTTTAATGGACCGAATACCCTTAAAGGCCCTATAGGTAACCTCCTGTATTGCTTCTAAAGCCTCTTCTTCGTTTCTAAAAAAAGAAAGAGCCGTTTTATATAAATCTATTTTGTATAAGTGAATCAGTTTTAAAAACGCTGCATCATCACCTTTGATGGCATCTTTGACTAATTGATGATCTTCACTCAAGTTTCCCTACCCCCTAACCTAACTTCCTGCCGTGTTACATATTAGACTAACAAGATGAAAAAAAGTTTTAAAGATATTTATTATTTTGAGAGAACCGTAGTTCGGGCAAATAGCTTGGCCCCATTTGCCCCTAAATCGAAAAGCGGTACCCGTTCGGTCAAATGGCGAGGTTCCATTTGACCGTAATTCGTAAAGTAGCACCCGTTCGGGCAAATGGCGTGGCCCCATTTGACCGTAATTCGTAAAGGGGTACCGTTCGGGCAAATGGCGAGGTTCCATTTGACCGTAATTCGTAAAGTAGCACCCGTTCGGGTAAATGGCGAAGCCCCATTTGCCCTTGAATCGAAAAGTAGCACCCGTTCGGGCAAATGGAAAGGCACTACTATTTTCATTAGGTATATACAGGAAATTATTATAAAATATCTAATATAAACAATTATAAATGGGGTTATTAAAATGAAAGAACACATTTTAGATGTGCTTAAACAAATTGAAATAGAGTATGAGGTTAAAATCCTATTTGCCTGTGAGTCTGGGAGCCGGGCGTGGGGATTTCCGTCAAAGGATAGCGATTATGACGTTAGGTTTATATATGTTCATAAAAAGAATTGGTATCTGTCGATAGATCAAATGCGCGATGTTCTTGAGGTTCCGAAGCATGATAAAATTTCGATTCCGATGGATGAATTGTTAGATGTCAGCGGCTGGGAGCTTACGAAGGCTCTCAAGCTTTTCCGTAAATCGAATCCTCCACTTTTAGAATGGCTGCATTCTAGCATTGTTTATTACCAGGCATATAGCACAATCGATAAAATAAAGGATTTAGCAGGAAATATTTTTTCCCCAGAATCTTGTTTGTATCATTACTTAAATATGGCCAAAGGAAATTACCGTGATTATCTTCAGGGTCAAGACGTTAAAATTAAAAAGTATTTCTATGTGTTGCGTCCGATTTTGGCAGCCAAATGGATTGAAAAATATAATACGATTCCACCGATTGAGTTTAAAGATCTATTGGAGGATGTGCTGCCAGCGAGCGAACTGAAAGACTCAATTAGTACATTATTAAAAAGAAAGATGGCAGGCGATGAACTAGATCTTGAACCGAGGATCGAGGTTATTAATCAGTTCCTAGATAAAGAGATTGTCCATTTGGAAGCCTACGCAAAATCATTAAACATAGAAATTCCTAATCCAACAAAGCAGCTTAACCAACTTTTTCGCGAAACATTAGTAGAAGTTTGGGACTGAGTAAATAAAAACAACATGCGACCATGTTGTTTTTTTGATGTGTACCCTTATATTGTTCCTCAGAAAAGGGACTTTTTTCCATAATAGTACTTGTCGTAAATTTATACATGATTATGAGGATGGTTTTAGTCATAAGAGGGAAAATATAACTACGCAAACAATCTCAACCTTTTATATTTTTTTAATAAAATCACCTTGTATTTTTCATCGAAAACGAATATTATATAAAAGTTGTTAAAAAATCGTTCGTGTTTTTTGGAGGAGCTACTATGTTTAAATTAAAAGAAAATAATACAAATACAAAAACAGAAATGATCGCGGGAATTACAACATTCTTTACAATGGTTTATATTGTTGTTGTTAACCCGGTTATCCTCTCTGATGCTGGTGTACCGTTTGAACAAGTCTTCACCGCAACCATCATCTCCGCTGTTATCGGAACGCTTTGGATGGCGCTGTTTGCAAATTATCCAATCGCGATCGCACCTGGAATGGGACTTAACGCTTACTTTGCCTATTCAGTTGTCGGCGCAAATCCAGGAATTGATTATCGAACAGCCTTTGCAGCTGTGTTTATTGCCGGAATTATCTTTGTAATATTATCGTTAACTCCTTTTAGAGAAAAACTAATTGATGCCATTCCTGATAACCTTAAATACGGGATTTCAGCGGGAATCGGGTTATTTATTGCTTTTATCGGATTACGTCAAACAAAAATTATTGTTGCGCATCCTTCCAACCTTGTTGGACTTGGTGACCTTCAATCTCCAGCCGCTCTTTTGGCAATAGTAGGGTTAGCGATTACGCTTATTCTTATGGTACTTCGAGTTAATGGGGCACTGTTTTTTGGAATGATCATTACTGGGTTAATCGCCTTTTTTACTGGTCAACTTTCCTTTGCTCAAGGCTTTGTATCGCTTCCTTCCCTTCCAGATGGACTAATTGTAGCGAACCCAATTACTGCTCTGACAGATGTCATTCAGCACAGTCTATATGCAGTTGTCTTTTCTTTTATTCTTGTAACCATCTTTGACACAACCGGAACAATGGTCGGTGTTGCGAATCAAGCAGGTTTAATGAAAGGTGGCAAATTGCCGCGTGCCCGTCAAGCCTTGCTTTCAGACTCAATAGCGACAACGATTGGTTCAATATTTGGTACAAGCCCAACAACTGCCTATATTGAATCATCTTCAGGTGTAGCCGCTGGGGGGCGGACAGGTTTAACGTCACTAACGGTTGCAATCCTGTTTATCATCTCTGCATTCTTTGGTCCACTTGTTGGCGCAGTGTCTGGTATTGCTGCAATTACTGCCCCTGCATTGATCATAGTCGGCAGTATGATGATGGGTAATATTGCAAAAATCCGTTGGGATGAGTTGGATGAAGCCTTTCCTGCCTTCTTAACAATCCTAAGTATGCCACTAACGTCAAGCATTTCAACAGGTATCGCTCTAGGTTTCATCAGCTATCCGCTTTTGAAAATTGCTAAAGGTAAATGGCGTGAGGTTCATCCGCTTCTTTACGTGTTCGCTGTACTATTTTTCTTTCAGTTAGCATTTCTGCCACATTAATATTTTTCTAAAAAAGGTGTCCCAACAATGTGATGGGACACCTTTTTTAGAAATTATTAGGAAACTGCTTGATGATTCCTTCTGATAACGTATCGGCCAGTTTGATTAAATGATCTTCATTTTTATCAAAGGCAAGAATATCAGCATCCCAATCCTTTTTAAGCCTTGCTACTACAGTATCTGTTATCATTTTCAAATGCATGTGTAGTGCTTCCCTTAATTCATTTTTATTATAATTCGGATTGGCTTTGGCTAGAAAATCTGTAATATCATCTGCATTTTTATACCATTCTTTATTGAATTTTTTTAGATCTGCTTGGTTTCCGCTCTTGGCAGCTGCCACCACTTTTCCAGCAAGCAGGATATGCTCACGTAATAATTGCCCCAGCTTGTTACCTGCTTCTTCTCCATAATAAGGCTTTATCAGATTCCCTGTATCATCCATGGTTTTTAGGAGTCTTGCCAACACCTTTTCTTGATCCTCAAGACCCGCTAATGCACTTACTACATACCTTCCTGTCCATAATGAGTGGTCAAGCCATAGCTTACGCATGTCCCACTTAAACTGTACAGCTTTTTCACTTAAATGCGCATTTTGCGTGACGACTGTTTCGTTTGCCTCCACTTTTGTGAATGCTGGAAAAATCAACGCAAAGGAAAGAAACAATAACACCATCTTCGTTAGATATTTACTAAAACAAATCGTCCCCTTTTCATCATTCATTACATGCAAATTTATTATTAGATTATTTATTCATTTTTACTCCATGTTTCTCCACGAAGTTTTTCAAATGGTTTATGATCAAAAGTTTTCATCTTCATAACTTCCACACATCTTCCCTATAAGTTCTACACATGTGTAGATTATTATAAAGATAACTTAATTTAGTTAAACCGGTTTTGAGATCTTATCTTAAAACTTCCCATAATTTTAGCCTGGTACAATCTGTACCAGGCTCCTTTTTTGTCTTTTTTTTAGCAATTATCTTCACAACTTCCACACAAGTTCACTATAAGTTCTACACATGTGTAGCTTATTATAAAGATAACTTAATTAGTTAAATCGGTTTTGAGAACTTATCTTAAAACTTCCCATAATTTTAGCCTGGTACAATCTGTACCAGGCTCCTTTTTTGCTTTTTTTATCAAGCAATTATCTTCACAACTTCCACACAAGTTCACTATAAGTTCTACACATGTGTAGCTTATTATAAAGGTAACTTAATTAGTTAATCGGTTTTAGGGACTTACTCTTAAAACTTCCCATAATTTCAGCCTGGTACGTTTTGTACCAGGCTCCTTTTTTGTTCTTTTATTAAATATTATTTATAAAATAGTGTAACTTTACACTAAATCACTATAAAATAGAATGAAAAGATGACATGAAAGAAGGGGTAAAATATGAGAGTTAGGCCAATTTCGTTTGCGGTAGTTCTGTTGCTACTTGTCGGTTTTATTTACCTTTTTCTCAACGGAAACCCGGTTAAAAGGTCAGAAAGTAAAGAGATTGTTACTGAGTACCTGAAGACACATTACCCGGAAGAGTCCTTTCAAATTAACGGCATTGGTTACTATCCTGGTGAAGGAACATATATTGTAAACGTGATTACTAAGGATGGGACAATACAAGGAAATATTGATGTCCGAGATGGAAGAATAACTGCGGATTCGTTAGATCTCTCCAATACGGAATAAGACAAAGGACACCATCATATAAACATTTCAGAACCTAAATTATGGATAATAAAAGAAATCAACACTCCCTTGCTGTAATATTGATCACTGCATAACCTCATTCATTTTCTTATAGTTATCCTTGGAGGTGGATTTGGTGAAAGTATTTTATCCAATTAGTAGCAAGGTTGATGTTAAGGAAATCAAGGACGCCCTCAAGCCATTTGGTGGTCGTTGTGCCAAAATTGTGGATGGTACATTGGAGTATCAAATCAAAGAAGAAA
The DNA here is from genome assembly GCF_038592905.1 of Neobacillus sp. FSL H8-0543. GTDB lineage: Bacteria > Bacillota > Bacilli > Bacillales > Cytobacillaceae > Neobacillus. Next base: position 3,259,626 of record NZ_CP151943.1, on the reverse strand, counting down.
ATGAAAACGCAGCTCTTGTATGCTTAAAAGACAAGGGATATATCGACTAAAGCCAGGGAACATATCCTTGGCTTTTGTCTAATTCTGAAATACCCTTTTAAGGGTTGGGTTATAAAAAGTATTTAGTATTACTTTATTTCCACCCTTACAAACTTTCTTTTTCCTACTTGGATAATAGGTTCATCCATCATGTTAACGTGTAGATGGATGTCATTCACCTTGACCTCGTTAATTCTTATCCCACCATTTTGAATCATTTTCCGGGCTTCCGTTTTTGACTTTTGTAGTTTTAATTCAACGAGTAAATCGACTAATGGAACTTCTCTGTCCCCTTGCCATTTTATTACAGGAATATCATCAGGCAGTGAACCTCTTTGAAATACTGCTTTAAAAGCTGCTTCTGCCTTCTCAGCCTCATCAACATCATGATAGATTCTTACAATCGTTCGGGCTAAGAACATTTTGGCGTCTCTAGGATGAAGTTTTCCTTGTTCGAGATCTTCTTTAATTTGATTCTTCTGGTCCACCGGCAAATCCGTAACAAGATCAAAATACTTTGAAATTAATTCATCAGGTATAGACATTGTTTTGCCGTACATTGAATGTTGATCCTCATCTACACCAATGTAATTGTTTTTTGATTTTGACATCTTTTCTACTCCATCAAGACCCTCAAGTAATGGCAATAGAATCACGATTTGTTTTTCTTTTCCGTAATGTTCTTGTAGGTGTCGACCCATTAAGACATTGAAATGTTGGTCGGTTCCACCAAGTTCGATATCACTTTCAAGTTCAACAGAATCATATCCTTGCATTAACGGGTAGAAAAATTCATGTAAAGATATCGGCTTTCCTGTTGCTAGCCTCTCTGAAAAATCATTTCTTTCAAGTAACCGCGCGACCGTAATACTTGAAGATAAATGAATCATGTCTTCAAGCGCAAGCTTGCTTAGCCATTTCGAGTTATAATGCAACTCAACCTTTTCCATATCTAACACTTTACTGAATTGTTCAAAGTATGTTTTTGCATTTTGAGTTACTTCTTCAGTTGTCAGCTGCTTTCTTACTGCTGATTTTCCTGTAGGGTCACCAATTTTTCCTGTAAAATCTCCAATAATAAGCTGGATCGTGTGACCATTCTCTTGAAACTGTTTCAGTTTGTTTAAGACCACTGTATGCCCTAAATGAACGTCTGGAGCAGATGGATCTAGTCCTAACTTTATTTTTAGCGGACGGTTTGTTACCAATGATTTTGCAATCTTATTCTTCAGTTCACTTTCGGGAATTATCTCTTTTACGCCATTGCTATAAATATCGAATTGCCTCTTTACTTCAGCTAATTGTTCATTTGATAGTTGTTCTAAAAATTGTCCCAAACCTTCTCCCCCTTCTTTTTAAAAAAATAAAAACCACGCCCCTAAAAAAGGGACGTGGTTAACGCGGTACCACCCTTGTTGAAGATTTCTCTTCCACTCAATCGAATAACGGTTCGTCCGTTCTTTACTACTCATTTTTCGCAAAGAAAGTTCAAGGGAGTAATTCGCACTTATCTATGTACTGATTTCCACCAACCATCAGCTCTCTAAAAACAGGGAGATAAGATACTACTAATTCCTATCATTACTTGAATATTTAATTTTAGAATATTTCTATATATCTTAAACTAAGAACATCAAAAGTTCAACATGTTATTCTTTATTTATAATAACTGAACCATTCATGGCATCAATGTATCGGATTGGGTTTCTAGAAAAACGATCACACGCTTTATAAACAAGGGAATAGGAGTCCGTTTCACTATCATAATTTTTGCTCCACGCTAGTTCAAAATCCAGATGATTGCTAAATATTTCCCTTGCTTCTTTTTTAGAAATAGCTGGTTTAGCGGAAATTTGGCTTAGTTGTTCCAAGTCAAAACTTGGTCCAGAATAATGATCAATTTCCCCTGTTTTAGGATTAACAACAACCATTACTAATGCTAACTGAACTGGTATGTCCTGACCGTTATGCAGGTGGAATGTGAATGATTCTTTCATTCTAGTCTCATCCTCTTCCTCCTCATCTACCCAAACAATCAGTTGAAGATACTGATAATAATTTGGATCAAGCATTTGCAGAAAATCAATTGCCTTCTGATAACATTCTTTGCGATTTAGTTGAAGGTCGCCACTTCGTTCCTTAAACCAAATATAACTTCTGACTTTACCTGTTTTCTTAGAAATGAAGGCTTTAACAGTATCTTCTGTTTGTCTAGTAAAAAAGCCGTTTATGGATAAATCCTCTTCCTTCATCTCCCAGTCCCGTTCACGCCACACGATGCCAATCTCTTCTCCCATATCTACTTCACGAATAACCTCCATCTGTTCAGTAATACCAATGATTTCTTCATTAGATAAATATTTGCGTATAATCGTACTAGTAGGAGGGGCAAGGGTGACATACGATTGTGTAGAATCTTCTTCATGTATAATTGTTAACGTTGGTTCCAAAACGTCTGCTTTATATTCCATGAAATATGGATCAAGGTCGTACACAAGATGGAGTCCATCTTCCGCAACATTATGAATATCGGAATACAAATATGTAATCAATAGCTGAAAATCCACTCTATTTAGTACGTGTTCAATCAGTTTTTCTTTTGAAATCAGCATGGCTGGTATTTCTGGGTTCCGTTTCACACCTTGGTATGTAAACCCAACAATTTCCCCCAAAGGGTCAATATCGATATAACATCCAGCATTCTCTAATGGTAAGTCCATGACAATTTGTTCATAATAAAAACGGTGTACACATGTAAGTTTTTTAGATTTGTAGAGGGTTAAATCATTTAATGCATTCGGATAATGACTAAGTAAAAACCGCTCTGCTCGTTCTTTACTCTCCTCGAAGTTTAAAGGAATTATATCCCGAGTTTTGTCGTTCTTATCAATCGATAAACTAAGCAAATTACCGTTAATGTCCAGATTTATCGTAATATCTTCATCTTTTTCTTCGTTTGTCCATGAAAACATGGCCTCTCCCTCAGTATATTCCTCTATGACAGGTTGGAAATTTACAGAAATTGGAATTATCGATAATGCTCGTTTCTGTAATTCTTCTTTTAACAATCAAGCCAGCTCCCTAGTTTTGATCCTTATTCACATAAGGGTATTAACCATCTACCAAATTACTACAAAAAGGGTCAGAGGATTGCTTCAAATATTTTTTGATAACCAAAGGGCAATATCGAAGCTACGAATAAACCTATTAAGATAGACAAGGTTACCAAAACTTCAAATCTTCGAAGCGTTATTTCTTTTCTTTTATAGGCAATAATTATTACTTTAATAATGGAGTAAACCGTCATAAAAATTATTATAGCTGAGAAGAGACTAATTAGTATTACTTCCATTTTGAACCTCCTTTCGTCCAATTATTTTCATACTAACCAAATAAATAATATACATTCTTTTCCGTGATATATATCACAACAAATATCATTGAAAATGATTATCATTTAATTAGGAACCATAATACGTTTTTCTACCTAATATTTGTATTATATTATTCTCATAAAGGAGTTTTATATATGTCTAAAGAAAAATTGTCTGATTTAATTAGTCCTGAAGCTGTAATTAATTTTGAAACTGGAGCGATTAAAGCAAGCACTTTAGATTCAATCATCAATCTTTTGCCATTTGAAATGGGCTTTTGCGATGCCAACGATATTTTCCGCTGGTATTCAAATAATCCAAACCGCGTGCATGGTCGTCGTAAAGAAGCAATTGGTCTCCCTGTGCTTGAGCTTCACCCAAAAGTGGCTCACCACGTTGAAAAATTGTTGAATGATTTCCGTTCAGGAGCACGTGACGAATGGGAATTTTGGTTCCCAAAACGCCATGGTGAGACCGGTCAAATTTACCAAAAATTCATGGCAGTACGTGATGAAAATGGAAAATACCTTGGCTGTATGGATGTGACCGTTAATATCGACCTTTTCCAAGGAAAAGAAGGTAAAAACACTCCTGAAACGATTGACGAATTTATTGCTGTTAAGCCTGAATAAAAAAATACCTTTCTCAATTGAGAAGCTGATGAAAAACACATTGAATTCCCCAATTCAATGTGTTTTTCAGCCTATCTTTTAAAGGTGCATATTAATCTAATTAATACACAATTTTTTACTCTATTCTTTTCAATGTCACAACAGCGATTTCTGGACGATTAAAAATCCTTATAGGAATTATACTATTACCAAGACCTCTACTTACAATCATTGTTGTTAGACCTACAACGTGTTTTCCAGAAGTATATTCTGGGAACAGTCCTTGATTTGGTGCAACTAATCCCCCTACAAAGGGGATTCTGAACTGCCCGCCATGGGCATGACCAGAGAAAACGGGATCGATAGTAAATTTTGAATACAAAGATACTAATTCAGGTCTATGCGCTAATAATATATTAATACTTCCATCATCTTTAACTTCTTTAATTGTATTCCTTATAGCTTCTTCTGATATCACTTGCTCAGTGTAAGATTCAGTTAAATTTGCAGGGTCATCAATTCCTATAAGATGAATATTTTCTTTTCCGTTGTTTAGTTCCTCAACTGTATTCCGCATAACATGCACACCTACATTTTTTAATTCACCCTCTAATGAATTAAATTTTCCCGACCACCACTCGTGATTTCCTGTTATATAATAAACCGGAGCGATTTGAACTAGTTTTTCCATTAACACGAGACTACTACCTTCATTATATCTTTCCGAATCAACCAAATCCCCGGTAAATACAATTAGATTGGGGTTAACTTTGTTCACCTTTTCAATTAAGTCGTTTTGGTTATCACCAAAGGATTTACTGTGTAGGTCAGACAACTGCACTATTTTATATCCACCAAAGCTTTTTGGAATCTTTTTTGAACTAAAGTCATATTCAGTTGTTACGATTAAATTGTTTTGAAAGTAGAAAAAATAGGCTAGTAAAATAAGTCCGAGGAAAAAAAATACCCATCTCTTTTTAGATTTTTTCTTCAAATTTCCACCACCTCGGGGAATTAACTTAGTTGATATTACAATTTGTAAAATGGTTTCTGAGCGCTTTTGTCTTCAACTGTAGAAATTATTTACATTCAAAAGAATATTTATTTGTGATGTTGTTATGTATTTCTAATATGGCTTCTCCACCATTTTCATAACACTGAGAAGTAACTGAACTAATTTCTTTGGTATTGAAATAACTGGATGCAATAATTAAAAAGCAAACAACTAATAAAAGAGTAATTAACACCCATGGAATACCATTAAGGTACTTATTTTTTAATTTAGTCATTATCTAAATCTCCCTTTTAATAAATTTCATAAATATTTTTAAAAAAGAATGGAATAGCTAGATTTTTCATTGGCCACGCTACCCCTTAGTTCGTCAGGGTATATGTAGTACAACTCCAATGTTTTGCCCCTGGTTTTCTTTTACCTTTCCATCCCAATTTCTGCAATTCCTTAGCAATCAACATATTAAAAAAACCATGACCAACTAAAACTATCTTTTTATGAACATCTGCATAACCAATTAGCTGTTGGGATGCCTTACTTGCCCGCAATTTTGCCTGACTAAAAGACTCACATTCGTTAGAATAACCACTAAACCAAAATACTCTTAAAATCACTGCCCAGATACTGGCTTTTAATTTTATTCCAACTAATTTGGTGGGATTTGAAGGTAACTCAATTTCTCGAAATATGCGGTCTGAAATTATTTTTGTTCCTGGATTCAATAACCTTGCTGATTCGACAGACCTTTGTAAATCACTGGTAAAAACAATATTTGAGGCTGCTACTTTTTTAAGCGCCACTGCAGGGTAGCTTGACTCTTTAAACACTCCGTTATTGTTATATTTTTCAACCCACTTCTTAAACTCGATACAAGTTATTTTTTCATTTTCAGTAAGTTTTGATTTTCCATGTCTAATCAATGAAATTTCCATAAAACTCTCCTTGAGCTAACAGTGATCTAGATTTCATTATATAACAACAATCGATTAATTGATCTTATCTGCCCGCGATGGCTAATTTCGTCCTCCTTTACGTGAAACCAAAGATAGTAGTTATTATAAGGGACACCTTTTCCCATTTGTTTTCCTCGCTACTCCCATTCAATTACTCCATACAAATCTATCAATACTAAAGGAAAATTAAAGACTGATAATTCGTAATTTATTTAGTGTTACCCTTTTTCTTTTGCCCTAATAAATTGAATAAGTCATTGCTCCGGACATTTCTACTCTAGTTATTTCCCATAAATGCCCAGGCATAAAATCCGACTTTACGCTTAATCTTATTTAGCTAGTATAATAGCCGAAATTACCTATAAACAGAACGAGTGTTTTGGTGTAAACTCTTTATGGTGGTGTTTTATGAAAATACCTAAATTTCTTTATTGAGGTGAAAATAAGTGAATGGGACGGCACACGCAGCAATTGGCGCAGCAACAGGATTTGTCGTTGCAAACACGATGAATACAACTCCTTCTACGACACTCTTTTTAGTTGGATTAGGCTGCATATCAGGTTTAATTCCCGACCTCGACATTGATGGGAAACTTCGTGACAAAATCACTCTATCGCATGAGTTGATTCGTACAGTTGCCCAGTTGATTGGGACTATGATGATTTTTTATAGCTTTTATGAGGGAACGACTAAAGAAAAATGGATTGGTATCGGAATTGGTTTAGCGATAATCGTCGTATCGTCATTGATTAAGCAAAGGCATATGTTAACAATCACAGGGATCGGGGTACTAGCTGGAGGATTCACATTACAAGAAACCTGGTTGTTTCTACTTGGGATTTATATTTTAATCGCGTCTTTTATTTCACACCGCAGCTATACCCATTCGATTGTAGGGATCATTTTCTTCGGCATCATTGCTTCCAAATTTGAAGCGTCCATCGGAATTGAAGGCGTCTTCTATACCTGCCTTGCAGCTTACATTAGTCACTTAATTGCGGATATAAAACTATTACCGTTTAATAAACGTGGCATCAAGCTATTTTTACCAGTTTCTTCAAAGGAGATTTAAAGTTTAAGATTTGCCTCTCTAAAAAAAAACAAGGACACCTCCTAAGCAAAGGTGTCCTTGTTAAACACCAATAGATTCATTAAGAGGCCTTATTAAGAACGTTCTAATCCTTTACCGCTTTAATAATCATTGTTGTTGGAAATCTTCTAGCTTTATATAAAGAATAATATCGATCAGAAATGACTTCTTCATGATTCTCATAATAATTAGGTACATCACTCTCTATCACTGAATGTATGGAAAATCCTGCCCGAATCAATTCGTTAAGATAAGTTGCCATCTTTCTTTTAGGAATACTCATCGAGACGTTTTCCCCTTTAAATCGATTAAAGGTCGTAAATCCCTCTTCTTGGTATGACCCATCGAGAGTTATCACTCCATTTTCTGATTGCAAATAAGGATATAATGGGTGGTCCCAACTGAAGATAAATACTCCTCCTGATTTCAAGTATGAGTAAATTAGGTTAAAAGTAGACGCTAAGTCCGTCGTCCAACCAATAGCATAAATTGAGTAAACATAATCAAAATAGTAATTTGGTAGATTGCAGTCAATTTCCATAGGTGAACAATATAAGCGCGGATGTAACCCCTTAAGCGTTTCCTCTGCAGCTGCCTTTTGTGATTCGGAAATATCGACGCCCCATAGCTCACTTGCACCCTTATCCGCCATATAGCGTAAAGAATGTCCACTTCCATAGCCTATATCTAGTACTTTTTTATTGTTAAGATCTCCAAACAATTGAAGTTCCTCTTCTGTTTGCGTAAAAGGGCCATAACTGGGTAAAGCATCAATTCCGTTGAAATGATGCGCTACCTTATCCCAGCTTTTCTTATTTTGAACTAAAATTTTATTCATTTTTACAATCCTTTCCTTCACTAACTAGATTAACCCAGATAACCGCCCCCATCGGATGTTTATAAGGAATAGGCTCTTTATATATTACTGGGTTTTCTAAAACCCAAGCATATGTTTTCTTATAAGGTAACTGAAGAGAACACTCACTATCAACAAAGTGGAATTTTTCACCTTCTCGATAATCAACTAAACAAAGTTCTCTACTCTCTACAATATTAACTTCTCCGAATACCTTGCTAGACCCACTTTTAATAAGCGCAACAGTGCCTCTTATTCTTGTATTCGATCCTCTTATTTCCCAAGTCTTTTTCCCTTCTAGAATTAGTTCAATCCAAGGTGATTTAATTATTAAACCCTTCATATCTTTTTGCTCCTTAAAACTAAATTAATTAGTCAATTATTAACTTTTGTATACTCAGCATTTAATTTAGCTAATACTATTTTTAATTCAAGTAAGCTATCAATTATTATATCCGCTTGAGAAAGTTCATCTTCCTGGGCAAAATCAAAATTACAACCAATCGCAAGTAGTCCATTGCTTTTTGCTGCGTTTATATCTGATAATCTGTCGCCAATTACAGCACCATTCTCAATATTATATTTGGTTACGATTGTGCGGACTAAATCAGTTTTATTTAGAGTTTGCAAATGTTGGATGCTGAATGTTTCTGTAACCCATTTATCTAATTTGTAATATATTACTATTGTATTTAAATATTCTATTTGGCCATTGCTTGCTATGTATATTGAAAAGTTTTTGTCTTTTAAATAGCTTAAGACTTCTTTAACATTTGGATAGAGAGCACCATTACCTCTGTTAATATTAGCTAGTAGTTGTTCGTGAAAAAATTCATTTGTTCGTTGTCGAACCTCATTTGAATGATCAGGCAATAAAGTTTCCCATACTACGGGTAAAGGTACGCCCATAATTTCACGGTACTTTTCAATAGGTGTTTCTTTATCCCATAAATCCAAAGCTTCTAAATGATTAAATGTTTCTTGAAGTGAAATTTCTAAAATTGTGTTCGTTTGAAATAACGTTCCATCCATATCAAAAATAAGAGATTGTGACACTCCCATTCCCCCTTATAGATTCTAAAAAAATCTAGATAATATATTTGTTATAATATCAATCAAAATAGACAGGTTCTTGTGGATTATGTAAATGTTTAAAAGCCAATTGAATTTGCGATTCTGTATTCCTTGCTATCGATAAAGATGGTAGTTCATTTTCAGCAAAAAATTCAACTGCACTCGTTTCAATTCCTTCCTTTGGCTGCCCGCCAATTATTTCGCATCTGAAAAATATTTTATATACGTGATATGGAGAAGGAGGGTGTGGATGGCACTTTTTATCAAGAACACCTAACAATTTGATTACCTTCACATCAAACCCTGATTCTTCTTTTACTTCTTTGACTGCAACTTCACTTGGTGTTAGTCCAATGTCACCCCAACCTCCAGGTAACGACCAATCACCATCTGTATTTTCTCTGACCATTAATATTTTATTATCCTTAAATACAACAGCCCTAATATCTACTTTAGGTGTTGCATAACCAGTTTCATTTGCAAACAAATCCCTTATAGCTGTCTCATCCATATCTGTGTGTTGCGATAATATTTCAACACTAATATTTCTTATTAATTCAAATCTTTCCAAATCATAAACATCGTTAGAATATGTTAATCCTGCCTGTGAAATTGATTGCAGTTGTTTTGCCCAATCAAGCCATTTAGGTTCCATTTATCATTCCCACCAATTCAATAATATTTAACCATTTTCAAAAATTCAAAACTACTGCCATTTGTATCTTGAATAAAAGTTTCAAGCTCTTCAAATCCGATTTTCCTATATATCTTTATCGCTCTTTGATTAAAAGTTGCTACTGATAATGTTGTTTTTTCCGGTTTGTATTTTGCTTTCGCAAACTCTAAACCTGCCTTTAGAAATTCCAATCCATTACCACTACCAGTTAAATCTGGTCTCAACCCTAACCCTATATCAATTGTATTATTAGCTACTTTATTAAAACTAAAGAAGCCAATAACTTCCTTCTCATTAATCACAACAAAGTAAGAATGCCCGCGTTTTTCAGGGTCAAGAAACTCGACTAAATCTTCTTTATCTGATTCCATATCGTAAAAAGAATATTTACCATCATAATGCCACTTGTAAGCTATTTCTTCTGCCTGCTCTTGTTTCATTATTTTGAATTTATATCCCATAATTCCGATCCCCTTTTTTATAATAACACTCAGAATGTTCTCCTTAGTTACACCATATATGGTTTAACCCTTCCTTCCAATAATAGCAGGCAATTGTGCCAGATCATCGACTATATAGTCTGCATCTACATTATGCCATTGATAGTCCTTTTTCCAAATGCCCTTCATTCCTATATTTTGAGCACCTTTCACATCATTTTCTGGGTGGTCACCCATAAATAGACTTTCATAAGGCAAAACATCAAGTTTCGATATTGCTCTCTGGAATATTTGCGGGTCTGGCTTTTTTATTCCTTCCCACTCCGAAACTAAAATAACATCAAAATACTTTTCAATACCCAAAGCCTTTATATTATCCATCTGAAATTTCCCGAATCCATTTGTGATCATTCCTATTTTAAGATTGCTACTTTTCAATTCCTCTAACATTTCAATAAGGTTAGGAAAAGGAACACAGTTATTCTTAAATTCATGAATATAATCTTGAAGGAGTTCTTCCCAAGTGATCCGTTCAATAGCAAATTCATTGACTAATTGCTGATACACTTTATCTTTCCAAACATACCCACGGTTGTCCAATTCTATAAATTTTTTCACAAACTGCCTTTTAGTAATATGACCGACAAAACTATTCAATCTATCATACTGTCTATCAATGAACATTTTTACTGAGGCATCTCTATTTAGCAACGTTCCATCTAAATCAAAAAGAACAGCCTTGATCATGTTTCCATCACTCTCCACTCTTTTCGCTTGAAATTCGATTTGTTACCATAACCTCCGCTTCGGTTAACTTTCATTCAATTTCATTTAGTTCTAACGATAACAAAGATATTTATGTTAAATTATTAAATCTATAAAAAAAAGAAATCAGCTGATTTCCCTTTTTAAAGCATAAGCCCTTATACTCTCATCCATTGCCAATTATTTTTAATGCTTTAAGGGCTAGCATCATTTGAAACTGGACTTCAGGTTCACGTATGTCACGGCGACCGAGAAGATCCATTATTTTATTTAATCGATAGCGAAGGCCACTTACTGATAACGCCAACTTTTCTGCCGTTTGTTCCAAATTACCGCCATTTATAAGGAAATTGTAGAGTGTTTCGATTAGCTCAACTTTATTATGATCAGTATTTTCATAGAGATTCCCAAGGGTACCTCTTATAATCTTTTGAATCGCCTTTTCATTTTGTTCAGTAATTAGAACACCAATAATGCCTAAATCGTCAAATGTTGTTATTGGTACCTCACTCCTTGAAAGTCGTAAAGCTGAACGGGCTTCTTCGAAGGAGATACCCGCTTCCGTAATGTTACTGTTTTTCGAACTAATTCCTGCAAGAAATAATGCGTTTTTTACCTTCCTTTTAAGAAAGGATAAAAGTGAATGAATAGAATGCTCGATATTTTTCTTATCCAATTGATTATTAGGCAAGAGTATGATCAGGCTATCCGGTCGTTGACCAATTAAGACATTTATATTCTTTTCAGTAAAATAAGAGGCAACAGTTTCGTAGGCATGTGTGTGAACAGTGAGTTTATTTTCAACATAATGATCCGTAAAGGTGTAGGAAAGCAGGACAACATAATAATCCCCTGACAAATTTAACTGAATATAACCTGCCTTCTTGATAATTTCTTGTTTCGAAGGATACTTTCCACTAATGATCTCTTCCAAAAAGTGCCCTTTAATCCGTTCCATTGATTCTAGTTTTGTCTTTTCATTTAAGATAAGCATAGAACAGATAGAGGACAGCCGTCCAATAATCATCGTATCTATTTCATTGGTTGAGGTTGTACTGTCCTCATATAAAAACGAACAATAGCCAATTCTTTTATCTTGTAAAAATATCGGTGCAACTAGTCTAGTATTATTGTCTAGATAGGTAACAGTCGGATTTATTATCGAATTGTTTGTTTTCAAGTAATTAATAAAATCTTTCTTAGAAGATTCATAGCCTTCAATGGATATCCCCTTTAAACCGAGCACCTGAAAATGAATATCCTCGACAACGACGGGGTGTTTTATTTGCCGATAAACAATATCTAGAATGGTATCAATATTATTTCCTTTTATGATTTCTGCGGTAAGTTCTGTATTAATTTTCGTAACCATCGCCAGGTTATTTTTTTCAATTAATAGTTTTTCATTCGTCTGTTCAAGCTCCTGAAGAATTGGCAATTCCCTGCTATAGAAAAGCAAATCGTTGGCTTCCTCCTGCCAATCCGTAAGCAGACGGCCTTCCCAAATACAACACGGAGCACCTGTCCCAGCACATTGTATTTCTTTAAAAAAGACTTCTTCGCCAAGTAATGTGGAAACGTAGCCACTCGCATAGCCAGTTAGCGTAAAACAAACAGGATTATCCGAATGACCTAAATTATGAATATGCTGTTCGGCTTCATAGGAATTTTCCCAAGTACCCATAAAGCGGAGAGTATTAATTATCCCATCCTCTATTTGGAGATCCTGTCGAGTAACCTTCGCTCTGACATGCCCCTTTAAGGCATGAAAGAAAGGACCGTGAAGAATTTTCTCCAGCATAGTCATAGACTGGTCCATTCCTATTTCTTTTGAGTCCTCTTTTCCTAATTGCCATCCATATCGAAAGAAGAACGCCTTCATCCGTTTGATTCCAATATTATTTATTAAATCACGCTGCAAAATACCAAATGCTTTCGTGGGAATCATTAAGGATCTTTTGTTATTGACATACAATAGTTCATCGGTTTGCGAAATTGATAATTTGTCATTTAATAGCAGATATTGGTTTTTCAATAGGTTCGCACCTTCACTTCTATTAGAATCGATGACAATTTTTTAAAATGTATGTAACCCCTTTCATTATAATTGAATATTTCGACAAATGGTATTTTAAAGCCACATAAAAAAAGACGCTTTACTGTTTTTTAAGCAGGGCGCCTTCGTTTTTTGACTATTTTAGTGCACTGTAAATATCATTGGCATCTAATATTATTTAGGAAACGATACTATTTAAAAATTTCACCTTAATTGTTTGCCAAAACTTCTTCATTTAGTAACGAACGATATCGCCCGTTAAAGAATAGAAGGGGTTCAACATCTTGAAGTTGTATATCGAGTACTCTGCCAATGAAGAGTGTATGGTCGCCTTCTACATGTTCATTTACGACTTCACATGCCACCTGTACGACAGCACCCTTTAAAACAGGCAAACCAGCTAAACGTTCAAAGCTAATATCTCTTTTCTCCTTTATCTGTCCTGCAAAAATCATTGAAACTTCCTGTTGCGATTCTGAGAGAATATTCACGGCAAACCGTTTGCTATTCTTTATTTTTTCAAGCATTTGAGCTTTTTCTCCAATGGAAACGACAACAAGTTTCGGGTTAAGGGATACGGACATAAATGCATTGGCGGTCATGCCATGTGGCTCTTCGTCAATCTCCGTCGTAATCACAGTTACACCCGTAGCAAATTTCCCCATTGCACTTCGGAATTTACGATCATCCATGGTGAACCCCCTCTCGTTCTATTGTTTTACCATCTCTTTTGATACATTAATCCACGTGTTGTTCGTCCAACCGTTTAAGTCATAATCATTTAATGCAGAATCTACTAATGCACGATGACGATCGGCTGCACCTGTAGCTTCTGTATGGAATAATGCCTCCATATTTATATTTTCATGATTGCCTCCATAATTAACTTCATAAAGTTCATGGCGACCACCAAACTCAGTACCAATCGTATCCCAGACCATTTTCAATAATTTGACCCTATCCTCAGCATTAATGCCTGATCCTTTGTAATACTGATCCAAGTAAGGTCTTAATTCTGGATTGAGGAAATCCTTCGAGCTAGAAGGTAATTGAATTAAACCACCAGCAACGACTTGCTCAAAAATATTTTTCACTTTAACCCAGGCCAATGGTGCCAAAGCGCGATAAGCAGCACTTGAGAATGCGTTTGGAATAACTAATCCGTTTGGTCCTGGTTCAGGATCTGCAGCCATCGCTGTGGACAGACCCCAGAACATATTCCTAAGGGCTACTACCTCGCCAATTTTTGCCTGTACCCCTCTGAAATTCTTTGTTCCTGCTGCCTCTGTTGCTTTTAATAATAAACCAGTCATGAAATCTAGTTTAACAGAAAAACGCGTGCAACCATGGAAGGTATAACGTGGAATAAAACCACTTTCTGGTGCAAATCTATTAGAAATATCTAAATTCCTATAGCAAAGCACATCTTCCCAAGGAATAAATACATTATCTAAAACAATCACCGCATCATTTTCATCGAAACGACTTGATAATGGGTAATCAAACGGTGAACCGTTTGTTGCCGCCTGAAGTTCATAAGATTGGCGACTGATCATTTTTAAGCCTGGTGCATTCATTGGCACAAAGAAAATCAATGCATGGCTCTTATCACCATCACCCAAATCAATTGTTCCATAGTTAGCAACGAAGTTATAATGAGTCAAGGCAGCCGCTGTTCCCACCATCTTGGCACCGCTTACAATTATCCCGTCATCCCTTTCCCCCACTGCACGTACGAATACATCTTTATTCTCATGGAGTGATTTAGAACGGTCCATTTGTGGATTAATAATCGTATGATTAACAAATGGGACTTCTTTTGTTGCCTTTCTGTACCATGCCTTAGCGTTATCTTCAAATCCTACATAGTAATGGGAAAAAGCATCTAGATGGCCAATAAAAGAGGCCTTGTAATCGGGAGTACGTCCCATAAACCCGTAGCTAAGCCTTGCCCACTCCGCAATCGCATCTCTTGCTTCCAAAAGATCCTGCGCACTTTTAGGTGTTTTAAAAAATTTATGTGTTTTATCTCCGTATTCTGTTGTCGTAGTTAAAATCTCACTAGTCTTAGGGTCATGCAGGGCATCATACATTCTTGCATAAGAGCGAGCGGAATTTCGATAGGCTGGATGTGTAGTCACGTCATCAATTTTCTCGCCATTTAAATAAACAACTCTGCCATCTTTCAGGCTCTCCAAATATTCTTTACCAGTATATATTTTAACCATCTCCATTTCTATGTGATTTTTTACTTCTTCTCTAATTCTAATTAATCTGAAAATTCTATACAATAACAGGAACTGATAGAGTTTTTCCCATTCACTACCCACTTCTGTTAGTCAGGTAAGCTATCAATTCAACGCATACTATCTTTACCCTGATGGATAATTGGGAAAAACCATACTTATGTAGGTTTTCCTCTAACCTTCCATAGGTACTTTTAATGTTAACTTTCATTGTGTTAACCAAATACAAAAACATGTTGACATATGGTTTACGCTCAATATAAAATGAAAATTAAGAAAATAATAGAGGAGTGGAAATATGAAGGTTTTAGACATTACATATGTTGCTTTACTTGCCGCTTTTATGGGGGTACTGGGTTTTGTTCCGCCGCTTATGCTTTCTTTTACACCTGTTCCAATTACCCTGCAAACATTAGGGGTACTACTCGCAGGTGGGGTATTAGGAGCACGATTAGGGGCATGGAGCATGACGATTTTCTTGTTAGTTGTTGCTGCCGGAGCACCGTTATTATCCGGAGGCCGTGGCGGAATCGGAGTATTTGTCGGACCAAGTGCCGGCTACTTATTCTCCTATCCTTTAGCCGCTTTTATTATCGGTTTTCTAATTCACCGCTTCCGCACCTTACGATTACGCAATATATTGCTCGTAAATTTGACAGCCGGAATTTTTATTATCTATTTAATTGGTATTCCTGTACAAGCCTTTGTTTTGGATTTAAAATTAGTAGAAGCAATCAAAGTCAGCCTTGTGTATATTCCAGGTGACGTATTGAAAGCGACCATTGCTTCAATACTCACTTTCAGGCTATTGAAATCACCTGTTATTAAACGCAACCTATATAAAAACGCTGAGACACTTTAGGTGTCTCATTTTTTTAAGAAAGGAGAAATACCTTGGCTTCTATTACTGAAACCTATTTACACCATTCCCCAGATAAAGTCGCCATTCACACACTAAAGGAAAGAATTACGTATCGAACCTGGCAGGAGCGGGTTTGGAAAACGGCTAATTGGCTTGATTCACTAAAACCGACAAATCAAATAGTAGGAATATTGCTTCCAAACGGAATTCCCTTCCTCCAGCTTTTCACGGGGGCTGCCACCGCTGGCTGGACCTCTGTTCCCTTTGATATAAAGTGGACAGAAACAGAATGGCAAACTCGATTGACCCTATCCCGCCCCTCCATTTTTATCACAACAAGGGAACTGTTTCCGAAGGTCAAGCACCTCCATCCAAGGGTTATCATCTATGAGGAGTGCCAACTGGAAATCGACCAAACCACTTGGGTAAGAAAAGTGGATATCGATGGAAAGCAGCCCTTTTATATGGGCTTTACCTCAGGTACAACTGGTGATCCGAAGGCATTTATCCGATCCCATGATTCCTGGCTTGCTAGTTTTGATTGTACCAAAATCGATTTTCAGCTCGATGAAAACAATCATGTCCTCATTCCTGGAGCCTTGATTCATTCCCATTTCTTATATGGGGTCATCAGCACCTTGTACCTGGGAGGAACCGTCTACCTACTTGAAAAATTCTCCCCAAACCGAACACTATCGTTAATCGAAACACATCCAATCACGGTTGTATATCTGGTCCCGACAATGATAGCTGCCTTGCTAATGGAGGAGCGTTCAATTGAGAAACCCGTAAAACTCCTCTCTTCTGGTGCGAAGTGGGAAGATCATTCTAAGGAGCATCTTCAAACCTTGTTCCCGCATTTCTCGATGTACGAATTTTATGGTGCAAGTGAGCTTAGTTTTATTACGGTCTTAACGAACGTAGAAAATGCACGAAAACCTGGTTCGGTTGGCAGACCTTGTCATAACGTCGAAATTCAAATTCGCCGGGACAATTTCCAAGCTGCAAAGCCAATGGAAACAGGGAAAATATATGTTAGAAGTAACATGCTCTTTAATGGGTACCTTGAAAATAATGGGCTAGGGATCCAGACCATCGAGGATGAAAATGGCTGGATGACTGTTGACGATATGGGTTATTTCGATGAAGATGGCTTTCTCTATCTTGCTGGACGTGAGGCAAACATGATCTTATACGGAGGTATTAATATTTTTCCAGAAGAGATTGAAAAAGTAGTCGGAACTCATCCAAACGTAGAGGAAGTAGCGGTTATTGGCATCAGAGACCCATACTGGGGGCAGATTGCCACTGCTGTTATTAAAGGTACCGCCACAACAAAGGAATTAAAAAGGTTATGTAAAGTGAATTTATCTCCCTATAAAGTCCCGAGGAAGTGGATTTTCTTGACGGAAATACCGCACACCACAAGCGGTAAAATAGCCCGGTCACAACTAAAAGCATTAATCGAAAGCAAGGTGAAGAGCCATTAGCAGAGCCGTAATTGTCCAAGCAAAACGTACGCCAATTGGAAAAAAGAATGGGATACTGCAGACATTTCAACCACATGAACTGGTTGCCCCTCTTCTTCGTCAATTAGCCAGTGGCATTGAAGCCAAAGTGGATGATGTGATAGTAGGAAATGTCACTGGTCCCGGAGGAAACATTGGCAGGTTATCAGTTTTGGAAGCTGGTCTTCCGCTTTCTATACCAGGATTAACGATTGACCGTCAATGCAGCGCCGGACTCGAAGCCATTCGAATCGCATGCTGCTTGATTCAGGCAGGCGCCGGTCAGTGCTACATTGCGGGCGGAGTCGAAAGCACGAGCACCTCCCCATACCTGAAGCGCGCCCGCTTTTCACCGGACAGCCTTGGCGACCCGGATATGGTCGAGGCTGCAGAATTTGTTGCCACGAAATATGGAATAACAAAAGACCAACAGGATGATTATGCCCTCTTAAGTTATCGACGCAGCTGGGAATCTTTTGAAAGAGGCTTTTTCAAGGAGGAAATCCTTCCTGTAGCACAATGGTACCAGGATGAAGGATTACATAAAAAGCGGAACATGGAGGCACTTGTTAAACGGGCAAAACCAATACTTTCTGGAGAAAACAATACAGTTACGGCAGCCAACAGCTGTGGAATTCAAGATGGTGCGGCAGCGGCCGTGGTGATGGAAGAAAACTCTGCATTACGTCTCGGCCTCAAGCCAATCCTCCGATTCGTCGACAGTCAGGTCGCAGCTGTTCATCCTCACTATCCAGGATCAGCACCTATTCCAGCCATTAAAACCTTACTTGAACGAAACAGGTTGACAATTCAGGACATCGATCTCATTGAAATCAATGAAGCCTTTGCCTCGAAAATCGTCGCCTGTGCACAGGAGCTCTCGATTCCTTACGAAAAGCTGAACGTTAGCGGCGGAGCTCTAACCATCGGTCATCCTTACGGAGCATCTGGGGCCATTTTGGTTACACGGCTTTTCTACGAAGTACAACGTCAAAAAGAAGCAAAATACGTCCTTGCTGCGATCGGCAGCGGCGGCGGCATCGGGGTTGCTGTCTTATTTGAAACCGTTCGATAAGAAAAGAAAAAACGTTGAGACACTGCATTTGTCTCAACGTTTTTTTAGTTCGAAATCACGTTAGTTGTAGTAGCTAAATGAAATGCTAATCGCCCTATTTTTAAACAGTTAACTAAAAATACAGAAATCCATTGAAAGAATACTGCAGTTCATATAACAATATTCTAATATAAATATTATACCAAAGAAGACATTTAGCTAATAGGAAATTTTCTGGGTATAGTTCATTTTTTATTAGGGGATTTTAAAATAAAAAAGAGGATTACTTATGATTGGACTTTTGATTGCTATTATCTTATTTAACATCATTGGCTTTAAAACAAATAAAAAACTATCAGGGAACCAGATCCTTCATATTTGGATGTTTACAATTGCTTTCCAAACACTCTTCGATACTTTTATTGATTATAAATACCACGGCTATTGGTATTTCGATCATGAGCCAAATTGGAGGGGGATACTTCCGCATACGATATTAATACCACCTGTGAATATATTCTTTCTAAATTGGTATCCTCATAAAGGCAAATTTATACAAAAGCTAGTATTCATAATCATCTTTGAGATTTTTATGTTAATTTACGAATACCTTACTTTACTGCCTGAGCCTTGGGGATATTTTCATTACGGTTGGTGGGAAATTTGGCATGCAGCAATCGTAAATCCTATTCTTCTGCTTATATTGTTAGGATATTATAGGTGGGTTTGTATTCTAGAAAATAAGGCACTCTTAAGGAAAGTTTAATAATTTTTGGGATGGTTACAAGTGAACGAACTTTTCAATTTCATGAAATTATACATAAGGGCTGCATGTCTACCTTTTTGTGTTCGCCGATTCATTTTTGAGTAGAGGCAATCCATGAATTGTTTATCACAGTAACAAGACGAATTCCCTCGACTAAGACATCGGTCATGTCGATAACAACAGGCATCTACATCATTTATAGGTGCTCCTGGTCCACTACAACCCGGTCCACACCATCTATAATTGGGAAAGATGCAGAGTGCCAGCTTTTTATTCTTTCTTCTCACTTTACTACACCACCTTGAAGTTTCTTACTATATAAATATGGAGATTGGCTCCAGATGGGACAGGCTAATTTCGGGGTTTCTCGGATATAATTAATTTTCCGCAAATATCTGTTTCGCGGATATATCTGACCTTCCTATAATATATGACCAGAGAATTTCAGCTGTTTTTTCAGCAAATTACACTAATTGACTCCTTTTAAACGAAAAAAGAGGAAATCACAATGGATTCCTCTTAAAACTTAAATATTTTCGCAAAAGCCTTCATTGTCTCTTCACTACAAAAGCTTGCAAAGTGATCCTTAAGCATCATTTTTGCATCTTCCATTTCGATCGGGGTTTCAGCGATACGATTATGCTCTGTCCAGTGCAACATTGTTTCGAAAGCGGTACTGCTCCAGCCATTTTTCTCACCCTGGTCGTTTGTTTTCGCCTTGGTGCCAGCAACGACTATATCCATCGAACCTTGCAATTCCAGCAAAGCGTTATCAAATGACTTTTTCTTTTCCTTATCCTTCATTCCGGCCTGCACTCTCAATAATCTCGTGTCGATTCCTTCACTCTCACGAATTAACTCAAATAGCTCCAATGCCTCACGAGAAACTAATCCATCTTGATAGCGCTGCTTTAATGAATGACGGGATCCCAAGACTGCCTTAACCATCGGCAGCCATTCACTAGAGATTAACACCGATTTCTTTTTAACAAATTTACCGTAAGCTGCGGCACCATCAACCGGGAACTTCGCACGCCATAACCATGGATCGAATTCTGTGCCTGTATGCCACTGCTCTTTGGCAGTCATGCTGTCCAAAGAAGGATACCCAGGAATAAGCGACGCAAGTGGCAGAAAACCAATTTCCTTAATTACCTCGATCGCTTCTTCATATGTATGAACATTATATTTCTTCACCCAAACCAATCTCCCTTCCTAATAATCTATTTAACTAACTTAGTTCCCTATCAGTTTGGCAAATTCCTTCAAAAACTAAACCTGATGTTCAGCAAAAAAAACGAAAGAGAGCTACCACAGGGACAGCTCTCAATCTTTAACCCTTTTTAACCACGTAACAGCTACCATCATCAGCAAAATATAAATTTTCCCCTTCTTTCAAGTTAAAGTTTACCTTTCTTTTATCATAAATTAATTGTTCGACCTTAATATATTGTTCCACTAATTCCAAGGCAGGATTCAGTATAATATCTTGACTACTTGTTGTTGTAACAAATCCTTTTGGATTACGTATCCTTTCTGGTTTTATTTCCGTACTCCATTTCCCATTTAGAAGGATACTCGATACAATCAACTTCGTCTTTCTGTTTTGAACGGACCAAATATTGCGACAATTACAGCGATGTATCTTGAATTTCAAGACCTGATCCCCCCATTTCAATAAATAATGATTATCGTATGTATATTCACACGCACAAAGAAATATTTACATGATCATTTTTATTAAAATTAAGGTAATTCATATTTATACAAATAAAAAAAGGAATGGCTGTTCATTAGCCATACCCTTTATATTAAAATGGTTTTAGAATCATTAACGCAATAATGATCAGGAAAATTATATTTTCAAGGGATTCATAGCGAAAAAGTTCTTTTGATAATCGATTGTATTCTTCAGGAATGTCATCGCCTTGGTGGGAATGTAATAATGCTTTAATAGGTTTTGACCTTGGTGACAAAACGAGCGGTCCCATGGCAAGTGCTGCCAAAAAGAGTCCGAGACTTGTTACATACCAGCCCATTTTAAATAGATTTAGATTTATGGAACCCATGATTAAACCAGTAATTAATAAAAGGGTACCGCCAATCATGACAAAAATATGTAGGGAATGCCTTATTGCATGGGAATGTCTTAATTCGGTCATTGTTTTCGACCCTTTCACAACCGTCATTAAAATAAACCCAGGACCCATGCCTAAAATAGCTGAAAAAATATGTATGACTACAAGAACTTGATAAAGAGTACTCATGAGCTGCAACCTCCATTCTCTGCCTTCCCATTTTATCATAAACCTAGTTTCCTTTAAGTGATTTAAAACAGTTATTGTGGATTTTCAGACATAATTTTTTCACATTAAAAATGTTATAATAGAGAAAAATCAGTATGACACAAAAGCTAAAGAGGGGGCAATCATCATTAAGAAGGTCATTAAACTTCTATATATCATCATTGGTTTTATCTCCCTTGGCCTCGGGATTTTGGGAATTGTACTTCCGTTATTGCCAACAACTCCTCTATTACTGTTAGCATCCTTCTGCTTTGTAAAAGGATCTGAACGATTTGAGATATGGTTTAAAGGGACAAATGTTTATAAGCGCCATTTGGAAAGCTTCGTCAAAGAACGGTCGATGACATTAAAACAGAAACTGACCATTTTATTATTTGCAGATGTAATGATAGCGATCGCCTTCTTCCTGGTTAATAATTTACTAGTAAGGGTCACGCTTCTAGCGATCGTTATCTATAAATATTATTATTTCATCTATAAAATAAAAACGGTTCCTCAATAAATGCATGGTGCTAAGTCACCATGCATTTATTCGTTGTCTATTTAATATGCAGTACCATGTGCTCATCATCATAATAGGTATTATTTATTTTCATCGCTTTTTCCTCTAGCCCGTAAGTTTGAAATCCTAGTTTTTCATAGAGCTTCTTTGCTTTTTGATTGCTGGCCATTACGGCTAGATTGATTTTTTCAATTGCTTCAATCGTCCTCGCTTTATTCAAAGCCTCTATTAGTAACGCCTCTCCAACACCTAAACCTTGTTTCTTAGGTGTGACATACATAGCATAAATATTCGCCCGGTGCTGGATTTTTTCTGCCTTTTCCTGAAGTAACGTCACCATACCAATCAAGTTATCCTGATCAAAAGCCCCAAAGGTATAGTTTCCTTCCGTTTTGAAACTGCTGGCAACCTGTTCAATTGGGTTTTCTCTTTTAATTGCATCTTCATAGCTAGTTAAAAAGGCTTCCGGGTTTTTCTTAAGTGCCTCTAATCTCAACTTCCAATAACTTTCTGCATCAGTGCGTACAAGTAATCTTATTTCCATTCGCTTCTCCTCCTTTTAAGTTTCTCTAAGTGTAAAAACATGAGGTATAATCCAAAGTCTGTTAAAATTAAGGAAACCTTTGATAATTTATTTTTAATATGATGATACTATATTTATCATGTTAACTGTCATAAAATATCTTAATAAATCGGTATATTCGAAAGGGGAAAAATAAATGATCTATAACTTTGATGAAATCGTCAACCGAAGAGGAACTTATTCCATAAAATGGGACGGAGGAGACTTACTTAAGCAAATGGGTTTTACTGATCGATATGATGAGGAAACCTTACCGTTATTTACGGCAGATATGGATTTACCCGTCCCGCAACCTCTAATAGAAGCCTTACATAAAACTGTTGATCATAAGATCTTTGGTTACTCAATTTTTCCTGATGAATATTATGAAGCGATTCAACATTGGTTTAAAAAACGACATGATTGGGAGATTAAAAGAGAAGAAATCGTCTACAGCCCTGGAACAGTGTACGCTTTGAATATGGCGGTTAAGGCCTTTACGGAGCCTGGAGATGGCATCATCATTCAGCGTCCTGTCTATCCGCCTTTTACCTCTGCCATTGAAGGGAATAATCGAAAATTAGTAAATAATCCTCTTAAATCGGATGAGGACGGAAAGTATTCGATTGACTTTGAAGACTTTGAAGCGAAATCAAAAGATGAAAGCACGAAAATGTTTATCTTATGTAATCCTCATAATCCAACAGGAAAAGTGTATACCAAGGATGAGCTTGCTAAATTATCGGCAATTTGTGCAGAAAATAACGTACTTATCATAGCAGATGAAATTCACGGAGATTTAATTAGACGCCATCAAACCTTCTTTCCAATTGTAAAAGCTGCAGACAGTGATAAACATATTGTTACGTTTACAGCGATCAACAAAACCTTTAATTTGGCTGGACTGCATTGTACCAACGTGATTATTCCAAATCCCGAGCTCCGAAATACATTCGTTAGAGTAATGGGCCACCATTTAGCCTCGCCATTTACAATCTCGGCGCTGATTTCGGTTTACAACGACGGGGAGGAATGGTTAGAGCAGTTAATTGATTATATTGATGGGACAATGGATTTTGTGAAAAGCTTCTTAGAGGAAAGAATGCCTAAAGTAAAAGCAATAATTCCCGAAGGAACGTATGTGATGTGGCTAGACTTCAGTGGTTACGGCCTATCACCTGAAGAAGTCCATGACAGAATTTACAATAAAGCGAATGTTCTTTTAGAAGATGGCAAGATGTTTGGTGAAGAAGGTTTAAACTATCAACGCATTTGTCTCCCTTCCCCACGACCGATGATAAAGGAAGCATTTGAACGAATGGCTAGGGAGTTTGAGGACATAAAATAATTTATACTTCACAAAACCAGGTGGACTTCTTGTTCTACCTGGTTTTTTATAAAAAAAAAACACCCGACTATTCGGATGCGTACTTAATGATTCCATGTAAAAACACGGAGTATTCTCGTTGCAAGAGTTCTCTTACTTTGATTTTTCCTTCTCTTTCTAATTCGCTAATCCATTCACCAATCTGTTTTTCTTCTTCCTTTGTTGCCTTTGGAATTTCAATGGAAAACAGATTTCCTCGGCTTGCACTTTGGAAACTCTTCATTAAACCAACTTTATTCATTGGGTCAACCCCTTTATCTAATATTTTCGACATAATGGAGGACTTTTCCTTTAAAAACCAATTTATTTCTCAAAGTTTCATTCGACTAAATTCTACCTTTTTCTACTTGGATCATTTTAAAGAAAGTCGATAGGCTTTAACAATAATGCCATCATCGGCCGGTTCAAAGTCAAATTGAGGTTGACGGACAAAGCCAAGCCGTTCGTATAATCTAATTGCTCCTGCCATAAACTGCCCGGTATGCAGTCCAATAACATGGTAACCTCTCGCTCTTGTGCGCTGAATACTTTCAGAAACTAAGGCAGTAGCTACCCCCTTCCCCTGCATTTCAGGAGCTACAGCAAGCATTCGAATTTCAGGATAATCCAGTTCGTCAATAGCCCCTTCATAAGCATCCGTTTTAGCAGGGAACAAAACAACACTACCCACTATTTCCCCCTCTAATTCAGCCACAATCCTTTCGACACCAGGCAGGTTGTCTGCCTCCGATGAGATGGCCTGTTTTAGGGCATTCCAATGCTCCATTGGTATACTTTTTTTATGTTCTTCATAGGATTGGACTCGTTGCGATCGAATAAAAGATAATTCACTTTCATAGGCATCACGAATAATCAAAAGGCTACTCATCTCCTAATGTTTACTTTTTGTATAAAAATTTTTCGGTGTTAGTACTTAGTGCTTGTCGATTATGTTGGGATACTAAGCCAGACATATCCGGACCCTTTGGTAAAATCGTCTGCCCTTTTTGATCATTACTGGCAATATGATTCGATAAATGATAATGCCTTTTTATTGCATCGAAATCGGTCGTATCACCAAAACCGGTTGTTTGAAATAAATCACGCAGATATCCCCATAAGCTAGGAAAGTCAACTATACGATTTCGGTTTGCCTTGAAGGCAGAGTAATACGCCACATCGAAGCGGACTAGTGTGGCATAAAGTCTAACATCTGAATCGGTGATAAAATCACCGAACAAGAAACGTTGTTTCGCTAAACGCTGCTCCAATTCATCTAATCTCTTAAATAATGTGTCATACGCCTGCTCGTAGGCTTCTTGCGAGCGAGCAAAGCCGCATTTATATACACCATTGTTCACATCATGGAAGATGATATCATTTAAACTATCAATCTCTTCACGTAGGTGTTCAGGATAAAGATCTGGGGCATTTTCTTTGTGAAATGGTGCCCACACAGTCTCAAGGTAGTTTGTTAATTTAAAATAATCATTATTAACAACCTTTTGTTCCATTGTATCTACAATTACCGGCACAGTTGGGCGTCCTTCATAGTTCGGGTCTGTTTTCTTATAAATTTCACTCATATACTTAATACCCAATACCGGGTCCACACCATTTTCATCTATAGAAAATTCCCAATCAACATACGGGAGGTTGGGTCGCATCGGACTTGCCGTACCTAAACTGACAACTTCTTCCAACCCTAGTATTCTTCTAACAATTACAGAACGATGTGCCCAGGGGCAAACCGCCGACCATAAAAGCCGGTACCTGCCTGACTCAATTAGCAGCTCTCCCGGATTCTTTCCAAAAGGTGTGGTGAAGCTATTTTTTTGACGATTAAACGAGCCATCGGCTTTAATTTCTTTAACTAGCCCATTACGTTGACTGCTCGTTTCCTGCTCGTTTTGTTTCATGGAATCCACCTCTCATTTTGTCATGATATTAGCATTTTATTAAAATATGAGTTTTTCAATCGGTTTAATTGATTTTGTGTAATTCAGATTTGATTATACAATCAAAATACTAAAAATTCAAAATATAATTCATAGTTTAAGAAAATATCTCGGAACATAAAAAAAGACACTCAACATGTCGGGGTCCGTTAACTATCGCAAATATTAAAAATGTGATGCTAAATGACCTTCAAATTGTATGGTAATTTGGAGGTCTATTTTTGTTGACATAAAGGGATTTTAATAATTATTTTGGGAGAATTTGTAGTGCAATTTGTATATTAAAATGTGGGGGTACAATAGCCAGTGTACCACAGCAAAATACACTACATTTTTACTTACAGAAAAATATTTAAGGGTAGGCTCTGTTATAATTGAATGTTGATTGCACTGTATATGAAAAATAAACGGAAAAATTCCGGCTAAATTGGGAAATACCCATATTTCCTTAAAAATAAGGGGAGTTTTTCCGTTTATATTATCCAAGTCTTTGGATTTTGTCTTATTTAAAGCAGTTAATCGGAATATCTCCGCTTATATACGTTTCATAAGCTTCCCCTATATACATTAGCAGGAAATTCTCCGCCTATGAATTCTCATACCTACACAAAAAACGGTACGGAGAGGGCGGAAATGGGAGTAAAATTTGTAATTAGCAATTAAAAGCAAAAATAGAGTTAGCAAGGGTATAAACCCTTACGATTCTAATGTTTTTTAATCTCTCCAGTCTTACAAATTGCCCTGCATTTTTATAGTGCAAAAAGGATTACATTTTGGTTTGCATATTCCTGTGCAATTGACGTTTTGCGATAGGAAACGGAACCCGTTACACTCAACATATCTTTTTTCAAATATCTTATCAGTATTAATTGCCAAATAACCTATCAACTTCTTTTTGCAGTTCTGCTTCTAAAGGGAAGTTTGATTGAGAGCCTAAACTTTTAACGATATTAGTATAGTACCACCTTTGTTTCTCCTTACCTGCGTTAAACCTTTCCCAAACCTTGTCACCAAGAACCTCATAATCATTGATAATGGATCTAATATTATGTAACTTATCGGCACAAGCTACAGCGCGGATATCCTCTGATGCCGTTTTTAAAAACTCAATCGTATGTTCCTTCCGTTCTTCCCAAGAAAGTGACTTATCAGGCTCTGAACAACCAGCTACAATTTCAGCTATCTTGGTGCCAAATTCTCGCTGAATATCTTCCATCGTAACATCTGTGTCTTCTACCGTATCATGTAAAACCCCTGCTGCAATGAGTTCATCGGTGTATCCGGATTTCATCAAAATCATCCCCACCGCTACGGGGTGCGAGATATAAGGGATATCGGTATTCTTTCTACACTGGTCTTTATGTGCTTTACTAGCAAACTGAAGTGCCTTTTCAACTATGTCCATAAAATTCTACCCCCTACTTTTTGAAAAGTTTTGTATGTCCTTCATGTATGTACCCCCTATGTGAGTAAGCAAGTGTTCTCCTTTATTGTAAATTTATTCTGTCTTAATAAAAAGACCGTTGAGGGTCTTTTTTCCTCAACAGCCTCGCTTTTTAACGATCAGATCCACCAAAATGGGTTTCTTCTACGGTCACGGTCACGGTCACGGTCACGGTCATGGTCGTGGTCGTGGTCGTGGTCATGGTCATGGTCATGGTCATGGTCATGGTTACGGTCGTGGTCGTGGTCATGGTTACGGTCGTGGTCGTGGTCATGGTTACGGTCGTGGTCATGGTTACGGTCGTGGTCATGGTTACGGTCGTGGTCGTGGTTACGGTCGTCACGATCGCGTTTCTTTCTGTCATCACTTTCATCAAGAATAATGACTCTGTTTGCACGGATTACGACTTGATCGGCATCAATAACGATTCTTCTTCCATTATTACGATCTTCTACCCCTGCTACATCGTCTTCATCGGAACGATTACGTCTTCTATCATTTGCCATTACTATCCCCCCCTCTCACATATTTACATTAAAATATGCTAGTACCAACATATTGATTGGGTAAAAACGAAAATGGGGACAATTACCTTTATTTTACTTCTATGACAAAAACATCACTTGAAACTCCTTTTACAACAGTTTCATCTACTCATTTCAAACAAGAAAACTATATTAGAAAACCCAAATTGAATAAAAGCGCTTGCAATTTCTGTTCAGTATTCTATAATACCTGTATACAGGTATACATCATATAAAAAAAGGTGGTTTTATCTATGGCTGAATCAAAGGAAATGCTCTATCCAGAAAAATGGCATTCTAAAGCTTCTGCAGGTGATCGTGTAACTAGCGAGCTTAGAATGCGGATTATTTCTGGGCTGATTGAAAGCGGAACCATCCTATCTGAAAATAAATTAGCTACAGATTTTTCTGTTAGCCGGTCACCCATTCGTGAAGCATTAAAGAAACTGGCATCTGAAAATATCATTCGATTAGAAAAAATGGGTGCAGTTGTGATTGGTTTAACAGAAAAAGAGATACAAGAAATTTATGATGTACGGTTACTCATTGAAACATTTGTATTTGAACGGCTTGTAAAGCTAGACACGAATGAGTTAGTAAGAGAACTTAGTAAGATACTAGAAATGATGAAAGTCGCGATAAAATATAGTGATGCTGATGAATTTTCCTTTCAAGATGTTTTATTCCATGAAACAATCATTCGTGCGATTAATCATTCCTATATCCTGATGATCTGGAATAATACAAAACCCGTTATGGAGAGCTTGATTCTCCTATCAATGCGGGCGCGTATCGAGGAAAAGTATGATGATTTCACACGGGTTTTGGAAAACCATGGACTTTATATTGAAGCAATAGAGACAAAAGATAGAGAGCTAATGATTAGATCTTTACATCAAAACTTTGATGATGTTCAAGGTAAGGTTGAAGACTTATGGATGTCACAACAAATGCTTTCCAAAGGAGTCGAGCAAGAAAATGACTAGCTATATGTTAGGTATCGATATTGGTACGACAAGTACGAAAGCTGTTTTATTTAGTGTAAAAGGTGATGTTATCCAGCAAGAGAATATTGGGTATCCCCTTTACACACCAAATATATCGACAGCTGAACAAGATCCAGAAGAGATTTTTCAAGCAGTCTTACAAGCCATTTCAAAAATAACAAAAAACCATTCTGATAAAAATCTATCGTTCATTTCATTTAGCAGTGCGATGCATAGCATCATTGCCATGGATGAGAAAGACCAGCCGCTCACGTCTGTTATCACCTGGGCCGATAATCGCAGCGAAGCATGGGCACATAAAATAAAGGATGAGTTAAATGGTCATGAAGTATACAAACGTACGGGAACACCGATTCACCCGATGTCACCATTAAGCAAAATTGCTTGGATTGTGAATGAACGTCCTGAAATCGCAACCCGTGCTAAAAAGTTTATCGGGATTAAAGAATATATTTTCAAAAAGTTCTTTGATCAATATGTTGTCGATCATTCCTTGGCTTCTGCCATGGGGATGATGAATCTCAAAAACTTGGACTGGGATGAAGAAGCCTTAAACATTGCTGGAGTGACTCGCGAGCAGTTATCTGAACTCGTATCAACAACCAAGATTTTTAAAAACTGTCATCCCGATTTAGCGAAACAAATGGGTATCGATCCACAAACCCCCTTTGTCATTGGCGCAAGTGATGGTGTGCTTTCTAATCTAGGTGTAAATGCAATTAGAAAAGGCGAGATTGCTGTCACGATTGGGACAAGTGGTGCGATTCGAACCATTATTGATCAGCCGCAAACAGATGAGAAAGGCCGAATCTTTTGCTACGCTTTAACAGAAAATCACTGGGTTATTGGCGGGCCAGTTAATAATGGTGGAATGGTCCTACGCTGGATTAGAGATGAATTTGCTTCTTCAGAAATAGAAACAGCGAAAAGATTAGGGATTGATCCATACGAAGTCTTAACAAAGATTGCGGATCGTGTAAGACCAGGCGCAGATGGATTGTTATTCCATCCGTACTTAGCTGGTGAACGTGCACCACTATGGAATCCAGATGTGCGTGGTTCCTTTTTCGGTTTAACAATGTCGCATAAAAAAGAACATATGATTCGCGCAGCCCTAGAAGGAGTCATCTATAACCTATACACAGTATTCCTAGCGTTAACAGAATGTATGGAAGGACCTGTAACCCGAATTCAGGCAACTGGGGGCTTCGCAAGGTCAGAGGTTTGGCGCCAAATGATGTCCGATATCTTCGAATCTGAAGTAGTGGTTCCAGAAAGCTATGAAAGTTCTTGCCTTGGTGCCTGTATTTTAGGCTTATATGCTACAGGGCAAATTGAATCCTTTGAAGTTGTTTCTGAAATGATTGGCGATACCTACAAACACACACCTAAAGAAGAGGCTGCAAAAGAATACAGGCAATTATTGCCGATCTTTATTAACTTATCTAGAGTTTTAACAGAAGATTATTCACGGATTGCAAATTATCAACGAAACTTAATAAACACAACTAGATAAAACTTAGGAGGAAATAAAATGCCATTAGTTATTGTAGCTGTTGGAATTATAGTATTACTCGTATTAATCATGGGTTTAAAATTAAACACCTTTGTTTCATTAATCATTGTTTCATTCGGTGTTGCGTTAGCACTTGGAATACCACTAGTGGAAGTTGTCAAAACGATTGAAATGGGATTAGGCGGTACACTTGGTCACTTAGCGTTAATCTTTGGACTTGGTGCGATGTTGGGTAAACTGATCGCTGATTCAGGTGGCGCTCAGCGGATTGCCATGACTCTTGTTAACAAATTCGGAGAAAAGAATATACAATGGGCTGTTGTTGCTGCTTCATTCATTATCGGTGTCGCGTTATTTTTTGAAGTAGGATTAGTATTATTAATTCCAATCGTCTTTGCGATTTCAAGAGAATTAAAAGTTTCGATCTTGTACCTTGGTATTCCAATGGTAGCAGCATTATCTGTAACACACGGTTTCTTACCGCCACACCCAGGACCAACTGTTATCGCGGGTGAATATGGAGCGGATCTGGGTCAGGTTTTACTTTACGGTTTCATTATTGCGATTCCAACAGTTATTTTAGCTGGACCTATATTTACTAAGCTTGCGAAAAAATTAGTACCTGCATCCTTTACGAAAACTGGCAGCATTGCATCTTTAGGTGAACAAAAATCATTTAAACTTGAAGAAACACCTGGTTTTGGAATTAGTGTATTTACCGCTTTACTTCCTGTTATTTTAATGTCAATTGCTACAATCATTACTCTATTGCAAAAAACAAATGGATTTGAGGATAATACTTTATTAGCAGCTATCCGTTTTATTGGTGATGCGGGAACTGCCATGCTGCTTTCCTTATTATTTGCAGTCTATTCAATGGGATTAGCAAGAAAGATTCCAATGAAAGATATTATGAATTCTTGTACAACAGCTATTTTGCATATTGGAATGATGCTCTTAATTATTGGTGGAGGCGGAGCCTTCAAACAAGTATTGATCACTGGCGGTGTAGGTGACTATGTTGCTGAGCTATTCAAAGGGACCTCATTATCACCTATCTTGCTTGCTTGGATCATTGCGGCTATCTTACGTATTGCGTTAGGATCTGCAACTGTTGCGGCTTTAACAACTGCAGGTTTAGTTATTCCAATGTTAGGGCAATCTGATGTTAACCTTGCTTTAGTTGTACTTGCAACAGGTGCGGGTAGTTTAATCGCATCACATGTTAATGATGCAGGATTCTGGATGTTTAAAGAATATTTTGGTTTAAGCATGAAGGAAACCTTTGCCACATGGACATTACTTGAAACGATTATTTCAGTAGCTGGATTAGGATTTATTTTATTACTAAGCATATTTGTATAAGCCTTTCCCGGCAGAAAAACCAACACTTTCGTGGCGGTTTTTTTGCCTATTAATATGAATTAAAAGGAGTAGGAATATAGATGTTAAATACAATTGGTGTTATCGGTTTAGGAGTCATGGGCAGCAATATCGCTTTAAATATGGCAAGTAAGGATGAAAAAGTAGCTGTCTATAATTACACTCGGGATTTAACCGATCAACTTATGGAAAAAGTGGATGGACAACCTATTAAACCATACTACGAAGTTCAAGACTTTGTTCAGTCCTTAGAATCACCAAGAAAGATCTTTCTAATGGTCACAGCAGGCGCAGCAATTGACTCAGTGATCGCTTCATTAGTACCTTTTCTTGAGAGTGGTGATATTATCATGGACGGTGGTAACTCCCATTACGGAGATACAGAACGCAGGTATGATGAATTAAAATCTAAAGGAATTTCCTATTTAGGTATTGGTGTTTCTGGTGGAGAAGTGGGGGCTTTAGAGGGACCGTCTATTATGCCAGGCGGGGACAAAGAAGCATATGATAAAGTGGCACCAATTCTCACAAAAATTGCCGCTCAAGTCGATGATGTACCTTGCTGTGTTTATATTGGTCCAAAAGGTGCTGGGCACTTTGTAAAAATGGTCCATAATGGCATCGAGTATGCAGATATGCAGCTAATTACAGAAGCCTATACTTTTCTAAGAGAAAAGTTACATTTATCCGTGAGTGAAATTGCTGATATCTTTGAAACATGGAATCAAGGAGAATTGAAAAGCTACCTAATCGAAATCACGGCAGATATCTTACGTAAAAAGGATGAAGTAACTGGATTACCGCTTATTGATGTAATTCTTGATAAAGCAGGGAATAAAGGAACAGGTAAATGGACGAGCATTCAAGCCATCGATAATGGTATTCCTTCCTCTATTATTACAGAATCATTGTTTGCCCGTTACATATCATCGCTAAAAGAGGAACGATTACATGCCGAAAATATCTTAGCAGGTCCTGAAATGGAACAGCAAAGTTTAGATAAAGATTTGTGGATTGAGTATACAAGACAAGCGTTATATATGGGGAAAGTTTGTGCCTACGCGCAAGGATTTACACAATATAAAACATCCTCAGATCTTTATGATTGGAATCTGCCATTAAAGGATATAGCACTGATTTTCCGTGGCGGCTGTATCATCCGTGCAGAATTTCTAAATGTCATTAGCGAAACCTATAACAAACAATCTGACTTAGCAAATTTATTAATTGCTCCTTATTTTTCAGAAAAGGTTAAAGAATACCAATTAGGATTACGAAAAGTAGTTTGTGAGGGGATTAATTCCGGCATTTCATTTCCATGTCTATCTACTTCACTCACTTATTACGATGGGTATCGGACAGGTAATTCTACTGCCAACCTTTTGCAGGCTCAGCGTGACTATTTTGGTGCCCATACGTATGAACGAAAGGATACGCCAGGAGTCTATCACACAGATTGGCAATGATTTAGCCTATGGCCAAATGTTATAATTTAAGAAAAATCATCCTGTAGAATATGCAGGATGTTTTTTTATGAATAAATGAAAGCCAAACTAATAAATTCTTCGTCTAATAGATAAAGGGTGGTAAAGGGGTGTGATTGGTTGGAGACTTTAGTAAAGAAAGCACAGAAAGGCAATGACAAAGCATTTTTAATATTATTTCAGAAATATGAGCAAGACATTTATCGCACCGCTTTTATATATGTAAAAAATCAAAGTGATGCACTCGATGTGGTGCAAGAAACGGCTTACCGTTCCTTTAAATCTATCAAAAGCCTCAAAGACGCTAACTATTTCAAAACCTGGTTACTGCGTATTGCGATTAACTGTTCCCTCGATTTATTGCGAAAACAAACGAATATCGTGCAAATGAAACCAGAGCTAGATGACATCGTATCAGGAACAGTCGATGAAGATGTAGCTTTAGAAATCACAATGCGGGATTTAATAGATGGCTTAAAAGAGTATGAAAAAGGCGTCATTATTTTAAGATTTTACGAAGGTTTGACAATAAAAGAGGTATCGGAAGCACTAGATATTCCGCTTGGTACAGCAAAAACCATTTTATACCGCGCGTTAAACAAACTCCGTAAAGATTTGAAGGGAGCTGGTAGCTATGAGCGATAATATTAAACAAGAAATAAGTAAAATTGAAATTCCAAAAGAGTTATCCAAAAGAAGTAAACTTGGGGTTGCAAAGGCGAAAGCTGAAATACCGACAAAGAAAAGGAATTGGATAATAGGTATCGCATTGGCAGCTAGCTTACTGATTGCCTTTGGCAGTTATACTGTTTATAAAAACTCATCACAAAATAACAATACATTCAGTGTTACCAAAGATGGCGGTATCCAAATTCCAGCACTAATACTTCCTAAGGACACCTCAGCCATGAGTATGATTGGTCTGATTGTGTTCAACGGAAAAATATATACGCAGACAGCAACAGAAATTGATGAAGAACGGGCAAAGGATTTGCTAGGAGAGAAACTTGGAACAACAAAGTCCACCATTGATGAATGGAGTACACAGGATGCCTATGCTGTTGAGTTCGCCTCAACCGTTGGCGAACTCGATGTGTATACGGTTAGAGGATATAGCAAGGATTATCGGATCATAACCTACTCCGAACAGGACGGCCATTCCGAAATATTCGAGGCATTAAACGGTATAACGGTATATAGTGGTCAGGATATTTTTGAGAAACTCCATCTGTCCGGTAATATTGTACATGCGCAATATAGATATTTTAGTGATTGGGACAATAGCGTAGAAAATTATTATCCAATCAAAGATAAGGAACTACTAAATTCCTTTATTGAAGCTCTGAACGAAACGGTTCCACATCCCTACGAACGTGTGGAAGCTGAACTTGGTGATTTTAGGAATGACGAAAACTACAGAGAGCTCTCGCTTCATCTTAAGGATGGCACGAAAGTAAATCTAGTAGTACTCAAGGACGGTTACATTCGATACGGCTACTTAGATGTTTATTTTAAAATGGAGAATGAGACATTCTCAAAGATATGGCAATTATTATACGGTGAATAACAGCTAACGGACTATAAACATATATAAAATCACACATAAAAAGGCGAATCTAATGAAAGATTCGCCTTTCCAAATTATATTAATCCTGTCATGTCCAATAGTTGACGAAGACCTACTAAAGCAAATCCTCCTAAATATCTATAAGCAATTAAACCGATGATTGGTGAAAAGTCAATCATACCAAAAGGCGGGATGAATTTCCTGAAGATTCCTAAGTAAGGTTCAACAAGTCTGCTAATGGTTTCGCCAATTTTTGATTGTGAAAATCTTGGAAACCAAGAACCAAAGATTGATATTAAAATTAACCAATAATAAGCATCATAAACCCACTGTCCAATTTGTAAAATAAAAGAGCCCAATATTCACTTCATCCTGTCTATTAAAAATTTTTATCCACTTTTTATACGTTCTACACCCAATAAGGTTTCAATAATATTTTTCAGGGTGTACTTATAATTAATCATACACTAAGACGACCTCATCCTGCACCTTATATGCTTTTACAATGTAAGCGCAATCCTACTTTTTCTACTCTAAACTTTAAACCTAACTAATTAGCACCATTCTCATCTACCTTTTTCCACCTACAACTCCGTATTTCCTTGCCGTCATTCTCCAGATCATTAATCCGCAGTCAACCACTGAAACGGTAAATCCCATCCAATTATTTAAATAGGAATAGGCAATGTTTCCACAAATAGTTGTAGGGAGTACTTCCTGTTTTATGTAATCGTTAGTTGCTTCAAATGTCTCTTTTTCGAATTGATCCTTTGTTTCGCTTGTCTGTTGGGGTTCAATAATTGCTTCGATCGACTTCTGGGGCTCAACGAATTTTTCAAGTGGCTCCTCTGTTTTCTGCTTTTTAATATAGAGGTCTTCGGCAGCAGTGATTCCAGACATGGAAGTCATCGCTTCAGATATCACCTTTTTTAATCCATCATTCGAAAATTCCTTAATTGAAATCCAGCCCCGAGCATCCACCTTGTATTCGTTACTTACTTCCTTAGTCATATACTTACCGATTACATAGCCGTTTCCGCTTGGCTGTAATTGTTTTGCTAATACTTGTCCCTTTTGCTTACTATCCGGATAGAGAAAATTAACTTTTCCATTGCTGAATTTCTTTTCCTTTAGCTTAAATAAATGAAAAATCGCCTTTTTTTCTTCGAAAGATAACATCTGAATTTAGACCCCTCTCCGATAAAAATTTCATCACTCGTTTAAGTCCTTTAGCTAATCCTATTACCTATCTATAAGCTTTTCTAAATATTACCTTTATTATAACAAGAACCTTGCTCTCATTACGAGCAAGGTCCCTTTTCTTTCATACTGATTCATGAATTCCCAGGAATCTTCAACCTGTTTCCTGATTGCTTTTCAGCTGTGTATAAATTTTTTGATAGGTTGCTGCTTCACTTAATAGTCCTTTATTCTGATACATTTTACTGATTTTCCTAACTGGTGATGGATCTTGGGGTTGAAGTTCCATTTCCCAGAAGAAACAATCGATTGCTTTATCAAATTGTTTAAATTCGGAATAAAGATCACCCAGCTCCATCATCCGGTCCGGATCCTCTACCAATTCGACCATTTCATTTATTTTCCGAATAACGGTTGAATTGGGAAGCAACGCCTGTATGGGCAAGAGCTTTTCTTGAACGGTTTTAAGGTCATGTTCTTTAAGCAGGCTAACCGCAAGTTGGGAGATTCTTTGTTCAGCTTGCACTGGATGTTTACCACCTGGGAGCTGCCCCAGTAATTTTATGAAATGGTCTAAGTGTGCAGTTACAAACGCCGAATCTGAATTTTCCCATACAACTCTGAGAATTTCATCATAAGACTGCGGTAAATCATCAATGAAATTTAATAAAAGTAGAGCCGCATTTTGGTAATTTCCTTTTTGTAGCATTTTTTCAATAATCGATTTTGCCTCAGGTAATTCCCGAAATGGATTGATGTTTATTTGACCTAATAGGAGGATCCATTCCTCCACAGTGATAAACTGTAACGCAATATCTGTTATCTCTTTAATGGAATTTAGATTTTGAAGGTTTTTAGCATTTTCCAACCAAAGCAGTAACACTAATAAACGATCCTGTTTAGTAAGAATATCTTCTAAAAACACTCGTTCATCAGGTATTGATCGGTTCTTGAAGCAATGAATTTCAACAAAGAGTGGATCTTTTTTATGAAGCAAAGGTAAATGAGGGGGACTGTACAAGCTGTGATAAGAGTTGAATTCAAGTGAATCTAAACGGTCGGCTGCCGATTTCAATCCAGGTGAAAAGTCAGATAAAAGTCGGGCAATTTGGAAGGATTTATAGAATTCGCCGCTTCTTCTATAATGAGAAAATACTTTTTCAATAACCTGTTCCAGCTGATTCTTTTCAAAAAACGAGTCAAGTGTAGTCGCTATATATGCCATTTCTCGCAGCGAATAATCATTTTGAAGGTGAGCGAAGATTTTATTTTTATTTGGTATTGAAAGGGATAATTTGGGGAGTAATGCGGTTAATAACGGATGAGGAGATTCTATACAAATACCTTCATTGAATGCGTTATAAATAAATGATCCTGTTTCCACGGTTTCAAGCTTTTCACCATATATAAGGGAATTTTTATAATATATAAAATAAAATCGTTCATTATCTGCTGTCATCACATCAATCACTTTGCTTCTTGCAAAAATGGCTGCACGAACAACTTTTCCTGTTACAACCTTCTTTTTGTCTTTTATTGTGATTTCAGTTGGCTTACAAAGTTCATTGAACATTTAACTTCGCCCCCTAGGATTTTTTCTATACTAATTATATCATATGTCTGAATAAGCGTGTATGGCTACATGTTACCAACACTTACGATCTCAAAAAGGGGGAAACTAAAAAGTTCAGAAAGTTTTCACTATTACCACCCCCTCCTAACTAGTATTATTAAACTATGTAAGGCCTTTCATACAAATTCCTAGGAGGAACCAACTAATGGCAAAAGCAATTAAAGAGTATTCTTTAGCAGACTTAATGGATAGAATTGAGGAGATCTTCAATACAAATCCCGGGGCCATTCGCGGCTTTAACGCTATTGTTCAATATGATGTTCACGGTGAGGAAAAAGGAACCTACCAGCATTTCTTCCAGGATGGAAAACTAACGATTAAAGAGGGTGTGTCGGCTACGCCCCACGTTACGATGCAATTGTCTTATGATAGCTTCAAAAGGTTTGTCTTAGGAAGAATGAGTGGAACCTTAGCTTTGTTGACCGGGAAGGTTCGTGTAAAAGGCGATATTAGTACAGGGTTAAAAATTGAATCAATTCTACATAGATATCATATTAGGGAACCGTTTTAAAAGAAGCAAAAAAACTCAGAAAATCCATAACGGGTTGTGTTACTTGTCGCAACAAATAAAAATGCAATCCTTAAGCGAGCTCCTTAAAGACAGTTCACTAGTTTCCTTGTTGGGTTTTGTCCTTAAGACAGCTCCTTAAAGACAGTCCACTAGTTTCCTTGTTGGGTTTTGTCCTTAAGACAGCTCCTTAAAGACAGTCCACTAGTTTCCTTGTTGGGTTTTGTCCTTAAGACAGCTCCTTAAAGACAGTCCACTAGTTTCTTTGTTGGGTTTTGTCCTTAAGCGAGCTCCTTAAAGACATTTCACTAGTTTCTTTGTTGGGTTTTGTCCTTAAGACAGCTCCTTAAAGACAGTCCACTAGTTTCTTTGTTGGGTTTTGTCCTTAAGCGAGCTCCTTAAAGACATTTCACTAGTTTCCTTGTTGGGTTTTGTCCTTAAGACAGCTCCTTAAAGACAGTCCACTAGTTTCTTTGTTGGGTTTTGTCCTTAAAACAGCTCCTTAAAGACATTTCACTAGTTTCCTTGTTGGGTTTTGTCCTTAAGACAGCTCCTTAAAGACAGTCCACTAGTTTCCTTGTTGGGTTTTGTCCTTAAAACAGCTCCTTAAGACAGTTCACTAGTTTCTTTGTTGGGTTTTGTCCTTAAGACAGCTCCTTAAATACATTTCACTAGTTTCTTTGTTGGGTTTTGTCCTTAAGACAGCTCCTTAAAGACAGTCCACTAGTTTCTTTGTTGGGTTTTGTCCTTAAGACAGCTCCTTAAATACATTTCACTAGTTTCTTTGTTGGGTTGTATAATAAAAATAAACCATGGCGATCAGTGCCTGTCGCTGTTCGCGATGGTTTATTTTTCATACTCCTGGTTCCAGCTAACTCTTTTAATTAATTTCATTTGGCCCAAACACTCGATCTCTGATATTAGTTTTTTCCTTTGTCAGGATTCGGGTTTCTAAAGTGGTTCTCATTTTTGGTGCAAGTAATTCACAATTGGCTAATTTCTTCAACTCTTCTATATTTTGTTTCTCCGCATGTAGAATGTTATTGACTTGTTCAATGGTCCAATGTGGATAGGGACGATCAATTAGCATAAACGATTGGCCCTCTTCTACATATCCCTCTTTTAGTACGCGAAAATACCAGCCCGTTCTACCTGTATTTTGTATTAACAATGCTAAGTTTTTGGTTTTAAATCTTCGTGCTGGTTTCCAGCAGGGTTGTCTTGGCTGTGAAACTTGAACAACAGCCTCGCCAATTTGAAAGGTATCGCCAATCGAAAC
This sequence comes from Neobacillus sp. FSL H8-0543, assembly GCF_038592905.1. Lineage (GTDB taxonomy): Bacteria > Bacillota > Bacilli > Bacillales > Cytobacillaceae > Neobacillus. Next base: position 3,220,004 of record NZ_CP151943.1, on the reverse strand, counting down.
CATTTCCTCTGTTAAATGTTCCATAACAAAATTTTCACCCATCCCCCCTTCAGCGATATGGGAATTTCCGAGTTCCTTTTGCCAATAGGTATAATGTTCAAATGAATATGCAAATACAGCCTTTTCAAGTCCGCCATGATGTTCCAAATCTGCTTGTCCGTCCCCTGTTAACCCTGTTTTCCCGACCCAGATAGAGCCTTGAACCGGTTCTTTAAAAATCCCGCTCGTCCATTCACGCTCCATTAGATTTGCTGCCATTTTAGAGCCAACTGTTTTCGGTTGACCTGCAAAAATTGATTTTAATAAGATGTCCATCGCTGTTTCCCCCAAGTAAATTTATTGATAACATTACCCCATCCTAATTTGCATGCTATTTGGCTACCCTTATGGCTCTCTTGCTCTAACTTCAGTTGCCAACAGGTTCCATTGGCTACTGGTGTGAATCTTTCGTCCCAGCTTCAGTAGTCAATGGCTCTATTGGCTACCAGTGAGGCTCTTTCGTTCCAGCTTCAGTAGCCAACAGGCTCTCTTAGCTACCAGTAAAGCTCTTTCGTGATAGCTACAGTCGCCAATAACCTTCAATGGTTAAGGCTAATTAACTTTTAAGATAGTAGCTACTTGTTATAGTTCTTAATTGTAGTCTGCCAGCCATCTGATTCTGCAGTTCCATGAAGTTTTTCGATGATGGCTTCTACAGAAGGCTCCATTCCTTTATGATAGGTATCTATCTCTATATCATAAACTTCATTTTGCTGATGAACATACTCAAGTTGTTTCTTCGCTTGTCCGAAACTCCGATCTCGCCTTGCCTTTTCTCTCTGTTCTAGTTCAGCCTCAGGACAATGAACTCCCACAAAAAACACAGGATATTCTCTTAGCGTTTCATAACAATCCAGAGTTGTTTCATTATCATGCAGAATTTGGTCTACCACAAGATTTATCCCTTTGTCCGAAAACATCGCAATCGTACGGTGAAAAAAGTATTCAGTTGCAACAGGTATTAATCTGTCGTTAACCCTATCCTCCATGCGTTCAATGACCAGGTCAAAGTCATCAATACTCAGATGAAAATAGCCTGGAAGTCTCTTTACCAATTCCATTGATAATGTACTTTTCCCCGAACTAGAAACTCCATTTAATAAAATGATTCTCCCCTTTTTCATTTTCATTCCCTCCTCGATTTATCTGAAAATAATATCTATTATAATTTATTTACTTACTTTTTGAAATTTCTTTTGAGTGCAGTGCCTGCCATCATTAACCAAAACAAAAGAGAGAGATTTCTCTCCCTCTTTTGCCGATAATATTTTAATCAACCAGCTTTAATGAAATAATTACTTTAAATAAATCCCCATCGACATCAATATTGAAACTGCCTTCATGAAGGTCAATAATTGATTTGACAATCGCTAGACCAAGTCCCGATCCTTCTGTGTGGCGTGAGGTATCTCCGCGTTTAAACCGTTCGAACAGTTCATCGTTGTTCTCGCTAAGCTCATATTTAGAAATATTTTTAAATGTAATGATTGCCTGATTTTCCACTGTTTTTACTGAAATAAAAACACGTGAATTTTCTATTGAATATTTAAGGATATTTTCAATTAAATTATCAAAAACACGCCACAGTTTTTGTCCGTCAACAGAGGCGTAAATAGGATTATCCGCTTTCGTCACTCGGAATTGCAAGCTGGATTCTTCTATCGTGTCATTGTGCTCTGCGAGTGCCTGTAACAAGAGCTGGTTTATATCAACCTTTTCTTTTACCAGTTCAATGCTGCCGCTTGCCATTTTCGACACTTCAAATAAATCATCAATCAACACCTTTAACCGCTTTGATTTTCGGTCGATAATTTCAAGATAAGCTGTTCTTTCTTCCGGTGAGACTTCCTCTGTTTTTAGTAACTCAGTATAGGTGATAATCGAGGTTAGTGGTGTACGCAGGTCATGGCTCACATTTGTTATAAGCTCTGTTTTCAGACGCTCGCTTTTTGCCTGTTCCGATTGAGAGTGTTTCACACCCTGTTTTAACTTGTTAATATTGCCTGCAAGCTTGTCTAGTACCGTATTTCCATCTACTGGAAGGTCCTCCCCATTTATCCCAACAGCTAGCTCATTTGTTTTTTCAACAATTCTGTTAAAATAGCCAATTTTTTTCGCCACCTCTATGCTAAGTGGAAAGCCTACCACTGCAAGTATCGCCATATAGAACACGGCAAATAAGGGGTCAAGCAAAACAAGCATAGCCAATGCACCGATTAAAAATACCGCTAAAAACAAAAAGAACACTTGCGATCCCGTACTTTGATCCAAAAATGCTTCTTTAAAGTTCTGCTTAGCGTTGCGAAATCCTACCTTTATCCACTTCCATGCAAATTGAGTGAGACTCTTATCCCACTGTTTTTTTACATTAGGCAAGTCCTTAAGTTCTGCAGCGAAGAACTTCCCTTGAACTACCGCGAGTGCCAAGAAAATGGTTCCAAAAAATAGACATATCACTACCTCGCCTCCGAAGGTGTAGGGATCTTCATTTATATACAGTACTTCATTGCCTACAACAACTATTAAGGTAGCTGCCACCACTGAAGCTAAGAGAAAAAGGACAGCTTTATGTCAATCGGAATCTTATTATAAAATGGCCTCAAATTTTCTATATCAGCCGGAACGGCCTTTGCCTTTTTTGCTAGAAAGAAGCACAAAATGAGAAGAGCCAGACTAACCAGGCTGAACATTAGCAAAGTTAATTGATCCTGTTGGTATTTTTCAGACTCTACCATAATTCTGCTCGATAAAGGTACCGATTTAGCAACCCCAATTTCACCTTTTAACGTCCCCGAACCTTCTGGAAATAGTGATTCAGCCAAATTTTTATAACCATCCATACTACTATAAACATTGAAATTTTCGTCATCCAGTACCGGATAGCTGGTTAGAAAAAACATATCATCACGATTTAACTTAACCGGTTCATCTTTGGATGTCTCCAGATTTGTAAAGACCTTTTCTGTATCAGTATTTTTTATATAATAAGTAAATCCAGTTAGGTAATCCAAATATTCCGATCGGTATGTTTCCCTTTCCCGAAAGTATTCTTCAATTTCCCTTTCTTTTTCCTGTTTTACTTTTGTCCTGACATACTCATTACTAGAAAGGTTAGTGGTAACTTCATATATTTTCGCATCTCTTTCCTTTTCATACCCGCTAATTGCCTCTTCGTTATTTGATTCTTCGGCTTCCTGAATGAGGATTCCATATTGATCTTTTATTTTTACAATTTGTTCATTCAAGTCCTGATGTCTATAACGATAGTCATCTATTTCGTCATCGGTCACTGTTACAGACTTCTTTGCTTCCTCCACCGTTGTTTCGTTTAGCTCGAACATGTTTAAATAGGCTGTAATCTGATTGAGCTCATTCTGAAATTGTGGAGTTTGAAAATAGTCCTTATAAATATAGTTAGACCATGATACAAAAAAGGCTAGGATTCCGCTTAGAGAAAATGTTAAAAGGAAAGCCCAGAGACCAAGTTTTATGCTACTTTTCCATTTTGTAGCCAATTCCCCACACCACCTTTAAAAATCTCGGATTCTTTGGATCAATTTCAATTTTTTCTCGGATTTTCCTGATGTGGACCGCTACTGTATTTTCCGCATTATAGCAAGGCTCTTTCCATACCCGCTCATAAATTTCATCAATGGAAAACACCCGACCAGCGTTTGTCATGAGTAACTCTACAATTTTGTATTCTATCGGCGTAAGCTTCACCCACTCACCATGAGCGGTCACTTCTCTTGCAGACTTATCCAGGGTTAAACCGTTAAGGTCGATTACTTTTTTAATCCCTTCATATGTACCTAAAGTGACAAACCTCCTGAGTTGAGACTTCACACGGGCAACAAGCTCCATTGCATTAAAGGGTTTGGTGACATAGTCATCAGCACCCACCTGGAGGCCTAATATCTTATCCGTATCCTCACTTTTTGCACTTAAAATAATGATGGGGATATTTTGCTTCTCGCGAATTTTAAAGGTGGCGGATATACCATCAAGCCGAGGCATCATGATATCTAAGATAATAAGGTGAACTGGATGGTCATTTAAGATTTCCAATGCTTCAATCCCATCCTTTGCTTTTAACACGGTAATCCCTTCATTTTTCAAATAAATTTCGATAGCATCGCGAATTTCCTTTTCATCATCTACTACTAGCACAAAGTAATTGTTCATGTTACCCCCTTCTAAGCACTAATCTATCATTAATTGTAAACGGAAAGTCTTAACATTTAGGCAGAGAAATTCTTAAGAATTTCTTAAGGTCTTGTGAAATCCAGATGGGCATTTATGTAATCTCTAAATCTATTATGCTAAAAAGTTAGGGATTGAGGAAGTGGTTAAACGAATTGATAAACGTTTTATCCACCGGTCAAACTAAAATTGAAAGAACTTGATTGTTTTTTCCTATATTTTGTTGGAAAACGAAGGATTTTTGAACGTTATTGATTGTTTATGAATATTTTTGATTGATTTTATATATATATAAAAGTACAATATAACTAGCAAGTAAAATGAAAGCGTTTTAGGAGGCGGTAATATGTTAGAACCAGAACGCCATAAAATTATTATAGATGCATTAAAGAGTAAGAATACGGTCAAGCTTCAAGAGCTTGTTGAGTTAACGAACTCATCAGAATCAACCATTCGCCGTGACCTCATCCAGTTAGAACAAGAGAATTTTCTTAAAAGGGTCCATGGCGGGGCTGCTAGGCTTCAGGGGAAACTTCAAGAGCCGAGTATGATAGAGAAATCCTCCAAAAACCTTCAAGCAAAACGGCAAATCGCTCAATATGCTGGTGGTTTAGTGGAAGAAGGAGATTGTATTTATCTAGATGCTGGATCAACTGTGTTTGAAATGATTCCTTTTCTTCCGTCCAATATCGTTGTTGTAACGAATGGCCTAACACATACAAATGAACTTCTTGAGAATGGGATTAAAACCTATTTAATCGGTGGATTTGCAAAGCCAAACACAAAGGCAATCGTTGGTCGCGGGGCCTTGGACAGCCTTGAACATTACCGTTTTGACAAGTGCTTTATGGGAGTTAACGGCATTCACCCTCAATTAGGGTACACAACTCCAGATCAGGAAGAAGCGATGATCAAGCAACGAGCTATTTCTTTATCTCGAGAAGCCTACGTCATTGCCGATGCAACAAAGTTCTCTGAAATCTCCTTTGCAAAAATAACAGACCTTAACAAAGCAACCATCATTACAAATGAACTAGACGCGGATACTGAGGAGCAATTTAACCACAAAACAAAAATAAAGGTAGTGACACCATGATCTATACAGTAACGTTAAATCCTTCACTCGATTACATCGTTGAACTTGACCAAATAGCATTAGGTGAATTAAACCGAACAAATAAAGAAACGAAATTCCCTGGTGGTAAAGGGATCAATGTATCTCAAGTCTTAAAAAGATTAGATGTTAACAATAAAGCGCTTGGTTTTCTAGGCGGATTTACGGGTGATTATATTGAATCTTACTTACATTCCCTTGATATTCAAACTGAATTTGTCAGAATCCCAGAAGATACCCGCATAAATGTAAAACTTAAATCTGAAAAGGAAACAGAAATTAACGCAAAAGGACCTAGTATAACAGCAGAAAACTTCGAAGCCTTGAAGAGTAAAATTCGTGAGCTTACAAATGCTGATCTACTCGTATTAGCTGGAAGCATACCTTCCTCTCTGCCCGATAGTACGTACGAAGAGCTTGTGAAAATATGCAATGAAAATGGTACAAGATTTGTTGTAGATGCCGAGGGTGATTTATTGAAGAAGGTGCTTCCCTTCAAACCATTCCTAATAAAACCAAATCATCATGAGCTTGGAGATTTATTCAATACCGAGATAACTTCTTGTGAAGAAGTCATCCCCTATGGAAAAGAACTTATAAAAAGCGGTGCGCAAAATGTCATCGTCTCACTAGCCGATAAAGGTGCTGTCCTGATTACGAAGGACAAGGCAATCATCGCTAGTGTTCCAAAAGGTAAAGTTCAAAGTTCAGTTGGTGCTGGAGATTCAATGGTAGCTGGATTCCTTGCTACGTATGAAAAAACAAAAAGCATCGAAGAGGCCTTTCGTTTTAGCGTGGCTGCAGGAAGTGCCACTGCTTTTTCTATCGGTTTATGTACCCATGAGAGTGTAGAAGGTTTGTTATCACAAGTGCAGCTGACAAATCAATAAAGAGGAGAATGAAGATGAGAATAACAGAGCTTTTAACCAAAGACACTATTAATCTTTCATTAAAAAGTGCTCAAAAATCTGGTGCGATTGAAGAATTGGTCCAAGTATTAGACTCTGCGGGTAAATTAACTAATCGATCTGAATTTAAAGAAGCAATTTTAAAAAGAGAAGAACAAAGTACAACGGGTATTGGTGATGGAGTCGCTATTCCCCATGCAAAAACAAAAGCGGTAAAGCACGCCGCCATTGCCTTTGGAAGATCAGTCAGTGGCGTGAACTATGAATCTCTTGATGGTCAACCTGCACATCTCTTCTTTATGATTGCAGCAACAGACGGAGCGAACAATACACATTTAGAGGCACTCGCTCGCTTAGCCACTTTATTAATGAAGGAAGAGGCACGGAAACAGCTTCTAGAGGCAAAGTCGGAGCATGAAGTACTTACAATCATTGACAGCTATGACCAAGATGAACAAGCCGAGGAGCAATCAATGGCTGGGAAAAAACAGTTTATTGTTGCGGTAACTGCTTGTCCAACTGGTATCGCCCACACGTATATGGCAGCGGATGCGCTAAAAGCAAAAGCAGCAGAAATGGGAGTTGACATTAAGGTCGAAACAAACGGTTCTGGCGGGGCCAAAAATATTTTAACAGCTGAAGAAATTAAAAATGCTGTTGCCGTTATCGTGGCTGCAGATACGAATGTGGAAATGAATCGTTTTAACGGCAAACATGTCATTGAGGCACCTGTAGCAGACGGCATTCGCAAATCACAACAATTAATTGATAGAGCACTAAAACAAGATGCACCTGTGTTTCGTGGAAATGGAAAGTCCAATCAAGAAAACCCACAAACTAATAGAGGCGTGGGAGCAACCATTTATAAGCATTTAATGAGTGGTGTTTCAAACATGCTTCCATTCGTTGTCGGCGGTGGTATTTTAATCGCTATCAGTTTTATCTTTGGCTTTAATTCTGCTAATCCCGACGATCCTAGCTATCATCCGATTGCCGAAGCGTTAATGACTATTGGCGGTGGAAATGCATTTGCCTTAATGGTTCCCGTATTGGCAGGATTTATCGCCATGAGTATTGCTGATCGCCCAGGATTCGCAGCTGGTATGGTTGGTGGTATGTTGGCTACAAGCGGTGGCGCTGGTTTCCTAGGTGGTCTCGTGGCAGGTTTCTTAGCTGGTTATTTAGTCATTGGTTTGAAAAAATTGTTTGCTAGTCTACCATCATCTCTTGATGGAATTAAAACCATATTAATCTATCCATTGCTAGGTATTGCTTTAACCGGATTTATTATGGTGTTTGTCGTGAATAAGCCAGTTGCAGCGTTAAATACAGCCATTTCTGAATGGCTATCAGGTCTAGGAACTGGAAATGCAATTTTGCTAGGAATCATTTTAGGATTGATGATGTCTTTTGATATGGGTGGTCCGGTCAACAAAGCTGCCTATGTATTTGGTACAGGTTTATTGGCAAGTGGTGTGTATGGTCCAATGGCAGCGATTATGGCCGCTGGGATGGTTCCTCCGTTAGGAATTGCGATTGCCACCACCATCTTTAAGAACAAGTTTAGTAGTCAAGATAAGGAAGCAGGAAAAGTAAATTATATTATGGGATTGTCGTTCATTACAGAGGGAGCAATTCCATTTGCCGCTGCAGACCCGCTTCGCGTTATCCCCTCTGTAATGGTAGGTTCAGCAATTACTGGTGGCTTATCGATGATGTTCAACATTGGACTTCGTGCCCCACATGGTGGAATATTTGTGTTTCCACTTGTTGATGGTAATTGGTTGCTATACCTACTAGCCGTAGTAATTGGAGCAGTTGTCTCAGGGTTACTCATCGGATTCTTGAAAAAGCCGGTAACGAATTAAGGAATAACTTTCAAATAAAAATCCCGATTTTCCACTTTAATTGGAAATCGGTTTTTTATTTTTTAGGCTATGTTTAAAGTCATTGTTAATTTTACCAATTATGAATAAGACCGATTGAAACCGACAAACCTATCTTTGCAATGGTTAATTATTTCAGTAATCTATTCGTGTCTAGGGGTGTATCATGGAAAATGTATTTGATTATGAAGATATCCAATTGATTCCAGCAAAAAGTGTGGTAAATAGCCGTTCAGAGTGTGATACCACTGTAACGTTAGGTGGAAATACTTTTAAACTGCCGGTGGTACCTGCAAATATGCAGACCATAATAGACGAGAAAATAGCTCTTTTTCTCGCGGAAAACGGTTATTTTTATATAATGCATCGTTTTGAACCAGAAAAGCGACTTTCTTTTATTAAAGATATGAAATCACGGGGTTTATACGCCTCTATTAGTGTGGGCGTTAAAGATGAAGAGTATCGATTTATACAACAATTAGCTGAAGAACAGCTTTCACCGGAATACATTACGATTGATATTGCACACGGTCATTCAAATGCTGTGATAAAGATGATCAAGCATATTAAAAAGTACATACCAGAAAGTTTCGTTATTGCTGGCAATGTCGGAACTCCAGAAGCAGTCAGAGAATTAGAGTATGCCGGTGCAGATGCAACGAAAGTAGGTATTGGCCCTGGGAAGGTATGTATTACTAAGATTAAGACTGGCTTTGGGACTGGTGGCTGGCAATTAGCTGCTCTAAGGTGGTGTGCAAAGGCAGCAAGTAAACCAATTATTGCTGATGGGGGTATTCGCACAAATGGTGATATTGCAAAATCGATAAGATTTGGTGCGACTATGGTTATGATTGGCTCATTATTTGCAGGACATGAAGAATCTCCCGGAGAAACATCTGAAAAAGATGGCAAACTCTATAAAGAATACTATGGCTCAGCCTCAGAGTTTCAAAAAGGTGAAAGAAAAAATGTAGAAGGCAAGAAAATGTTAGTGGAACACAGAGGTTCCCTAATAGATACTTTGATAGAAATGGAACAAGACCTTCAATCCTCTATTTCTTATGCAGGTGGAAACAGATTGGAAGCAATCCGTCTTGTAGATTATGTCATTGTAAAGACTTCAATCTTTAATGGTGATAGGGTCTATTAATTGTTTTGTTTAAATAAAAACAACAGTCGCTATGAGTGGTTCATAGTGACTGTTACAGTTGGACTTCGATAGAGCGTTGGCCAGGTACTATTTAAAAACAACTTCCCCTATACCCAAATCTGTAGTTAGGTTAATGATAACATCGGCATCTTCGTATGCCTCATTAACATAAACCCCATCCCCTTTGGATAGTAAATCACCAAATTCTGCCGTTCCAATTCCTTTAGAGGATTCAATTTTCACCCCGACCTCTTTTGGAAGAATGACAGTTGTTTTTCCAACACCCATTTCTAAAGAAACATCAAAGCTTTCTGTCCAGTTTCCACCAAGGTCAATCGTTATATCACCCACGCCAGCATTGACTTCTAGTCCACTAAGAATTAAGCCCTTCAAATCTAAGTTGGTTTCAGAAGCACCTGAATTTACAGTTAAGTCAGTGGGAATTTCATCATTTAGATTAATGCTCCACTTGTTTTTTTCCTCACCTAGGTTAAAGTTGTCAAGTTTCCCATTCCCTTGATCAATTACACCAATTCCTTTATCCCCTTTTAGCTTATAAGAGACTTCAGGCTTTAATTTCTTACTATAATCAATGGTGCCTTCAACCCATTCCGCTGAACCTTTTTCGATCGTTAGTTCTCCGACTCCCATGTTCAGTTCAAGCTTCAGTTCCTTTGCCTTATCCTTCTCGATGGTAATGTTACTGGTTCCCGCTTTTCCATCGCCATTTGCAAATAGTCCACAACCTGATGTCAATACAAGAAAAGATACAGCAATGACTCCCAATAAATGTTTCTTTTTCAAAATCCTTACCTCCCGTTTATTTAACCTTACCATCATTGTATAAAAACCAATCAGGTTGGAAAAACGGCTTTAGCTTTAAATATAAATAAGACCTGAGGCTGAATGGGGTTCTGTTTTTATGGTTTTACATATATTCCCTCACTTGAAGTTTACCATATTACTGGATTCTATTACGAGAATGAAACCAATGGTGACAGGCACCACCTAGTACCTTCATAATAAAAGTCATTTATCCACAAGCTATAAGTTACGACCAAATCTCAAGGGGTGTGTCTGTCGTTCACAATATTTACGAATAGTATAAGTAGTTTAAGTTTTCTTAATAATTCTTTACACTCCCTTAATTAACATTCCTTTGGTGAGTACCTATAATCAAAGTTGTAAGTTACTAAACTACCGATAAAAGGGAGAATGATTATGGACCGTCGTTTATTTTTAACCTATGTAGGAAGTAGTACAGCCGCAATTGTTGCAGCGTCAACAGGGATTGGGGCCTTAACAGGTAACGCAATGACTGGAAACCACTTAATGGATGGACAACCATCAGGGAAGGGAAAACCGCTTACCACACCTTTCAAACCAATTAGTCGGACATGGGAAAACGATATCGTACTGCCTAACGGATACAACTATAATATTATTGCTTCTTATGGTGATGTCATTAACTCAAAGGGTGAAATATTCGGAGACGCTGCCGACCTTACAGTCTACTTCCCTATTGATAGTTTACAAGGTGGAAATCATTCCGAAGACGGCTTAATCTGGGTAAATCACGAGTTTCCAGAGCCTGGAAACTACATGGAGATGCTTGGAATAGATCCATCTACTTTTAAAAAGCAAAATCTAGCAAACTACCCTGAAATGCTAAAACTTGAAAAAGAAGCAGTTGGTGGTTCTGTTATACATGTTAAGAAAGAAAAAGGTCGTTGGAACCTTATTCAAGATGATACATATAACCGCCGTGTAGATGGTACAACTCCCATCGAACTTACTGGTCCAGCACGTGGAAGCCAAGCGGTAAATGGTGCAACTAGCGTTGTTGGATCATTAGGAAACTGTAGCGGTGGACGCACATTATGGAACACTGTGCTATCTTGTGAAGAAAACACGGAATATGGCGATGACTATGGCTGGCCAAACTTTAATGATAATCATTATGGTTGGGTGGTTGAAGTAGATCCTTTTGACCCTAATCGACCGGTTCGCAAGCATACAGCACTGGGGCGATTTGCCCATGAAAATACAGCAATGGGCCAAACCAAAGACGGAAGGGTTGTTGTATATATGGGTGATGATAAAGGTGATGCCTGTTTCTACAAATTCGTAAGTGCTAAAAAATTCAACCCCAAAAATCGGGAAGCCAACTTTGATATTTTAGAAAGTGGAACCTTATATGTTGCCAATCTTAGCAAACAAAGCTGGGTGGCACTGGATTATGCAACGAATCCCACGCTTCAAAGCAAATATGCTAACCAAGCCGAAGTTTTAACGAATGCACGTGAAGCTGGAATTCTTGTTGGAGGAACGAAATTAGATCGTCCTGAAGATGTAGAAATTCATCCACATGATGAAACGGTCTTTTTAGCTTTAACCAATAACACAGGACATGGGAATTTCCATGGTCAAATTATACGCTTCGCCCCTACTAATGGCGATCATGCGAGTGATACATTCACATTTGAAGTTTTTGTTGCTGGTGGGGAAAAAACTGGCATTACTTGCCCTGATAACCTTCACTTTGACAGCAAAGGAAATCTTTGGGTAGTAGAAGATTACGGTGCTACTGAAACGAATGTTTATGCTGCCTATAAAAACTGTGGTGTATTCATGATTCCAACCGATGGAAAGAATTATGGTGAACCTCATCAATTCGCCTCAGGTCCTAAGGGGAGTGAATTAACAGGTCCATGGTTAACTCCAGATGAACGTACATTTTTCATTGATGTACAACACCCATCTACCTGGAATCAATACCCTGGTTATTCATTCGGACGCTCTTGTTTAGTAGCCATCCAAGGTGGAAGCTTTAAATAATGATGAAATAGGAAACCTGAGTTTCTGAATAACAAGGTGTAAACATGCAGGTTAGTTTACGCCTTGCTTATTATTATGGAAGGAGTTTTCAAACCATGGTTGTTGTTTGTTCAGACCACGTCAAGGATGCTTTGAAGTTTATCTTTCTCCCTCACGTTAAATTGATCGGAGAGGAAGAAACGGTTAGTTCCCATTGTCATCTTTGTAATAAGGAAGCAAAGTATAAGCTTTTTAATTATGTCTGCCAAAGGAATAAAGGGAAACAAGCTATCTAAAAGGAGGAGTTTTTATTGTTTCAGAACATAGGTATTCCTGGTTTAATTCTCGTCCTTGTGATTGCTCTAATCATTTTCGGACCTTCTAAATTGCCTGAATTAGGTCGTGCAGTGGGTTCCACACTCAAGGAATTCAAGAAATCAACGAGAGATCTTGTTTCTGATGATGAACCAGTGAAAGAACAGGCGAAGAAGAATGAAGAGAAAACCATTTGATCAATTAGTAAGGTAGATGTAAGCAATTTAACAGGCTTACATCTTCTTTTTACGAATGGAGGGCTATGATGCATAATCATGAATTGGACCTTATTGGTCATTTTGAAGAATTACGAAAACGGCTTATTTTTACCCTAGGAACTTTTATGCTTTGGTTTATTCTATCCTTCATTTACGTACAGGATATTTATAACTGGCTGGTTAAGGACTTACAAGTGAAACTGGCTGTATTAGGACCAAGTGATGTTTTATGGGTATATTTGATTCTGGCCTCGGTCATTGCCATTTCAGGGACAATCCCAATGGCTGCCTATCAAATTTGGCTGTTTGTTCGTCCTGCACTGAAAGATACAGAGCGAAAGGTCACCTTGGCCTATATTCCCGCTCTATTCCTTCTATTTATTATTGGGATAAGTTTTGGCTATTTTGTTATTTTTCCGATCGTATTTCAATTCCTTCTCTCTATGTCAGAGGGGATGTTTATGACCTTCTTTACGACGGAAAAATATTTCAGGTTTTTAATTCATATGACCCTTCCCTTCGGATTTTTATTTGAACTTCCAGTGGTGATCATGTTCCTAACAAGTCTAGGAGTCTTAAACCCCTACCGCTTGCAAAAAGTGCGGAAGTACTCCTATTTTGTCTTAATTTTAACAGCCGTTTTAATCACCCCTCCAGATTTTCTATCAGATATTTTGGTAATCATCCCACTCATATTTCTATATGAGTGCAGCATTTTATTATCAAAGGTTGTATATAGGAAAAAACAACAAGTAAACGTTGCAGCATAAATCCCATAAGAAAGAGGTCTTGATCAAATGAACAAGACCTCTTTTTAGGTTAATAAATTCCTGGCCTATTGCTTATTAATTCTGAAAAATAGGAAATAATGATACTATCAAAATAGAACGATGCAAAAAAGAGATCAAGTTAGAGATTTGAGAGGAGATCAAATTTGAAAGTTAAACAATTAATAGCAAACAATATTAACAAATTAGACACCGCACTGCCGAGTGATCAATCGTTAGGAATTGCTGGTTTGTCTGGATCAGGGAAAACCACTTTTTGCCAAACGATTGGGGAAGAATCTAAGAAGCGACTCGTTTCCTTATTGCCAAAGGCGGAATACCAGTACTTATTTTCCAATATTATGGAAACTAATTTCAGTGCCATCAAAATGGAGGAAATGCCTTTAGTCCTTTTTCTTGGGAAAGCCTCAATTTCATCCAATCCTCGGTCAACCATTGGTACACATACGGGCGCATTCAAAGAGATTCGCGATCGCATAGCTGAAAAATATCATCTATCTCCAGAAGTATTTTCATTTAATAATCCATTAGGCTGGTGTCCTGATTGTAAAGGGCGCGGTACAACCAAAAATGTTGAATGTCCGAAGTGTTATGGCAGGCGCTATAATCAAGATATTGAGCAATATACGATAGATTTATTTGATAAACCACATACAATTTCAGATACTAACAACTTAAGCATTGAATCCATTTTTTCATTAGCTGACATTTTACATATTAGTGAAGCGAAACAACATATTCTCAAAAATATTATCAATATGAATATCGGTTACTTAACCTTAAATCGGATTATGGGTACATTATCAGGCGGAGAAATAACACGGCTTTTCTTGGCAGAATTCATGGCTACTAGTGAAAATACCGTTATTATTATTGATGAAATATCTGTTGGACTTGATCACCAAACACTGTTGAAAATTCTCGATCAGATTAAACAATTAGGCTATAAGAATCAAATTTGGCTAATTGATCATTCTGACACGGTACTTGATGCAACCGGTAAGCAATTGTTCTTTGGCCCTGGGAGCGGTAAATATGGTGGGAAAATCGTTGAAGAATCACCACGTCCAAAACCAATTCCTTGGGAACGAAATCCAGTAATACCAACAGAATTTTATCAATTTCATGATCTTTACTACCGTAATATTCAAATGGAGGAAATCCAGATTCCCAAAAATAGACTAGTCACCTTTACGGGTGAATCTGGATGCGGGAAATCTACCCTTGTTAATGAGTGTATCGCCAAGGATTTTCTGAAACGTTATCCAAAAGACAAATTGGTTGTCGTTGGCCAGGACCGAAATCAATCAATTACCAGTCGGTCAACCGTTGCGACGTTTCTTGATATTAAAAAGAAACTCACAAAATATAGCGATGATATTGATGATATATTTCAGCGCTCAATTGAAGATATTATTGAAGAACTACCAAATGAAGATATCGCACATAAACGCCTGAGTTTATTGATTAAACTTGGACTTGGTTATTTGACTTTAGAGAGACAAACAAAAACCTTATCTACGGGTGAATTTCAATGTGTCCATTTAGTTTCTGAACTCTTTGCTAATACAAGAAATCCCCATACGCTGTTTATTTTTGACGAGCCTTCAAAAGGTTTATCACAAAATATATTAAACCAATTCATTGATAGTGTAAGGGTCATACTGGAGGATGAATCTGTCAGTATCCTGATGATTGAACATAATGCCTATATGCTTGAAAACTCTGATTTTATCGTTGATTTTGGTAAGAGACAGTTTGAGCCAGTCAGACAGCTTGATGTGATTAGTCATGCGGATTATTATCGTCAAGGACCTAGTGAAGATGGTGATTCTACATTACAGATTTCATCGACACTAACGCCCAAAAATGGTGTTCACTACTTAAATGATAATCATATTGCCTATTTTAAAAATGCAGAGAATATCTATAAGGGTGGTATCTTAAAAAGCTTATCATCCATGGCCCGTTTGATTTATGGAGAATACGAGTCTGACACGATTGCTCCCGTTATTGCGATCGATCTTGAAAGGCATTTGTATAGTCAATATAGTTTTCTCTATGAAATGGGTGGATTGATCAATCATATTGTCGCTGCACATCCAACTAATAAAGATACAAGAAGTTTTGATTTCTATAATCAAGACAATCATTGTCCATGTTGTTCGGGGCGTCAAGTAATTGAAAAATTTGATTTTGATGTGGTAATTCAAAATAAAAACGTGCCATTCTGGGATGGTTTATTACATCCAGATGTGATGGAGGTATTAAAATGGTATCAATACCCAAAGTTGCAATTCTTATTTGATGAGATTAAGAATGAACTGGGTCACGATATCAGTAAGAGCTTTAATGAGATGACAGAAGCCGAAAAGCATACCTTTTTATACGGCTATTGGGAGAAGTCATTTTATGATAAAGCAGGCAAAGCACAAAGAACCTGGGAAGGCTTTAATTTAATCCTTGGCCGTTACATGTTTATCTCGAAATCCATTATTAAAGAGCAGATGAAAGCATCAAAAGAGATGATACCCTGTCAAGTCTGTCACGGAACCGTGCTTAACCATCATAAAAAGCTAAAATATGGTGACACGGATATTCGCGAGCTTATTCAGCAACCGATTGACCAAGTCATCAAAACAGTTGGGAAATTACCTGAACTGGTAAAACTAAAAGCGATTGTTGGCGGCGAGATGTTACTTACGGAAGAGGTTTCAGTACTTCCTAGGGAAACACAGGTAAGGTTGAAAATGTTTGAACTGGAACTAGCAAGCTTTGTTGGTTATGAAATGGTTTTACAAAATGTCTTACCATTCTGGGACAAGATTAAAGGCAATATTGAAGCAATAAGCAGTGAAAATCAGATCACCATCTGTGATTTTGCCAATATTATTGAAACAAGAGAAACCATTATTGATAGGTATTTCACTAATGGAAAATACAAAAAGATAACCTATGTCTATGAAGCGTTTGGTTACAAGAAAATTGTTACCCTAATTAATAAGATAAAGGCAAGTCATCCATGTCCATTCTGTAAGGGAAAGAAAGTCATTTCAGAGGATGGCGTCCATGATGGCGTGAATAAATTATCGTTACCCTGTGTAAGTTGTTATGCGAGCGGCATCAATGATGAAGGGCGTAAGGAAATCGTCGAGGGTATCGACGTACAAACGTGGCTAACGGGTACAGTAAGGGATGTTGTTGCTGATAATCTAATTACTGAAGAGGTTGCAGATATTCCAATTTTCAATCGTATTCGTGAGTTGAATAAACGAGATATGATGGCGGTATATCAATGTTTGGTGGAGAACAGTTAAATAGTAGATAGTAATCAAAAACTCATTTGCAATTTCATCATTGCAAATGAGTTTTTTTAGATTGCTTTATTATGATATATTAAGTTTCTTCGAGCTAGGGTTTGTCGGGGTGACAGGCACCAGATTAGATAGAATAGTCCTCAGGTATGAATACCCTTAGGTTTTTTGGTTTTACATAGACTTGATCACCTGTTTTTAACTGCAGGCTTCGAAAGTATTCTTTGGTTAGTTCAGCTTCAAGAAACTCTCCAGTATCTTTTCGGATTAGTTCAAGACGTACAACCGCTCCGACTAAGTGAACATGACTTATCCCAGCGGCGACTGACGTCGTACTTTGCTCAAGTTCAATGCTTATATCATGAGGTCGGACATATCCAACTGCTTCAATATTCTCTGTTCCTAAGAATTCAGGTGCATCTACAATAAAATTCCCTTGTCGTAATTTCCCTTTTTCCAAACGTCCTTTAAACAAATTAACATTACCTAAAAAGTTATAAACAAACGGGCTATTCGGATGTTCATAGACTTCCTCTGGGGTTCCAATTTGCTCAATCTTCCCTTCATTCATGACCACTATCCTATCTGCAACGTCGAGTGCTTCCTCTTGATCATGAGTCACAAAAATACTGGTAATTTCATATTCATCATGTAACTTTCGTAACCATCTACGAAGATCTTTCCGTACTTTCGCATCTAATGCTCCAAACGGTTCATCTAACAACAGGACCTTCGGCTCAACCGCTAACGCCCTCGCTAAAGCCACGCGTTGCCGTTGTCCTCCTGACAAATGTGAGGGATACCGATCGGCAAAAGCCTCTAATTTTACTAACTTCAGTAAATCCCCAACCTTTTCGGCAATCTCTTGCTTGGAAGGACGTGTTTTTCGCGGTCGCACTTTCAAACCATAGGCAATATTATCAAATACGGTCATATGGCGAAACAAAGCATAATGTTGAAAGACAAAGCCTACTTTTCGCTCTTTTGTATGAATATGGGTAATATCTTCTTCTTCAAAAAAAATGGTTCCCTGATTCGCCTCCTCCAATCCGGCAATGATCCTAAGGAGAGATGTTTTACCAGAACCAGAGGGTCCTAGGAGCGCAATCAGTTCACCTGTTTGAATATCAAAATTAATTTGATCAAGCGCTTTAAATGTTCCGAATGATTTTGAGATATTATTAATTTGAATACTCATCCTAGGAACTCCCTTCTTCAGAAATGATTGATTTTTTTGCCTTCCACTCAATAAAGTTTTTCACCACTAACGTAATGATCGCGAAAAACGACATGAGTGAAGCAACAGCAAAGGCTGCTGAAAATTGATATTCATTGTATAAAATTTCAATATGGAGAGGCATCGTGTTGGTTAACCCACGAATATGCCCTGAAACGACTGAAACCGCCCCAAATTCTCCAATGGCACGTGCACTGCATAGAATAATTCCATATAATAATCCCCATTTAATATTCGGCAGGGTCACAAATAAAAACGTCCTCCATCCGCTTGCGCCCAGCGTTAATGATGCCTCCTCATCCGCCGTTCCTTGTGCTTGCATCAGTGGTATGAGTTCGCGGGCTACAAACGGTAAGGTCACCAAAAGGGTTGCCAGAACAATCCCTGGTACAGCAAAGAGAATTTTAATATTATGATCCAAGAGCCATGGTCCAAACACTCCATGCGAACTAAATAATAGGACAAACACTAAGCCCGCAATAACGGGAGAAATCGCAAACGGAAGGTCAATAATCGTAATCAGAATACTTTTTCCCCTAAATTGAAATTTCGTAACAACCCAGGCAGCAGCAACTCCAAATACAGCATTAAGTGGGACAACAATTAGGGTAACGAGCAAGGTTAACTTGATAGCTGATAAGGCATCTGGATGGCTAATCGCTGAGAAAAATACAGCGCTCCCTTTATCAAAGGCTTTTACAAAAATGGCTATAAGCGGTATTACGAGAAATAAAAATAAGAATCCTAAGGCAATCGTAATCAGTCCCCAGCGTACAAAACGTGATTCAGGAGCTCTGTTGGAATGATTCAACGGTGGTCTCGAATATTGCAATGAAACATTTCCAGCCATTCTTTCACCTCATTTTTATATGAATTTTCTATTTGTCCACCATTGTAATAGATTAATAATCAATAACATGATAAAAGCAAAAATCAACATAACAGCGGCAATTGCAGTAGCCCCGGCATAATCATATTGTTCTAGCTTTGTCATGATTAAAAGCGGTGTAATTTCTGTCCTCATCGGCATATTCCCTGCAATAAAAATAACCGACCCATATTCACCAAGGGCTCGCGCAAAGGCAAGAGCAAAGCCAGTAAGTGCAGCAGGAAGTAGTTCTGGAAAAATAACTTTTACGAAGGTTTGCAGCCTGGTTGCCCCTAAACATGCAGAGGCTTCTTCTATTTCTTTTTCTAAGCTTTGCAAAACGGGCTGTACTGTCCGCACAACAAAAGGTAATCCGATAAAGGTTAAGGCTATGGTGATTCCAATTGGAGTAAACGCCACTTTAAAGCCTAAGAATTGACCAATCCAGCCGTTTTCAGCATACAAAGTGGTTAAGGCAATTCCTGCAATCGCGGTTGGTAAGGCAAACGGCAAATCAACAAGCCCATCAATGATCCGACTTCCTGGAAAACGATAACGAACCAGTACCCACGCGATTAACACGCCAAAGACAACGTTGATTAGTGCGGCTAAAAATGATGCCCCGAAGCTAAGCCGATAGGATGCAACTACCCTAGGATCGGAAATCGTTCCCCAGATTTTTGACCATTCAACCGTCACTGAATTTAAAAAAATCATCGATAAAGGCAATATGACAAGAATGCTAATGTAAAACATCGTAAAACCTAGCGACAGACCGAATCCAGGTAACACACGATTTCTTTTCCATTTCATGCTTTGTATACGAGGCATGAGGTTGACCCCTTCCGTAGTGATTCATTAGGGGTGTCCCAGTTGGAACACCCATACAAGTACTATCTAAACTTTATGGCTGATAAATCTGGTCAAACGTCCCACCATCGCTAAAGTGAGTTTCTTGTGCTTTTTGCCAGCCGCCAAAGTCCTCATCAATCGTAACTAAATTAATCTTCGGAAATTGATCGGCATACTTCTCAAGAATGGCTTCATTCCGAGGTCGATAATAATGTTTAGCTGCTAATTCCTGTCCCTTGTCTGTGTATAAAAATTCTAGATAGGCTTCCGCTACTTCTCTCGTACCCTTTTTATCTACTACTTTATCAACAATTGCCACAGGTGGTTCAGCGAGAATACTGATGGACGGAACAACAATTTCAAATTTGTCTTTGCCTAATTCATTAAGTGTTAGAAAGGCTTCGTTCTCCCAAGCAATCAATACATCCCCAATTCCACGCTCAACAAAAGTAGTTGTTGAACCGCGTGCACCCGAATCTAAGACTTCAACATTTTTATATAACTGACTGATAAATTCCTTAATTTTATCCTCATCGCCCGCAAATTTATCTTTCGCAAATGCCCATGCTGCTAAGTAATTCCACCTTGCTCCACCTGAAGTTTTTGGATTTGGGGTAATAACAGATACATCCTCCTTGATTAAATCATCCCAATCCTTAATCCCTTTAGGGTTTCCCTTTTTGACTAAAAAAACAATCGATGAGGTATAGGGAGTAGAATTATCCTCAAATTCCGTTTGCCACTCTTTATTTAGCAATTGACCCAATTCAGCAATTTCATCAATGTCATAGGCTAAGGCTAGTGTGACGACGTCTGCTTCCAGTCCATCGATAACCGCACGCCCTTGTTTCCCTGACCCCCCATGAGACTGTTGAATGGTAACTGGTTGGCCTGTTTCTTCTTCCCAATATTTAGCAAACTCTTTATTAAATTCATCATAAAGCTCACGAGTCGGATCGTACGAAACATTTAATAATTGGACAAGTTCCTTCTTCTGATCCGTATCCCCTTGCGATTTATCGTTACTTGGATTGCTTGCTTGATTATTCGAGCATGCTGCAAGAATCATCGTGATAAAAATAAAAAATATTGTAAATTTAAAAGTAATTTTTTGATTACGTAACATGTTAATTCCTCCTTTAATTTTCATATAAAAAGGCTGCCTATTTTAAGACGATATGCATAAGAAGGATTTGGGAAATATGGCAAAATAACCGCATGACCAACAAGCCCCTATGCATAGCCTTTATAATAGACAGCCTTCAGTATGACTGATCGGCGACTATAATTTTTAGGTGGTAAAAATGATTGACACTTTTCGTGGATTGTCTTTATTTTTTTTGTTCTTTAGATTCAAATTTTTTTGGCCCAAATCGTGTTTTTTCTGTCTTATCAATTTGAGTGATGATTCCGTCATGAACTGTTATGATTACAGAACCATATTCCATATCCTTTAAAGTGGATAAAATATAATTAGCTTTTACTTGATCAACAACCGCCATTTCGTCATTCCTCCCTTAACCCCATAAGAATACTTGGTTTTAAAAAGAAAAAAATTTTACCTTAATTAAACTTACGTTAAAAGACAAGTTGATAATTACAGAATGACAGACAACAATGTGGACTCCACTTACTAATCGGAAAAATCGTAATAATCAGCTCCCCCTTCAAATAAAAAAAGCTAACTCCAAAAAAAGGAATTAGCCTTTGGTTATCCAATCAGCTCAATATTTTTTTATATTTAAGATTATTTACATTTTATTCTGACTTTTCCGACCTGTCAAGTGTGTTTTATTCTTCTTCTAAAAAAAACTCACACTTTGATATTTCTGCAAAAAAAAACGGTCCCTTGATAATTATATTCTTTATTATCAAGGATCCACCTATGTTTTAAACTCATTAAACCAAGTCTTTTCCATTTTAATAATTCCTTAACATCTTCTTCACTCCGTCTTAATACTTACAACTTATACTTAACTTGTATAAACCATTACACTTGAAAGGAGGGGTATCGATGTTTTTGAACAAATTAGCTCATAGCGGATTAATTACGATTGATTATGTTAAAAATGGTGCCTTACAAACCTTTAAAGGCCGTGTTCATAAGCTTAATTTGCGTGATCAAATAATTTCTTTGAAGGATGAAAATCAAAATTTTTTCACTATCCGATTGTCTGGTATAAGAAATGTTTATTAACTTTAAATTATACAAGAGTACAAACCTAATCTGAGACAAATGGACTTAGGTTATTTTTTTATTCTTTTTTCCAACTCACGATATATTCAATATGTTTATTCGTATGACCGATATTAGGGTCATACGAAACCCATTGACCATTCATGTTCAATTCCTTACATGCCAAATCAAACTGACACATAGCAATCCCCATGTCCAATAACTGCATATCATAACCTAATTTACTGCTGTAATTAGGCGTATGTTCTATGTAAAAATGACAAACGCTCCGGTCACCAGATAATACAAGTCTCCACGGTTGTTTATTTGATGCTGAAGGTCCAATCCTTACCATTTCAATTGGGATTTCCCATTCACCTGCATTTTCCTTTGCCAAGGAGACTTCAAAGCTCTCATCGTAAAACAGCTTTTCCCATGACTTTTTATTGTCTGCTTTTACAGCGTAGCGAAGTGCTTTATCTACCACCCGTTGTTTTTGACTCGGATAGCCGATAGGTGTAATTCCTGGGATAAACTCTCCTACACCAATCTGAATTTCCTTTTCAAACGAGTTCCGGCTAAAGGTCCCTCCCATCCAACAAGTACCCAATCCTAACTCAGTCAAATATAAGACAAGTGTATGAAAGCAGTAACCAAAATCCAGTAGCGGGTATTTACTATTTTCAGCAATCCCAACTAAATATGCTCTGGCATTTTTAATAAATCCATACGTCCCTAACTTGATCCCTTTATCTGTAACATTGTTGATAACTTGGACCAACTCAATTTTACTTTTACCCCCAAAAGGTCCAGCTAAGCTATTTTGATTATTTATGTATTCATTTATTAATTGATAATGAGATTCTGAAATATTTTTAGTATTGAACGTCCTTATCGACTGGCGCTTGCTCATTGTTTCAATAATAGAACTTTTATTACTCACTTTATTCCTCCATCCTCATGTTTGAATTTCTGACATGCATTTTTTGGGAGATTAGATAATATCATTATAATAACGCAAGAAGTTCTCTTCTTCCTACTTAATTCATTTTATTCATCAAAGTTTAATAAAGATCATAAGTTAACACTATCCCCAAAACTACTCTTTTTTACGATTTATCCCCCTGATTCACGCTTTTCTAAGTAAAAATGTTATAATTAGTATTAACCCATCTTACCCTGCAACAAGAGCCCTCATAATTTTTTGTAATACTTTCATAAAAGGAGGATCCACCTATGTATCAAATCAAAGGTAAAGAAAAAATATTTATTTACACTGGACCTGATGGCTCTGGCAGAAAAACCGTAGCAAAAATGGTAGCTACCGCATTTGACATGGAAACCGTTCTCTCTTACACTACACGTTCTCCCCGACATTATGAAAAAGATGGTGAAGATTACCACTTTGTTAATGTAGAAACCTTCAAGAAGATACAAGAACAACAAGAATTTATCGAAACGGTTGAAATTGATGGAACTCATTATGGAATCCGTGAACAAGATATTGTGGAGGCATTTAAAAACCACAACCTCGTCTATTTGACATTGAATCCGGAAGGTACCGAAAAGTTGAAAGAGATGTTCGGAGATCGCGTCATGCGGATTTTCCTTCATGCCGATCGCGATACGGTCATTAGAAGACAAAAGGATCTAGCTGTTGATGACGCAGATATTCAACGCCATATGTCCCATTACGATGAAATAATGAGCTATAAAAGTAACTGCGAACATGTATTTGAAAATTATGACTCACCTCAAATTGCCTTTAAGGTTAGCGAAGTAATCGAGGCATTTTTAGAAAGAGACTTTATTGAAACGGATTATTAAAGACGAAGAAGCACGCTGATTATTCAGCGTGCTTCTTTGTCTTTATAGAATGTGCACCCTTAAAGCCTTTTCCTAGGTGATCATTTCTCAAAATTATGCTGTTGGTAAAAAATTTAGACCCTTAGTGAGCCTCGGAATCCTCTGGCACCATAATAGGAGTCCGCACCGTTGTGATAAACGAATACTTGCCCGTAGCGACAATCGCAGAAAAGGGCACCACCGAGTTTTCTAACATCTTCGGGTGTTTGCACCCAACTCGACGTTTTCAAATCGAAACTTTCAAGTTTTTGCAATTCTCGATATTGTTGTTCTGTTAGCATCTCTATTCCCATAGCCGTTGCCATATTGATTGCGCTATTTTCTGGTTTATGTTTTTTTCTTGCTTCTAGTGCTTCATGGTCGTAACAAATACTTCTGCGACCCTTAGGACTTTCCGCTGAACAATCACAAAAAATGTATTCATCCTTCTTTTCATCATAACCAACAACATCCGGTTCGCCGCCAGTTCTTTCCATTTCAATTAGCGACCACAGTTTTTCAGTATTAGCATCCAGCTTTGCCTGGACTTTAGCCCATTCAAGACCTTCATGGCGGTGCATGTTATTCTCATAGCGGGCCTTTAATACGCTGAGTAATTCTTCAGGTTGTTCTAGTGATAACTCCTTATTATTGCTGATATTATCAACCTTTGTCATGTTATTATCTCCCTTGTTGTTAATGGTTTAAGTATATATGTAAATATTTAATTTACAAAAGTCGTTTAAAAAGATGTATGAATTCAGTTTACCTTAAATGATATGAGGTATTCAATTTTTGCAACTCATGCTATTTTTAGTAAAATGAAGGACAAGACATGTTGTCTACGACGGATATGGAAGGGACGATACAGGAATGAGACTAAGTGTACTGGATCAAGCACCCATTACAAAAGGAAATACAGCAGCAATCGCTTTAAAAAATGCAGAAGAACTAGCTATTTTGGCAGACCAATTGGGCTACCATCGGATGTGGATGGCAGAGCATCATGGAACAGACGCTTTTGCAAGCTCTGCTCCTGAAGTAATTACCGCACACCTAGCAGCCAGAACGAATAAGATTCGAATCGGCACTGGCGGTGTGATGATGATGCATTACTCGCCACTGAAACTGGCTGAGGTGTTTAAAACACTCAGCGCCTTCTACCCTGGGCGGATTGATTTTGGTGTAGGCCGAGCTCCTGGCGGTGATAACTTTTCCATTTATGCTCTATCTGAAGGGCGCCAACCGATGGTGAATAATATGTATGAAAAATTGAGGACTGCCTTGCAATTGATAAACGATGAGGTACCCGAGGAAGACCTATACAATAAAAATATTGCTACACCTTCCCATATTGTTTTGCCGGAAGCTTGGTTATTAGGTTCAAGTGGAAACAGTGCCGTGCAAGCAGGACGGATGGGCGTGGGATATTCGTTTGCCCAGTTTTTCAATGGCGAAATGACTAAAGAAACATTAGAGGCATACAAAATGAGTTTTCAACCTACAGCCTTTATGGAAAAGCCAGAGATTAATGTAACCTACTTGGTGACGACAGCTGAGACCCTAGAAGAAGCAGAGTACGAAGCAGCTCCACAGGATATTTCACGTTTATGGTTGATGAAGGGCCGGATCAGACAATTGCTGACTCCTGAAGAAGCCAAAGATTACCCGCTTACTGAAATGGACCGAATGACGATAAAAGCAAATCGGAAGCTGCATTTGGTGGGACCTGTCAAAGAAATCGCCACAAGGTTACAGGAAGAGCAGGAACACTATGGATTTGATGAAGCAATGATTTGCAGCATCCTGCATACTCAAGAAAAACGGTTGAATGTGTATCGATTATTGGCGAGGGAACTGTTTTGATTTTCCTATAGCTGGTTGAATGCGGGGCTAAGTTGGACAGGACTTTCCTGTCCACCCCCCCGAATCATCCCTCTACTTACTTCTCAGACTATTTAATTCCAAAGCTAAACTCAATAATTCATCTTTTACTAATAACAGATCACTATACTCCCTTGGTATCGCGTCAAAACCACAAGCCAATCCGGCCAATCCTCCAGCAATCGCTGCTACAGTATCCGTATCATGCCCCTCATTAGCGGCACCAATCACTACATCCAAGTAGGAGTCACTAGTTAGCAACCAGTATAAAACCCACTTCATGGTATTAACAACAAATCCATCTGGAAGACACGTAGGTTTTTCACCAGTTAAAGCTGTTTCATAAATGGTTCCTTGAATTTCATCCTTGATTGCTTTTTTAAGTTCTTTTCCATGCAAGACTTGATAGGCAATTCGGTTGTAGATTATACAGGCTTCATCTGCTAGCGAATCAAAGTGAGTCATTTTTGATTGTTTTCTTGTATTGGCTTCGACTTCATCCAAATCATTGTAGGCAAGTGCAACGGGTAAGCATCGCATGAGCGAACCGTTTCCAGCTGAAAGTTCATTTAGATAGTCAAAATGTGCCTTTTTGGCATCTTCAAACCAATCTCCCTTGTAATGACTTAAGACCGTTCGGATTATAATTCCAATATCCTTTGGTCCCGAAGCATACCATTTTAAAAATCCATCGCCGATTGGACAGATAGGGTTTTGTGGATCCTTTAAAATCCCCCAGCCCACGGCCAAGGTCATCGCTGTGTCGTCTGTTGTCTCTCCTTTTTCAAGGTTCCAGACACCACCACCAACGATGTTCTTGACTACTCCATATCTGTCGCTGATTTCTCTTTTAGTTAAAAATTCAGTTGTTCCACCTAACGCGTCACCAATCGCAAATCCAAATAACGCACCTTTAATTTTATCCAACATAAAAAACACCTCACGTCTTTTTGTTAACTAGGACATCCTTAGAACCAAGATTATCTTTAGCGAAAATTCTAACCTTAATGAAAATAAGATGCATGATTTTCAATCCGAAAATAGATAAATTATCAATAGTTATCCTAGAGGATTTTCACTAAACCTTTCCCACAATAGAGGAAATTTACTACTTAGCCCATCTTCATCATCCTCGTCCCAATCAAATTCCATTTCGGGTTGGACATATTTATCCTCTGAGAGTTGTTTGTATATATTGTAGTAATGCTGATCATCATATCCAGTTTTCTCTTCAAACGCCATACTAGCAACATACAACAGGTCCTCAAACTCTGGGACATCCCCATCTTCCTCTAAATGCTTAAGGTGAGGAATAATTTTTTCGGGATCTTTTATAATCGTTTCATAAGTTTCCTTTCCTAGATAAAGTAGCCAAGCCCTAAAATAGTCGAAGGAATCATCCGAACATCCTCCCATGACAATATAAGCCGCTGCCCATAAATTTGAGGTGTACGATTTGTAATAATATTGGTTGAAAATGTAATCAAACATGACAATATCCTTGACCGACTTTCTAGACAAATGGCTTATTAACCACTCAAGCTGCTCATCAGGATCTTCCCCTTTTTTCTTGGCCTTCTCTAGTAACTCCCAAAAAAGGGCCTCTGTCATCATACTTTCTTTTATTACATTTTCAGATGTATCTGCCACAACATATCCCTTTTTTAACTTGGATTTAATTAGTTTATTAGCTTCTTTTTGGCAGATTTCCTCCGATTCAAATGCTTTTGTCTTCACAGCTCCAACCGTACCGACTTTTCCATATGTAACAGTATATGAGTTTCCTGTAACATTAATTTTCCAGAACTTATTTGATAAATCACCTTGATACTTGAGTAACGTTTCCATGAATTAGCACTCCTAAATAGTGGAATAGATACCTCGTTCGTTTAAATTCCTTACTCTACTTTTTTATATAAAAAATAGGCTGAAAATGATGTTCCTAATATTTAACATCCGTCTGTCCTCTACTATAACTAGATTAATAACCAAATTATATCACTTACTTGAGATCACGAGAGTCAAATTCTTGGAGGATATTGTAAAAAATGGTGGCTGTGTTCATCCTGAGAAAGTAAAATGAGATTATAAGACTAAAGGGGATAGATTATTGCGTAACTTACTGTTTCAAGGCATCCTAGTAGTTGGGCAATTAAAATAAGGGGAGAAAAATATGACTAAAACTATAAATCTTTTTACAGGAAAACTAGTAAAACTAACTGCGCCTAGAAACGAGGATCTAGAGGTAATGGCAAATTGGGAAGAGGATGCGGATTACTTAAGAAATCTCGATACTGACATTGCTTATCCTCGTTCAATTGAACAACTTGAAGAAGAAAGTAAGCGCAGTTCAGGTTCGAAATACTTTCGGTTGCGAACCATTGAGGATGATGCATTAATAGGCTTTGTGGTTATTCATTCAATCGAATGGAATAATCAGTCTGGATTATTGGCAATTGGGATTGGAGATCGTCCAAATCAAAATAAGGGCTATGGAAGCGAAGCATTGCAGCTCATCCTCCGTTATGCCTTTCACGAATTGAATCTAAACAGGGTTGGCCTAGATGTAATTAGCTATAATGGTCGGGCAATCCGTGCCTATGAGAAGGCGGGTTTTGTAGTAGAAGGGCGAGTTCGCTCAGCGGTATATCGGGATGGAGTATATTCTGATCGGATTAATATGGGGATACTTAAATCAGAATGGGAAAAAATCAATAATTAGAACATGTTAGTTTGTTTGGTGTCAGGCCAAACAAAAAATGATCCTAGAGGTTTATCCTTAGGATCATTTTTACATCCGCTTCACGTTAATTCGTCAATTAAAAGAAGCAACAGTTTAGGAAAAGTGAAGGCAACTCATCTAAACCATTAAACATATTGCTAATCAATTAGTATGCGATACTTTTTGATGACCGCTTCTGACAAAATCCCTTTTTTATAAAAATGACTCGCATAAATACTTAGCATCATTTCATTTTCTTCTGTGATGTCCATTTTCCATAATACACTATTGATGATGTCTGCTAGTTCTTCAGGATTAGCATACAGTGTATTCCATGCACGTACTTGTAATTCTATCTCATCACTCAATGCTGCTGTTTCGAGTTTTTCTGTTGGTACGGGTTCGCTAAAGCGCGCATATGGATCTTCATAAACGTCCGTATAAATGAACGTGATTGGATTAATCTCGTCTAACTTATACGTAAAACGTTCATTCCCTGATTCAACAACCATTTCATTTTGTCTAAATTCTATCTTTCCGTTTTCTAATATGATAGTTTCCGAAAATCCTTTAACGGCACACTTCACATGCGGTGTAATAAACCAATAGCGATAATCTAAATTTAACTGCGCAATGTATTCTGAAAGTGAGGTCTCTTCGATCTTTCCTTCATCTCTCAATATCATATATGCAATCGGATGATAATAATACTCGGCATCCAGCTTCTTCATCGTAATCGTCCACTCAGCCTCTGGACATTCAAACAACACACGGAACGCAAACCCATCCGCTGTTTTCTGTAACTCATTGTAAATGAACCATTGCCCAACTTGGATTGGTTCATCCGTTTCTTCAGCTAGGACATTTTGAAAAGTGAAATGAATAAGCGATTTCGATGAAAATCCACCCTCTGTATTGACGTAGAGTTGAAGTGTTTCCTTCTCTCGTATAATTCTCTCAATGGTTGAATCATGCAAACTTTCAGCAAAAACATCTTGAACCGCAGTTGGTAAATATGTAACGGCCTGCTTTGTATGTTCATATGCAGCATCCAAAAATTGTTCGAATTCCTTGTCTGCTTTTCGAATCCATTGCAAATAATCTTCGCGTACGGTATTTGGTAATGTCGGTTGATTTAAAGTACCATTTTCCACGTACGGTATGAAACAATCTGGTAAGACGTGCAACAATTCCTTTTTTACTTCTTCAAGCTCTTCTTTTAAACGCGCATGAAGGTCTTCCCCTTCTTCTTTTGCTTCTCTTAGCGCGATTTCCCAGTCTTGGTCGGATTCATGAATGGGCAGAAGGTTACATTTTATAAATTTCCCCTTCGCTTCTTTCGATATATTCCACATAATATCACCTTTACTTTCCTTCCTGAGGATCGAAAATCGAACCCAAAAATAATATCATGCCCGATTCATTGTCTGTAATAACAATAAAAAATGGTCGATTAACTTCCATATGGAATGGTCCATCCATATCTTTATCAGCGTTTTTTCAAATTGTTCTAAACTGGAGCCCTCCTTAGGATCTTTTTTTTGCTATGTCATATTTCCAGGGAGGAACCCCAATTACTTTTAGGAATAGTGAAGGATTAGTCGTTTTAACAACTCATTTAATCTTGCAAACTTGTACCCCAATGAGCCCGCACGATCAGTATTGACAGACCACGATCCTGGCAAGTTGTAAGGAGAAGGGGTACCATCTACCTGTAAACTCGCTTTCTTCCCTGTAATGTCCTCAATAAATGTAACTAGTTCCCTTAAACTTATATCTTCTTCAGAACCCGGATTAATCGGCCCTTCATATTCCGTTTTTCCCATACTGAGTAAAAACTCCGCTGCTTCCTCTGAATCAATGAAACTATACCTATAGTCAGGGTTTTCGATGAACATCGCCTTTCCCTCGTTTACATGCTCAACGTGGAAGTATAAACGATTAGTATAGTCATCTTTCCCGATAATAATTGGGAAACGAACGGCAACTACAGGAACTTTTGCATGCTGAAAAAGAATCGCTTCTGCTGCACGCTTTGCTTCTTGATATCCGACATAGCCACTATAATCTCTTCTTCCTTTTAAAATAGGTTGATATTCTAATGGATTGAAGTCTTCTTCCTTATGATTCACCCCAAAATCATACACAGCCTGACTTGAAGTAAACACATATTTCCGGACTTTCCCCTCCAGTGCGTTCAATGTATCCAGGGCTTCCTGAGAGGAATAGCATGTTTGGTCATAGACAATGTCCCACTTCTTATCAATAAACGCTTGATTGATAGAGTAAGAATCTTCACGGTCAATGATCAATCGAGAGACACGATCACCAAAGGAATCGGGTGTCTTTCCTCTGGTTGCAATGGTCACGTCGACCCCTTCATCTATTAATAATTGTACCAGCCTTTTTCCAACAAATTGAGTTCCCCCAAGTATTAATGCAGACTTCACAACGCTACACTCCTCAAGTATTATTTAATTAGTGGACCTTAAAAAGGAAAATAATTAATGATTTCAAACCTTGCATGAGGTATTTTCTTTTTAAGAATTTCATAAACGGTCCTATTTGAAGCGGTAAATTCCTTATTTATTATATCTTCGTCTTTAGCTTCGCTCGTTTCGCAGTCTAAATAAATACTTTCAATCAATGACAAACCAATATCAGTATCCTGTATTAACTTCTCGATTTCCTCCTGGTTACGGAAAAATGCAGAAGACAATCCTACCATGTTTTTGAATATATGTGGATAACGACACATTGCATAGACGGAAATTAGTCCTCCTAAGGAAATTCCTTCTATTGCCGTATGGTCTTTCAATGTCCGATATTTATTTTCAATGAGCGGTATAAGTTCTGTTCACAATCTCCTATTATAATAATTCCTTATTTTTCTTATAGGATTTATTTAGTGAAATAAAACTTGAGAAAAACCAAAGTAAGATAACAAAAAATAATAATCCTATAATTTCTATCCATTCATCTAGGTTTCTTGGGACACCTACTAATAATATGTAAAACAGTAAAAATCCAACTACAAAACTAGATGTCCTTGTTAGAATAATCTTTATCTCTTTCTTGTAAGCATAATCTGTAACAATATCGGTATATTCAATACCAGAAGTTATATACCTGGTGGTTATATAACAGAGGAATATAGCAATCGGAAACAATAGTAGTGTTCCTTCGCTTATATTAAAATACTTATTACAGAAAACCGCTACAATTAGGCAAAGGAAAAGGAGTATTCCCCCTTCAGAGAAAAAATATAATATTCTTTTTTCCTTATACTCATCATTTGGTATTAAAAATGATATCCAAGATTTCATCATTGCTCGACCTCCCAAAATAATTCATCTAAAGTTTTATTAAGTTCTTTAGCAATGGCAACACATAGTTGAAGACTAGGATTATATTCTCCTTTCTCAATTAATCCAATTGTCTGTCTAGTTACTCCTACTCTTTTGGCTAATTGTTCCTGAGTTATAGAGGTTTTGATTCGAGTTATTTTTACATTATTCTTCATATATTCACCTACAGCATGCAATTTATATCTAACATATGCAATTTATATATTACATGGAATATATCAAACGGTCAATATTAAATGTCCAAAAAAATACGCAATCCCTTCTACTGAGGAATCGCGATAGCATTTTGAATATGTTTTTTAGGGATTATTAGTGTGTTATTCAACTCCCTCACCTGTTAGCAATAACACTTACAAATACATAATCATAAAGTCTACATCAAAATAAATATTATTTTTCAGCCTTAAACCTTTTTTCTCGGTACCAAACAATTCAAATCCCAATGAGGAATAAAGTTTTTTTGCTGATTCATTTGTTGAAACAACCGCTAAATATACCTGTTCCAACCCTTCTATATTTTTTGCTTTCTCTATTGCTTCTTCCATTAAAGCCTTCCCAATTCCTAAACCTCTTATGGAATCAGAAACATACATTGCTCCAATATGTGCCCTATGTCTTAGTTTATATAACTTTTCTTCATATAAAGTAATGATTCCAACCAGTTCACCTTTCTCAAAAGCTCCGTAAGTAAAAGAGTCGTTCGATTGAAACCCGTTATGATATTTTTCAATAGAAAAGTCTTTTTCTTCTTCATAACTGGAAGCGAATGCTTCTGGAATATTTTTTAAAGATTCGAGTCTAATGCTACGATACTTTTCTGCATCTTCTAATGAATTTAACATTCTAATTTCCACTATTTTTCCCCTTTAAGCAATTACTATATATTTCATTTTACAATAAAGCTATTACTTGTTATTAAGTTAAAGGGTGCCAGTTAGCACACTAAGAAAAGCCACCAAAAGTGGCAGCTGGTTCTTAAACCCTTTAGTTTAAGTGCAATTCTTCAAAATTAATAAAGAGTCTAAGACATCACCTTTATTTAATTACTGTTTCAGCAGGTGTAACTCCTTCGAATTCTTTATATGTTGGTAACTATTTTCGTGATAAAAAATCATTTATTTTTATTCGAATTGCAATACCTGGAGAGGAGTCGTTATGATGTTCGGATAGATGTATAACAGCATCAATTAAAGAAACTTGATAATATACAGGCATATTTTCCGAATACTGATGTTCTCAATCCATTTCAAAGCCTAAATAATTTATATATAGATAGGTAGTTCCTATGCCCATTCAGCCACTTTTATCAAAAAAATAAAAACATGCCGCCTAGATCAGCGGCACGCTAGAGTACTAAGTTTCACCAATCTAAATACTAACATCCCGTTTTTGGAAAATTGTAAACGTTAGGGCAATGAAAATGATATAGTACACGGCCAAGGTTAGTAAGGAGACTGGAAGTGTTACATCCCCGAGTATTTTGTCTTGTAGTGCATATACTGTAAGATCCATATGAGGGAAAATTAAAAATTTGGCCCATGTATACTTTTCGGCGAGAAACACTATGAGCCCACCCAATGTTGAAGATAAAAATAAAACAAAAATTCCGATTCCCACTGCCAGAGCCTGACTCTTAAACAAAGTGGATAACATAAAGGAAATCGTGATGAGAATCAAAAGACTTGGCAAGTAATACACGGTCTTCAAGAAAAATTGTGGTCCCAACTCGGCTACTTTCTGTCCTTCAAGTGTGGCTTCAAAGAATTTAGTGTTAAAATCCACGCTGTCGAAAAGAATCAAGCCTGTAAGGAAACCTGCAAGAATGAGGACAATCAGCAACATCAAGGAGTAGATGATCACCGATAAATACTTTGACAAAAGAATGACCCATCTCTCATGCGGCCTGATTAGTAGTTGTTTTATCGTCCCATCGGAAAATTCCGAGGATACACTTGCACTGCTTACGATAACAGCAAAAAGCGTGACCAGCATAGTGACACCATACACAGTCATATTCATAAAATGCCAATTACTCTTTGCATTTGGATTAATATTCTCATCGAGATAGCCCTGCTGCCGATTAAGTTCGGCAGCCATCCATTCTTTTTCTTCTTCTGGAGCCGCTTCTAAATCCTGCTGCAGTTGGTTCACAGTGGCCTGGGTTTCCTCGCGCCAATTATTGTTAGGTTCCTCACCCATTCGATCCTGAAGAATCCCTCCAAGAGCCACCGCAATTACGATGAATAGCATATAAATCCAACTAGCTTTCTTTCCAAATATCTTCCCTAATTCATTTTTAATTAACAATAACACTCGTTTTTACCTCCTGACTCCCTTTGCCGGTTAATTCCAGGAACCGGTCCTCAAGCGTGGTTGTTACTGTATGAATAGCAAATACGTCGACATTGTTCTTTACCAATAACCGATTGGCAGCAGCAATCGATACCTTATCCAGGATTACCGAAAACTGATTCCGGTCCACCTTCTTGAAATCAACCCCTAGATTGTTTTCACTGAGAAGCTGGAGAGCCATTTCCAAATCGCTTACCTCAAACATGACAGTATGTACTTCCTGATTTTGATCGTTTAACAGATTAATCGAAGAAATATGAATAAGCTTCCCCTTTTCAATAATCGCATACCGATCACACATTAGCTGCATTTCAGACAATAAATGAGAGGATACGAGGACAGAAATTCCCTCTTTTGTAATTGAACGCAAGTATTCCCTAAATTCTCTTATCCCTTGAGGATCCAGCCCATTTGTCGGCTCATCTAGGATCAGAAGTGATGGGCTATGCAGCAGCGCTTGCGAAACGCCAAGCCTTTGCCGCATCCCGAGTGAATAGGTTTTCACTTTTTGATGAATCGCTTCTTCAAGATCTGCAACCCTAATTACTTCCTGGATTCGTTCCTCAGAGATTTTTTGTTTTGCCATATTGGCGTAGTGCTTTAAATTTTTATAACCGCTCAAGTACTTATAGAACTCTGGATTCTCAACAATCGCACCAATTTCACTCATTGATTCTTTAAATTGAGTATCCAAATTATAACCATTCACAAATACGCTACCTTGCGTACGACCTATCAAGCTTACAATCATACGGATAATGGTCGTTTTTCCTGCACCATTAGGGCCGAGCAGTCCAAAGATTTCTCCTTTTTCAATGGAGAGGCTAACATTGTCAACAATTACTTTATCCTTAATTTTTTTCGTTAAAGATTGTATTTCAAGTGCTTTCCCTGCCATTCATTCTCCCTCTTTTCAATTTATTAAACATATACTTCAATATTAATCCAATTTCAGTAACAAAGAAGTAAAGTTATTGTAAATTTACACATTTGTTATAAAGATATATTAAAAACCTTCCGTTCGTATAATATCTGATTACGGCCAGAAGCATGTACCAACACTGGCCTGTTTTATAACAAACTGGCCTGGAAATGATCCTACTTTAAGCACTTTCACGTTTGTTAAATCGAATCATAGTGTGACTTCCAAAAGTTCTTTTGCCTTTTCAGGTAATAAATGAGCATTAATCCATAAAATAAGCGTTAATCCTTCTTGGATCAACACTTATTTAGTATAAAAATGCTATATTATTACACCTGAAAAATTTCCTTTTAGTACTTCCTTTTCATTCTGATTTTTACATAAAAAGGACGCGATAATAGCTGTTTTATTCTTTTCATTCCTTTCGTATTTTTCAATTTTTACTTCACAAAGTATTGTATCCCCTGTATATACTGGTCTTAGAAACTCAAAATTCATATTCCGTGCCAATACGTTATTATCACCACCAACTTTTGTTGGCAGCGTTGCCGTTAACAATCCTTGAATCACAAGTCTTCCCTGTTCATCCGGGGTTCTATGATGAATCCCTTCATCTCCTGAAATCTCAGTAAATAATTCAACATCCCTGACTGTAAAAGTTCTTTCAAATGTAATTATATCTCCGACCTTTAAAGACAATTCTAATCCCCCTTTTATTTATCAATTTAGAAAACCTCGTTTTAGTTTCCTAATGAGAAAGTCTTTTTCAACTCACTTGGTTAAAAAACTATTACCAATCTAATCCCTTACTTCCAATAGTAACGGTATTCTACTCTGGAATATTTATATATTCTGACACTCTATTTTTCAAAATTTCTATTAATTCTTCGTCCATATAACCATAATCGTCAGGGATGTCTAAGTTCCAAATCCTTTTATTATTTAGCATTGGACCAAACCTGTCTTTTAAGCGTCTTATATGTTTTTTCTCCATTACAAAAATCACGTCTGCCCATCCAATGTGTCCATTTGAAACTTTAATCCTTGCAGCAGCTTCTGTACCAGCTGACCTTACATCCAAGCCATTAAAGTTATGAAATACCTTTTCCGCTGTCGGACTCCTCCATTTGTTTTTGCTACATATAAACAGGACTTTGATAGTACATCACTCCATTAAAAATTTTACTTATTGGGTTCAACACACCCATGTATTCAAACACTATTTTAGAAGTCTATGAAAACATCAATGATTTTTTTACAAATATCATGATGAATCGTTCCATCAAAATTTAGTAAAATCACCACTCCCAAATTTAGTTCCGGCACCATTGATATCAGTGATCTAACAGCTAGTTGACCGCCTCCATGTTCAACTTTTCTATATCCTCTATAGATGTCGGTAAACCATGCGAGTCCATAGCTTCTGACATCACTTTCAAACTGCCAATCTTCACTGACAAGATGAATAGGATTTTGCATTTCTTCAATGAGATTGGAACGTAAAATTTCGGGTTTTTTATTCATATGGAATCGTATGTATTTTCCTAAATCATTTGCGGTTGAATACAAGTAACCAATAGGAGCAGAGATTGGGTTAATTGGAAAAGGGGTTTCTATCTTATCATTACCTAAATAATATCTTGCACAGTTCTTATCTTTTTCGACGAGTTGTGAATCACTAGTTGTTCGATTCATATCCAAGGGGGTGAGGATTTCATCTCTAAGATAGGTTTCCCACTCGCAACCTGTCACTTTTTCAAACAAATCAGCAAGGATCACATATGCATCTGTGCAATAATTCCATCCCATCCCTACTGGATAATCCAACTCTACTTTTTCAAACCACTTCGTTATATCTTCTCGCGTTTCTATCCTACTAATCTCTTCTTCAGTAAGGTTATAATAGTCTAATGCTTCTTGGAATTCTGTGGGTGTATCCGAAAAAATTTCTTTCACATTCGGAGCAATCATATTGGCAATCCCTAAGTTTGTGGGAAAGCCTGCAGTGTGGGATAACAAATGCCGTATCGTGATGGTGTCACTCTCATCTGTATTTTTTGTTCTGAAGGATGGCAAGTAGTTAACAACAGGATGATCCAATGAAACCAGGTTCTTTTCCACCAGCTGCATAATAGAGAGTGCCATAAAATTCTTAGAAATACTTTGAATGCTCATCACAGTATCACCATCAATAGATCGGTTTACCGGTTGAATCTGCGAGTACCCAAAACCTTTAGAATAGATAATGTCTGAGTCTTTAACAATAGCAACGCTTAATCCAACACCCTCGTTATTACTCAGAAGCTCGTTAATATAATCTGTTATTTGGTTTAGTTTGTATTTAGTTTGTTCCATACTTGTCTCCTTTGTTACAAACTTTTCACCTTGAATTTTCGTGATACCAGTATTTAAGAATTTTGCTTTATCGTTTCTTCAACATATGTAAGAAAATTGCTATATGAGGAAGTACCTTTCAAGAATTGCGATACCTCATTCAAAGGTAATATCACAATATCCCTGTTTTTAGAATAAAGAACGCTTTGTGATTTGGTATCTCTATCCACACCTTTAAGATTAGGAGAATAATTGTATACAGAATCAGACTCATACCAGTTAAAGTCCTGCTTACTATTATTTTTGATAACCTCGCCAATATACGCACCTAATCGGGTCACAAAATTATCAAAATGATTATTTAACAGTTCAGTACCAAACTCCGTATTCATTAATCTTTTCGTATACATATCAATATAACGGATGCTTTCAATAGTGAAGTCTAAATTTCTTTTATTTAGGTTTTCTTGATCCCAGGGGTCCTCTGATACATCCTGATACATTAATTTTGCAATGCCTTTTAAATCATCTTTTTTTAATTTAGAACTTTTTAAGAAACTAAACATAAGATGGAATTCTCCTTTTTCACTTATCTATACTGATTATATCTCTAATTCCACAATCTGACATGTTAGCAAAGTAAATTTTACAAAAATGAGGGTAATACAAAATAGAGACATCGAAGCGGACTTTCACATAGATGCAATGCGGATTATTTTCCAATGGTAGTTAAGACTTTGAAGGAAATGCAAAAATACATAAATAAAAAAACCCCAATACCGTTCCCAACGGAAATTGGGGTTTATTTCATTCTATATTCGACCTACTTTATACAGTACCTGTTGATTCTCAGCAACCTGTTGGTCTAACCAACCGACCAAATCCCCTAAGAATTTTTTCTTGCCCACTTCATCAAACGGACGATGCTTGGCAGAAGCATACTCAATTGCCTGTTTATCCTCTGAGGCAATTAAGTTAAAGAATTGTCTTAGCTTTGTTGGCGGAGTAATTTTATCAGCAAGTCCGTATTGCAGCAATAATGGCAACTTAAGTGACTGCGGATGCTCTAAAACAAGTGATATTGCTTGAATCAAACCACGTCCCAAACCAGGTGTAACCGTATTATGTCGCAACACGTCAGAATAATATTTAGTAAACTTTGAAGAATCCCGCGCAACAAGTTGGAGGTTTCCCGATTTATTAATACTATAATCTGGTTTAATCCTACCCATTAAGGAAATCCCTAATTTTTCCAACCGTGTTACTTCATATGAGATGCCAGGCGATATCGCAACAATTCCATCGATCCCCTCACTGTAATCAAGTGAGTAATCGAGGGTAATCAAGCCACCTAAACTATGACCTATAATATACAAAGGAAGCTCTGGTTGATCTAGCGCAACGAGCTTGCGAAACTCATGCAAATCTCCTCTAAATTCATCCCAGCTCCGAATAAATCCCCTTTTTCCCGAGCTTTGTCCATGCCCGCGTAAATCAAAGGCATAAACGATATATTTATTTTTGACCAAGCTTTCGCTTATATTCTGAAGCCCGCCACTATGGTCGCCATGTCCGTGTATTAAAATAATAGCTGCTTTTGGAGCTGTTAATGGTTCGAGCACTCTAAAAAAAAGTTCTGCTCCACCGACACCATTAAACGTCCCTTGTGATGACATTCTACGTAATCCTCCTGTTGCAAATGAAATTTAATCTTATATATTGTCTAAATAACTTATCCATCTTAGTAATCTATGCAGTTTGAGTTCATTATATAGCAAAAGAATTCTTTTTTCATGGGTAATCAATCTAACTTTACACAATGAACACTTGTTGGGTAATCACAATACTCAATGATTGTGCCTTCTGTATCCGCTGGATTCAGATAAATTAACCGTCTTCCGTGTTTATTCGTTCGCAGTGTCCCTTCTAACGTTCGGATCCCTTGATGCTCAAGTTCCACTAAAGCCCGATCCAAATCTTCTACCCGGTATGCAATATGGTGAACGCCTTTCCCCTTTTGTTTGATAAAACGGGCAATTGGAGAGGTGGTATTGTTAGTTGGAGCCAACAATTCAATCCGATCCCCATTAACTTCCAGTATCGCAACTTCACTTTCAACGCCGATTGCCTCACTTATGTACTGGTCGATTAGGATTCCCGATAATACATTCACATAAAAATTAATGCTATTTTCAATATTGCGGACAGCAATACCAATATGATCTAACTTTTTTTCCATCTTATCTCTCCTAAATTAATCAATGAGTTTAGTTTAACATATGGTTTAACTTTAATCCTTTTGATAAAATCATGTAAAAGCTATTAGGGGGATTGCAATGATTATTTATCCTCATTTAAAAATGGGAGCAACTATTGGAGTAACTGCACCATCATCCGGTGTTCCGACAGGCTTGCATAAACTAGTTACACTTGCTTGTAGTAGGTTGGAGAAGGAAGGGTACCAGACTAGCTGCGGTGAGACTGTTTGGACTCAAAGCAAAGCAAAATCAGCACCAGCAGTGAAACGTGCCGCCGAGTTCAATGCGATGATGGCGAACAATGAAATTGATATTATTATTCCACCATGGGGCGGCGAGCTATTATTTGAGATTCTTGAACATATTGACTATGAAAATATTAAAAACAAGTGGGTGTTAGGCTACTCAGATACGAGCATGTTATTGCTGGCCATTACCTTAAAGACCGGTATAGCCACAGCCCATGGAACCAATCTTATCGATTTAAGGGGAGAATTCTCGGATGCTACAACAGCCATGTGGCAGTCCGTTTTAGCGACGAAAAAGGGAGAATCTGTCCTTCAGCATTCATCAGAAAAATTTCAAAAGGAATGGCAGCACGATAATCCAACTTCCTGTGTTTTTCATTTAACCGAACCAACCTCTTGGAAAACTATTTCAAACCGGAGAGAGAAATTAAATGGTCGCGTACTTGGCGGCTGTATCGATATCATTAGACATCTGATTGGTACACCCTATGGTGATGTGCAAAACTTTAGAAAACAACATCTCCAGGGAGAGCCACTCATTTGGTATTTTGAAAACTGTGATATGACTACGACTGACTTGCGAAGAACACTAGTACAGATGAAGTTAGCCGGCTGGTTCGACCATTGCTCCGGCCTGATGTTTGGTCGAAGTCCCGCCAACATGCCTGTAGAGAACTATACAGTAGAGGATGTTTATCAAGATCTTGCTGAATAACTCGAAATTCCCATTATCTATGACATAGACTGCGGCCATATTCCACCCCAAATTACCTTTATCAATGGTGCTTACGTAGAGGTAGAAATCGAAGATGGAAAAGGATCTGTTAGGCACTATTTTCACCCTTGATTTACTAGTTATTGATGAGCATTAAAACAGCAAAAGGACCCCCAGTGAGGTCCTTTTGCATTTTTATTTAGAAAATGTCCGCCTCAGGTGGACACTGTCCACGAGCGGTGACAGGCACCAAAAAGGTACTGCGAAAAGACCTATAACTTACATTTCTTGCTATTTACCCATCTACCTTCTTTTGGTAACGTATTATATAGAGTGTTTAGTAGATGATTTTTACTAAAATGTCCGTTTTCATTACATAGATAGATAGAGAGAAAGAAGGATAAAAATGAAGGTGAAGTGGAGAATGTTGTTTCAAATTTTTTGGACCTTTTTTAAGATTAGTCCGGTGACGTTTGGCGGGGGCTATGCAATGATCCCTTTAATCGTAAAGGAGATCGTCGAAAGGAGGAAATGGTTAACAAGCACCGATATTACGGAAATCATTGCCTTATCTCAAACCATCCCAGGAGCAGTTGCTGTTAACGCAGCAACATTCATTGGTCACAGAATTGGTGGAAAAAAAGGGGCACTCGCAGCGATGATTGGTGTTTCGTTGCCAACTTTTATCATTGTTTTACTGTTAGGGATATCCTATTTCCATATCCAAGATAATCCAAAGTTAGAAGCAGCCTTTATCTCGATAAGAGTGACCATTGTCGCCATCATTGTTTATGCTGCAATCAAAATCGGCAAAACAGCCATTGTCGATAAAACCACATTCTTCATTGTGCTCCTGGGGGTTCCTTCATTATTTTTCATCCATCCTGCAGTTGCCATTCTGATTGGAGCTCTAATAGGTATCATAATTGTCCATATTAAAAGAAAAATCGGCTATACCGTCGATTTAAAACAAAAAGAGGAAGAAGATCCGACAAACAATCCCGATTATTATATGGGCGCTGGCATCTAAGAACAAGGAGAGATAAGAATGGTATTATGGGAATTATTTCAAACGTTTTTTTTAATGGGCTTTGTCTCCTTTGGCGGGGGATATGCGATGATGCCTTTTATTGAATCAGCAGCTACAGAATACGGATGGATGTCTGCGGAAAGCTTAACAAATATGATTGCTATTGCCGGAATGTCTCCAGGTCCCATCGCAGCCAATAGTGCGATTCTAGTTGGCTATTCCGCAGCCGGGCTTAACGGAGCCATCGTTTCTGCCCTCGCGATGCTGCTTCCCTCGATTATTTTGGTTATTACGGTCGCTACTTTTTTTATTAAGTTACATCATAATCCAGTTGTTGAATCTATGTTTTATGGATTAAAGCCCATTGTCACAAGTTTAATTATCTTTGCAGCAATAAGCTTTGCCCTTTCCAATAACCTGATTACACTGGCGATTTCCTTTCGTTCTATAAGCACTTTGATTATCTTTGGATTATCCTTATTTGCCTTATTAAAACTCCGCTGGAACCCCGTTTATATTATTTTACTTTCAGGGTTAGTCGGTATCGCCCTATATTCTTAAACTACTATGAGTAGTTTTGTAATTAGTAAGTAACCGACTATCCCCTCATTCCTATAGGTCCCCCCGCCCCAGCTTCTTGCATTGAAAAGAAACTCTTCAATCTCCAAAAAAGGTAACTTAACCCTGATTTCAATAATGATTTTGCATTTAACCAACGCAAAACACGAACAATTTTTTACTTTTTTTAAAAAACGTTCACTTTTTTGTTGTAAACAGAATTATAGTTTGTTATATTGTGATAGTAATAATTAAATACGTACTCATATAAGCTCGGTAATATGGTCTGAGCGTCTCTACCTAAGTTCCCATTAAGAACTAGACTATGAGTTAAAGTAATGGTTTCGGCATTTTTGGCCGTAGCTAAAATTTGATATTCTCTTTCGTGATCTAACGTGAGAAATATTAAAATAACTTTGACTTTATAGGTCTGGAAGGTAGAGAAATGCTACTTTTCTAGACCTTTTTTATTTGGAACAACCAGAGAGAGTATGCAGAAAAAACAAGGGGGAAAAGAAAAATGGAAGCAACAGCAGCAGTTTATAAAGGTAAGAAGCAGAAGAAAGGGCTTAGCACACTTGATATAGTATTAATGGCCATTCTCGCTATCGTTCATGGAATTGCTATGACTTATGTAGCATTATTAAATCAAGTTTTAACCGCGATGGGCGGACCTATTTTAACATCGGTTATTATCGGCTTATTTACAATTCATGGTGTATTGGCTATGTACATAATAAGAAAACCTGGTGCAGCTCTAGTCACTTGCCTTATTAGTGGGGTTGTCCAAATTCTTGCCGGAAATCCAAATGGTTTAATTTCCATGGTTGCCGCCTCTTCATATGGAGTCGGAATCGAAGTTGCCTTTGCCTTTTTCAAATATCGTCGCTATGACTTTATTACTTTATCCATTGCTGGTTTTACTTCAATGCCGATTTGGTTTGTCATCGCCGGATTCTGGTTTGGCTATATCAACTGGGGAGTTATGGTTATGATTACCGCTTTCCTTGTTCGCTGTCTAAGCGGAGTCATTCTTTCAGGGTGGATTAGTAAGATTTTAGGAGATACCTTATCGAAGACGGGCATCTTAAATGGGTTTAACATTTCTACGAAAAAATCTGCCTGAGGAGATGTTCCTAAATGACCTATGCCATTGAACTTAAAAATTTAACATATGCATATGAAAACCAAGAAAGTCCCGTTCTCAACGACGTGTCCTTCCATGTCAAACCAGGTGAGTTTGTCCTTCTTGTAGGACCAAGTGGAGCTGGTAAAACAACGTTATGCCAAACATTTAACGGGATTATTCCGAATGTCCTTGGCGGCCAATTAGCGGGAGAAGTCATTGTAGATGGAAAAGACGTCTATGAATTAGAGCTAAAAGATATGGCAAGTAGTATCGGAATGGTTTTCCAAGATCCCGAGGCACAGCTATGCAATATTTATGTAGAAGATGAAGTAGCGTTTGCCCCAGAAAATCTAATGGTCGATCCTTTTGAAGTGAAAAAACGTGTAAAGGACTCACTTAACGAAGTGAGTCTTTCTGGCTTTGAACATCGCAAAGTATTTGAGCTTTCTGGCGGTCAAAAACAAAAGGTTGGTGTTGCGGCAATTCTATCGATGCAGCCGAAAATTTTAGTATTTGATAATGCAACGGCAAACCTTGATCCACAAGCGACAAAAGAAATTTTTGACCTTTTAGAGAAAATCCACAAGGAAAAGCAGCATACCATTGTGGTCGTGGAAAGTAAAATCGATGACCTGATCCATCTTGTTGACAGACTTGTTGTCATGGATCAAGGACAAATCATTGCTGATGCTCCCCCACTTGAAGTCCTGCAAAAGGATGGAAAGAAACTCATGGATTTAGGATTATGGATCCCTGAAGTATCAGAATTAGCCTATTCATTAGCTGAGGATGGCTTTAACTTTAAAGAATTCCCGATATCCATCCATTCTGCCTATAACCAAATGAAGGGTTTCTGGCAATCAACGCCTTCACAAACAGCAGTGATACAAGAAGAAGCCAGCCGTGAAGAAGTCATCGCTGTTCGAAATTTAGATTATACCTACAAAAACGGTACAAAGGCGCTTAATAATGTTAGTTTTTCCATCAAAAAAGGCGATTTTGTTGCCATCTTGGGAACCAATGGTTCTGGAAAAACAACCTTAATCAAACATTTAATGGGGATCCTTCCGCCTAAGAAAAAGAAAGTATTTGTAAACGGACAGGATATTTCAAAGAAGTCACTTTTGGAAATGTCCGAACAAATCGGGTTCGTTTTTCAAAACCCGGAACATCAATTTGTAACAGACAATGTATTTGACGAAACGATTT
Source organism: Neobacillus sp. FSL H8-0543 (assembly GCF_038592905.1). Lineage (GTDB taxonomy): Bacteria > Bacillota > Bacilli > Bacillales > Cytobacillaceae > Neobacillus. The sequence continues at coordinate 3,175,545 of NZ_CP151943.1, read as the reverse complement.
ATAGTCTGCGGGTTCGAAATGGAATGAAAAAGGATGAAAAATTGCCTGATGAGATTGTAAAAAAAGGACTAAGTGCTTTAGAACTTATTAATCTAGTAGATTCCAAGGAAAAAAATCCCTTTATGCTAAGTGGGGGAGAAAAACGTCGCTTAAGTGTGGTCTCTTCGCTCATTCTTGGACAAGACATTGTCATATTAGATGAACCGACAACCGGGCAGGATTATGCTAGTGCCACCAAATTATTAGAGTTGTGCCACAAACTGAATCAGCAGGGTAAGACCGTTATCATGATTACCCATGATATCCGCCTTGTCTGTAAATGGGCAACAAAGGCGATAGTTATGCATTCAAGTGAGTTGGTCTATGATGGGAGCGTCCGTGACCTTTTCCTCCAGGATGAGCTATTACGGAAGGCATCCTTACTTGAACCACCCGTTTCAACCTTAGCGAAAAAATTAACTAAAAACCATCTTGAACAAGGCATTATTACGATTGAACAATTTAAAAATGAGATGAGATTTGTAGGTGAACAAGCCATATGAGCTTTCAATATCAGCCGGGAAACTCCTTTCTTCACAAAGTAGACCCACTAAATAAAATTCTGTGGATGCTCTGTGTTTCAGTATTGGCATTCATTTATAGCACTACCCTCCCGCACCTTATTCTATTTTCATCCGTTTTTCTAGTCGCCAATTTACTTGCTCGATTAAGCTTTAAATTTATTATCAAAGGGATATGGTTGCTAGCGGTATTCAGTTTAGGGTTCTTCATCTTACAGTTATTATTTTTACCTGGCAGTAAGGTGCTATTTTCAATTGGCTCAATTGAAATTTATCAGGAGGCGGTGGACTTTGCGACCGCCGTCACCTTTCGAATGATTACCGTCTTTTTGACATCACTTGTATTTGTGGTAACGACCGATCCTCGTGATTTGGTACTGTCTTTAACACAGCATTTAAAAATCCCTTATCGAATTGCTTATTCCTTGTTTATCGCGCTTCGCTTTATACCAACGTTGGAAAGTGAAGCAAAAATCATTGAATCCGCACAAATTATTCGCGGGGCAGGAAAACAAAAGGGATTAAAGCATAAATTGGATAATTTCAAACGCTTTGCGATGCCGCTATTAATGGGAGCCCTCCGCCGAGTTCACGTAACAGCGATCACAATGGAAGCCCGCGGTTACGGTGCTTTTCGGGAGAGGACATATTCACGACAAATTAAGATTACGAAAAACAGCATTATTTTCATGATCGCAAACCTTTCTGTGACCATTATTTTAATCACAACTAAATTCATTTAAATAAAGGAAGTTTCCTAATGAAAAAAATGTTATTTGAAGTAGCGTTTATGCCAAAAGAAGTAAAGCCAGACAGCCCTTCTGTCTGTGTGGTCATTGATGTGATTCGTGCGAGCACGACGATGACAAGATTAGTAGAAAAAGGTGCTTCAAAAATTGTGCTAACCAATGATGAACACCAAACATTGCGTGAAAACCCTTCTTTTTTACGCGAAGAGACGATGATTTGTGCGGAACAAGTCTCCGGTGAAGCTGCCGATATAGCAGATTTCAGCCCTTCCTTAAAAGAAATAGAAACGGCAGAGGTGAAAAACCAGCTTGTTGTCATGCGGACAACAAACGGAACAGTAGCCATTCATACGTTAAAAGAACTTGGAATCAAGCATATTTTTATTGGCTGTATGAATAATGCACGTGCCGTTATGAACGAGGCTGTTCGATTAGCTGCCGAGTTAAACACAGGGGTAATCATCGTGGCTGCTGGACGCGAAAACACAAACATTGCCGCCCTTGATGATACGTATTGTGCAGCAAAGTTACTTTCACACGGACAACAAATTGCTGCAGAAAATGGCATTGAGGCGATTCAAGCTGATTCTGGGATCATCGCCAGCAAACTGTTGCTCGGTTATACAGATACATTTGATGCTTTTTCCCAATCAGCCAGTGGTGCAGTTATGCGCAAGATTAACTGCGAAGAAGATATTCTCACCTGTGCCAATGAAAACACAACTGAGGTAGTAGCAAAGGTTATTTTTGAAAATAGCTTGATTACAGTTAAAAATTACCTACCGAGTACTGAACTCTAATGAGATTCACACCTTGCCAACTAGATGAATCACACAATCACAGATCGCAAAGAAGGAGATAATTTTATGAAAATTGGTATTATTGGTGGTACAGGATTTCAAGATCTATTTACAAATGTTGTGGAAGAAATGGTTTCCACTGAATTCGGCGATGTTGCCATCTATACAGGAACATGCGAAGGAAAAGAAATTGTCTTTCTTCCTCGCCATGGGAAAGAGCACGGCACACTTGCTCCGTTTGTTAACTACAAAGCCAATATGATGGCCTTAAAAAAGGCTGGTGTCGAACGCATCATCAGTGTATCTGCCGTTGGTGCCATCAACCCGAAAATCGAGGTCGGAAGCATCAGTGTTTTAGACAATTATTTTGACATGACAAAAAGAAGTAACACCTACGGCAATTATTCTGTCGATATGACTGATCCTTTTTGCCCCGAAATCCAAGCAGCCTTCGTGGAAGCAGCAAAAGATATTACGGAACCTATCAATGAAAATATTAATCTAGTTTGTGTTGAAGGGCCACGCTATGAAACTCGACTTGAAATTCAAGTGTTCGGTCAATGGGGAATGGACGTTGTTGGAATGACCACATCGACCGAAGCAGCTTTAGCTCGTGAGCTTGGTATGTGTTATGCCGTTACCACTTTAACAACAAATATGGCGGCTGGGGTTACCGATACCCGCCCATCACTAAAGGTTCATAAAGAAGTGGGCGAACGTAAAAATTCCACTATGAAGAAATTGGTCTTCCAGGCCGTCCATCATATACACGGACAAGAAAGTTGCACATGCCAAGAGCCCTATCAACGGAAAATGGAAGCAGCAAAAGCTAAAGCTCATTAGGATTCAGAGGGGAGATTCTTTCAAGATCATCTTCCCTCTTTATTTTATATTGGAAAGAAGAGGACTACATGAAGAAATCTCAAGCTTATTTTTACCACCTCATAATTATATTTTCTGTGGCTTCTTGGGGATTTAACGTGGTTGCAACAAAAGTTCTTGTAACGACCTTTATGCCAATCACGGTTACCTCCTTTCGGATAATGACGGCAAGTATCTGTGTTTTTATCGTCCTCTACTTTATTAAAAAAGTAAGAATTCCAACCAGGTCAGAGTTTGTTTATATCTTCTTTGGTGGGTTATTTAACGTGGTTGGCCATCATTACTTTTTATCGATTGGCCTCACGGAAACGTCCGCTGCCAATGGAGGACTGATTCTAGGTCTCGGCCCTTTACTTACCACTATTCTTGCCTTCTTTTTTCTTGGAAACAAGGCTACCATTTTCCGCATGATTGGGATTATCTTAGGTTTTACCGGTGTTTCCTTTATTGTCGTCAAATCCAGCGGCAACATCAGCGGGATTTCCATTGGTGATATCTATGTATTCCTATCGATTCTATCCCAAGCGATTAGTTTTATTATCATTAAAAAGTCTTCAACAACGATGGACCCACGACTGACGACAGGATATATGCTAGCAATCGGCTCTGTCATCCTCTTTATCATTAGTCTAGTCAAAGAGCCAAGCGGGTTACACTCTCTTTCAAATGGATCATTTGGAATTTGGATTACCTTCTTTGCTTCAGCCATTATCGCAACCGCTCTTGGTCATATGTTCTACAATTATGGAATTGAAAAAGTCGGAGTCACAGAGGCCTCGATTTATATGAACCTGACTCCGTTTTTTTCACTGGTTGGTGCATTTTTCTTTATTGGTGAAAAAATTGCCTTAGCGCATATCCTTGGTTTTGTTTTGATATTAATAGGTGTCTTGCTTGGGTCGGGTACACTTGAGGGTTGGATTTACACTACCAAACAGAAACGGAAAGTGGTTTATGAGAGGAAAGTGAAATCTAGTTAGCCATTGTTTCTTTTTATTTTTGAGGCAAGGACTTTGGACTTTTTACACTCTACTTTTGCCTTAACGGAAATTACTATTGGTGAATATCTTCGACGCAGACGGTTAACACTTGCAGCACAGGAACTATCTACTACTAGCAACAAAATCATTGATATTGCCTTGAAGTATGGCTACGACACTCCCGAGGCTTTTTCAAAAGCATTTCGCAGGTTGCATGGTTTAACACCAAGTCAAGCGAGAAATAACCGTGGAAAGCTGAAATCTTACAACCGCCTGTCTATTCAGGTAACATTGAAAGGGGAAGATCCGATGAATTACAAAATTATTGAAAAAGAAAGTTTTTCCTTAGTCGGTGTCAAGCGAGTGTTTAATTGTGAGAATGGCGAGAACCAAAGAGAAATACCAAAAATGTGGGAGGATGTTCAAGCCGATGGAACCAACGATTTATTGTTCAGCTTAAATAATGGGGGAATTAAAGGTATACTTGGGGTTTGTGTTACTAAGCGGAACAGTCATTCGCAATTAATGGATTATTGGATTGCAACAGAGCATGCAGGTCCAACACCTGAAGGTTTATTGACCCTGGAATTACCTGCTGCAAAGTGGGGCGTATTTGAAGTACATGGTCCCATGCCGGAGGCGATACAGAAGGCATGGAAGCAAATTTACTCAGAGTGGTTCCCTTCCAGCCACTATGAACCTGCCGGATTCCCGGAAATAGAAGTCTATTCAGCAGGAGAACCATGGAAACCGGATTACTACTCTGAAATTTGGATTCCATTAAAGTAATCATTTCCAATCAAACGTTTGATTGGTCTCTTCAGACCTTCTCTACCAAGGTTTACAGAGATATAGTCAAACGTTTGATTAGTTTTTTAGGAAGTCTTCCAAGGTAGCAGGTTATTCTCCTTCGTTTACAACAATTTTATATCCTTGTTGTTGCGGACCGTCTTCATATACTTCCCTATTTACTATGTAGTAGTTTTCACCATTGTTATCAGTAATCACCATTTCACTTGGACTTTTGTCAACTGCAGCAGCATCTAAGCTAAAATACGGTAGCCCTAATTTTGAAACATCAAGTGCCATTTTTCATCCCCCATTTCGTTTTTCTTAGCTTACCCTCTTTTTATTATAGAGGCAAGGACTTGTGTTTGTGTACAAGATACTCTTGTGACCAATTTGCTAGTTTCTGTTCTGTTTATTGTCAAATTGACCCTTAATCGCTACCTTTTAATAAATATTCATAGCAGACGAAGCCCTCCACTTCCTGAAAGCCCTCTTGAAGATACAACGATTTTGCCCTTTCGTTTTCTCCGTTTACTGAAAGAATAGAACGATTATAGGATTTCTCTTTCGCAAATTGAAGCGCGGCTCTTAATAGGAGTCTTCCTAGACCTTTTCCTTGATATTCAGGGATGATCGCGAGCGGTCCAATATCCATTATCGGAGCATTTTCGTATTCGTCTTTAGCTCCCCTGACCACTCCTACTGGTTTTTCCAAATGAAACAGGATTTGCATTCCACCAGGTATATAATCATTACTTAATACCAACTTTTCAACCATTTCCGGTGTTTTTGGGGTTTCACTCCCTCTCAACGTAGCAAAGCCCGCATTCCGAACCTCACTCCAAATCTCTTCATCTTCCCCTGGCCTAAAAGCTCTAACAGAATAATCCTTTGGTAAGGACCATTCAGGAACATCGACATCTTCTCTGACAAGTATAAAGGAGTATCTCTCGATTGAAAAATCTGACTTCTCGATAGCATCCATCAAGCGTTTATTTTTTAATGGAATGAAAATATAAAGTTTTTCCAATCCCGCAGTATGCTGTAAAAGTGCATCCATAAGCTGCTTATAATAGATAACATCCGTTAATTCAGTATGAAAGATTCGAAATCTTGCTCGATTCCCTTGTCTATTATATTCATCTATAATCAACGATGCAGCACCGATAATTTCACCCTGATTAGTCAGGATGTACGTAGGATTTTCAAGGTTAGGTTCAAACCCGTCTAAATCTTCTTCATACAAGTAAGAATCATCGACCTCCGTTCTATGTTTCTTGCAATACTCAACAAATTCCTTTATCTTTTCACTCTTTAAAGCCTCTACCTTCATCTAATCAACCAACCCTCTATAGTAAAATTTTATCTTATCTACATTAATTATTCGACCTTGAAGATTCAATTACCTTTCACGACTTTTTACAAGTCCAACATAATCCAGTACAATAATAATTGGTACAGAGAAGTAACAGATGTAATAATTTTATTAGTTCTTTTTTAAGTACATACTAGGAGGATTTTTCATGCACAAGTTAGAGGATATTTTTGAAGCCCGCGATTTCATTTTTAGCAAAACAGACAGCCGTCCGACGATTGGGATGATTTTAGGATCTGGATTAGGCACGCTAGCCGATGAAATCAGTAACCCCGTTACCATTCCATATAGTGAAATTCCACACTTTGCAAAGTCTGAAGCGGTTGGCCATGCGAATGAATTAGTCATTGGCGAATTAATGGGCAAGACCGTTGTTGCGATGAAGGGGCGTTTCCACTATTATGAAGGCTATACATTGGATGAGGTAACCTTCCCTGTTCGTGTCATGAAGGCACTCGGCGTTGAAAATCTGCTTATCACAAATGCTTGTGGTGCAGTCAATACAAGCTTTTCACCTGGCGATTTAATGCTTATTACCGATCATATAAACTTAGTTGGGACCAACCCGTTAATTGGACCAAATAATAGTGAATTAGGAACTCGTTTCCCTGATGTATCTCGCGTATATAACCCAGATTTACGTAACCTTGCAACCAAGGTAGCAATAAAGCAAAACATCCAACTGCAAAATGGTGTTTATGCGTGGTGGAGTGGCCCAGCCTACGAAACTCCAGCAGAAATTCGCATGATCCGTGTGTTAGGTGCAGACGCAGTCGGTATGTCTACTGTACCTGAAGCAGTTGTTGCCGTTCATGGTGGGATGAAGGTACTTGGGATTTCTTGTTTAACAAATATGGCATGTGGGATATTAGACCAGCCATTAAGTCATGATGAAGTGATTGAAGTAGCAGGTAAAGTAAGAGGTAACTTCGTTAATCTTGTTAAGGGTGTCTTAGAAGAGATTTAATTGCAGGAAAATATCTAATTGAACGTTTGAATAGTTAAAAAAGCTCAAAACTTGCATAACAAAGCCTCCAAATCTAATTTGGAGGCTTTGTTTTCAAGATTATACTACTCTAGTCCACTCTAATTCGATTCCCAAAATGAACATGCCAGTGCATATGTTTGTTACTTTGATAGTCCCCAATATTTGTTGAAACCGTACAGGCACCATATTGGTCGTTAACTTGTTTTGCTACTTTTTGAATGACAGCAAATAGTTCATTTAGATCTCTATCATCTGAGTTAATATCAAGCAGCGAAGTTATGTGTTTTTTGGGTATAACTACGATGTGTACATCGTAAAAAGGACGCGTATGAAAAAATGCTAATGTTTTATCCGTTTCTATCACTACTTCTACGGGTGTTTTACCACTTAAGACTTCATCACAATAAAAATCTTCTATACTACTTTCCATTCTCATGCTCCTTATCATGATTAAGTAGAGGTTAATCCAACTCCATCCCATTCAACAAATCTCTCAACGCCTTGACTTCCTCCAGGTTCAAAGTTACGCCTTTCCCCATTTTCTCATGTTCCGGTGCCCAATCCCGGAGATCGTATTTTGGTTCTTTTCCATTCCAACTGATCAGATTCAGTTCTTTGTTCCAGCCTTTTGGGGAGGTTGAAATGGCTCCCACTGTTTCTTTTATTTCAAATTTAACCTCTGCCATTGTAGTTACCCTCCATTAGCCTTTCCTATAAATGTTTGTACTCATTTAAAAAGCTTTTTAATCAATTTAAAAATATCAAAGGTTGTCCGTTGATAAACTTTGTTATATACATACTTTTTAGGATTTCTTAGCCAAGCATATCCCCTTGGCATTTTCAATCCTGCTCGGTGGACAATCTGTCTTTTGATGCTTGTTCTAGCAGAAATTCTTTTTCGTAAGCTTGGCATTCTTATTCCAAATTTCATTAAACGCATCTCCTCAATATAGTACATGATTAACTAAACAGACTCTACTAGGATTCCATTATTTTAGCTTTATTATTATTTATTTCAAGATTCGCTTGGATAATCCTTTTAAAGTGAAAAAAATAAAGTGGGTTAAGAGAATTTGAAAACAGAAGAAACGAAGATTTGCTGAGGAATCAATATAAAGCTAACAGAGAGAATTTCAAAGATTCAGGACATCCTATAACCCTTTCATAAAATCAGAGAGTGATATATATGAAAGGGTTAAGGCGAAGCTAAAAAGCTTTACCTGAAGAACCAAATAGATGCATTTTACCAATAACTGTTTTTTTCACCGCATCTCGGCCAAGACCTATATATTTGCTAGCATCATATACATCAAGATCTTGATCTAATATATCCCTAATTGCTTTGGAAAACGCAAGGTGATTATCTGCATTCACATTAATTTTTGCCGTTCCTAAGGAAATAGCCTTCCTAATTTGTTCAGCAGGAAGGCCTGAACCACCATGTAAAACTAAAGGTATACCAACGGTATGACTAATTTCCTTCATTTCTTCAAAACCTAGTTTTGGTTCTCCTTTGTAAGGGCCATGAACAGACCCCAGTGCAGGTGTTAGAAAGTCAATTCCAGTAAGTTTAACTAACTCCATGCATTCCTTTAGGTCTGCATAAATAGAACCTTCTGAAACTATGCCATCTTCAGTCCCGCCTATACTCCCTAACTCAGCTTCAACCGATACTCCACCTTCATGAGCGTATTTAACTACCTGCTCTGTTAATTTCACATTTTCTTTAAATGGGAGATGGGATGCGTCAATCATAACCGAAGTAAACCCAGCATCAATAGCAGCTTTACAATTCTCTACACTAGAACCATGATCCAAGTGAAGTGCTACTGGAACAGTTATCTTCATTTCATTCATTAGTGCCTTCACCATTGCCACAGCTACGGAAAAACCACCAAAATAACGAACGGCTCCTTCCGTTACTCCAAGAATAACTGGCGACTTTTCCTCTTCAGCAGCACTTAAAACAGCTTGCGTCCATTCAAGGTTATGTATGTCGAAATGTCCTACTGCATAACCTTCTTTTAATGCTTTGTTTAACATTTCTTTCCCTGTAACTAATTCCACTTTTGATGTCCTCCCACGTAAGTTACTGTTTTCTATTTACTGCCCCTTCATGCGGGTATTGGTCCTATGAAAGCGTCTTTATTAATTCAGTTTAGCTAATATTTCTCTAATAAAAGCTGGTTCATCCTTTGGAGTCCTTGAAGTAATTATGTTTTGACTAACAACTACTTCTTCATTAATATATTTCGCCCCACCATTTTTTACATCATCTCGAATTCCTTGATAACAAGTAACTTCATGTCCTCTTAAAATATCCGCACTAATCATAACTTGTGGGCCATGGCAAATTCCTGCGATCACAGCAGATTTGTTATTTAACTCCTTAACAAACTTTATGACATCCTCATTTACACGTAACTCCTCTGGCGCGCTTCCACCTGGTATAATTACTGCATCAAAGTCACTTGCGTCTGCATCAGCAACGGCCAAATCCGTTAGGTAGGAAACTGTTTCCTTTTTCCCTTTACATTCAATTCCTTTTTCTAAACCAATAATAACCGTTTCATAACCAGCTTCCACTATTGAATCATAAGGGTTTTTCATTTCCGAATCTTCGTAATCATTTGCTAATAAAAATGCTACTTTTGTCATTTTCCTACCTCCAAATTGTTTTAAATAAGGCTTCTACTCAATTTTGGTAGAAGCCTTATTCTTATTTCTATAAAATTCAAAACCTATCTATTTACTAAATCCAGGTAAAACTCATATCCTTCTTTATCAGTGTATCCCTCATGGACAACTTTACCAACTGCTTGAATCATTTCTTCTGGGAATTCTGACTGGAATATATTTCTACCCATATCAACCCCTGCAGCTCCACCTTGAATCGAGTTATATGCTAACGTTAATGCGTCTTTTTCCGGAATTTTCTTTCCACCAGCAACGACTAATGGTACAGGACAAGCAGCAGCTACTTTTTCAAAATCATCACAATAATAGGTTTTGACAATTTGAACGCCAAATTCAGCTAACATTCTTGTTGCCAATAAGAAAAATTGATTTGTTCTTTCCATTTCCTTTCCAACAGCTACAACACCCATTGTTGGTATTGAATATCTTGAACCAAAATTTACCGCCTTATTTAATTCTTCAATGGTTTCCTTTTGTCCATCTGCACCAATAAAGGTTTGAATAGCAATTGCACTTGCATTCATCTTAATTACATCTTCAATACCTACTACCATTGATTCATGACTTAAATCATCTTGTAAAACGCTTGAACCTGATGATGCTCTTAGAGCAATTGCTTTATTATAGGTTGGAGGCACACTGCTTCTAATCGCCCCTCTAGTTCCCATCAAACAATCCGCATAATCTGCTAATCTAGGAATTAGAATATCTAATCTTTCTAATCCAGATGTTGGTCCCATGAAGTATCCATGGTCAAATGCCAGCATAACAGTTTTGCCAGATTTCGGGTTGAAAATTCTTGATAATCGATCTTTCATACCCCAGTCATAATTAGCTGCACCTTTTACATGAAAATTACCATTATTACTAAACTCTACATTCTCTGCGAAATTTTTCGCTACTTTATTTCCGATAAGATCTGCCATTCTAATATCTCCCTTTCAACACTATAATTCTATTAGTTAAAAATCATAGTCGCTTGTATTTTCTTTTGTAAAGACAATTCTTTCAGGCAATACGATAATACCTGAATCTTCTGCTTCGTAATCGTACCCTTGAATAGTGTTTGGCTCAACTGTTACTTTACCAAGTTCTGGAACGTCAACAGAGTCTCCAACTTTTAGATCATTTCCTTGTGCTAAATGATACGCAATGTAAACGGCAAGTGCACCTTGGTCAGTAACATCCCATAATCCATGATTTTCAATTGTTCCTTTTTCAATATATTGTCTCATGGAATTAGGAGAAGCAAATCCAGTAATAATGACATCATCTTTATCTAAACCTTTATTTTGAGCTGCCTGTGCCATTGCAGGTAGGGCTGTTGAATCCGGACAAATGATAACATCAATATCAGGATAGGTATCTAAGATACTTTCTCCGACTTGTAGAGATACCTGTTCATTTCCTTCACCGTATTGCTTTGTTACAAGTTCCCATTTTGGATACTTTTCTGCAATATATTTTTCTGCATACTCAACCCATGAGTTTTGGTCAGGAACAGTTGGGCTTGAATAGAACCAAGCAACTTGTTGGGCATCATCAGGATTTTCTAGTTGTCCTGCAGCCATGTCCACAAGCATTTTCCCTAAAATTTCAGGTGTACCTTGATTGATATAGGCTGAACGATATTTTGGATCAACGTCTGAATCCCATGTAACAACCTTAATTCCAGCATCTAATGCTTTTTGTAAGGCTTGATTTAGACCATCAAAAGATACGGATGAAATCGCGATTGCATCTGCACCACTATTTACTGCACTATTAATAATTTGGACTTGATTGGCAACCGTTCCTTCTGGTGCACCATCATATTTAACTTTAAATCCAACTTTTTCTGCCATTGCCTGTGCACCATTATTACCAGATTCAAAAAAGGCATTCCCAGTCATTTTTGGTATGAATACTACTTCGATATCACTAGCCTCTTTTTCACCTGAGCCCTTATCAGTTTTGCTTCCTGCATCTTCGCTATTGCAGGCAGCTAATAACATCGTTGCAAGTATCGTACCAGTTAATAATTTGTATAGTTTTGATTTACGCATTTAAATTGCCCCCCCTACTTTTTTTCATTCCTAATAGTCTACTAACATTGGACTTGAAATTTGGAATTCCTAAGAATGCTACCGAAATAATAAGAAGTAACCCTATAGCTAAGCCAATATATTGTGTTTGTACTCCTCCCATTTGCAAACCAAGTTTTAAGAAACCAACAATTATACATGCCAGAGCAGTACCGACAACACCTCCCTTACCACCTGTTATTAATGTCCCTCCCAAAACAATTGCAGTTAAGATCGGCATTAAATATTCTCCACCGAAATCAGCTCTTGCACTGCCTAAATAGGAAGTTAATATCACACCTGCAAGCCCAGCACTTAACCCTGATAATACATACGTACTAGTAATAATTTTCCTAGTATCAATACCAGAATACTCGGCTGCATTTTGGTTAATCCCTGTTAAATAGATGTATCTGCCATACCTTGTTCGATGGAGAAGGATATAAGCAATGATAAACACGACAATAAACAATACAACGGAATGTGGAAGAATCCCAAATAGTTTACCGTTTGCTAGATTGATAAATCCTTGAGAGAATCCGGATATCCCTTCATACGTACTTGCTCCTGATATCCCAACCAATACTAGAGCAATTCCGCTATATAAAAGCATTCCACCAAGTGTTATGACCATTGCTTGAACTTTTGCATAAGCAATGAATAGACCATTTAGTAAACCACACAATCCACCTACTACTATCGCAAGAACTACCGCAAGCCAGATATTCAATCCCATCACTTGAGACGATATCCCTGCAACGACTGAGGTTAATCCGATAATCGATCCGCCGGATATATCGATGCCACCTGTAATAATGACAAAGGTAACGAAGAACGCAATGATAGCGATCCCAATAAAGTCATTAAAACTATTTAATAGAACGTTCATATTCCAAAACCTTGGATTAATTAATCCAAAAATAACAATCTCTGAGATTAAAGTTACTAGGAGAACTAAGTTCCATTTCGGTATTTTTTTTAACATTGCAACCTCACACCTCCTCCTGCAAGTTTGAAATCCTTGCATTTAATCTTTCTGTCTTTGCTTTCTTGTTCGCTCGGCGAGCAATAAGTACATCCGTAACGACAATGATAATTAACAAAGAACCTGATATTGCAGCATTCCAGAATGCAGGTACTTTTAAGAAAACGAGTGCAGAGTTGATAGATGTCATAATAATAGCTCCAATAGATGCCCCGATTACGGACCCTATACCACCGCTAAGTGATACTCCCCCGAGAACAGCTGCAGCGATGACAGTCATTTCAATCCCTAACCCAGCAGTGGTAGAGATAAATCCGATTTGGCTTGCAAAAATTAACCCCGCTAAGGAAGCGCATACACTAGAAATAACAAAGGATAAAACTTTAAATTTGTTTACAGGTATTCCGATTAATATCGATCCATCCTCATTATCACCAATGGCTGCGAAATACCTTCCTGATTTACTATTAGATAAGTACAGATGAACGACTATTACGGCTGCGATGACAATAATCGCTAAAGAATTGATTCCCAAAAAACTCAGCTGTGATATTTTTTTGAACGTTTCCGGAAGATTCTCTACCCACTGACCATCGGTATAAATAACCTGGATGACCCTGACAATTTCATTCATACCTAGGGTCATAATAAAAGAGGAAATTTTTAATTTCGTAACGCCTAATCCATTGATTAGACCAATAAAAGCACCAATGGCGATAGCCGCGATGACAGCTAGAATTATACTGCCACCATCTCTAATAATCATTCCACTAACCGCAGCACTTAGACCGACAACACCACCAACTGAGATATCGATATTACCGGTCAATAAGACGAATGACATCCCTACAGCAAGCACAATATAAAGCAAACTATTTTTTAGAGAGTTTTGTATGTTTCCTATTGAAATAAAATCAGAGTTTACTAGGCCAACAATCAGAAATAATGCAATTAAGAATGCAACTGTTCTAAATTCCCGATGCTTCATAAAGCCTATGATTTTAGACATATTTTTCACTTCCTTCATACGTGCCAAAAGCTGCTTTCATAACATTTGTTGCATTAATCTCGTCGAATCCTAACCTAGCAATACATTTCCCTCGATAAATTGCATAGATTCGATCACTTATTCTTTCAATCTCTTCTAAATCAGATGAAATGAGTAGAATCGAATATCCCTGTTCCTTCAATTGAGTAATAATGGAATAGATATCACCTCTTGCAGCAGCATCAATTCCCCTAGTTGGTTCATCCATAATAATTAATTTTGGATTTGTTGATAAGATCCTTGCTATAACTACCTTTTGCTGGTTCCCTCCAGATAATGATTTGATTTCATCATCATGGCTACTAATCTTGATACTTAATTTATCAACATATTCATCTGTGACTTCTTTTTCAAATTTTTTATCAAGAAAAAACCGGCGTTTTTTTATTATTTGTGCTGTAACATTACTACTTATAGAGCTTATAGAAAAAATCCCGTTTAAAAATCTATCTTCGGGTATATAGGCTAAACCGCTTTCAATTGTTTCTCTAGCAGATAAATCCGTTATATCCTTGCCATGTAAATAGACTTTTCCGCTTTTCACTTTATTTATTCCATAAATGGCTTCAGCAATCTCGGTTCTGCCTGCTCCAACAAGACCAGCAAGCCCAACCACTTCACCCTTATATACATCAAAATTAATATCCTTAAATCCGTCCCCAGTTAAGTTGGTTACCTTTAAAATAGGTTCCTCCTTACTTCGATCCGAGAATTCCTTTTTAAACGTATCGTTACTATCCCGTTCACTTTCCAATGGTAATAACCCTTTAATTAACATATCCTTTGTAAAGTCATTAATATTTCCTTTAAGAGTTACTTTTCCATCCCTTAAAATAACCGCATGTGTTGAAATTTGAAAGACTTCATCTAATCGATGGGTTATATAAAAGATACCTACACCTGAGGCTTTTAACTTTTCAATTAACTTGAATAATGACTCAGTTTCTGCAAATGTTAAAGACGAGGTAGGTTCATCCAATATTAGAACCTTCGCATCTCTAAGGAGCCCCTTAATGATCTCAACTTGTTGTTGCTCCGCAATCGATAATGAAAGGGCAAATCTGTTTAAATCTAAATCCCATCCCAATTGATCAATTAAACCCTTCGCTTTCGCCCTTACTTCGACTTTATTATTACTAAAGCCAATCGTTAAATTTCGCTCAATGGTCATATTTGGAAATAGCAATGGTTCTTGTGGAACCAAATAAATTCCCTTTTCATGCGCTTGGGAAGGATTAAAATTTACTACTTGCTTCCCATTAATGATTACATTTCCTTCATCAGCTTTATAGACTCCGGTAAGGATCTTCATCAATGTACTCTTTCCCGCTCCATTTCCTCCAATTAATGAGACCACTTCTGATTCACTAATTTCTAATGAAACACCCTTGAGGACTTTGTTTTGATTAAATGATTTCTGGATATTTTCTAATTTCACTAATTCTCTCGGTTTGGGCATAAAAAAACCTCCGTACTCTCAAAATAGGTAAATATATGTAGTTAAATAAAGATATGTTTGTAATCGCTTTCTTAAGATAATCAAATTATAATTTAAAACAATTTATTAATCAAGCATCATTTTATTATTTTTTAAGTTATCAAAATTTGTACACAATTACCAATCTATTTATTATTCATTCCATAAGAAAACACCGTTATATTCAGGTATTTTTCGATTTTATTCGAAAACAAATTATTAAAATTCACATATTGACTAACCATATTTAAATTGTTATTCTTGATTTGTATAAACACAAATGTTTGTTCATAAATATTTTGTTTAAACAAATCCCAATAAAAGAAGTGATATAAATGACATATGAAAATGACCTAATTGTAAAAATTGCTTGGCAATACTATATAGAAGGATTGACTCAAAATCAGATATCAGAATCGTTAAATTTATCTAGAATGAAAGTCATTAAGTATCTTGAAATTGCTAAAACAAATAATGTCATCCAATTTAAGATTAACTTAGAAAATATGGATAATTTAAATCTCCAAAATAGAATTAAAGAAAAGTACAATTTAAAGGACGTTTATATTGTCCCAGCATCCGATCAAAAAAAGGTTGAAAGTCTTCCCATTGCTGCTGCTCAATATATAGAAGATAGAATTACAAGCGATACGATGATAAGTATCGGTTATGGTGAGGCTGTATCGAAAACGATGGGCCACTTACGAATATCTACTAAATATAAAGTAACTTTTGTATCTTTATCTGGTGGTGTAAAGTTTTACATGCCTACTGCAATTGATACCAGGTCAGACTACTATACCAATCCAAATTACAATCACTACATTGTCCCAGCACCATTAATCGTATCTTCAAAGGACATTGCAGATCATTTACTAGCGGAAATGCCTGTAAAAAAAATATTAGCAATGATTCCATATTCCAATATAACAGTTATAGGAATTGGTGCACTTAATGATCAGGCAACCTTAGTGAAAGAGGGTTATTTAAATACCAATGACTTCGAAATTTTAAAAACAAGGGGAGCTGTTGGTGACCTTCTAAGTCAGTTTTACGATATAAATGGGGAGATTTTGGATCTAGATTTCCATAAAAAACTAATTAGTACAGAAATTGATGTATTAAAATCACTTAACAACGTTATCGCGGTTGCCGGTGGAATTGAAAAAAAGACTGCCATTATTGGTGCACTTAAGGGGGGATACATCGATGTATTAATTACAGATGAATTAGTTGCCCAAACATTAGTCTAAGTAAATCCCATATATTACATTTTCGAAAGGAAGGGTAACATGGAAAAATATCTAATGGCGATTGATGCCGGAACCGGTAGTGTTAGAGTCATCTTATTTAATACATTGGGACATGAAGTGGCTATTGCACAATCCGAGTGGACCCACAAAGAGGATGAAAGATATCCAGGCTCAATGGATTTTGATATCACAAAAAATCTCTCAATCATCACGAAATTAATAAAGGAGACTATTTCCAAAAGCAAGGTAAATCCAATGGATATTGTTTCTCTTTCAACTACCAGCATGAGAGAAGCCATTGTTTTATATGATGAACAAGGTAAGGAACTATGGGCTTGTGCAAATGTAGATTCACGTTCGAATAACGAAGTTAATAATCTATATAACCAAAGCAATACAATAGAATCTGAGATTTATAGTGTTTCAGGTCAAACCTTTTCTTTAGGCGCCATCCCAAGAATTCTTTGGGTGAAAAATAATCTCCCTGAAGCGTATCAGAAAATTAAATACGTAACCATGCTGAATGACTGGATAACCTATCGTTTATCCGATGTCATTTCAGTTGAACCATCAAACGGCTGTACAACAGGTCTATTTGATATCAAGAAAAGAGTGTGGGACACAGAAATTGCTAGGAAAGTAGATCTTAGAGAGGACATTTTCCCTATTGTTCACGAAAGTGGGACCATTATTGGAAATGTTACCACAAATATGTCAGCGCTTACAGGTCTAAGTACCCAAACACTCGTTGTTGCAGGTGGTGGCGATGCCCAACTAGGATGCATTGGTGTCGGTGTGATTAATGAAGGAAATGCCGCTATTTTTGGCGGGAGCTTTTGGCAATATGAATATACTACTAATGATGTCAAAATTGATGATCAATGCAGGGTAAGAATTAACTGCCACGCTGTACCAAATACTTGGCAGTATGAAGCGATAGCCTTTTTTCCTGGCTTAGTAATGAAATGGTTTAGAGATAGTTTCTGTGAGCTTGAGAAATATCTTCAAGAGCAAACGGGCGATAGCATTTATGCCCAAATGGAAAAAAAAGCTCGAAGCGTACCAGCAGGTAGCAACGGAATGCTCTGTACATTTTCTGATCAAATGAATTATTCCTCTTGGAAACATGCTGCTCCAGGTTTCATCAATTTTAAACTAGATTCTGAGAAATTTAATAAAGCTAGTTTTTATAGAGCAATTATGGAAAATGCTGCCTTTGTAACAAAAGGAAACATTGAATTAGTTAATGATCTAACTAATACTTCACCCGAGTCAATTATTTTTGCCGGTGGCGCTTCAAAAAGTGAGTTATGGTGCCAAATTGTTTCCGATGTACTTAACAAACCAATAAAAGTCCCTGTTGTTAAAGAATCAACTGCTCTTGGTGCAGCCATCTGTGCAGGAGTTGGTGCAAAAGTTTATAACGATTTTGATGATGCTATTTCAAAAGTAATTAAATTTGAAAAAACGTATTATCCAAATCATGAAAATAAAGTAGTTTACGAGGATTTATATAAAAATTGGAAAGCTATATATAAAAATCAACTAGAATTAGCAGACAATGGTTTAACTGAACATATGTGGATAGCACCTGGAATAAAATAAAATAAATTAAATGGAGTGATTATGATGTCAGTTGTTAATGAGAAGGATTTAGAATATAGATTTGGAGATAGTGGTCC
Source organism: Neobacillus sp. FSL H8-0543 (assembly GCF_038592905.1). GTDB lineage: Bacteria > Bacillota > Bacilli > Bacillales > Cytobacillaceae > Neobacillus. The sequence goes on along the minus strand of NZ_CP151943.1, from coordinate 3,157,217 downwards.
AAAATATCTTTTAAGAGGACCAAGGATGAACTTTGGTATTGTAGTATTAAAACCAGGACAAGATTTTCCTGCACATTATCATAATATAATGGAAGAAAATTTCTTTATCATTGAAGGCGAATTAGAAATACATATTGATAATGAAATATTCCACTGTAAAAAAGGTGACCTTATCCATGTCGAACCAAAAAAGGTTCACTATTTAGTTAATAGAGGGAATGTAGATCTTAAAGCTAATTTTATGCTTTCTCCATACCAAGAAAAAGATAAAGTGGATGTGGATTATAAACCATCTGTTTAACTTATTGGAGTAACAAAAAAAGCCCAATTTCTCATTTTTTAATGTTGAGAAATTGGGCTTTTTTAATCATAATGCCCATAATCTATACCCAGTTCGGGCATTTGAGCTGGTTTCTGTTAAGTGAAAGCCATCTCTATTAGGTTGCAAAGCGAGTTCGATTAGCCTCTTAGTAAAATTAGCAACCTCTAAATGTTGTAATTCTTCTAAAGTGCAAAATTTAGCTGCATCCACTTCTACGCCATCTGGATTTGGCTCTCCCTCTACATAATCCAGCAGAAATACTATATACATATCATGGCGAACTTTGCCCGGCAAATCAGCGATTGCTACAATTTTATTCACCTTTGCGACAATACCCGTTTCTTCTACAATTTCTCTAATAACAGCTGTTTCAATGTTCTCTCGCTGTTCCACAAATCCCCCAGGGTTCGTCCATTTACCTTTCCCTGGATTCTTCATGCGTCGCACCACTAATACTCGATCATTTTTTATGACCAATGCACCCACACTGATTGTACTGTTTCCCCAAAAGACAAAATGACAGGATGGACAATATCTACGTATCTCACCTCCTATTTCACGATTTTCCAATCTTTCTCCACATGACATACAAAAGTTCACTTCCTGCATACAAACAACTCCGTCCAGAGCGAATATAGTATAAATATTTTTGAGACGATTTCCATCAATGATTGAACCATGTAACTTCCCCTTGAAAACTTTAAATGAGGTTGATCTCCTCTTTCAAAATGGAATACATATATAAATCATCAAATTTACCATTAGTATATTCATAATGTCTAAGCAGACCCTCTCTTACAAAACCTTGTCTTTCTACTAGTTTTTGTGATGAGACATTAGCAGGTTCAATTAAAGCTTGAATTCTTTCTAACTGAAAGTGATGAAACCCGTAGTTAACAACCGCTTCTAATGCTTCACTAGCAATCCCTTTTCCCCAATGATCCTTGCTTAATTCATATCCCACTTCAGCTCGGTTATGTTTAGAAAGCATATTAAGAAAACCACAACTTCCAATCACCTTACCAGAATCCTTTAGTGTTATTCCCCATCTAATTCCAGTTCCTTCATTATAGATAGATTGATACCAGCTAATTTCATCCAAAACATCTTCTACGGTTTGAAAAGGTACTAACCCCATATGTTTCACAACATTTTTATCAGATAAATAGCTAAGCATATCAGCAGCATCAGCTGTTGTTACTTCTCTTAAGATTAACCTTTCTGTTTCAATCATCGGGAATTCCTTAACCACAGATATCCCCTCCTCTCCTGCCACTTCTTTACGATGCTCTCTTATTTATCGAAAGAGTAACTTATTTTCATCTTCGTCGTTACCCCGTTTACCTCTAATTCATTAACGGAACAAACCTTAATCGTATTGACCTTTCTTCCAGATCCCATTCGAATGGAGATTTTTGATTTTAACCCCCATTATAAGTAGATAGTTTAACATACGTCAGGAGTACTAACTGTTTTTAGTTTGCATCAATTCATAGATCTTACGTGCGGTGTTGACATTTCTTACCGTTACCTGTTTATACAACTTTTTTCCAATAATTTTTGATTTTCCGCTTTTGGTTATATTTTTCGTATCAACTGACCATAGGATCGCACCGGGGACATATTTCACCCTATCAATATTCGGTTTAATGACCAGATTCTCAAGTACAGATTCATCATCCATTTCATCCCATAAAAACATGACATCACTTTTCATGTCTTGGTCATTTTTCCATGTTTCTGGAATAGCGTTAATGATTTCTCTAACATCATCGACACTACGAACTACTACTTTAATTTCTAATCCGAAATCTTTATTTATCGCTTCTTCCAAAATACAGGAAAGTTCAGTTTTTGATGCGCTTTTATTTGTAAAAATAATATTACCTGTATTAATATATGTCACCACATCATTCATCCCGACTTGTTCAAACGTTTGTTTAAGTAACTTCATGTCAATTTTATTTTTTCCACCTACATTAATCCCCCGAAGAAGAGCGATGAAAATCATAACCATCCTCCTTTCAAATTTTCCAATAATCACAAGATCTTCCCATGTTATGCCCACTACTTCAATAGCACAATCGCTACTTGAATAAGCTATCTACTCTTTTTCTTTACTAAATCAATTATGTAGAAAAGTAATGTAATGATAAACGAACCTAAGATAACTAATATTAATCCAAAAATAATGTACTCACCTAATATCTCACCCAGTAACAATGATAATGAAAAAAATAAAAAAACAATTATCAAAATCCCAAGTAAAAAGATACTAACATAGCGTCCCATTTGTTCTCCCCCATATCTATTTTGAACAGTCGTTAAATTACTTTACTTTTTCAATAACTTAACCTGCTTAAACAATGGGAATCCAAATCCAACAAGTAAAGCCACTAATATTATAGGTACTAGGATGTTAAATATCATATTAGCTCCCCCAGTTTATATATTTCCAATTATTACTTTACCATATAATTCCTGTTTTTTGATGGATGCTTATGAATTATGTGGCCCGAAAATATCCAATTTTCTAAGTCAATTGTTCTGATTCATTAATATAATTTTTGGGAAATCCTATATATAGTAAAGAGCTTCCTTATTGCAGCAAAAAAAATTACCATATATAAACAAAAGTGTTTACATTTTTATACATATGGAATAAAATATAATTAAGTAAAATATATTTTAGTAATAAATATTTTATCAAAAGGGGAGTGAGTTAGAAAATGAGCCTATTGGATGTATATTTACAAAAAAACGGTAAGAAACGATACGATGTATTTAAAGAAACTGGAATAAGTCAGCAAATGCTCTCGAGTGTAAACAATAAAAGTGTTAGCAGTTATTCAGTCAGAACCATTCAAGCAATCGCTAAAACAGTGGAGAAAAGTGAAGGGGCTGTGCTTGATGAATTGTTACGATTAGAAAAAGAAAAGCCTTACTTAGAAGTTTTTAATGCTGAAGACTTACTATTAGCATTTAAAAATAAGGAATCGCATATTTTGATCAAAGGCGAATACAAAAAGGAATTGGAGAGTTTAGCCAAATCACAACTTTCAGATACTGAAACATTAGGTTTGGAATTAGGTTCTGCAGGATTGGTAACAATTTTAGCTGACGCTATTTTTAGATTAATCAATTCAATCCTGATCAAAGATGATGACCAGAAGAAAATTGAAAACCAAATCCGTAAGTATAAATTTAAAAAATTGAATGATAATGAATATCTATTGTATTTACGCCAACTGGATTATTAATTCCTTAAAGGCGATAAATACAAAGCCGCAATCTAAGTAGTTCAGTTCTAAGGTAAAAAAATTCACACTAAATATAGAGCCCAATTCGCATATGATTTGGACTCTATATTTTTTCTGATATATCAACCTTTCATAGGAAACAGCATTTTTTTTATTATACTTATTAACTATTATAAGATTGCTTTAGATTTCCATTCATATTGAATATCGGGTAAATTTTCTTCATTTTCATGCCCTCTACCAATGATTTCAAATCCATGCTTTTCATAAAATCGTTGTGCGTTTTCATTTACTTCAAATGTGTATAAGGTTAATCTCCCACTAGATTGTGCTTTAACCTTCTCTAATAAGGTTTGACCAATACCGATTCCTTGAAAATCTATATGAATATATAGTTGGCTTATTTCCCTTTCATTATAGGCAATCATTCCAACTACCTGTTCATCCATTAGCGCTAAATCTATTTGAAATTGTTTATTTAAAATATGATTCAAAAAATAAATATGGTTTTCAAAGCTATGAATTTCTTTCTGACCAATAGCCAGTTCTTTACTATCTCGCCACATATCCACTGTTTGTTCCGCATACTTGTGATTAAATGGAGTGATTTGGAATTTGTTTTGGTTCACTACAAAACCTCCTCGAGTTTGTTTTACAGATTATTTTGTTAATTCTACCTACTTCCAGTATAGATATTCATCCTAGCCTCTCCATAATTACAAAAATCCTCGTTCTGATTATAAGAACGAGGATTTTTTTACTCTACGTCCTAATCAAAACGTTCGGTCTCAAATCCATCCAATAAATCCTCTAATTCTGTAAGAAAGTTTATTTGTACAGGTGCAGGGATTTGTTCCATCCACTTTTTTATTTGAGGTAACTCCTCAGCCTCTTCGATAGTCGTTGGCTTTGGCTGAAGAGTCTCCCACCATTTTTTCAATTCATCAATAAATTCATAAAAGTAGCGCTCGAATCTTTCTGCCCATTCTGCTCCTTCATCACCAGAAGTCTTTTGCATCATACTCCAGGCTTCCATCGCTGTTACGAAGTGCTCATCAATCAACTTCATGTTGACCTCCTTTTTACAACTTCAAATTATGTTAACACCTTACATATTTGCGTTTGAAGCCAAGTTTTCCTCTATCTAGTTCCTTTTGAATATTTTCGGAAGCAAGCAGAATACTAGGTTTTTTCTTGCCCCGCTTCATTTCGACTGGGCCGACTGCCTCAGCGGTTTCAACTGCCTTTTCATGGAGCGGCACATATGAAATAGCTACGGTGTAAATAAAATTATTCATAGCAGATTTCGTCCGTTCCGGAGCATCGTGAATCGTTTTTTCTACCAGATCAAGCATACTGACAAGCTTACTTGTGCTAAATTCATGATCCTTTCGATTTCCCAAAAGCCAGCAGTAACAGCTCCAGCCTGCCGACATTTTAAGTTCTTCCCCGCTTGCAATCCATTTATCGGCGACATCCTGCGCAATATCGGCTTCAGCCAAAGTGACTGCAACTACATAATCAGAAAGCATATAAAAATACGCCGATTTAATCCACCGCTCAAAATCATCCTCTGTCATTGCCTTTGGGTCCGCAATGACGCCGGCAAAATACATAGCATCATAGTTCCCCGTGGCGTAAAGCTGCTCGGCTAAAGGTTGATTATTCTTGAATTTTTTCGCGAGCGGCTTCATTGCACCTGTCGCAACACCAAACAGCGGCTCATGGGCACCATTACTTATGTAAGTCTTTTTCATTCTTTCCTTGCTGAGTGCTTCCAGTTCCTGCATAACCATTTCAAAATCCATCTTTTTGCACTTCCTTCCTTTATAGCAATGAATGTAAAAAATTCATGCCCTCCAAGTCAAAGTATTAAATCTATTTTAACATTAATTATTAAAACAAGTTCTTGTTAACTGAGCACCATCTTCCATATATAATTCTTAGGCTTTCCTTATTTTGACTCAAAATAAAAAAAATGCCCATAATAAAAATAAGTATAGAAGATGAAATGAGTTGATTTCTGTGATTTATATTTATAATGATTTTGGCGGGACACATACCACGTCCATAGCTGCTGCCTATCATCTAAAACAACTACCACAATCCGAACAAAAACTAACCACCGAAGAAATATTAACTGTAAAATATTTTAATAAATTAACGAAAGAGGATTTTGGAAAAATTATTTTTCACGGAATCGATGAAGAAGGCAACTCTGTATATACAATCGGTCGGAAAAGGAACAAATATGTTGTTCCCGCATTAAAAGAATTGACTTTACTATTACAAGAAAAATACCATTTTGATGAAAAGATCGTTCTCTCCAATACCTCACCAACTGTTCCAATTGCTATGTCAATGGGGGGATTTTTCTCAAGGGGATTGAAGATTGACTTTATAGGTGTACCGTTATTGGTGAAAGGTGCGAAACAATGCTGTGATAATATTTATCGGTTAGTTGAAAACACGAAACAGGTTGGCCGCACCTCTTTCAATGAAAACGTAATTATTTTAGACAATAAAATATATAAATAATGCAACAATATTAAAGGCTTACGATAATTATTATAAGGTGTTGATATAATGGACTTTCCAACGATACATACAAATTTTTGGGATGCTGTCATTGCTGTCCCCGCAGTCCTAGTACTAACCCAACTAATAAAGGTAATTCTGAAGGTACCAAAAAAATTTATACCAACTGTTGCTGTAATAATAGGTTTATGTATCTCCATTTTTATAAGTCATCGTCATAACCTGATAGCTGGGATTTTTATGGGATGGTTTTACGGATCAGCTGCTATTGGTTCCTATGCTTCACTAAAAACAACCATTATGGCATTTAGAAGCAAAAATAACGATACTTAATTTTTGTACATTAAGACTACCTATCCTAGGTAGTCTTTTCTGATGTTTATGTTGTTAAATACATTTTAAATATAAATGGAAAAAGTTTTTATTCTATGATTTGTAACCAATCCTTGGCATTGTTTGACCGTTTAGAATAATATGAAACTAGTAGACGGTATTTCACGTCTTACCTTGGAAGTAATTTTAGATGTGAAAGGAATAAAAAGGTTTGAAACTTAAAAAAGGGATAGGAAGTACATTATATATTCTTTTACTATTGGTTATCATTTTCCTATTCTATATCTTTTCAGAAAAGAAAACGGATGACCCTGTTCCTCCACCAGCTGGGCAACACCCATTTGTGGTAGAACAAACAAATCAATTAATCAAACAGGCAGCAGATACTGGAATTGTGATTGTCATTACCGACGATTTTCGAAGTGCCGAAGATCAGGATCAACTTTATGAAAAAGGACGTACCTCTGATGGCAATATTGTAACCTTTGCAAAAGGGGGAGAGTCCTATCATAATTTCGGGCTTGCCATCGATTTTGCGCTAAAAACTCCTTCAGGGAATGTGATTTGGGATATGGAGTATGATGGAAATGAGAATAGTAAGGCAGATTGGGACGAGGTTGTTGGAATGGCAAAAGCCCTAGGTTTTGATTGGGGCGGCGACTGGGCCCGATTTAAGGACTATCCCCATTTTCAAATGGACTTTGGATTAACCATCCAGGATTTACAAAACGATGAGAGACCACCCGAAGATTCCTTACCTGCTGAAACAAATTAGATACACATCTATGGTCAAATTTTTTTCTACCTAGAACAAAATTAAACAAAAAAACATATGCTAACATAGGTGGTGCACCATAAAAAGAAGACCGCGACTGGATTGACACGGTCTAAAAATAACTTTAGATATGAAGGAGTAATCCATCCTCGTGGGCAAAACCAGGGTGGATTATTCCTTTTGTTCATTTTGTTTGCTCATTTGAACATCACCTACATTTTTATTTTGGTTTACGTTGAGTTTAATACGTTCCTTTTCATTACAAAAGGTATTTAGGGTAATTGTATTGTTTTGATGTGCTCTAAATTCCGAAAAAGTATTTCCCCATTAGCATTTACAAGAGTCATTTTGTTATTTCGAACCGTTTGGAGCAAGCCGATTTTTTCAGGATTATCTCCACCATCTATGATAATTAATTGATTTTGCAATTTTTTTAACTGCTCTTCAAAAGATCTAGCTAGTGGAGTGGACACTGGTTTAAGGGGCAGATTTTGATTGTCTAGGGAATACGGCGTTGTATTTGGTGGATAAGGTATTAACCATTTTACATGGTGCATCGAAATAAACATGGATTTGTACGCAGGGGAGTGGAAAACAAAATAGTCATTCATGATGCTTGTTAAATAGCCATGGATGGATTTATTCCCTGTTACATAAACCTGGACAAACATACCTTTAGCATTTGTTAATATTTTACGAAAGGATATCGAATCCGTTTCAATCGGCTTTTCTGAAGGAGGGGTAGTAAAGGTGTCTTCTTCCTGTATTGTGATTTCTTTCAATCTTTGAATATGAACAAATGGAATGTAGAGGAAGGAATTGGTCCTGCCGTCATATAAAACAATGACATCCAACCCAGAATCAATTAGGATTCCCTTGTGGAAATTACCTCCAGAAATTTCAACCTCAATTTTTTTCCCTTTCAATTCAATAAAATCAGTATGCATCTTAATTCTCCTTTTCTCTAAAATAGCCTTATCCTTGAAGTGTTCCACCAAAGAGCCAAGAAACCCAATAATATAAGACAACTAGGGTAAACAATGTTGCAGGTGGTATAACGACGATTGTGATTCTTATATACTGCCACCAACTGATCATTACTTTCCCTTTCCTTACGATATGCATCCACATGAGCGTTGCCAGTGTTCCCATTGGAAGGAGTAACGATCCCATGTCGCTGCCAATCACGTTTGCTAGATAGGCGATTTTCAATTCGAGTAAACTTAGTTTCATATTCATTAACGTGAGTGTTCCAACCATGAGTGCAGGGTGATTATTAAAAATATTGGAGAGAACAGATAGTAACGTCCCCATCAGCACACTTGTATTGAGCAGGCTTCCAGTAACCATCGGACGCATGAATTGGATCAACCAGTCTGTTAGACCGATATTATTCAGACCGTAAATAATCACATACATACTGAAAGCGAAAACGATAATATACCACGGCGTTTTTTTCAGCATATCGCCGGGAGGTATTTTTAAATAAGCCCATCTCCATCCTAAGAGTACAATCGAGCCTATGACAGCCATCAGAGAAACGGGAATGGACAGAAACGAAGCGACAAAGAGGCTGACACGTACAGCAAATACGAATAATAGGACGTTTCGCATAAACCTTGAGCGATCCTTCTCCGTAGCATACCTAGGACCTGGCTTGAGTGGATGGTAAGACTTTAATGTAAGTCCCGTTACCTTAGTAGGAACAGTTTTCGGTAAGTCTTTTTTGAAGCGTAGGAACAAGAACCATGTCAGTAGGAGTAATCCCAGAGTTGCAGGAACAAACATCATCGCCGTATGCAGCCACAAACTCATATGCACGATTTTTAAAGCAATCAGATTTACAATGTTACTTACACCAATTGGAGCACTCGAAGCAGTCGCAATTAAGGCTCCAGACAGCAAATACGGAATTTTTTGATGATTTTTTAAGCCCATGTTGTTTAATAGCATGACTAGGATTGGAGTTGTAATTAAGATACTCCCATCGTTATTAAAAAAGAGTGTCATCAAAAAACATAAAAGATTGACATACCAGAATAATCGAATTCCAGACCCCTTTGCTTTTTCTGCGAGCTTCTCTGCCATCCAGTTAAAGAACCCAAAGCTTTCTAAAACAATGGCCATTACAATCGTTGCCATGATAGTAATTGCAGCCCCACTTATGGTTTCCGTTATTACACCTAAGTCTGAAAGGGTAACACTTCCACTAAGAATGACGATAATCGCACCAATCGTGGCAGGTATTGCTTCATTAATGTTTCTCGGCCTCCATAGAATAAATCCGAGAGTAATCAAAAAAGTTAAAATGGTTATCCAAACCATCGGTTGCATATTTTTCTCCTTCCATTCTACCTAGTGATTCATGATGTTTCCATGAGACGACCGTACCCCCTCATTAAGTTCGTCCACTCATGTCCCCCCCTTCCACCTGTCTCTATTGTCAGAGTGTACTTTATTTATATGTATCCCGATTAAGACACGCTTTAGGTTTGTACCCTTTTTTCCATAATTCCACATGAATCTATAAACCCTAGTGATGTTAGGCAATAGGATATTCACTAAGAAAATTTGACTTTTAAAACGTTAAGAAAACTATTTAATGAAGAAACTATTTTCGAGTAATGATACTTGAATGGATAATTAGGGATTATATCCAAATGACAAAAAAAGCGGAGCTTAATAAGCTCCGCTTCAATAATTACAAAAAATTTATATCAATATTATTTTTCAATAGCTAAACGGAACACCAAAAATGCAAGAACGAGGGTTAATGGAGTCATTACGATTGTTTCCAAGCCAGAGCTTGAGGCTAAATTGCCTAATGTATTAAGTAGCATCAATCCAAACAATACCCATAAACAGAAATTTACCGTTCTTTTGAATCTTCCTTTGAAAACATATCCTGCTTTTACGGCGATAATTGAGATAAATAGTAGTTGCACGATGATCGATATGCTTTCGAACATAATTAAATCCTCACTCTTTAATCGTCCACCCCAGACGAAATCATGTGGTAAAATTTTCAGAAGGACCAGGACATGCATTAAAATCGCTAGCGTATTAATGGTGATGATTATATTACTCGTCAGTTTAACGCTAATTAACTTTTTCATTTTCCCCTCCATTATTATAATCAACAACAATAATCCTACTTTTCTATCAACCTTCCAACTTCACTATATTCAACTGAATAGGATAAAAGAATTTCTTTGTGTCTTTTGACGTTTCTTAGAAGAAAGGAACCAATCCCTGGCATTGTTTATCACCTACTATCATATAAAGACAGGTAATCAATTAAATAATGGGGTCCTTTTTCGGGTACTTTCTTAAAATAGGTGCCGAAATGTATTAGAATCGTTATTGGTATATAAAAACCGTATTTATATAAATATATCTTCACCTACGGTTCACCGTAATGCATCAAAATGAGGTTCTCTTGGATTTTTGAGATACAACTCACGCCCTTTTAAGATGTCTTGTCCTTAATCTGTAACCAGCAAAAGTAAATTAAGCGGAGATTTTCCGGTTAAATGCAGAATGGAGCTCGTTTCGGGGTAAATAAGGGGAGGTTTTCCGCCTTTTCAAAGCAATATCCCCTATATTAACGTTTTTCGAGTCAATAGGCGGAATCTCTCCGTCTATTTAAGCTAATTTCAAAGTTATTTACTAAATAGGCGAAATTTTTCCGTCTATTTATCAGCTCGGGTGCTTAACCTGATCCCCCAACCGATAAGTGCGGACCCACTTGATTCTATATGCGGAGATCAGCAGCTTTTTTCGACCAGCTTATAAAGATCAATACAATTGGTACTCAAAACACCCCTGCAAATGACAGAAGTTTTGGCCCTCTTTTTTAATTATAAAATATTGTCTCGTAATAATAATGATGTCAAGTGCTATGTCTAAGTTAATAGAATTTCGTAGAACCCTTTATCAATTAAACAGTGCGTGATTTTTAATCAAAGGAAAAAGACCGTTTTCGGTCTCTTTGTAAACTTATTTTTTCAATCGCTAATCGGAATACCAAAAATGCTAGCATCACGGCTATTGACGTTATTACGATTGTTTCCAGTATTTGCACAACGTTCGATATACTTTCGAAGATGATTAATTCTTTCTCCCTCTTTAATCGTTCTCCCATACGAAATCGAATGGAAAAATTTTAAAATGATCAGGACATGCATCAAAAGCGCTAGTGTAATAATGGTGATTACTTGCCAGTTTAACGCTAATTGAGTTTTTCATCCCCCCTACTAACCCCTAACACAAAACTATAATTCTATAAGGTGTGGTTTGGGCGGGGATACTTTTTGTGGCAGGTCCGTAAATAACAATTAGATCTCGGTTCGCAGGGGTTCTTGAAAAGAGCTGCCCATTTGTTAAAACTATTTGGGTATACGGAGAAAGATTTAAACGTAATTGTCCATCACTACTCTCCAACCCACTGTTAAAATAATCTACTTTTACATTCTGATATGGGCTGTCTTTTACCATGACAAGTGCTTGATATTGTGGAGGGTAAATAAGAAGAGTAGGTGCATTTCCGTCATAATATCCAGTTACGCGATCTCCTACTGCCACCATTACATGGTCTACAAAATAGGTTGTTGGTGACACCACGAAATTTACTAATGCCCCCAATCCATTTTCTACAGATATTAATTTATAACAGCCTTCTCCTTCACCATTTTGACCGGTAAAGAAATCACTAATCATAGTGACAGTCCCGTGAAAGGAATAAAAATTTGTCATATAATACCTCCATTGCTTTAAAAAGAGAAATACATAAAGCGACCTTTATATTTCAGCATTAGTAGTGCTCATTCACTTTGTTCCCACGATCGCTGAATTACTTGGTGTACCATATGCAGGTCAATACCTATATGACACCATAAGGTTAAGAAAATGTTATGTATAGGACTGTTAAGGAGATTCTAAAGTGAAAAAATGTGGATTGTTGATATACCAGGAAGTTAGGTCTGCGATGAGTTTACGAAGAAATAACTATTTATAGGTAAATACACATTTTGAAGGTACAAGTTGATAGGTATATGACTAAAGAATAGGATGATGTGAGGTTAAAAAGTAGAGGAGTGTATTTTATGTATCCTAGTCAAAGCCCTATGTATTATAACTATCAAAATAGTCATGAAGCTTATTTATATCCAACTCCATTCCAAGAGGAGAATTATTACCATGCAATTCCTGGTGACAGACAATTTGGCGGGTTTCAACCACCGTTTCCACCATCAGGCCCAGGTCAAGGCCCAGGTCAAGGCCCAGGTCAAGGTCAAGGTCAAGGACCAGGTCAAGGACCTACAGCAGGACCACCCACTTCACCACCGCCATCGTTTGTTCCTCAACAACAAGCGGAAGCATTTGCGGTTGATCCAGGTGGTATTAGAAGATGTTTATTCCGTTTCACGTATGTATGGCTGAGAGGTTATAATCAATTTTGGTTTTATCCAATATTTGTTGGTCGGAACTCTGTCTCAGGCTACCGTTGGACTGGATTTAGATGGATTTATTTCGGAATAAGCTTACGACAAATCCAATCGTTTACTTGTTTTTAATATGACAAGGGTTTGGAGAAACCTATAAAAGTTGATCAGAACTATGCCATATATTACACAATAATCTTATTTCACCTAACAACTTTCAAAAGGTAAGAAGGAACAAAAAAGCCATTTTGCTTTAAAAAACAAAATGGCTTTTTCAGTTCTAATTATAGTTCTCCGCTTAACTTCACTAAAATTTTCGCTTGTGACAAGTCACTGGATAGGGAATGAAATCCTTCTTCTACTAAATTGTCTAGGTCTATTTTCTTCGTCATAATCGGGCTAAAATCTATTTCTTCATTCATTAGGATATCAAGTGATTCTTTGAATGTTGCATGTTCATATCCAAGTGACGATGACAATTTCACACCGCTTAACATCAATTGAACAGGATTGAATTCAAAGTTTCTTGCGTGAATCGCAATCACGACCACATTTCCTTTTGGTTTAGTAGAAGCAATCGCTGCATCAAAGGTTGGTTTTACCCCTGCTACTTCAAAACTTGCATCTACGCCTTCAGGATGTCTTTCTTTTAAATAAGCAACAGCATCTGTATCTCTGGTGTTTAAGACATGCGTTGCTCCAACTTGTTTTGCTTTTTCTAAGCGTTCATCCGACAAATCAAAGGCGTAGATGTTTTTCGCTCCCGATACTTTTGCTGCTACAATAGCAAACAAACCAATAGGTCCGCAACCGAATATCGCTACATTGTCTCCGTCATTTACTTGCCCTTCTTTTATCGCTTGTGCCGATACAGACAAAGGCTCTGCCAATGCCGCTTTATCTAAAGGAAGACCTTCAGGCACCAACACTAAATTCTCTGCTTTTGTTACAACATACTCTGCAAAAGAACCATCTGTGTGAAGTCCATGAGAATAAAACTCGTAATAACGGTCTACACGAGCGTCATGCTTCCCTGATGTAATCACAGGATTCACCACAACACGGTCACCTTTTTTCACATTCGTTACCTGTTCTCCTACTTCTTCAACAATCGCAGAAAACTCATGTCCCAACACAATCGGAGCTTTTTCACCTGTGATTGGATTTGGGGTATCCACTGGAATCAAAATTGGTCCAATTTCATATTCATGCAAATCCGTTCCGCAAATCCCAGACCAAGCCACTTTTACTTTTACTTCATTTTCTTTTACATTTTTTATTTCCTTGTCTTCTATTCTTACATCTTTATTATTATACCAAACGGCTGCTTTCATTAATTTGTCCTCCTAAAAAATGAATTTGATACAATTTTATAGTATCATTATTGTTGAAAAGGCCTTTAACAAGACTAGGTTAATTGATGTTTAAACAACACTTTTCTACTTATTGTTGTTTAATTAATAATTAGGAGAAATTACGATGGATGAAAGAACGGATCGAAGAATAAAGAGAACCAGATCAGCATTAAAAAATGCATATATCCAATTATTAGAACGGTTTTCAGATGAGAAAATAACGGTGTTAATGATAACCCAATATGCGAATGTAAATCGAGCAACCTTTTATTGCCACTTTTCAAATAAGCCGGAATTACTGAAGGAAATGCTTTACGATGTATTAGAGGGGTTAAAGAACGCGATTTTGACTGCCTTTAAAAATGAAAAAATAATAAAAGTAAGTGGGGTCACACCGACCACAATAGGAATCTTTGACTATATAGAAAAAAACAAGAAAATTTTTCATGCGTTATATTTTGGCCATGAGGATTTTAAACATCATGTGGAGGAACTTTTCATAAATATCTTTTCTGATAATATCCATATGGATATAGAATCCCCTATGGGTAAGGTGAATTATGAAATGTATATACACTATCAAACAAGTGCAACATTAGGACTCATTTTTTACTGGATTCAAACCGACTTTCAATTTCCATCAACCTTTATGATTGAACAATTAACAATGCTTACTAATACGGAAGTGATTAATTTAAGAAAGTTTTAAAATGATGTAATTAAACGTTTGATTTATTTTATTAATTCTTATCTACCAACGGTTACAGCTATTTACACAATAAAAAGGTAATATTCGTTCAGGTTAATACATACAAAAGCAACCTTAGCCCATGCATAAATGCAGGGGGAAGGTTGGTTACTTTTGCTCACGAAGTCGAAAAATGATTATTTTAGTATGGTAATCTCTAACTTCTCTTGGTTGTTCGCTATTTCTAGGATATTTTTATCAAAGAAATAAGGGGTATCATATTTATCTTGTTTTTTTATTTCGTGATATTGGTTATTTGCTGTCATGACTGGGAAAACCGCATGTGATTTCTTATTTCCATTTTGGACAATTTCGACTTCTGCCATTAGGAGAACCTGTTTCGTCGATATGGCCAAAAACAGCATTCCGATCTCTCTTCCTTTGTCCATTATCGGTATATGCTGGAGAAGCGAGAGAATACAGATGAGGATATTATTGATCTGTTCATTTTCCAATCCTTTTAACTGACACTCCATCAGCGCTTTATTAATCGCCGATTTCACCTCCCTAAAGGAAAAGACATCTTCTATCCTAATCGGGGTATTTACTTTCCCAAGCCTCTCAAACTTTTGCCGTGTTTCTAAAAGGTATTCCTTGATAAACCCTTCGTTCTTACCTCGATACGCAATAAAATCCGCCAGCTCATTTATACATCTTATCTCTGTACTCTGGTTTCGTAAAAGAAATAAAAAGGCATAAAAATCCTTTTCATCAAAGGTATGATTCAAAATCTTACCATAGTAAAAATCAAGTAGTGACTTCTCTTTTCTATCCATTATCTAACTCCTATGAAAAAATATAAATTCTATTAAAAGCGACCTCCTCTAGTATAACGTACCATTGATTAGGTGTAGAAGTTTTTCCATAATTATCTGATGTACAAACAAAATAAGAGATGTTATTATTAGAACTAATTAAATTATGAACGTAACACATGGAGGAGCCTGTCATCTAGGGACCGCCATGTGTTTTTTTTGTCCAAAAATTCATTTTAGGAGGTTATGTATGTTTATTTTACAAATTGTCATTATTTTACTGGCAACAAAAATTGCTGGTCAATTAAGCATTCGCTTGGGGCAGCCATCCGTTCTAGGTAAAATTATTGTTGGTATTTTTTTGGGACCTGCACTGCTTGGGTGGGTACAGGATACAGAAATCATCAGTATTTTTAGCCAAATTGGTGTCTTACTTTTAATGTTTTTGGCAGGATTAGAAACAAATTTAACAGATTTAAATAAGAATAAAAAAGCAGCTATACTCGTTGCCGTCGGTGGTGTCATTGCACCTATTCTTTTATGCTATTTGGTAGCACAATTCTATAATCTATCCGTTGCAGAATCTATTTTTATAGGATTATTATTAGCGGCAACATCGGTTAGCATCTCGGTTCAAACGCTAAGAGAGCTTGGCTGGTTAAATAGTAAGGAAGGTTCTACCTTACTAGGAGCAGCCGTATTAGACGATATTATTGTTGTTATTCTAATTGCGATTGCAATGAGCCTCTTTGCAGGGTCCGATACAAACCTTGCTTTACTCATTGGAAAGAAAATCATCTTCTTTGTGATTATTATTCTAGCTTCTAAATGGTTGGTACCTAGATTTATTCAAGTCTTTTCTCACTTTAAAATTACGGAGGCTGTTTTAAGTGCAGGTTTAATTATCTGTTTTGGCTTTGCCTATTTTGCAGAAGCAGTTGGTGTGGCTGGAATTATTGGTACATTCTTTGCAGGACTTGCGATTGCTCAAACCAAATTTAAAGAAGAAATTGAGCATAAAGTAGAACCTATTGCGAATGGACTTTTTGTGCCATTCTTCTTCGTCAGTATTGGATTAGCTGTTTCATTTGAAGGAATCGGTAACCAAGTAGGATTTATTGTGATTTTCTCAGTGGTCGCACTATTATCGAAGTTTATCGGCTCAGGTGTTGGTGCTAAGGTTTCAGGATTTAATACAAGGTCTTCAATGGGGATTGGTGCTGGGATGATTTCAAGGGGAGAGGTTGCCTTGATCTTAGCTGCAATGGGATTAGAGAGTGGCTTGTTACCTGCTCAATATTACACCGCGATGATTATTGTCATCATTGTGACGACACTAGTTACACCTCCGTTATTAAAAATGATTTTTGGAACTCGGAATGAACTAGATCAAGGGCATAAAGCAAAAGCACAAGGTTTTTAATATACAACTAACAAGAGCGAGAGTAAAAATTGGGACTGCAGTGGTGCAGTCCTTTTTATTTTTGAGTTGCAGGAAAGTGGAAGAAGAGCGTAAGCCATTCATCGGAAAACAGATAAACAAGCATACCATTTACGGTCATAGACTAATTCTATCTCTTTTACTTATTTTATCTGAATTACTAAGAAAAGCAAAACGCACGAATGCTGTTATATCAACATTCGTGCGTGTGTTTTCATTTTGGAGGATTTTTACCTCGCAGGGTTCTTATAGGATAGCCCCTGCGCTCGTTATTCGTTTAATTACACGTTGTATAAAGCACCATCAACAGTAAATGAAGATGAGCTTACATAAGAAGCTTCGTCAGAAAGTAAAAACGCAATTACGTTAGCTACTTCTTCAGGCTCACCGTAGCGTTTCATTGGTACTGCATCGTTATAAGCTGCTTTTACTGCTTCTGCTGCACCTGGCGCAACTTTTGCTTCAATTTTGCGCATCATTTGTGTATTAATTACACCTGGGTTTACTGTATTCACACGAACGTTAAATTCTGCTGCTTCTAGAGCCGCAACTTTATTAATACCCATTACTGCGTGTTTAGATGAGTTGTATAATACCATGCTTGGTGAACCAATTAAACCAGCTACTGATGAAGTATTGACGATTGCACCAGATTTTTGTGCTTTCATTATCGGTAATACGTATTTAAGTCCGAAAAGTACGCCTTTTACGTTAATTCCGTAAACGAAATCAAATTCTTTTTCTGTAATTTCTTCAAGTGGTTTAGCTGGACCTTCAACGCCTGCGTTATTTACAAAGCCATCAATGCGACCAAATTTAGAGATTGCTTGATCTACATAATTTTTAACACTTTCTTCATTAGAAACATCTGCTTTTACCATTAAACTATTTTCTTCTGTTAAACCAAGCTCAGCTTGAACGGCTTTGATTGCGTCTTCGTTTAAATCAACTAATACAACTTTCGCTTGTGCGTTAGCTAATTTTCGTACGACTTCTTTCCCGATACCGCCTGCTGCACCTGTAACAATGACTACTTTACCTTCAAAATTCATTTAAAATCTCTCCTTATTTTTTAAAAGTATTTAATAAAAGCAAGCTCCCTTTTACTTTCTTCAGGAATAATTGGTGTATCAATAAAGCCTGGTGCTAAAGAGTTCACACGAATATTTCTTGCTACATATTCTAATGCAAGTGAAATACATGTTCATGTTTAGAAATAAATTGTATTTCTATGGTTAGAAATTATAAATCTGAAATCATACCGCCATCTACAACAAATTGAGAACCAGTTGAATAGCTTGAATCATCGGAAGCAAGATATATAACCAAATTTGAAACTTCTTCTGTTTTTGCTCTTCTTCTTAAAGGAATGTCTTGTTCGAGTTTTTTAATATATTCAGCCACATCGCCTTGTTCAGCCATTGGAGATTCAATAACTCCAGGATGAACTGAATTTACTCTAATACCGTATTGACCAAGTTCAGCAGCAGCTCCTTTTGTCATACCAGTAACAGCATGCTTTGCTGCACTATAGGCGATGGCTGTTGGCGCACTTACTAAACCGTCAACGGATGAGATATTTACGATAGACCCACCATTTGCTTTTTTCATGGAAGGTACGACTGTTTTCATACCTAAAAATACGCCTAATTCATCGATTTCAAATGTTAATCTAAAATCCTCTTCTGTTAGATCTTCTAATAATTTGAAAATACCAACTCCAGCGTTGTTGACTAATACAGTGACAGGTCCGAATTTTTCTTCCGTTTTTTCTACGACTTCTTTCCAATTGTCAGCTTTTGACACATCAAGTTTCAATGCAATTGCATTTTCGCCGACTTCATCTGCTAACTTTTGTGCTGCTTCTACATTTATATCTGTAATAACGACTTTAGCGCCTTCTTCAACAAATTTACGAACATGCATAGCACCCATTCCTTGTGCTGCCCCAGTAATAATCGCTACTTTATTTTGTAATTTCATGTTAAATTCCTCCCATTTTCTGTTATTAATTTAATAATGATTTAACTATATTAGTTTCTCAGAATGCTTTACTTTACATTCTTGCTTATGAAATATTAATTCCTTCTCAAAAATTTAATTAAATACCTATAAAAAATATTTATTAAAAACCTTTTAATTAAAAATTCTCGAATTCGAGATATTTGTTTTGATTTATTCCTCCTCTTGTCGTTCAAAGCAGTAAGTGTGAACATTTTGTGAACAATTTTATAATAATACTTTTTATAATTAATGTCAAATTAAAGATTCTTGATTTCGAGATATTTATTTTACTTCTTCAATATAACTTATTCATCCTGAAAATAAATATCCGCTAAGGATGCTAAAGTTCAAATTATTACATCAATTTTACCAGTGGACTGACCCAATGTACCACAATCTAAAGTTAGTATTTTATTGAATTCTCTGATAAATAATTCAAAAAGGTTGGACATCCATTACTCACCGTAATGGATGTCCGACCTTCCTATTATTCTATTAAGACTTAGTTCTCTTTCACAACTGGATAGGGTATCTTTGCTGACTTCTGGCTCACCCTGCTACCGCCAAATTTAAAGACAACAATCCCACCGACAATAACAAGCACTCCTACCAACTGATTTATTGTAAACGGAACCTTATTTAGCCCTAACCAGCCGAATGAGTCCCCCAATAAAGCAAATACGAGCTGGGAGGTTAGAGCAATGGCGATGGCATAGGTTGCTCCTAACAGCTTGATCCCTTGGACAAGACAAACGACTACTCCTACCCCTAGCACTCCACTAAACCAATACCAGAGCTTCATATTTTGTAGGTTAAATAGCTGTCCCCCTTCGAAGAGAAGGCCGAATGTCAGTGAAGCCAGGGAACCTAAACCTAATACTAATGTCGTTGTCGCCCAAGACCCCGTGCGTTCATTCACCTTACTGTTAAAGATATTTTGCAAACCAACCAGCGCCCCGGCCAAAATTGCGAACAATAATCCAATAATCATCCTCTATCTCTCCCATTTACTAAACTTATTATATGAAGAAAAACTATTCGTAAATATTATCCCCCGCCAATTTCCTTAATCCTTCTCTGTCCTTAACTAGGATGGTTCCCTTGTTACGCTCAATTAGACCTACTGAACATAAATGCTTGATGACTCGATTTAAATGTCTGGCACTTGTTCCAATTAAGTTGGCTGCATCCTTTATACTGATGTTTATTTGGTTTTTAAAAAGCGAATCGAACTCATCCAAGGTAACAGACAGGAGATAACTAGCCAAACGAACTTCGACAGGGTTCATGATATTAAGACTCATCGAATTATTTTTAAGATAAAACTTTTTCGTAATGACATCCAATAAAAATCGCAGCAATGGAGCATGGTCACTGCCGTATTTTTTCAACCAGCGCTGATGAATCCCAATCATCGTGACAGGCGATACCGCTTCAACTGTATTGATAATGTCAATACCCTGTACATACTCAATATCCCCAATCAACTCTAGCGGTTTCTGAAAAGAGAGAATAAGTGTGTTTCCTTCATGCGAGCTGGTATAGATTTTAAGCTTCCCCTTAACAAGTACATACAAATACTGTGAAGCTTCCCCTTGGGAACAGATGAGTTCCCCTTGTTCAAAGCTGTACAATGACAAATGCGGAAATAAAGGCTCATGAAAAACCGATTCAAGTTGAAAGTCTTGTATATACGATAGCAATTGTTCCTGATCTTTTATTTCTTTCACTCGGATCCACCTCCACTTTTCACCTGTAATTCCTGGAATACACTATTAAGACCCTAGTATTACCACTCCAGCTATCATCATTCCGATGCCAATAAACTGTGGAAGCTTCATCTTCTGCTTCTCAAGCTCAAACCAACCGTTACTATCAATGATAAAAGTCAGGATTAGTTGGGCAATCAGGATCGCTGATATGCTTAAGGTAACACCAATTCTCTGAATGGATGCGACATTACTGAAAATAACAATCGCCCCAAAGGCGCCACCAATCAAATATAACGGTTTTACTTGTTTGAAGCTTTGCCATTTACCATCTCGAACGAACAGTAAGATAAGGAAAGCCAATATGAATCCAGTAAACTGGGTAACAGTTGCTGCTTGCCACGTGCCGACATCTTCACTAATTACTGTATTGGCAATTCCTTGCAGGGTAATAAATGCCCCACCTACTATTGCAAAGATAATCCCCTTCATCATTTTCTCCCCTAATTTAGATTTTCTCTCTATATTAAAAGATATTTCCAGGTGGTTCGGATAGGACATATGTCCCCAAATGAAAAAATCAGAAATCTTGAGGATCAATTCTCACCCAAGGGATCAAGAGTGGAGTAGTAAAAATATTTTTAAACAATTAGAGGTCGTTCCTTTCTTAGGTTTAGAACCTTTCCTTTTTAAAAATCACCAAAATAGATTAATATGAAACGGTAAGGCTGACTTTTACTTGTTAGCCAGTTACGGATTGAAATATTAAAACAAATAGAGGCTTGCTAACGATCCCTTCTTTTATTATGGCTGTTTTCGTAAACTTTGTTGTTAATATATATAAAATAGACAACATTAAATTTTATGGTAATATTTAGGGATAATTTTTAAAAAAGGGTGATTATCATTAAGAAGAACAGACTAAAAGAGATTGTAAAAGACATATTGTGGATGGACAGTAAGGATTTAAGCAACCTTACATTATCTAAACTGGAACAGAAAATGAAAGAAGAAAGATTTGACAATAACCTTATAAAAGACTTGATTGAAGTATTGAAACAAAGAGTAATCAAATTTGGTGAAAATGATTTTCAAAAATGGCTTTATCATCTCAGCTTTAAATGCCCTGAAGAATTCCAAGATGAAAGTTTTGCAATAGAAATTTACGAAAAATATCATTCTTGGATAGAAGAAGCAATCGTTAAATTAGAGCAAGAAACAAAAATCTCTTGGGAAGTACAATCTGAAGACCTTAAAAAATTCGATATAAAAGCAAGAAAGGTTCAATTAGTAATCAGACATAGGTTATCTGAAATTGTTTTAGAATTGATTTAATGAATTCATTTATTCATAAGTTCAATAAAGCAACAATTTATGCGATAACAGCGCTTAAAATTGACGAATAAAATATATCTGCAAGAAAGTTGGACAATCTATGCTATTTTATATTATTGCCATCCTCGTTATTATGACAGACCAGTTTACCAAATTTCTCATTCGTACCTACATTGACATCAATGAATCCTTTACATTATGGGGAATACCACTCACACATATCGAGAATAGTGGGATGGCAGGAGGTTTATTTCAAGGCTATGCACGGCTCTTCGGAATTGTGGCGGTGTTGTTTGTAATAGGAGTTTTCTATTTTCGTAGAACGGAAGAAATGAACGGTGCTCTCATCGACAGTAGCTTGGGATTTCTAGTCGGAGGAGCCATTGGAAATGGCATAGATCGGCTTTTGTTTGGGCAGGTGACAGATTTCATCGTTCGCTCTGGTGGAGTACTTAACTTGGCCGACCATGCTATTGAGATAGGTGTGTTACTAATTATTATTTATGTAATCATAAGCTGGTTTAAAAAAGGGCGCTAGATTCTCTATTTATTCCAGCTGTGATTCAATACTAACTATAGGTTTAAAATTGCTTCTTTAAAAAGTTCCCTAAACTTCTCCCTATCCTCTGCAGTGAATGGTTTTGGCCCTTTTGTTCGCTTTCCACCCTTTCGAGCCATTGCACTCAAATAACGAGTTTGTAATAATTGGTCAATATTTTCATTTGTATAGCTAAACCCTTTATGATGAAGAACTGTACAAGATTTGGCTAACCCTAATGAAGCAAGACCATAATCTTGCGTAACGATGATATCTCCTTTTGCTGCTAACTTCATAATCCGATAATCCGCAGCCTCCGCTCCAGAATCAACATAAATGGTTTCTACCCCTGATGGTTGTTCCGTCGTCGAAAAATGTGAAAAGCTAGTCACAAGGATAACAGGAATTCCCGCCTTCGTACCCTCAGAGATAATGATATCTTTTACTGGACAAGCATCGGCATCAATATAAATTTTCATCATAAACACTCCCAAGTCCCACTAATTAAGTTAGGATTGATGTTAATCGCGGAATAGCCTTTTGTCAAATGTTGATGATGCTTTATGAAAATAATAATGCATACAAAATCGCACCGTATTTTTCGGTGTTTTTTGTATCAAAAGAAGCACCGCTCTTTGAAATGAGCATTAATCCTCTTATAATGTTCTCTTAGTGAAATTCATATTACTTGATAAATTAGTAAATAATATCAAAGAGGTGGTAATATGGATGACTATAAATTAAAACTTACATCTTCCGAAATAGGAACACTGTGGGGAGAGTATATAAACGGTACAATGACAGATGTGGTAAATAGATATATGCTCTCTATTATTGAGGACGGGCCAATAAAAGCCATTTTTGAGGATGCAATTACGACGTACGGGAAACAAAAAAAACAAATCGTAACTTTTATTGAGACCGAGGGTTTCCCCGTTCCAATTGGATTTACAGAATCAGACCTCTTTAAAGGTAAACAAAGATTGTTCACGGATATATTTTGCCTGAATTATTTACATGTCATGACCTTACATGGATTGTTAGGGCACAGCACCTCATTAGCTGTATCAGTTAGAAAAGATTTAAGGGAATTTTACGATTCATGCGATAACGATGCGAAAAGAATGTATCATCAAACCATTGAGTTATTGCTTGAGAAAGGAAATTTCCAGAGAGATCCTTTATTTTATCCCGCTAAAAACCCCGAATATATTACTAGCCAAGATTTCATAGATGGATTTTTCGGAAAGGGTAGAAAATTAGCTGCAACAGAAATCATAAGTATTTCTTTCAACCTTAAAAAAAGCATCATGGCAAAAACTCTTTCAATCGCTTTCAGTCAAGTCGCTCAAACAAAAGAGGTAAGAAAATTTTTAACGGATTCCGAGAAAACTGCTGATGGACAAATAAAAACATTTACAAAAATTATGCAAACAGATAACTTACCAGTACCAAAATCTTGGGAAACAGAAGTGACAACTTCAACGGAATCTCCTTTTTCTGATAAGTTAATGTTGTATCACATTGGTTTCTTGTTCCAAGCCGCCCAAAACTATCATGGGGCGGGTCTAGCATCATCCATGCGAACAGACCTTATAGCAGCTTATGAAGGCACTATTCTAAAGAATCTTATGGTAACCAAGAAATGGTATAATTTAATGGTACAAAATAAATGGCTAGAACAACCACCACTTGCTCCTAATAGAGAAGAAATTTCAAAAAAAGTGTAGTAAATTTACTTCCCAGCTTCCCAGTAGTTGAAGAAATTGTTGTCTAATATTTTTTCTTCGTCACCTTTGTATTTTAAAATATCTCCAGGCTGAAAGTCTATTGCCTTACCAAACGCCTCTAAAGTTGATAATCGAACGCTTTTTCCTTTCCATTTTTCAATAGTGAAAGGAGTACAAACATAAAAAAATCATCTAAAAAGGGATGCGAAATCGTAAGTTATTTCGGATTCTTTTTTGTTGTTTTAACGTGTTTACTCTCTTTTTTAAACATAATTCGTACAACAAATCGTAAGCATGGAATGTCCAAGCTCTTAGTTCTTAATTACACAGTTTGCCGATTAATTAATTTGACATCTATCTCTTCGTGAGAATTTTTTGTATTGTCGATTGCTTGAAGAAATAATTTTCTTCCGATTTCAACCAAAGGAATTTCGAGTGTGGTGATGTGCATAATTTTCGCTATTGGCTGGTTATCAAAACCCATTATTGCTAGTTCATCAGGTATTGAGATTCCCTTTTCCTGACTGTAGGTTATTACTCCCGCAGCAACGATGTCACTAGTAACTAGCAGTGCTGTTGGTGGGTTATCCATTTCTGTCAACTGCTGCACCACTTTTACCCCATCCTCAAATTTAAGGCATTCATAAAAAATGTAATCGGGGGCAAACGGTACATCTATCTTTTTCAAAAATTCCTTGTATGCCTTTTCCCTTTGCATACTATTGGTTCCTGATTTTCTTCCAACGCAATAGCCAATCTTTTGATGCCCTTTCTTATGTAGATATTCTAATGCATTTAAAAAGCTTTTATAATGGTCGATAAATGTTGAAGATACATTTTGACCTCTAGAATCTTCGCAAAGAACGATTGGTCCGTACTGTACATACTCGTCGATAACATCCCATCCGCAACTTCTTGAACAGATAATCAAAGCATCTATTTGTTTATGTTGTAACATCTTTAATGCTTCAACCTCTCTGACTACCTCATAATTTGTTTGGAATAGAACCAATTTGTAATTGTTCTTTACAGCTTCGTTCGCTATTCCTTCAACTAATAAACCAAAGTAAGGATGATTGATAAAAGGGATCACAACCCCTATAAGGAAAGTTTCTCCTTTGCTTAAATGAACAGCATTTAAATTTCTTTGGTAATTGGTCTCCTCTATAGCCCGTATAACAGCTTCCCTTTTTTCTTCACTGACATATGGATGATTATTTATTACACGGGAAACTGTTGTTACTGATACTCCTGCCTTCTTTGCAATATCCTTAATATTTGCCATAGTTTGAAACCCCTTATAAAAAAATGATATTTCTTCTTGATATGAAATGCGTTTCATCAATTACAATCATTTTGTACTATTCCAAGATGATAAGGAGTGGATAAAATGTTTGTTATCATAGGTATTGTGTGCTTATTGTTGTTATGTGGTTCTGTTCTGATAGTAGCATCCTTTCCAATTTTGCAGTATCAAAAAAGTAACCTTATAAAAAATAACTCCAACAAAAAAATAAAAGACTATTATAGCCATTTATTTGATGTCTATGAAGAAAGCACTAATTTAAAAAATTAATTTAATTACTGATATAAACAGGGATAGGGACTTGAGTTTTTACTCAAGACCCTTCTTGTTTAGTGTTATACATTTTAAGCATACCGTATTTCCTAAAGTCCATTAATCGCTAAATCGATGCCTTTATAGCGACTGTTTGAAACTGCCTTGAGTCCGGACCCTTTAGTTTTTCTATATTTTTAAAGCCACACTGATCCATAATTGGCATAACTTGATCGTTTAACAAATCTGTAATGCCTTCCCATTTCTTATTGTCTTCACCATCACTAAGGGTTATTATTATAGACCCTCCTGGTTTAATTACTCGGTATATTTCAGACAATGTATTTGGTAGGTCCCCCCAAAAATAAATGGATTGTATACTAAATACCTTTGAAAAAGAGTTATCTTCAAAAGGCAGATGTTTTACGTCTCCTTGTAAAAATCTTACCTTTCCATTTAGTATATCCTTTCTATTTCTTATCCTTGCTGATTGAATCACAGTTTTAGAGATATCTAATCCTACAATTTGTTTTACTTTAAATTGACCTATCACTTGTTTCACTGCATAACCTGCTCCACAGCCAAGCTCTAATATAGTATCGTCTGGTTGCGGAGACAAAAGATTAATAGTCCATAGTGTTTCAGGTTGATGCTGCTGCACCATCTTTTCTCCTATATAAAGCCCTACAAGTCCCTTCGGATTACCATATTGTTGATCAACAAAATTCTTAAATAATTTAATAAAGCTCAACGGTTTTCTCCTTTTATAATTTTGGCTCTGTTAAATTCTAATGTTAATTATTAGATAAAAAAGAAGGGAAACTCAATCTTTGTGGTTTCCCATTTCTTATTAAAATTTAATCAGTAAGAAGATTTAATTTAAGAGTTCTTTTCCAGTAATTTTGCCATTTTCAAATGTCCAAACTCGATAATTATTTCCATTTATTTCTACTACAAGTGCATATTCAGAGAACCATTCTCCCCATTGTCCAATACTATTTACAGTATCTATTTTGGTTATTTCTGGATAGTTTTGTAATACTTTTTCTCGAACAGTATTCATTTTAAATTTTGTGTATAAGTTAATTGAAACAAACATCACAACTACAATAGTAACTATTGAAAAGAACCATTTTTTCAGTAAAACCACCTCCATCTTGCTTAATTTCACCATATAATTGAGATAATACTGCTTCTTTAAATAAGCATTACACTGTAAATTTCGAAGCCCTGTCGAGCTAAAGCGGTTCCAGCATCCTTCCAGGTAATTAAGAAACCTTTATCTCTGACATGAACTTCATTGCCTCAACTATTACTTTAGTTAGCTCATCCTTTGAAAATTCTTTAATAGAAATCCAACCTCTTGGATCAACTTTTTATCCATTATTCTTAATCGTTTCTTCATTCATGTATTTCCCTAGTACATAGCCATTTCCTGTAGGATGTAATTCCCTAGCAAGTACTTTCCCTCTTTGCTTGCTTGCAGGATATTCATATACCAATCTATTATTACTTATTTCCTTTTCCTTTAATTCGAATGTATTTAAAATTGTCCTTTTTTCCACAAAAGTCAACATTTGTTTGCTCCCTCTTCCTCCAGAACATTTTTGCAAAGTGGTTGGTATATATAAATTTCTCAAGTCCCTGTTGCTTTTCCTGCATTTCCTAAAAAAAAGTCTTATCGTTATCCTTCATTGATTATCTCGCCTTATCAACAGGAAAACACTACCCATTTGATCATGAAGACCTCCATCACTGGGAGGATTTTTTTTTCAGTTTACAAAACAGTTGTCCTATTCTTTTTCTACGTCTCAAGTCTTACTAGAAAATACGCTTTTAGTACATTACAGAAAATTCCCAATAAAAGTACCATTAAATTCAGAAGGGAGGAAAAAGTTTACAGGAGGTAAATGACTACGAAACAAGTCATTCTTTTAATTTTTGTAAAGTTTGTATTAATTACAAATTTAGTCTTATTTTTGGAAAAATTTATGATACGATTTAATTTGGTATTTTCATTTTGTTCTACGGGAGGAGAAATTTACTGTGTCAACTTTCACAAAATGGGCTTTTAAAAATAAAGCTGCTGTATCACTAATAACCATATTGGTCTTAGTGATTGGCATTGTCAGCTACTTTAGACTGCCAATGGAATTTTTACCAAGTGCGGATAACCCACAAGTGAGCATCATCTCAATGGGTCAAGGCACCGACTCTAAAACAATGGAAACGGAGGTCACCAATCCTATTGAAAGAGCTCTCACAGGAATAAATGGCAAAACCTCTATAACCTCCACAACAGGTGATGGCTTTTCAAAAGTAGACTTATTCTTTGAAGCAGGCTCGGATATGAAACAGGCAAAACTAGACGTTCAAGAGGCTTTGAACAATGTTCACTTGCCAATGTACATATCAAAACCTACCGTTTCTCAGCTGAATACTTCTATGATCCCAATCGTAAACATAGCTATTACTTTTGATGATGGCCTGACGACAGAAAATATGGAATTTGCCAGAGAAACACTTCAACCAATTTATCAGGATATCAAAGGTGTCTCCAATGTCGACCTTTATGGGATTACAGATTCCGTTATTTCAGTAAAAATCGATAATGACAAACTAACAGAAAATCAAGTTCCCCTGCAATCTGTTATGGGAGTTCTCCAAGGACAAAACACTGCTTTAGCTGTTGGTGAAAAAATCATTGACGGAAAAACAAGCAATATTAAGGTGATTGGAGACTTAACAAGTTTAGAAAAATTAAAAAGCTTAACCGTAGCCCCTAATATCAAGCTCGGCGACATATCGACCATAGAGGAAACAAAAAACTCCAATTTCGTCAGTCGTTTTAACGGAAAAGAAAGCTTAGACATTAGCATCACAAAGGATAGTAACTCAAATGCAGTATCAATAAGCAAAGAAGTCGAAAAAGTAACAAAGGAACTTAATGAAAAATATGATCAACAAGAAGCCACTATTTACGTTTCATCTGCAGATATGGTGCAGACTTCTGTACAAACAATGGTAAAAGAAGTTCTTCTTGGTGCACTCTTTGCAACAATTGTGATTATGGTCTTTTTACGTAATATCCGTTCAACTTTTATTACCATAGTATCGATTCCACTCTCACTTTGTTTAACATTGTTCTTGTTATCCTGGTCTGGAGTCACATTAAATATCTTAACGCTCGGCGGGGTTGCTGTTGCGGTAGGTCGGCTAGTCGATGACAGTATTGTCGTAATCGAAAATATTTTCCGCAAAATGCAAACTGAGAAATTCTCTGTTCAAATGATCATTGATGCAACGAAACAAGTGGGCGTTGCGATTACTGCTTCTACCTTAACGACAGTAGCCGTTTTCTTACCAATGAGTTTATTAAACGGTGGGCTGCAAGAATTTCTCTTACCGTTCGCTTTAACCGTTACTTATTCCTTGCTTGCTTCCCTGCTTGTCGCATTGACGGTTGTTCCATTAATGAGTGCTGGATTACTAAAGAACACAAGGCTTCCTAAGCATAAACCAGCCGTTCGTTTTCCGAAAATAATGACTTGGTCTTTAAACCATAAATGGATTATTTTCGCCATTTCATTCCTACTTTTTGGTGGTTCCATTGCAACCTACTTTGCTATTCCAAAGGGTGCGGTTGACAATTCTTCGGCTGACTATGTAGTGGCCACTCTAAGCTACCCGAATGATACACCTATTGATGAAGTGAAGGAAAAGATGATGGAACTGGAAGATTCGATTCGTAAATGGGATGAGGTACAACATGTATTCGCACAGGTGGGATCTCCAGCAGAAGCGGCACAATATGGTTGGGTGGGATCACCAACAGAAGCATCCTTTAGCATTTTATTACATGACAAAGAAGACACAGAAGTAATATTAGATGAAATGGAAAAGAAAAAGGATCAATATCCCGACGCTACGTTAGAAGTATCTGCCGCTTCATTTATGATGGGATCAGGGAGTACAAACATTACCATTGATGTGATTGGTGAAAATATATCTGATCTTGAAAAAGTAGCAAACAATATTAAAGATAAAGTAAAAGGTATTGACGGGGTTGAGGAAGTAACAACCAATCAGGATGAAAAGAAAACCGTTTACTCTTTAACAGTTGACCCTTCTAAAGGAAATACAGAACAAGTTGCCCAACAACTCGGAGTGATGTTAAATCAAACACCAATTGGTACGGTAAGCTTGAATGACAAACAAACACCTGTCATTCTAGAACCTGTTCTTGACACAAAAACACCAAAAGATCTAGAGAATATTCCAGTGATGACTGAAACCGGTATGGTTCCCGTATCCACTATTGCAAAATTAGAAAGTGAAGAACGTTCAACAAATCAGTTTCATAAGGATGGAGAAACCTATCTCCAAGTTACTGCATCCGTAGACCCTGCAAAATTATCCGAAATCTCCACTAAAGTAAATATGGAGGTATTCGGCGATAAAAAACAGAATGAAGGAATCGATCTCCCTGATGGTGTAGAGGTTTTTGTCGGTGGTGCAAGTGCCCAGACAGCTGATGACTTTACGGATCTATTTCTCATTATGCTTGTCTCCATTGGGATTGTATTTTTAATCATGGTGATTACATTTAAGTCAATTAAAGCACCTATTGCCATCCTGTGTTCTCTTCCACTAGCTGCAATCGGAGCTATTTTAGGAATTGTCATAAGCGGAATCTCCGTTGATATCACGGCTCTCTTGGGAGCATTAATGCTTATTGGTATTGTGGTAACCAATGCCATCGTTCTCATAGACCGTGTGATTCGAAATGAACAAAAGATGAGTATACGGGATGCGCTTGTCGAAGCATCCGCAACAAGAATGCGCCCGATTTTCATGACAGCAATTGCAACGATTTGTGCGATGCTACCACTATTGTTTAAGCAAGCAGAAACTGGCAGCCTTGTATCACAAAGTCTAGCTGTCGTTGTAATAGGTGGTTTGGCAATGGCCACTCTCTTGACCTTGATTGTCATTCCTTGTATCTATGAATTATTGTATTTTAGGAAATCAAAGAAACAGAGAATGATTGAGCATGTTGAAAGTGATCTTACTATGTAATGAGAAAACGGGCCTCGGCCCGTTTTTTTATTTGTTAAAAAATTGGGATTACCGATGTGTTAAAGCTTTAGTTTACCAGGGGACTGACACCAATTTCATCAACATAATCAAATAGCAGTATACCTACATTATATTTATTGAGTATTTATTAACCTCCTTTAAATATAAGGCTCTTTTTGTAAAATTTGTTGCTCCTGTATTAAATTGTGTTCATTTTAATGGCGACTTCGAGGATGTTAGGATAATTGGAGACCATTCGAGTCCGACCTGAGGTAACTCCGTCATTCCCACTACCGTCTGATTGCGTTTTGTCGTTCATGACCCTTTTTACGTAACTTCGGACAGGTTTGTTGAAACCAAGGCAATCGAGTCCCAACCCTAAGTAACTTCTATAAAGGTGTTAATATAATTAGTAAGTAAAACAACAATCTATGCGAAAACAGCCAGAAATAATATACCCCATACTGTATAAAAAGACGATTATATATTTCTTATTAAACAAAACTGCACCGGTAGTAGAGCAAGGAAAGCGATGCTTCGATTATTAAAGCATCGACCCGTTATCATAAGATTCCAATTATTAATTGTTAAAACCGTCTAAATAATTTAATATTACTTTAAATCATATAGATTAAAGGGGGAATATTATGGATAGCCTACTTACTTACATTTCAATTGCTGCAATGATGGTTATTATACCAGGGGCAGATACTATGCTTCTTGTGAAAAATACTCTTAGCTACGGAACAAAAGCTGGAGGTTTTACGGTACTCGGAATGGCAACAGGACTTACTTTTTGGACACTTATTGCTGTTCTTGGATTAGCAGTTGTCATTGCTCAGTCAGTGGTTCTTTTCAGTACAATTAAATATTTGGGTGCCGCATACTTAATTTTTTTAGGTATAAAAAGTTTTTTTGCTAAAAGCTTTTTTTCTTTAGAAGAAATGCAACAACAAACAAATAAGCCTACAACAGAGTCTTCGAATCAACATAATAAAGAATCCTTTAAACAAGCGTTAGTTAGTAATATTCTTAATCCAAAGACGGTTTTGGTTTATATAACAGTAATGCCTCAATTTATCAATTTGAGTGGGAATGTAAATCAGCAACTTATTGTATTAGCATTAATTCTAACCTTACTCGCAATAACTTGGTTCCTATTTCTTATATATCTAATGGATTTTGCGAAAAAATGGTTAAATAATTCTAGATTTCAGAAGGTATTCCAAAAATCAACCGGATTAGTTCTGGTGGGATTTGGAATAAAAACAGCAAGTTAAATTAATTTATTAACAGTTTTAATTTGATTCTCGCCGTTCAAAAAAATGAACGGTTTTTCTTTTTTATTTCTTCTTTCCTAACCAGCTGCAATATTACAAGAAGCAACTACTCTTGTATTACAATCGCCCCCAGATAAAAAGAGAATATAGGCGAACAGAATAAGAGGTTGTTTCAAAGCTTTCTCTTTGAAACAGCCTCTTAGAATAAATAGGGTTATTTGAAAAATTTCAAAAATGATCCAACTTGTCTTAGCGTATTTATGTAATGAGAAAACGGGCCTCGGCCCGTTTTTTATTTGTGAAGCTACCTCGTAACAAAGGCTCAGGTGCTTGTTGGATCGATGTGTGATCATTCATTTTCATTTGGTTAACTTTATCCAATTCTGCAATTATTTTTGCAATTTCCCAATTATTTATCGCTGCCATTGTCAAAAATCACTTTCTCCAATATTACTGAATAAAAATGATGAATTTACACAGTAGGTACTTTATGAAATTACTCAAACGATGATACCTACAGCAAACCGACCATTTTTATCCCGTGTAATATACCATCCTCGTTGACTGATTTGGTTATATATTTGGCGGCTTTTTTGGTTAATGGCTCTGCATTTCCCATCGCGACGCTATTTGGGGTAAATGATAGCATTTCAATATCATTTAACCCATCGCCAAAAGCATAAACTTGATCCATAGAATATCCTAAATGCCTTAGGACTATCTCAATTCCTTTTGCCTTTGATCCTCCTGCTGGATCAATATCAACTGATAAAGGGTGCCAGCGGACAAATTTGAAATCTTTAAATGTCTGCTCATATAGCAACTCTTCTTGTTCTTCTATGAATAACATTGATTGAAAAATATCTCTACCTTTATAATAGTTAGGATCTAGACTCGCTTGGACTGGCAATTTTAAGGAATTAAGGCTCTCAGTAATAAAGTCATGTTGTAAAACATTAGCCTTCATCTCATATTCGTCCATATAAATAATTGGGTGGTTATGTTTTTTAGCCATACATGTAAGCAAATGCAAGGCTTCTTTATTTAATGGATTAGTATAGATAACCTCATCTTTTACCACAACCAGCTGTCCATTAAAACTAACATAGGTATGAATATCTAGTTCTTTTCGCAAGTCTTCATACATGTAGGGGGCACGCCCGGTTGCAATGGCCACTTCATGACCTCGTTCTTTTAATTGAAAAATGGCTTCCTTCGTTGTTCTCGGAACATTTTTATCTTCGTCAATAAGTGTCCCGTCAATATCAAAAAATATAATACTATTTTCCATCTCTATCACCCTCTTTTATTATCAAATAGAAAAAAGCTAGGAACAGAAAATCCTAGCTATAATAAGTTACCTTTCCGGGTTGGCTTCCTTATCTAAATAGACGAAGCAATTTTCATGTAAGTTCAAACATGAAACAGGGAATTTTTCATCTACAGTTCCTATTACAAGTGCTGCCATGGCTTCCCTTTTTACAGCTCCATTCGCAATCAGTACAACCGTTTTACTTTCTAAAACTTGCTTTAATCCAATGGTAATTCCTTGTTCTAGTTTCTTTTCCTGATTGAAGTATTTTTGTCCGACTACTTTCGTGCTATCTGACAATTTAATAACATGGGAATTAAGATCTAAACTGACAAATGGTTCGTTTAAACCAAGATGGCCGTTAACTCCCACACCAAGAAGCAACACATCAATTCCTCCATGTTCGAGTATGTAACTATCAGTTTCATCACACTCCTCTTTTAAATTTCCATTGTTTGCCTTAAAGAAGTGAATCCGGTCATGGGAAATATTAAGAGGTCTGAAAAAATGCTCAGAAACATAATGATAACAGCTTCCTACATCTTCCCACGATAAACCAACAAACTCATCTAATCCCACAAAAAAACATTGGGAAAAATCAACTTCGTTCCTTCTTGAAGCTTCCACCAAATATTTCAGTGTTCCTGTCGGCGTACTTCCTGCAGCAAGACATAACAACGATTCAGGTTTATTTTTTACTTGTTTAATAATCTTTTCAGCAGCACGTAGAGACATTATTTCATAATCATCTGCCACATCGATTTTGAAATTCACTCTATTTTGAACCATATTTTTCATTCCCCTTTAGGAAAAACTGTCATTAGAAAATGGTAAAAACATATTTATTTCCCCTATGGTTATGTTGTCATAACCAGTTAAGATATAAACTATATTAAACTCAATTGAGTTTAATATAGTTTATTGTTTAATTCAGCTGTATAGAAGAATTGATCTCCTCTAGCAATGCTTTCGGTATACTCTACCACAGACCCCTCAAAAAGGGCATGACGCACAATCTTCATGCAAGCAGTAGAGGGCTTTATTTTAAGAAGTTTTGCCTCATTTTCATTAATATTAACGGCATGAAATTGCTCTACTGCTTTTTCAACTTTTATTGAATATTTCTCCTCAAAGACCTGATACATAGATTTCTCTTTGAGTTGCTCTCGAGTAAGATCCGGAAACCACTTAACGGGCAAGTAAGAAACTTCATAGAGTAAAGGGAGCCCATCCGCCAGCCTAAGACGCTTCACTTTGAATACCTCTTCCGTTCCCTCGAACTGTAGCGCAGTCCTAATCTTTTCTTTCGATTGAACACGTTCAAATGAAAGCACTTGTGTTTCCGGATGTTTATCGCTACGGATCATTTCTTCAGTAAAGGTCCAAACCGTTAGAAGTTGCTGCCCATGTTTTTTAGAGGCAACATAGGTGCCTTTGCCGTGCTTTTTGTAAATGTAGCCTTCTTTTTCTAATTCCTGAAAAGTTTGCCTCACTGTTATTCGACTTACATCGAATTGCTCACATAATTCTCTCTCGGAAGGAAGCTTATCATGTTCACAGTACTTTCCCTCTTCAATCATGTTTAGAAGGCGTTCCATAAGCTGGATATAGAGAGGGAGAGGACTCTGCTTATCTATTCGTTGCATTTTTTTCTCCTCCTTCCTGAGAAATACTTAACCTAAATACCGTCCATAAAGGAACTATTGGTTTGAACCGGCTGAGTTTCCCGTACCTTTTCAAACTTCACAGTATATTTTTTACTTGAATCGACCAAGGAGTTGGCTAAGTCAACAATTGACATCGTTTCCTTTTGAAAAACAGCCTCGAGGATGGAACCCAGGTTACAGCCTGCAACTACCTCAAACTGGTCATTATCGTTCGATAATATAGCTGCATTTTTGTAAGGGGTCCCGCCTAGTATATCACAAATAAATAATATCTCATCGTCCCGACTAACGGATTGAATTGCTTCTTCCATTTGTTGCTTTAACCCAGCCTCATTCAACTCAGCAGGGAAATCGATGAAAATGAGATCGTCATTGGGGCCAGCCAATAATTCTAAAGAGCTTTTCAAACCGCTAGCATATTGACCATGACCGGTAATAATAAGTTTCTTCATTTTACAACACTCCTAAAGCTGAAAATAAGATGGCAATGCCAAAGGTAACAGCAATTAGTAATACAGGGCTCGCTTTCTTTTTCTTAAGGAAATAAAACATTAGTAAGGTAAAGCCTAACGGTAAGATATTTGGAAATACTTTATCAAAGAAATCTGTTTGTAGATTAACGGCATGCTCTTTATTAATTTTCACTTCAGAAAGCACCGTAATATGAACATAAGCTGCAATTAATCCACCAATAACGGTACTTCCAAGAATACTTGCAGATTTAGAAATAGACTGGGAACTAGTTTTTATTTTTTCAACAGCATTTGTTCCAAGTTCATAGCCCATGTGAGTCCACACAATCCGAAGGACAAAAATACCGATATAGACTGCCAAGAAAATGAGCGGTCCGACAATACTTCCTTGCATCGCAAAAGAGGCGGAAATACCAGCAACAATTGGAAGAATCGTAAACCAGAATATTGCGTCACCAATTCCTGCAAGCGGAGCAAACAAAGCAACCTTTAAACTTTTGATTAAATTCCGATCTTCTTTATTTTCTTCCAAGGAAAGAAGCAAACCCATTAGGAAACCTACCAGGTTTGGATGGGTGTTGATAAATTCCAAGTTATCCTCCATGGACTCAGATAATGCCTTTTTATCATCTTTATGTATTTTCTTCAATGCAGGAAGCATGGACCATAACCAGCCGCCAGCCTGCATGCGTTCATAGTTAAAGCTTGCCTGTAAAAACAAACTGCGAAATGCGAGCTTCGTAATATCCTTTTTTGTTAACACGCGTTTAGATTCCGTCACTATAATCCACTCCTCCGTCAGGTGTTGAAGGTGCAAAAGTTTGTTTCTTTTGGTTGTTAAAATAATCGTACAATGCTAGTGCTGCACCGATTACAGCCACTGGCAAAAGGTTTGAGTACGGAATAAATGATGCGAACACAAATCCAACAATGAAGAATGGCACAAGTTCTTTTTTCATCATGACACGTAATAATAAAGCGAAACCTACTGCAGGTAAGATTCCACCTGCTACACCAAAGCCATGTGTTAACCATTCGGGCATTGATTCTACCAAATTTCTCATTGGTGTTTGAGCTACATAGGCAGATAGAAAAACAACAAGACCATTTGTTGCAGCGACAATAATAAGCATTAAAATATTTAATCTAGCGAAGGCTCCCGTATTTGCTTCTTTAGCATACTTGTCTGCTTTAACCATAAATACAGAAAAAGAAGAATAGTAGAATAATAGAATATATTGCATTAAAAAGCTAAATGGCAAGGCTAAACCGATTGCCGTTTTTTCATCAACACCTGCCGTATACGCTAAAACCGGTGTCATAATACCCGCTAATACCGGGTTAGGCGGCTGTGTGCCACCTGCCGGGGTTAATCCCGCGAAGGCAAGTTCCGTTAAACCACCACAGATAATTCCTAACTTTACATCCCCTAAAATGAATCCAACAACAGTGGAAACGATAATTGGTCTAAAGATGAAGAAGCCCTCTAACCATGCATCTAAACCAACAATAATGGCTAATACAACAAGCAGTATTCCTTGAATTAACGTTATGTCGTGCATGCTCTAACCCCCTACTTAATAGTTTCTTTGATTTCACCAGGAACATCCTGGATATATACGTTCACATTCTTCGATGCAATATATTTCAATGTTTCATGATCTTTATCATCAATATAGACCTTTTTGCTAAGCTGTCTCTTACCTTGAGTGAAATGCATATTCCCTACATTGACATCTTTTAAAGGAACGCCGCCATCTAGTAATCTCTTAACTTCTTCCGGTGTACGGCAAACAATAAATATTTTCTGATGGGGTGCGGCCTTACTGATAATATTAATCGTATGTTCAATTGTAAAAAAACGGATTCCTACACCAGATGACTCAGCTGTCATACTCATTAATTGCTGTTGCAATTTATCTTTTGCTACATCGTCATCCGCAACAATTAAGAGATTTGCTCCTAAAGTAGTAGTCCATGTTACGCCAACCTGTCCGTGTACTAAACGATTATCAATTCGAGTTAATAAAATATTAGGTCCTGTCATAATGATTTTACCTCCCTGTTGTAAATTCATGATATTAAAAGGAAAAGCGTTAAACCTCCTTATAATTATTCTAATTTCAACTTTGGTAATGTTGTCATTACCAGTACATTGAAATTTTTTTGGTTATGTTGTCATAACCAGTTACTATAATGTAATTATATTCCTCAACCATCATTTTGTAAACGGTTAATTTTAGAAAATACAAATAATATAAATAAGTAGTTTGTCCAAGGCTCTTTTGCCAAATCCAATCCTTTTTCGTCAAAAAAACTAATATCAAAATAAAAATTGGGGTCCCCCGATGCGTTAAAGCTTTAGTTTACAAGGGGCTGACACACTGGCCTTCCATCGGTTTGTGCCTGTAGCACTTTCCAATTGATACAACTAGCTGAAAAACAACATGAGATTTGTTTGGGCCTATCTAAGTAAGTGGCGAACAGTGCACCGTTCGCCCGGATTTCCAAATAGCCTTTTGATAAGTTCCTTGTGTCGTCTAACATGAGATTTTTCTTCTCGTTTAAGACCTCATTATAGAGGATGCATCAACATTCTCAACTTCAATATCTTTCTTTTTTCTTTCATACTATTCCCCTTTCATCCGTACTTCTCTATTATATTTCTGTTACTTAAAGGCTTATATATGATATAAATAAATATTTTTAAACAGAAAAAGAGGCTGTTTCAAAGTTTTCTCTTTGAAACAGCCTCCTAGAATAAATATGGTTATTTGAATAATTTAAAAAATGATCCTAATTGTCTTAGCGTATTAATCCCGTTTCTAACGGTTCCCACGTGTCCCATCATCGTTTTTACTCCTTGGAATCTAGAAGTAGGTGCTTGTTGATTTTGATTTGGAACATTAAAACGACGAGGCCGTCGCCCCATTTGATTAGACGGTCCGAACCTTTGTCTATTGCCCAGAGGGAATGGTCTCCTTCCTGGGTTTGGCGGATAAAATGGCATATTTTTTCACCCCCTGTTTGCTTTTCAAATCTCTTAACGTTCTTAACTAACATATGTCCGGTACTTTCCAATTGATTAGACCTAAAGAAGGGTTGTTTAAAAATAAGCTATATACCTACCAACAGCAAACATGTAATTTGATGACATTGATCCTAAAATGACTATTTTTCCGAAGTGAGATTACTTTTTAATGTGGAAAAAGAATGGGCTAAGGGTCTTCTAACCTTTATCAAATGTTGCAAAAAAATAAAACCAATGTTATACTTCTTTCTGTGGCATCTGGTATTCCAGATACCATATTTTTTTCCGCTTTCTTAGATTTATTAACAATACTGATAATCACTTAGATCTAACTACTATTATGATAAAGGATGAAAATAGATGAGTTTCTTAAAGGCGGAACAACCTCAGTTATTTAAAGATCATGCATATAAAGAAGTTAAAAAAGGAATCATTCAACACAAAGTCGAACCTGGATCCATGTTATATGAACGTTCACTTAGTGATAGCCTTGGAATTAGTCGTACCCCATTAAAATTAGCTTTGCAACAGCTAGAACTAGAGGGGTGGATTCAATCGGTACCAAGAAAAGGAATTTTGGTCAAAACCATTAATAGACAAGATGTTGATGAAGTTTTCCAGCTGCGAAAGGCTAACGAAGTA
This sequence comes from Neobacillus sp. FSL H8-0543, assembly GCF_038592905.1. GTDB lineage: Bacteria > Bacillota > Bacilli > Bacillales > Cytobacillaceae > Neobacillus. The sequence goes on along the minus strand of NZ_CP151943.1, from coordinate 3,117,888 downwards.
CTGGTCATCGAACTTCTGATTCCTCTTCTCGATGACGAAACAATCGATAAGATTGAGAAGATGGATAAACAACTATCCGACTTTAAGGAAGATCCTATAAAGTTTGTATACTATGATACTTCCTTTCACATGTTCCTAGCAGAGTTATGTCAAAATAATCGACTATATCAATTAATCCAAAACCTCATTGACCATTTTAATTGGTATGGATTCGCTGCATTAAAGACAGGATTAAGCTTAGATAAGGCTTATGACGAACATAAATTAATTATTGAGGGGCTAAAAGCAAGGAATTTACGCCAAACAAGGGATGCTGTTTTTAGACACCTTGATAACACATATAGCACCATAATAGCAAGTCTTAAGGAATAAAAGGAATACGAAAAGGTGAAAATCATTAGCCTATAATGATGATGTTCATTTTTTATTCAATCTTAAAAGAAGGAAGGGAAGTTGCTCCCAAAAGAGGAACAACACAGCATGAAAAAAATTCTTAATATCCTTTTGCAAATATGCATTTTGTTTATTTTTTCCTACATCGGAACCGTTATTCAAAACCTATTCCACCTAATCATTCCGGGGAGTATAATAGCCCTCCTATTACTATTCATTTGTTTATGCTTAAAAATTGTTCCAGTAAAGTATATAGAGAATGGGGCAGGCTTTCTGTTAAGTACATTAATGTTATTTTTTATTCCTTCAACAGTTGGCATCATGAACTATCCTTCCTTACTTTCTATTCAAGGTGCATTGTTCGTTGCAGCCGTTCTATTAAGCACCATCATTACCATTGCAATAGCAGGAACGGCAAGTCAATTTTTCGAGAAAAAAGCACAAGAAAGAAAGGATGATAAAGAATGCAGCACATTCTCTTCGCATTCTGCATGATTTTATTAACTGTCGTCGCTTATTTTTTGATGACTCAATTATATAAACGGTATTCTCACTCTTTATTAATTCCCGTTTTAACTGCAACTACTCTTATAATCGTTATTCTTTTAGTGTTTCATATTCCTTATAATAACTATATGATTGGGGGGCAATGGATTAGTTCCCTCCTAGGTCCATCCGTTGTAGCACTTGCTTACCCTTTGTATAAACAACGTCATTTCTTAATAAAACACTTATTCCCCATATTAGGAGGAGTTTTGATCGGTGCAATTTCTGGAATGGTCTCTGTTGGCCTCCTTGCTAAGATACTTGGGATAAATCACACATTAATTCTTTCCATTATCCCTAAATCCCTTACTACTCCTGTTGCGATAGAAGTAGCTAACGGATTGGGAGGAAATTCCTCAATGGCAATTGTTGGTGTTATGATTGCAGGGATCTTTGGTGCAATAGCAGCTCCTACTATCTTTAAGATTTTGCGAGTGCATAGCCCCATTGGTAGAGGTATCGCTCTTGGTAGTGCCTCACATGCCATGGGAACTTCTAAAGCTGCCGAATACAGTGAACTGACCTTTTCGATGAGCTCTGTTACGATGACATTGACTGCAATCATTGGTTCCTTTTTAGGATCAATCGTCGTGTGGCTACTACACATTTGAGGAATCCTCTCAAATTAAATATAGAAAAGAGTAAAGGCACAACTGGCGTTGATCCGCTAGTTGTGCCTTTTTGCTCACAAAACTTCCGATTGCCCTATGTAAGAACCGTCACATTCCGTCTATGTTGGTTGCCAGCTCAATCCCTGCACTATGGAATGATAAAACCACTAAAAACCATAAAAAGATTAATGATAAAATGCCATAGGATGGCTGGAATGGTACTTTCACTCCGAGTTGTTACAATCGCAAAGAAAACACCGCCTATTGAAAAACTGATTGCCGCAGCAAAAGGGATCCCAATCGCAATGTGATGAAGACCAAATGCAAGACTCGTTATAATAGTAGCGTAAAAAATAGATACCTCTTTCGAGAGCACTTGGAATAGTGTTCCCCTCCAGATAAGCTCCTCTAGAAAGGCATTCACAATGGAAAAAAGGAGCGCAAAAAACAGTAGGTCCTTCATTCTCCCCCAGTCACCAAATATGTATATAAGCGGTATGAAGACTGCTACATTTCCAAGTATCGAAAGTTTTAAAAACAGGCTTATTTTAGTCGAGTGGAAACCATGCGTAATAAATGGAAAGTAGATTAGATTGTTCCACTTAGGCTTTCTTAAGTTTAGTGAAATGTGCTTTCTACACAAGTAAGCTGTGATGACCAAGCTAATGATAATGAGGCTGAGTAATAGACGGTCCAATAATACAGTAAGGGCAAGGTCATCTATATTTTGATGAAAAAGGTTCCTTAAGAGCGTATACAGATAGAAACTTAGTAGAAAAGTAAAAAGGCTCAAGATGAGATATCGAACATCTTTTCGTGCAATGGCAAGTACAAGGAAGATCACTGCAATGAATAACACGAGTGGTGTACGAATACCATACGATATAAAAATCATCCCAAGTAAGTAAAGAACTCCGATAAGGATATGGATCATACTCGCTTTTGTGTTTTTCATATTGTCTCCTATTAATGAGTAGTTACGTTTGTAAGAAAATTTAAAAGTCGTGGTTTGTCTATTTTTTTTAGAAAGGAGTATCTTGTACTTTTCTAGTAATATACTAAAATCAATTTCTTTTTCATTCTTTCACTATATTTATTCTAAATTATAGTTAGGTAGTTCATTATTAGCAATATAATTTACTGTTTTTTTACATAATTCTGAAAACCGATAAATACCCGTGTTTAAAGAAATAGTCTACATATTAGAAATTAATAATAATTTACAATTATTTTACAAATTTAACCTATACTTGCTCAATATAATGATTCATTATTATTTATAGGGGGTGGTTGAAATATTCGCAGGACATTTTGGAGTTGCTGCTGCTGTGAAAAGTAAAACACCGGAACTGCCACTTTGGTCGCTAATTGTCAGCTCACAATTGCTTGATATTGTGTTTATACCGTTTAATTTAGCTGGTGTTGAGTCGATTATGTCAATTGGTGAAGGTGGCTATGGAGACGTGATAATATACGCATTCTACACTCATTCTTTCTTGGGGGCGCTGTTGCTTGCCCTTCTAGCAGCTGGTCTTGCTGGAGGATTTTGGGGTAAGAAATCAGGGGTTATTATCGGGTTTGTTGTTTTGAGCCATTGGATTTTAGATTTAATCGTTCATCGCCCAGATATGCCTATACTCCTAGGAAATGCAGGTAATTTTCCACTTCTGGGTTTCGGACTATGGGAATCTGTTTTCGCAAGCATTCTATTTGAATTACTCATTATTATCGCGGGTGCCATTTTTTATTTCAGATACGCACTTAAGTCGTCAGGTCATGATCATAGGGGAAAAGCCATTACAGCTGGATGTGCCATGACTGCATTTCTTTTTCTATCTTTTGTTCTGAATCTTTTCTCTTAAAAAAAAGGCATGATTTATCATCTGTGTCGAACAAAGACAGGTCCAAATTGAAAAAGGGGACTGTCCCAAAAGTCAATGTTGACAATGGTACAGCCCCAGTTTGTTATGGTTTATACCGTTCGTATGCTAGTATGTATCGCTCACGATGATTTTTCCTTATTACCTTCTAATGTTACCGTTTTCTTGCTCCCAATTAGATACAATAACAAAATAACAATCATAAAAGCTGCAGAATAACTAAAAGTCATGCCGTACCCAACCCTTTTTGCTAAGAATCCAAGTCCTACTGATCCAATAGCCAGACCAGAATCTATAAAAATAAGAAGCATAGAATTCGCTGTTGCTTTTTTTTCGGGTGGAACAAGAGTTAATGCCCAAGCTTGGATAATTGGATGGATTATGGCAAAAGCGATTCCGAATAATACCCCTGAAACCAAAACCATCCACATACTAGTAGAGAAGCCTAATAAGATCAATCCTCCAGCCCCTGAAATAGCGGCTGGAATAATAAGGATTCTGTGACCGAATCTATCGAAGATTTTACCAGAGAAAGTACGAACTAATACCATTGCAATCCCTTGTGCGATAAAAAACTGCGAAATCCTTCCGCCAACATTGATCTCTTTACCAAACGCCCCCATAAAATTGACAGTTCCTGCAAGTGCCATATAATTGAACGCTACCAAAATACATGGAAGAAGAACACGCTTATCGAACATGTACTTATAGAAAGGTTCTTTATTTGTCGCCTGTGGACTTTCCTTTTCTGTTTTAACCGTATTTTTTGTGAATAAACTGCACACTAATGAAAAAGTCATAAGGCCGAGAGTTAACATCATCATCGACCGGAATGAATAATGTGCAAGATAAGTAATTGCAATTAGTGGCCCCATTGTCGTCCCAACGCTTGTAGACATTGCAAAAAAAACAATGCCCTCACCTAACCGAGATTTAGGAACAATATTACTTGATATCGTAAAGACTAAAATCGTAAGCATACTAAATCCAATACCTTGTAGTGCTCTAATGAATATTAAAAATCCAATGGAGTCGTTTACAAAAGTAAGACCAATCGTACCCAAAAAATAAACGAGGGAAATAATGAGGAGCAATTTCATATTAACTTTTTGGATAATGACACTTGCAAAAAAGCGCGTAATTAGTGATGCTACCATTAAGGTCGTGGTCATGATTCCTGCAATCGCAGGATTATCACTAATAGTTGATACAAAAATTGGGAAACCTGCTGTAATCATATAAAAAGAAGCGAACATTACTAAAGACAATAATATAATAATTAAATATTGGTTTGTCCATAGTTTAACTTTCTTTTTACCCATGGTATCTAAGGCCGCCTTTCAAGGCTATTTCTAAAATAGTGATGATTTATACGTGAAAATTATAAATCATGACAAATTTATCCTTCCCTTATTTTTTAAAAAATATTTAGGCACTCTATGTATAGGTGCTTTTTGGAGTGCTTGGAGCAGAACGAGGTCAACTCCATTATCGGGATTTCTTGATGAGGCTGTCCCAAAAGTATAAATTCTAGGACAACCTCTTTTTGCTCAAAACAAAAAAGAATCGTTCCTTTTGTTATAATTTAGTCACCACAACCAATTACGAAAGGAACGATTCTAATTTAAAAATCCCATTAATAGATCAGTGGTTAATTGATCCTGATTTATTCGTTTCAATTGTTTCGATGAATTTTTCAATGGTTGAAGTTAAGTAACTATCTGCTCTTCTTATAAAAACGGTTTTAATCTTACTGTATTGATCTGGAAGTGTATGGCATTGGATGAGTCCGCTTTGTTCCATATGGGTGACGGCTGACTTTGGAACAAATGCAATACCAAGCCCCATCGCAACACTACGCAAAATTGTTTCTAACGTACCGAATTCCATTATTTTTTGAGGTGATATGTTTTGGTCTTTATACCATGCTTTAAGACGTGCTCGGTATCCACAACCTTCGCTAAAGCATAAAATAGGTTGCCCGTTCAACTCTTCTAATGTAGAGGCACACATATCTGAAATTAGGACAAGCTCCTCTTGAAACACTTCATACGACACAAGATCGGAATGAAATTCTGATTCTGTCACGAACGCCCCATCCAACTTATGATTTAATACTTCTTCCTCTAATGTTTCTGTGACTCCAGTAAATAGTGATAATTCAACATTCTTATATTTCTTAATGTAGGTGGATAATATTTTAGGTAAATGAATGACAGTTTCAACTGAGCCAATTTCTAATTTCCCATGCGGTTCTTCTTTACTTTGAACGGCCCTTTTCATTTCATCTGTTAACATTAGTATTTTTTTACTATAAGTTAATAGTCTTTTTCCTTCAGGTGTCAAACTCATACCACGCCGATGTCGGTTAAACAATGGGGTATTCATTTCCGTTTCAAGCTTCTGAATTCTAGACGTAATATTTGATTGCACATATTTAAACTCTTTTGCCACTTCTGTGATCGTTCCTTTTTCTGCCAACCTCTGAAAAATCTCTAAGTCCTTAAATTCCACTACATTATCACCCTTTAATGTACTCACTTTTCATTTTATGATATCAAAAAAAGTGATATATATCATTATAAACATTCATTTTACAAGATGGCCAAGAAGGGAGATGATAAATGTAATGATTTGGGTGAAGGAAGGTAAAAAAAATTGAAAAACAATGTATTAGTAGGAGCTATTCTATGTTTTATTGCTGCCGTTTCATGGGGAGCCATGTTCCCTGTCGCACATGCAGCTTTTAAACATATTGATCCCTTTTATTTTACAATCATTCGTTATGGAGCTGTAACACTTATCTTGATACCGATACTGCTATGGAAAGAAGGAAAGAAGGCTTTTCAATTTGAAGGAAAAGGTCTTTCGTTGTGGTTTTTCGGTACAATGGCGTTTACAGTTTATAATCTATTAATCTTCTGGGGAGAGGATTTATTAGGTAAATCTGGAGTGATGGTGGCTTCCATTATGGAATCACTTATGCCCATGATTTCTATTATTATTGGATGGATGATTCTCAAAAAGCGCCCCCAGTTTTTTACATTGCTATGTGTGCTCGTGTCATTTATAGGTGCCATGTTAGTGATTACCAAAGGTAATATTCAAGCATTTCTTGGTGCGACGGACGATTTTATACCTTCCATACTCATATTAATTGCAGTTATCGGATGGGTGATTTACACGATGGGTGGTAGTGAATTTAGCGGTTGGTCCGCCCTACGGTATTCAACATTAAGTTGTTTACTTGGAACGGTTACTGCCATAGTTATTATAGTAGGTGCTACGCTTTCTGGATTTATATCCGCCCCAGCAGTGGAAAGTATCAAAGCAGTAAAACCTCATTTATTGTTTATGATTGTTTTCCCTGGTGTGATTGCATTGCTTGGTTGGAATATCGGTGTGAGTATATTATCACCCTTAAATGGACTGTTGTTCATTAACTTTGTTCCCGTTACCACACTCTTAATTTCGATCTTTCAAGGCAATCCTGTAACCAAGTTCGATCTTCTTGGTACGGGCTTTATCATCGTTTCACTTGTGTCTAATAATATGTTTGTACGGATGCTACAAAAGAAAGAAGCCAATCAGTCTGTTCAAACCTATTTGCATGAACGAGTATCCTAACGGTCCTGTGCAAAAGAAGGTGTTAAAGAGTTGAAACCTGTTAACCGAAAAAGAGCGGGGAAATTCCAATTGGAATCTCCCCGCTCTTTTGTAAGCTTATTCCCTATTTACTGCTGCAACTGCCTCAAGTTCCACCAATTGATTGGTATATCCTAAAACTGTAACTCCGAATAAGGTGCTTGGGACATCATGATCACCAAACTCTTTTCTGATGGCTTCCCATGCAGTAACCAAATCAGACTGATTTGTTGATGCCACGAGAACTCTAGTAAAAACGATATCTTTCAATGACGCGCTCTTTTCATTCAATACTTCTTTCAAATTCTCCACACAAAGTTTGGCCTGAAGTTCATAATCACCGATATTGGATACTTTCCCTTCTTTATTTAGAGGGCACGATCCCGCCAGAAACAGTAAATCCATATCTGAAGGCACATGACTTGCATAAGCATAATCAACTGAAGCTAAATTTGTAGAACGGACTAATGAGATTTTCTTATTCATATCGCTTCCCACCTTTTTTAATATCCTTACGTAAAAGCCGTTAATCGATCATCAAGCAATCGTGAACTAGCAGTTAATACATACTTAGGCTAGTGATCAATAATGCAAAAAAATACAGGATAGCCACTATTGAGGAACATGTTCGCAAGGAGCGTTTGTTCCCTTTTGAATCTCCGTGCTTACTATGACCAAAATAAATTAGCCCGTTAATTAACCCACTTATTAGAATACTCATGAACGCAACTGGGATTAAACCCACTGTTAATAATTCTTGTTTCGTTTCAAAAGTGGCTACTCCCATCGTTCCAGCAACTAGAGTAGAAAAATAGATGGGGATTAACAGGACATTTATTATTAAATATCGCTTCATCATTGATAAAATTTTCCCTTTCCTTAAAATTCCTAAATCAACCATTCGAATTTTTTCCAGAATCATCGGACCATTCGTCTGCTTCCATAAAACCATTAGTATTACCTGCCATTTTTAGTATCCACTGCCCCAAATTGCATCTATTAAGCGCTATAAACATTGAGCAATACTAACAATTTTTTGAATAACAGAATAAACTTCGGCGTTTTCATTAATTACAAATAAATGGTCTGCTTCACCTTCTACTGGATCCGTCACATCTTCTTTTAGTGAATCAGCTTGTTGCCGAATAAGCACTTCCTCAAAATTAGAATAAGCACCTCTGAATATATTGGTACTGCGTTGACTTTGAGTAACTCGATCTTGAAGAACATCATTTGGAATATCAAAGTGGACTAGGATGCGGAAAAACTTATCACTATTAAACAACTCCTCAAGCAGATCCAATCGATCTTTTCGATTTCGATTTGAGTTACTAATAATAAGGTGAAAATCAGTATGATCTATTGCATAATTAACAATGAGCTGTGAAATGGCGTGCTTAAGAGTATTAGGTCCTTGTTTAGGCTGTAAATTCTTATAAAAAGTGTTTAAGAATTCAGCGTGGCTATCTTGATCTATCACTAAAGAGTTGTTTAACTCATTTTCTAAGAATCTTGCAAATGTCGTTTTCCCGCTATGGGTTTTACCGACTGTTATAATAACTAACCTTTTCATTCCTACAACTCCATTTTAAACATTTTAATACAATAAGTTTTATCAATATGTTAATTTCTTTTTAGGTAAGTCAGGCCCTAACTCATATTTGTTAACACTTTATTCAGAATGAGAGGTTCGCTGATTTTCCGCAAACCAAAGTAGTGCTTGCTGTTCCATTTCCTTCACAAATGTTTTTTTTGCAGGACTATATTCACTTGTGGTTTCAAAACGCCTGGACAGTTCCTCTTTAAAGCGACTGTACCTTGCTACTTCTTCTGGATGGGCTCGTAGATAATCTCGAAAAATTAAATGTCGTTCAATTTGAGGGTTATCAAATTGATAAAAGTGAATATGATGGGTTCTATATTCCCCTCCTTTTCGTAATAACCTTCTACCTGGGATGCCCCATTCTCCAACCACTTCATACCCAAGCGAACTCATTTTGTCATTGAATGAATCAACCTTCTCAATGCTTCTTACTATACACATCATATCTATTACAGGTTTTGCCTTCATGCCATGAACGGACGTACTACCGAAATGTTCAAATCTGATTATTTCATCCCCAAATATATTTTTTAAAAATTGGGCCTCAATATGAAACATACGAGACCAGTTTTCACTATAGTCTGTAAGTCGAACTTTCATGCGTAATCCCCCTTCACGAAACATATTATTCTCTTTCTTTGCCATCAACTATATTCCCAACACAGACCAAAACGTAATGATATAAGCAGCCATTACGATTGCGGAGAAACATGTAGCCCATATAGCGTTTTGTTTAGTATTTTTCTTGCGAAAGGCTGAGTATAGAAAGACTAATAGGTTAGGTGATGCGCCCGTAAAGGCAAAGATTAATAGTGTTTCAATTAGGACACTCAATGGCTCACTTCCCGACCCTCCCCCAAAACCCATTACTCCAACAAAAAACATTGGAACATGATAAAAAATCAAGGCAATATTTATGATTAAATATTTGTAAAAGGTTTTCATTGATTGCACCTCACAATTGCTGGTTCATTCTACTTCCAACCCCTATATATTCCAAATCAATTGGGCATTATCCTTTTATTTAAACAAATGTTTGACTAGTTTTTTAATTTCATCAGTATTAAAATTTTTTCTTTCATACAAAAAGAACCATTTGAGTAAGTCACTGAGCAATGGGATAATAAATATATAGACCTAAATAGTTTAGTATTTTATTTTACCCAAAAGGCTGAAGTTCCTTTACTGAGGATAATAATCAATCCTTGTATTATTTACTAGTCTTAAATAATCTCAAACTATGCGTCAGTCACTTATTTCCTAAAATAATTTAAATATTTATTGATATGAAAGGAATATCTAATTTTGAAGCTAATAAAGATAGATAGTATATTAATGATTTTGCTTTTCGTACTTAACACTATCCTGTTCTCTATTCTGTTTACTTTGAAATTCGATCCTTTTACAGGATCTTATATTCTAGCAAAACCCAATATACTTCCGGAAATAATAGAACCCAATATACTTCCAGAAGCCAATACTTCTACAAAATCGGAAATAAATCATTCTGTTTCTTTATCAAGTAAACTCCATCCAATTGTTAAAGAGCAGACTATACAACTAATCCAGCAGACAGCAGATAACGGAATTATGATAGTCATTACGGATGATTACCGGAGTATAGAAGAACAGAATCAACTTTATAAAAAAGGACGTTCATTAGGAGGAAAGATTGTAACCTATGCAAGAGGCGGACAGTCCTATCATAATTTTGGGCTTGCTATTGATTTTGCTTTAAAGACCACTTCAGGGAAAATAATCTGGGATATGCAGTTTGATGGGAATAAAAATGGAAAGGCAGATTGGACCGAGGTTGTTAAAATAGCAAAAGACTTAGGGTTTGAATGGGGAGGAGATTGGGATCAGTTTAAAGATAATCCTCATCTACAAATGGACTTTGGATTAACCCTCCGAGAATTACAAAACGGAGAAAGACCTGCGAAATCTACCTTAACAGCGGAAAAGTAAAAAAATAGGATACGGGAAATAAAAAGCTATAGTTCAAATCTCAAAAAAGGTCAAACTACCATCACGAAATCGTAATGGTAGTTTGACCTTTTTAACTTCACCATTCTTTCATTTGTTTATCGAAGGCAGTGCGTAATCTTTTAATTGCTTGATTATGAAGTTGAGAAATGCGTGATTTATGTAATCCAAATACTTTACTAACATCTGTGAAACTTAAATTCTCGAAGTATACTAAGGACAATATGATTTTTTCTCTCTCTGGTAAAGTTTCAATCAATTCTGCCAATACTCTCTTCCGTTCTTTTTCCTCTAGCCATTCATCCTGCCTAACCGAATTATTATCCTCAATTTGCTGAATTGCCGCGTTTTCTGTTAAGTTTTTCGGTTGGTCTAATGAGTCTTGATGAATGAAGGATAACTGCAACTGTGTTTTTTCATATTCCTTCATACTGATACCCATATGCTCACTCACTTCGGTTGGAGTCGGGCGCCGCATATAGGACTGCTCCAATGTTTCCATGGCCAGCCGATAGGTTTTTTCTTTTTTTCGCAATGTACGGGAAACATGGTCATTTTGGCGAATTCCATCAAGAATCTCACCACGAATTCGTTGAACAGCATAGGTTTCAAATTTGATTCCCTGCGAAGGATCAAACTTCTTGCCCGCATCCCACAAACCGGTTAATCCAAAAGAGAATAAATCATTTTCATCTGCCTCATCCGATAGGCTTCTTTTCATATGCTTCACAACCTTATGAACCAATGGAATGTACTGATCCATTGCCTCTTCCGCATTCCAATTCAATAGATACTCCCCTTTCCATTGCCTCTACGTGCTTTAGAAGTGTTATAAAAATAAACCGTAATCATCGGAGTAAGCGAGAAATCGTTCGAATGAATCCCTTTATCCCTTTGGTTTCTTGGGCACCTTCGGTTCCTGTCACAAATCGTTCCGCTAAACTTCTTAGCGTGACGGAAGCAGTCGATCGTGGAAAGGCGAGGTAAAACGGAACTTGCTTTAACACGGCCTGCATCACGGCGGGATCATCTGGAATGGCGCCAAAGATCTTGATTTCCTTGTTTAAAAAGGATTGAACTGCAAATTTGAACTTACCGGCCACCTCAATTCCTTCTTTTTGACGTGAGACCCGGTTAACCACCAATTGAAACGAAAGCGCAGGATTTTGACTATCTAAGATTTTGACCACCGAATAGGCATCGGCGATTGCTGTCGGTTCTGGGGTTGTCAGCAGGATAATCTCATCCGCGGACAGATGGCATTGCTGCGATTCCACCGTTAAACCAGCACCCGTATCAATCAAAATGATGTCAGCATAACCATGGAGTTTTTCAACCTCTTTAAAGAAATACTGTCTTTCTTCTTCCTTTAAATGCAGCAACTGCTGAAATCCCGATCCACCTGCAATATATTCCAATCCGTTCGGTCCTTTTTCTAGAATACTCCAAATGCTCTTCCGCTCACGAATCATATCCCAGAGATGATGCTTTGGCGAGGCACCCATCAAAATATCGAGGTTCGCCATGCCGATATCGAGGTCGATGACCACCACTTTCTTCCCGAGTTCCATTAAGCTAAGCGCAAAGCTTAGGGTAAAATTTGATTTCCCGACCCCACCCTTTCCTGAGGCAATCGTCACCACACGGGAAGTCCGCTCTTGATAAACTAGTGAGTTAGATAATTGTCTTAATTGATGTGCTTGATCGTGATTCATTCTCATCTACTCCTAGTATCTTTTTCGCCATAAAAACGGGATCTGCTAGCATAATATCTTGTGGCACTCCTTGTCCCATGCTCACATAGGAAAGCGGATATGGATAGTGGTAGACCATGTTGAGGGCAATGCCGTAACATAAAGTTTCATCCCACTTTGTTAAGATCAATTTGTCGATTGGTACAGCTTTCATCTGCTCGACGATGTTGCGCATATCTCTCCACCGCGTTGTCATACTGAGCACTAAATAATTTTCCTGTGGTGCATCATAGCGCAAAAATTGATTGATTTCGTCAATGTATTCCTCTTCTAGATAATTCCGTCCGGCACTATCCATGAAAATAATTTGGCAGCTCTTCAATACTTCCATCGCCGATTTTAGTTCATTGGCGTTATTGACCACCTCTAACGGGATATTTAAGATTGAAGCATAGGTTTTTAATTGCTCGACAGCCGCAATTCGAAAGGTATCCGTCGTCAGCAGTCCAACCTTCTGGCGCTGATGAAATACACTAACAGCCGCCAATTTAGCAATCGTTGTCGTTTTTCCTACCCCAGTTGGCCCAACTAAACTAATAAAACTAGCATTTATTCCAGTGTCTTTCGTGATGCCCTCTTCAAAAAGCTGCTCTAAAATTGCTAGAAATGTTTGCTCTATACTCTGCTCGGTCACGGTTTCCTTGTCTTTGATTCTCAATTTCGCCTTTTTCACTATATAGTCGATTACTTCTTCATCTACTTCTTGTTCGCGAAGGCGGTGCACCCATTTTTCCAAATGTTTAGGATTGCTTTCGACTGATCTGTCCTCTTTTAACAGGGTGTTAATTAAGCCCTTCACCTCTGATAGCTCCTTCATGACTTCCTGCTGTGAGAGCAGCGGTTGTCCAGTTGGTGCTTCTGACAGTCTGCTTTCCTGCCTTTTACTCTGCCAATTCTCAAATGATTGTCGTTCGATTTTTCGCTCGAGAAGAGGACTTTTCCATTCGCTCTCTCGTTTTGTTTCCGCTTGGGGAGAAACATCCGCTGCCGCGACGACCTCCACCCGTTTTTTCCGGAATAACCCGAAATAGCCACCAGATCTAATCGGCTTGGTATTTAAAATGAACGCATCAGTACCGAGGTCATTCATAATCAGCGGGTAGGCATCTGTTTCATTTTTGACTACATAGGTTTTTATTCTCATAGATTCACCACTCCTACACTCTGCACTTCTACGTTCGGCTCTAGCTCGTTATAGGATAAGATCGGGATATCAGCTAAGGTCCGCTCCATTATTTGCCTTACATACATTCGAATTCCCGCTGATGTTAAAATGATCGGGCGAATCCCTAGCTGCGACATTTGTTCAACTTTTTGCGTAAATGAATGAATCATCTGATCTGAGGATTCGGGATCAATCGTCAGGATATCACCCTGCTCCGTCCGTTGAATTGATTCCGCGAGTTTCTTCTCAATGCCTGCTCCTACCTGGATTGCATGGACCACACCGTTGCGCACATATTGCGACGATAATTGGCGGGCAAGCGCTTGTCGTACATATTCGGTTAGGATGTCAGGATTCTTCGTATACACCGAGTAATCGGCAAGGGCCTCAATGATGGTTGTAAGACTGCGAATCGAAACATTTTCCTTCAATAGTTTTTGCAATACCTTCTGAACATCACCAAGTGACAGCACATTCGGAATTAATTCCTCCACTAGGGTTGGCTGGTTTTCCTTCACATGATTGATTAATTGCGTCGTTTCTTCACGACCGAGAATCTCATGCGCATATTTTCGAATCGTTTCGGAAAGATGGGTGCTGACAATTGAAGAAGGGTCTATCACGGTATAGCCAAACAACTCAGCTTCATCCTTCTTCTCCTCAGTGATCCATAAAGCCGGTAGTCCAAAGGTTGGCTCCACCGTTTCGATGCCATCAATTCCATGCTCCTCATCACTTGGGTTAAGCATTAGGAAATGATCCAAGAGAATCTCCCCCTTGGCTACTTCATTACCTTTGATTTTAATCACGTACTGATGATGTTGAAGTTGAATATTATCGCGTATGCGAATGACGGGAACGACTAAGCCTAGGTCCAAGGCAATTTGTCTGCGAATCGCGACCACTCTATCAAGTAAATCACCGCCTTGATTGACATCAGCCAGCATAATCAGACCTATTCCAAATTCAAATTCAATAGGATCCTCACGTAATAACGCAAAGACATTTTCCGGCTTCCGGACTTCTTCCAGCTCTTGTTCCGATTGCGTGCTCTCGTTGGCAACCTCTTGCTTGGTTCGCTTATGTTGGATATTGTAGGCGGCAAATGCGAGCAGCCCGGCAATCCCCCATGTCAGCAGAATGCCAATTGGCGTGACTACACCTAGAAGCGCAATACAGCCAGCTACGATATACACCAAGCTTGGGTAAGAAAATAATTGTTTCGCAATATCGTCGCCTAGATTTCCTTCAGAAGCAGCTCGGGTTACCATGATCCCGGTTGCTGTTGAAATTAATAGCGCTGGAATCTGACTGACGAGACCGTCCCCCACCGATAGCAGAGTAAAGGTATTGATCGCTTGAGAGAAATCCATCCCATGCATGGTCATCCCAATGATAAAGCCACCAATGACATTAATGATCAGGATGATAATGCCGGCAATGGCATCTCCTTTAACAAACTTACTCGCTCCATCCATGGAACCGTAGAAATCCGCTTCGTTCTCAACTTTTTTTCTTCTAAGTCGTGCCTCTTGATCATTAATCACACCGGTATTTAAATCGGCATCAATGCTCATTTGTTTCCCAGGCATCGCATCTAACGTAAATCGTGCTGCGACCTCCGCCACCCGTTCCGATCCTTTAGTAATCACGATGAATTGAACGATTACAAGGATTAAAAAGACGATCATCCCGACAACCATATTCCCAGCAATTACAAAATTACCAAATGTTTCGATGACGGCACCGGCTTTTGCTGTTGAAAGAATCATCCGAGTACTAGATACATTCAAAGCGAGACGAAATAAGGTCGTCAGCAAAAGTAGGGCTGGAAAGATTGAGAAATCTAGCGGTTCTTTCGTGTTCATCGTAATTAATAGAATCATAATCGAGATAGAAAGATTAATAATTAGTAAGATATCTAATAACATTGTTGGCAGTGGGATAACCATCATTGCCACGATCATAATCACAGCAGTTAGCACACTGAAATTTTTAAACGACACTTCTTTCCCCCCTCTACTTGCTTAATGAACCTTTCACTTTATAAACATACGCCAGCACTTCCGCTACCGCTTTAAACAGTTCTTCTGGTATTTCCTGACCAATTTCGACACTCGCATAAAGGGTCCTTGCAAGCGGTTTGTTTTCCATAATCACCACTCGGTGCTCCTTGGCCACCTCTCTCATTTTCAGAGCGACATAATCCGCACCCTTGGCGACGACCACCGGCACATGCGTTTTTCCAGCTTCATAGGCAATCGCTACAGCAAAATGGGTTGGATTGGTTACTACCACTTGGGCATTGGGTATTTCCTGCATCATCCGGGCGCTCGATATTTGTCGTTGTTTTTCCTTAATTTTTTGCTTAATTAATGGGTCACCTTCGGACTTTTTATGTTCGTCCTTAATGTCTTGCTTGGACATCCGCAAATTCTTGGCATGATCATATCGTTGATAAAAGAGGTCAGCTACCGCAAGGACCAAGTAAACAGCAGAAATGGCGATGCCGAGTTTGACGACAAGCGAACCAAGATAGGAAACCAACTTTAGTGGTTCCATTTGCGGCAATTTAAGCAAAACTTCTCTTTGCTGCCAGAGGAACATTCCCGTTACTGTCAAAATAATCCCTAGTTTCAAAATTGATTTGACGAACTCAACCAGTGTTCGGACAGAAAACATCCGTTTCGCACCTTCGACGGGATTGATTTTTTTCAGATCCATCTTGATTGCTTCTGATGAAAAAAGAAACCCCACCTGCGCCAAGGTTGAGATAAATCCCCCTAGCCAAGCCGCTAAGATAATCGGTGCTGCGATAAGCATACTGTCTTTCAACAGAGTCACAAATAATAGCGTGGTCGATTGTTCGGTTAGCTCAATCACCAGCCAATCGGTAAATCCATGCTGATAGAGATTCAATAAGCGATCCGCCATTTGGTCCCCTAAAAAGGATAAGATAGAGAACGAACATAACAGCACCACAGCATTCGATAAATCAGCGCTTTTAGCTACCTGCCCTTTATTCCTGGCCTCTTTCTTTTTTTGTGGAGTCGCTTTCTCTGTTTTTTCTGCAAATAATTGTAAATCTAATGTAAGATACATCATTTCGATTCCTTTACGTCCCTAGTATCTTCAACATTTGTTCAAAGGAGTGAATCATTGTTTGAACAAGCTTTTCCATCACGATTAAGAAGACAGGCATGAATAGAAATAACACGATATAATGAACAACCATTTTAACTGGAATCCCGACAACAAACAGGTTCATTTGCGGAACCGTCTTCGCTAAAATACCTAAAGCAATATCAACCAAAAAGATCGTCCCGACAATCGGAGATGCGATTAGAATGGCAATCCAGAACATGTTTGTTACAATCATTAGCGCTAACTGGACAAGATTTTCAGTAGCCGCTTCGGGTAGCCAAGATTTGATGGGGATCCACTCATAGCTAGCCAATACTCCTCTAATCAGGAGATGATGACCGTCTATCGACAAAAAAAATAACATCGCCAGAATATAGAAAAACTTCCCTGTTAAATGCTCTTGAACTCCGGTTTGTGGATTAAACATTGCGGACATTGCAAACCCACTTTGGAGGTCGATAAAGCTTCCTGCCAGTTGCACGGCATAGAGTAGCATCATCGTAAAAAAACCTAGGCATAAGCCAACAACCGTTTCTTTTACGACGAGGAGGATATACGTTCCATCCATTTCGATCACTTGATCTGGCTCAATCAACCCCATCACCAGCAGGGAAATAAAAAAGGCGCTTCCCCATTTAAACTGTGCTGGAATTTGCTTTTCCATCCATAACGGGGCGGTGACAAAGAAACAAGTAATGCGGACAAAGACGAGTAAAAATACGGGTATTTCGTTAAGAATATTCATTTCTTACCCGATAAAGCGTGTAAGATTGGATAGGATATTCCGCGTATAATCCACCAGATGTGTGAGCATCCACGGACCAAAAAAGAGCAAACTGACGAAAACGGCGATGATTTTCGGAGCAAACGCCAATGTTTGTTCTTGAATTTGTGTGATCGCTTGGAAAATACTAATGATCAATCCCACCGCCAAGGCCACACCTAATATCGGGGCCAAAACAAGTATCAATAAGTAAATCGAGCTTTGCGCAAGCCCCATAATGCTGTCTGGTGTCATAATGCTACTCCTTATTTAAAGCTTACGAACAAAGATTGCACGACTAAATGCCAGCCATCTACCAAGATAAACAGTAGAATCTTAAACGGCAGCGAAATAAGTGAAGGCGGAACCATCATCATTCCCATTGCCATCAGGACGCTCGCGACAATCATGTCGATAATCAGAAACGGGATAAAGATTAAAAACCCCATTTGAAAAGCTGTTTTTAACTCACTAATTGCAAATGCTGGAACAAGAGCGCTAAGCGGAATATCTTGAACCGATTGAATGTCCTTCGTTTCCCTGTACTCTAGAAAGAGCTTGAGGTCGTTCTCGCGGGTTTGTTTGGCCATAAATTCCTTCATCGGACTAACTGCTTGATCGAGTGCATCTTCCTGACTCAGCTTGCCATCGAGAAAGGGCTGGAGCGCCTGATCGTTCACTTCTTCGAAGGTTGGTCCCATTATAAAAAAGGTAAGGATTATCGCAAGCCCCATGATTACTTGGTTTGGAGGCATTTGCTGAGTTCCCAGCGCCGTTCGGACAAATGATAGAATAATAGCAATCCTCGTAAACGAGGTCATTAATAAGAGAATACTTGGTGCCACAGATAAAATTGTCAGCAGAAGAATTAATTTAATTGATAAACTAGTTCCCTCAACATCTCCCGAATTATCAAACTGGATACCTGGAAGTAACGCCGTATTTAAATCGGCAAAAACCGGTGCTTGTCCTAGAAAAAAGAAAAATGGTAAGAGAAAGAGTAGCTTTTTCAATTCAATCCCCCCTTTGATGGAGGCTCTTGCTTTTCATTTTGACCATCGCTGGATTTCACTTCTTTTAACTGTTTGATGAGAAGTTCATCCCACTTTTCCTGTGAGGTTTTCTTTAGTTGTGCTCCCCACTTCGACACGGTATCCACTGGTTTTTCAGCAATGGATTCGAGTAGTCTTCGTTGTTCATCGCCCGGAGGGATCATTCGAATCAGGTTCACATTATCCCCCACACCGAGAATATATAGTGTTTCGCCAATCATCACCATTTGCATCGAGCGCTGATTTCCGAGTGAATGTCCACCAAGTGCATGGAATGGGCCCCCTCCCGCAACCATCTTCGTTTTCTTTGATAGATATTTTAGAACAATAAATAGAAGGATTATGATTAATAGGAACGAACCAATAAATTTCAACGCATAAGGAACAACCGAATCGTTCGTGGGTTGTTCGGGATTTTGCTTTGTTTCTGTCTGATCTTGCTGTGTCTTGTTTTCGAATTGTTCATACACCGTTCCTTCCTTTGCCACTCCAACCGTTACCGGTACGAGTGAAGCAAGTAAACAAACCGTTAGTATGACAAGCCATTTTTTCCATGTACGCACAAAGACTGTCCCTCTCACTTGATTTTTTTCTCTTTCTCCTGCTCGGAAATGACATCGGTAATCCGGATAGCGAATTTGTCATCCATGACCACGACTTCCCCGACGGCAATGGAACGCTTATTCACTAGGACATCTACGTATTCCCCAGCGAGTTTATCTAAGCCAATCACCGAGCCGATTTGCAGCTGAAGAATTTCGCGAACTGTTTTTTTCGTTCTTCCCAGTTCAAATGAAACCTGAAGAGACACATCCGTTAATGACTGTATTTGTTTTTTTCCTGGAGCAACGGGTGCATGGTCTGGAAGTGGGGAAAATTGCACCGATTGAACAGCTCCAGACGATCCGGCTTTTTGTTCCTTCACGTTTGTCCGCTCCTTTCGAAAGTGAACCAGCAAAAGGTTCTAGAGTGATAGACTTTGATGATAATGACGAATCGATGCCATTTCATCCATCAAATTCTGCTCAACTTTCTTTTGTTTTTCCACATATTTCTCAAATGCCTTATCACGCAAATGATTCCAGGTTTTTTCATCTGTTTGCTTGGTTAGCAGTACTGATTTTTTCCTAGCAATTTCTTGATCAATCACATTCAGCTTTTCTTCTAAGCTGGTGATTTGCTTGGTTAGGTGTACTAGATACTCGTTTCGTTGTTGTATATCGGCAATCGAGGTCTTCCCTTTAGCTGACTCCACCTGTGTAAGAAACTCATTCCGTTTTTGTTCGAAGCTTTTATGTTCTGCTTGGATAAGTTCTTTTTTCCTGATTGTCCGCCCAAACTCAAGATAGGCTTGCTCTTTTTCCTTTTCTTTAAGGTTTAAAATATGCAAATATGGAAAATGAAACGTCATAAGATCCCCTCCACAAATTTAGTAACTAGCTGATCAATAGTTGATTCAATCGAAGGGGCTTCATGGGTCCCTTGCTTCACAAATTGGTCAATCCATTCCTTCTCATCCACGGCGCGGTCGATTTCTCTGTCACTTCCACGTTTGTACGCGCCGATTTGAATTAAATCCTCCGCATTTTGATAGACACTTTTATGCTGCTTGAGGATTTCTGCGGCTTGTAAATGTTCTTTTGTAACAATCTCACTCATCACCCGGCTGACGCTCGACATCACATCAATCGCTGGGTATACCCCTTTTTGGGCAAGCTTCCGATCGAGAACGATATGACCATCTAAAATTCCGCGAACGCTATCGGCAATCGGCTCATTCATATCGTCACCATCAACCAATACCGTATAGAAAGCAGTTATACTTCCATTTGCATTGGTTCCCGCTCTCTCCAATAAGCGAGGCAATAGGGCAAACACGGATGGGGTGTACCCTTTCGTTGCTGGAGGTTCCCCGATTGCCAACCCGATTTCCCGTTGCGCCATGGCATACCTGGTTACCGAATCGAGCATTAAATTGACGTTCATTCCTTGATCACGGAAAAATTCAGCAATTGCCGTCGCAATCATCGCACCCTTGATACGGATGAGCGCAGGCTGATCGGAAGTGGCAGCAACCACAACCGACTTCTTTAACCCTTCTACTCCTAAGTCTCGTTCAATGAAATCCAAGACCTCACGTCCACGTTCGCCAATTAATCCAATCACATTGATATCGGCTTCTGTATTGCGGGCAATCATCCCGAGGAGCGTACTTTTTCCGACTCCACTACCTGCAAAGACGCCAACCCGCTGTCCTTTTCCAACCGTCAACAATCCATCGATTGTCCGAACCCCGACACTTAAAGGTTCTGTTATTCTTGGTCGGGTTAATGGATTCGGAGGGAGATTGTCTGTTCCAGTCTCTAGAAGTCCGTCTGGAAGTTTACTACCATCCAACGGATTGCCAAGACCGTCCAGCACCTTCCCTAACAGATCCATTCCTACTTTCACCGTTAGTGGCTTTCCGGTTGAGACGACATCACAACCTGGAGCAATGGCTTTCAACTCGCCTAAAGGCATCAATAACACTTTATGATTACGAAAGCCAACCACTTCGGCTTTCATTGGTTGCTGTTGTTGTGGGGAGAAAATATGACAGATATCCCCTAGTTTTACATCAGGTCCTTGTGACTCAATCGTTAACCCGATTACCTGTGTTACTTTTCCATTCATTTTGATTGGATCGATTGTTTCTAGCAAATCGAGATAGGATTTAATATTCCATTTACTCACGTGTATCCTCCTGTTGATAAGCAAGCAGGACTTTTTTGATTTCAGTTAGCTGGACATCAATTCTTGCATCCACACTACCAGCGGAGGTTCGAATGATACAGCCACCCTGCTGGATAGAATAGTCTGGGAACACCTTTATCTCGACCTGTCCATTATCCATGGCAACTAACTGCTGTCGTTGCTTTTGCACAAAATGGAAATCCTCAGGAGCGACGCCAATTGAAATCGATGCCGTCTCGTAAACTGCTGCTAGCCTTTGTTTAATAATATGGAGTATGGCGTCAGGATCGGTTTTCAATTCCTGCTGTAACACCTTATTGGCAATCGCCACCGTCATTTCAATCACAAACGGATCTGCTTCTTGAATAATCGCTGCTTTTTCTTGATACGCTAGCTCGAGGATGTCGGCTGCCTTCTTCACTTGAAATTGAACCTGTTCCAGGGCATGCTGTCTACCATCCTCGACTCCAAGCTGATAGCCTTCTTCGTACCCGCGGCGTTTTTCATCTTCAAGCTGTAAACGAAGGCTTTCCTTCTCCCGTTTGAGCCATTCTGTTACTTCCTGTTGTGCTTGTTCCTTGAACTGTTCTATCTCAACGAGCATATCTTCCTTTTGTTGATCAACCACTTGGTCAGCCAACAGTTCCTCGACCATTGGTTCCAATTTCGGTAAACCGACCACCTTTTGACCATTTTTCGCTACGACGTTAAATGCCTTTACCAACCTAGATGACACGATTCTCTTCCCCATTTCGAGAAATGATGATAACCCCGTCTTCCTCTAATTTACGGATGACAGTAACAATTCTGCCTTGGGCATCCTCAACATCCTTTACCCGAACTTGCTCATTGGCAGCTAACTGTTCTTCAAGACCCTCTTCACGCCGTTTTGAGATGTTCCGATAAACAACATCCTTTACCCCTTGAGATGTCATTCGAAGGGCCAGGTAAAGATCCTGATTTTGTACATCCATTAAAATCCGCTGAATCGAACGATTATCAAGATAGGCGATATCATCGAACACAAACATCCGTTGCTTAATTTCATTGGCTAATTCCGGATCCTGTTCTTCCAAGGTTTCAAGAATATTCTTCTCCGTTCCGCGGTCGACACTGCTTAAGATACTAACAATTGAGTCAATCCCTTTTTGTGCTTCCTGTTTCTGTGAGCTTGTCATCGTTAGCTTTTCTTGTAAAACCTGCTCCACTTGATGGATAATTTCCGGCGATGCTGTGTCCATCATCGCAATCCTTTTCGCGATCTCAATTTGTCTTTCTGAAGGAAAGGCAGATAACGTCTCAGCTGCCTTTTCTGCTTCTAAATAGGACAGAACGAGTGCCACGGTTTGCGCATTCTCATATTGTAGCAAATGAAAGATTTGCGACTGTTCCACCTGCTGGATAAACTGAAATGGTCGCTTATTGGTCCGATTGCCCATCCGTTTAAGAAATCCTGCTGCCTTATCAGGACCAAAGGTTCGTTTTAATAATTCTGTTGCCGTATCAATGCCCCCGTACGAAACGATATTGTAATCAACTGCAAGTTGGTGAAATTCCCTCATCACCTGCTCTTTTTCATCCGAGGTTACCCTCCGTAAATTGGTAATTTCGTTGGTGATGCTCTCAATCTCTTTTTCTTCTAAATGTTTCATAATCCCTGCAGAAACGTCCGGGCCAACGGAAAGAAGGAGTATCGCTGCCTTCTGTGTATTTGTATAGGTTTCCATCTAATCGCTCCCTTTACCTATTCCCTTGAAAGCCAATTTCGCAAGAGTCCGACGAATTCCTCTGGTTGCTGTACCGCCATTTGTTCCACTTGCTTTTTAATCGCCACTTTTTCATCTTCCTTCAACTCGATAGGCTCAGCCTTGTTCTCACTGAAAATCGGAAATGGATCTTCATCCTCTTCCTCCTTCGACCTTCTTCGACGCACAAGAGCCACAATCGCTACGAGTAGAAGCAACCCACCTGCACCGATAAGGGCGTATTTCCACCAAACAGGGGGAATACTACTTGTTTCTTCCTCAAGTGTTGGCATTTCCACTTTTCCGCTAAATTCTTGAGAGAACACCGTAATCCGTGAGGTGATATCTTCATTGGTTAACGTAGGATTCGAACTTAGTGCAGTTCGCACCACATTAGAAAGAATTTGTTGAATATTCCCCTTCGTTTCCGCTGTTAACGAGGCAGGATTGTCCGGATTCGGCGGCTCCACACCAACATTGATTGTCAAATCCTCGATTTTATATGGACTTTGGACAATTTCATTGGTGATTCGATTTACTTCATAGTTGACACGGTTTTCTATTTCAGTTGAGGTACTTTCTTGTGATGAGCCATTTGAGGGGTATTCTGGGATATCAGTTTCTCCTGTTCCATCGATACCTGCTGCCGTATCCGTGCCGCTGTATTCCTTTGAAATTTCCTCGACACTAACAGCAATCCCATTCCCAGTCTCTTCATCTACAGGCTCGACCAAATCCTCACGCGTTTTCACTTGATCGAAATTTAGGCGCACAAAGGCTTGAACGAGAACCTTGTTATGGCCCATAATCGTTCCCAGCATTTTTTGAAGATCTTTTTGAATATCCGTTTCAATCTCTTCCTGAATCTGACGCTGCTGCTCAAAGCTGTCCATTGCCCCTGTCACTTGGTTCGGATGGTCTAGTCCTTGCCCACCTTGGTCCGTCATGACAATATTTTCTTTCGGAAGGTTGGGAACACTTTTGGAAACTAAATGGTACAAAACCTCAATTTCCTTCGGTTCTACTTCATATCCCGGCTCCAGTTCAATGACGACGGAGGCTGAAGCTTGGTCTTTTTCATCCTGACGGACAAACAAGTTCTCTTCCGGAGTTGAAATCACAACGGCAGCATTTTTAACGCCTTCTACATGCCGTAAAAGATCGGCCACTTCCCCTTGAAGCGCCTCTTTTTCCATCGCATCCAACTGACGATCCGTAGCTCCAAACTGCAAATCCTTTGTCATATCAAAGAAACTAATCGTACCCGTTTGTGGAAGACCTTTCGAAGCCAATGAGACTAATAAGTTGTCGACATCCTCCTGTGGAACGAGGATTTTTGTCCCATTTTGGTCTAATTTATATTCGGTATAGCCTTCTTGATCTAACTCCGCTTTGATATCGCCAATTTCCTTTTGACTCATTTCATTTGTGAAGAGCGGAACATACGTAGATCTAGAAAGAAAATAAAGTGAGAGAGACAAAGCCACTATGATTGCAATGAAAATACCAATAAAGAGAAACTTTCGTTTTTTACTGACCGAATTCCAAAATTCAATGTATTTTTCTTTAAAGTCCCGTAATTGTTGAATCATACTCACTCCACTATTTCATATAGATAGTTATTAGATTTGCATTCTCATCATTTCTTGATAAGCTTCAACCGCTTTGTCTCGTACTTGCGTTGTTAACTGTACGGCTATACTCGCCTTTTGTGCTGCAATGGTTACATCATGCAGGTTAATCGCTTCCCCTTTTGCCAGTGCAACCGACTTTGTTTCAAACTCTTTCACCGCGCCATTGGCATCTTGGATATACTGATTTAATAGATTACCAAACGATGCCCCAGCATCACTTGTAACCTGAGGTTTATTCGTTGGTAAAAAACTACTTGGAACACCTTGAATACTCGATATGTTCATCAACCATTCCCACCCTTATCTTCCAATTTCAAGCGCCTTTACGAGCATTGCTTTTCCTGCATTAAAGGCGGTAATATTTGCTTCATATGCCCGTGAGGTCGACATTAAATCCACCATTTCCTTTGTCACATCTACATTGGGCATCATTACATAGCCTTGCTCATTGCTATCAGGGTGTGACGGATCATAAACGGCTTGAAACGCGGTTTTATCTTCGACGATTTTATTAACACGGACTCCTGTTAGCGAAAGTTCCTTTTCTAGGTAACTACCAAACGACGGTGTTTCACTTGGCGTTACTTCAACCATCTTCCTGCGATATGGCTGCCACTCTCCATTGACAAATTGCCCTCTGGTCGTGTTGGCATTGGCAATGTTCGAGGAAACGACATCTAACTTTAGACGATTGGCAGTTAAAGCCGAGCCACTAATTGATAATGATTGAAAAATCGACATCGTTATTTATCACCTTCCTCTAATCGCTGTTTTAACTAAATTAAATTCTTCATTCAAACCGTAGGTTAACGATTGGTACCAGATCGTATTTTGGCTTAGCTGCGTCATCTCATAATCCAAATCGACGCCATTGCCACTGTTATTAAAAATCATTTGATTCTGTACCAATTTAGCAGACGGAAGACCTGAGGTTGCTCCAATTGTGATATGCTTTTCATTCGTCTGCTTGCCAATAAATTGGCTCTGAATTTCTTGCCGTAATTGTTCTTCAAAGGATACCTTCGTCGGTTTATAATTGGGTGTGTTCACATTGGCGATATTGTTGGAAATGGACTTTTGACGTAAAGAGGAGGCATCCAATGCTTTTGACATAACTCCCATCATTTGGTTCATATCTTTCACTCCTTCTAAGAGACTTCCTAAATCATGCTACTAATCTACTATAGAATTAAAGTGTTTTAACTGATTTCATAGCTTGAACCCAGGTTGCCTTTAATTCCTGAATCATGCCTTCTACTTCTTTCAGGATTTCAATATCCTTTGTCATATTCGCTTCGACCATTCTTTGTTTCAAATAATCATAAAGAGAAAAAAGCGAGTTCGATAGTTCGTAGTCTCTATTTAATGTCAACATCAGCTCTGTAAGAATTTCCTGTGTTCTCATAATGAATGAATGTGCCTTCGCTGGATCCTTTTTTTCAATCGCCAGCTTCGCCTGGTTCACAAACTTGATGGCGCCATTATAGAGCAATAAGGTCAACTCTTCCGAACTCGCTGTTAGCACCTGATTTCTTTGGTAGATCTCATTTGGATTAATCAACTGTGTCGACTCCTTTACTTCTGACTGTCATAAAAAACACCCTTAGAAACTGTCTCCCGTTCTTCGTATTGGCTTTTTAGGTATTCTGCATTTTGTTCATACCGCATACGGTCAGACAGCTTGTTCATCATTTCCTGTAACTGTTTAAGGATTTCTGCTTCAAGTGGGGCAAGCGACTTCAATAGCTCCTGAATTTGTTCATTCATAAGGATTTTTCCCGCTTCTTCATCAAGCTTATTAATTGTCAAAATACAACCTTGCCGCTTCTCAAGAAGACCTGGTATCTGATCCCCGTCCCCTTTGTCTAAG
Organism: Neobacillus sp. FSL H8-0543; assembly: GCF_038592905.1. Classification (GTDB taxonomy): domain Bacteria; phylum Bacillota; class Bacilli; order Bacillales; family Cytobacillaceae; genus Neobacillus. The sequence goes on along the minus strand of NZ_CP151943.1, from coordinate 3,091,364 downwards.
ACACCCAACATTGCCTTCGAAATCTCAGTAAATTGCTGAAGCTGTGCCTCTTTTTCCGCTAGCATCCTCTTCCACCCTCTTTTACTCTTGCCTATATCAGGCAATGATTCTTCCATGCTCGGATTCACATTATAGTAAAGATTGGCAAATTTCCTTTATTCTTACGCCGAAGTGCTCTTCAATTACGACCACTTCCCCCTTGGCGATCAGCTTATTGTTCACATACACATCTACTGGTTCACCAGCCATCTTGTCTAATTCAACGATTGACCCACTGGTTAGTTCTAAGACTTCACTAATTTTCTTCTTTGTTCTTCCAAGCTCCACGACAATTTCTAATGGAATATCTAATAAAAGTTCCATATTCATTTTTCCATTGTCACTAGCTCCCACATCATCCGACTCCAGTTCTGTAAACTGAAATGGGACATTCCTATCACTCTGGTCATAATCTCCTAACAGTGCATCAATTTCCTCTGGCGAGAGTTTCCCCTGTTCATTCATTTTTGCCTTCTCCTTCTATTAATTGCTCAATCTTGACTGCAACTCTTGATTTCTTTGTGCCCGGATGTGCCAAGAATTTCGTTTCTTCATTGACCCTCACTTGAAGCGGCTCATCAACCAACTGGTTTAATTGAATGACGTCATTGACATTTAAGCCGAGGATATCCTCCATCGTAATTGTCGCTCGTCCTAATTCAGTGATGACGGGTACAATTAAATGTTCAATCCGTTCTTGCAAAATTTCACTTTCTTCCTTGTTTTTCACCCAATTTCCATGACCATACCATTTATGGGAGGATAACTTCGGAATAAACGGCTCTAACAAAATATAAGGGATACAAAGATGCATAGATTTTTCCACTTTACCAATCGTGATCTGGAAGTTAATGACGATGACGGTTTCTGTGGGAATTCCTATTTGTAAAAATTGAGGATTCGTTTCCATGTTCAAATAGCGAAGCGGCAGCACCATAATATCACTCCAGGCTTTCTGAAGGATTTGTGCAACCCCCTCCAATAGACGCTTTAAAACATTGGTTTCGATAGGTGTTAAGGCCGATCGACCCCAATCCCCTACCGTCCCGTTGCCACCTAATAGACGGTCAATCATCACAAAGGCCATTTCTGGATTAAGATCCATTGCCATCCGGATTCCTTGTTCACCTGATTCAAAAACACTTAAAATCGTCGTAGCTGGTAATTGGTTCACGAATTCCTCGTACAGCATCTGTTCAACAGACGATGTCTCAACTTGGACAAAAGAACGTAATTCCGATGAAATATAGGATGCAAGCTGATAGGCAAAGTTTTCATGGATTCTCGTCAGCACCCGAACCTGTTCCATCGATAACCGCAAAGCTTTTTTAAAATCATAGACTTTCAGCATTGTAGAAGGATCGCTAAAAGTTTGAGAATTTGAACCACCGTTGTCCATTCATTCACACCTCTTATTTCAATTAAAAAAATCCAACAAAAAAAGACGAGACTACTCCGAAGAATAGGCTCGTCCCTTAAATAAACAGCAATATGTGTTTAGGACAATCTATTTCGGTAACTGGCTGGCATTCTGTTTTCACAGTTAAGCCCCTGTAGCTTTGCGTCGCTGAGTTTCCTCAGGTTTGCCTTTTTCACTTTTTTAATAAAATATTCTAGAAGAATCATAACACTATAGAAAAACATTTTCAATTTATTTTGTAGAATACCCCCATAAATTGGCGAATAAAATCGAAAATAATGTGAAATTTACAAAAAAAACATAAAGCATTAATAAATCTGTAAAAAAAGAGGATATCTGGTTAGATATCCTCCGTTACTTTATCGTTTTAGATTGACTAATTCTTCTAATATAGAATCTGAGACAGTGATGATTTTTGCATTTGCTTGGAATCCACGCTGGGCAGTAATCATTTCTGTTAATTCTTCCGATAAATCTACATTGGACATTTCAAGCGTTCCAGAGATAATTTGCGTACTGCTTCCATTTGTCAACAAGGTTGTCATCAGCCGTGAGTCCGCATTCGGTGTTAACGAATATAAGGATCCTCCGGCTTTATTCAAGCCACTTGGATTATCAACCGCTACCGTTCCAATCCTCGTACCAGTGTCAACCGTTGTTCCATCAGGATTCACCCCAATGATCGACCCATTTGCATCAATTGCAAAGGAGATAAATTGATCCGAAATGGTAATCGGTGTCCCCGTACTATCCAAAACAAACATACCGTTTTGATTCACCAATTGATTACTGCTATCTACTCGGAAATTCCCTGCTCTGGTTAAAAATTGTTTCCCAGCAGGATTCTGAACAACAAAGAAACCGTCCCCATCAATATAAAGATCCGTGCCTATATTAGTAGTCGTTGGGCTCCCAGGTGTGTGGAGCGTATCAATGCTTCCAACCCTTGTTCCTAATCCCACTTGAATCGAGTTCGTTCCACCAGAGTTCCCTGTCGGACCAGTCGCCGCCTTAACCGTCTGACTGAAAATATCTTCAAATACGACCCTACCCTTTTTAAATCCTACAGTGTTAACGTTGGCGATATTATTACCAATTACGTCTAGCTTTGTCTGAAAACCACGCAGACCAGATACTCCTGAATTTAATGAACGTAGCATGTTTGTCTCCTCCTATTTGTTGACGATTTCCATCGAATGAATGGCACTTGATAAAACTTCTTGATCGCCTATTTTAAAATAAACCTGATTGTCCTTGTAATTAATTCCCGTTACCAATCCACTCTCATGAACATTGGTATCTGGATTTGTCCAGGTGACTTCGTTTCCGAGCACATAGGAATATTGACTTAAATTATTGCTTGATTCCAGGTAGGATGTTAATGAGCTGTTTAAGTTAGAAAGTTGTTCCAACACACTCAATTGTGCCATTTGAGCCACAAGTTCTCCATCCTTCTGGGGTTGAGTGGGGTCTTGATTTTGTAGCTGTGTGACGAGTATTTTTAAAAACGCCTCTTTTCCTAGCTCCTGTCCCTTGGGCTGTGTACTTTGCAAAGTAGTGGCATAGGTATTAATTGATTGAATCGCTGTCATGTTCCCAGTCTCCCTTAAGCTGTTGTATTGATTTGTGAAACCCATCCGGTTTCATTTTCATACTCTTGATAGCCATATTCGATCTGTATCAGTTGTTGATTGCTACGTTTGCGCGATTCCTGTTGTGCTTGCCTTTGATTCGACTCGCCCTTTTGCGAAAAGGTTCCCATGAAGTTGGAGTTTAACGTGCTTTGCTGAGCAATATCAATCTTTGTGACCTGCAACCCCTGTGTTTCCAAAGCCGAGCGTAACGTCTGGACATGTGTTTCCAGTAAATCCTTCGCAATCGGGGTATTGGTCAGAAATTCGGCCGTTACCTGTCCATCCTGAATCGTCACCTTCACCTCAACCTTTCCTAAATGCTCAGGTGTCAGGGTAAAAGCTGCCTCTATACCATCTTTAACTCCCAGCCCATTTATCGTAGATTGTATAAATAACGTAACATCCTGATTAAACTGTGCCGCCCTAACTGGTTGAGGTGGGTTTTGCATTGCCTCTACATCGGAAGTAAATGTGGGCACGGCCGTTGAATTCACGATCGTGACAGCTTCAGCGTTAGTATTATTACCAGTTTGGCTACCATTTGGCTGTTCATTTTGATTGGAATCCCCATCATTTGTTTGGTAAGGGCTCACTCTGATTTCTTGTTCACCAAGCTTTTCTTGTAATACTGACGAATCTTTTACCTGAAGTAGGGCTTCGACATCTGCTGTCATTTCTTCGGTTTGACTAGCAGGCGCTGGGATTCCTCCGTTAGAATCAAGCAAGTTGTTGACTAAAGTTTGATTCGCTCGGTTTGGCTCAGCTTGCGGAAGTCTTACCTCCTGTGTAAAAGTGTTCATTTTTTCTCCCCCATCTGGTACTGGGAGGATCAAAGGACCCGTTATTCCATTCTGCTGTAGTGACGCTAGTAGACCCCATTGGTTACTACCCTGTAATAGCTCCGTATCTTTTTCCTGTTGTTGTTGTTGACCGATAAGCTGGAACATCGTATCAAAGAGATTCGTCTTTTCTACATCTAGCTCCGTTATGTTACTTGAACGATTGATGACTTTATTATCTACACCTGGAAATTGGAGCATGTTCCACCACCTACCATTTTTTACTAATAAATAACAAATTAGTATATTTTTTCTAAAACTAGTTACATAGAGTAAAAAAAGAGATAAAATAAGAAAAAAACATATTAAGGAGCGACACCTATGAATGTTGGACCTTTGTCTACGAATTGGTTGCTTTATAAAACCATCATGGACACTTCACGTATCGGACAAAGTGATCGTACAAATCTATCAGGCCTTTCTAGCACTTCCTTTGGGATCTTACTAGAACAAGCCCTACTGCAAGCGCAAATGAATCAAAATGGTACCGAGGTTTCATCTCTGTTGTTTGCTAATTTGAACTTGTCTCCCGCTGTCGGTGTTGACTCTTCATTAAAAAGAAGCTTGCCAACCCTTACTTCTGAAACAACGAGTGGAGCCGTTCTAAATAACCAACTTAAAGGCGTTTTAGAAAATACCGGTCATCTTTTCGTAGCCGCCGGGGAAAAGTATCAAATCAATCCTGCTTTTCTAGCGTCCATCTCAATGCACGAAACTGGTAATGGAACATCGAATGCTGCGCGCTTTAAATATAATGTCGCAGGGATGATGGGCAAAAACGGTTTAAAAACCTACGCCTCCATTGAAGAAAGTATCTTCGATATGGCCCGTAACCTAAGAGAAAATTATTTAGATAAAGGAAAATTGACCATCTCTCAAATCGGAGCCAAATATGCTCCCATCGGCGCTACCAACGACCCTAACCAATTAAATAACCACTGGGTAACAGGAGTTCAGAGTAACTTTGATACGTTAGCAAAGGGGACCGATATCGCTTAGGGCGAGAGGTCCTCTTTGTTTACATTCCTCCGTTTGTTTGCTGGTATAACCACGAGCTTTGTGAATTTAGGCGCGACATCGCTTGTTCCATCGCCGCGAATTGACGATAGTAGTGGCTTTCTTTTCGTGACAACTTCTCTACCTGTCGCGAAATATCCGTTTGTGTATTCGATAATAGCTTTCCAATAACGCTTTGATCATACTGGCTATTTCCCGTACTCCCAGCTTTATTGGTTACCATCTTAATCGCTTCCTGTAAGGCATCGGAAATCCTATTAATCACACCATTTGTCCCTTTTTCAGAATCGCCTAGTTGGGAGAACAGTTTTTCAACTGCATCAGGATCGGTTTGAATCGCCTCTCGTAATTTGGTTTCATCCACATAAAGTTTTCCCTTGTCCTGAAAGCTTTTCGATGAAATTCCGATTGAAGCAAATGAATGATAAGAACTGCCAGTGTCGATGATCGAGGTGACAGCATTTCGCATTTTATTTGCTACCCCTGTAAGAATACTGTCACTACGAAGAAGACCACTTTTTGCTTTACCCTCCCACATTTCAATTTGTTTCTCTGACATCTCACTGCGTTGTTCCTCTAATATTGGTTGGTAATCCCGATAGACAGGATCAGAGACAGCTTTATTGATCTTGTCGAGGATACTATTATATTGATCTATAAATTCCTTGATATTCTTTATCACACCGTCCGTGTTTTGAGAGACGGCCACAGTACTTTCCGTTATATTTCCACTCGCATCAACAGTTGGGCTTTTAAAGGAAAAGTTAATGCCCATTATCGTTGCATCATTAGAGGCCAAGCTGGTAATTTCATTGCCATTAAAAATGATCGTGGCATTTCTGCCTGTAGCCACTAAATTTGCCGTGTCAACACCTAGGGTATTACGTAAAAACGCCTGACTTTCCGCACTCGTATTCGCACTTAGGTCTATTTTAGTAACCGCACCCGTTTCCTTCGTTTTTAGCGTAAATTGCTGTAAGGTTTGATCATAGAAGGCTTGCAACCCCAAGCTTTTCCCTGAACTATCCTTGGCGTCGTTTATTTTCGCCACTACATCGTTAATCGAATCTGTCGTTTTAATGTCGATGGTAGCAGATAACTGGGCTACTGGATTTTTCGGGTCATTGTTGACCTTGATTGTAACGGAGGTATCTGCTGCTAGTTGACCTGTACCTTGAACGGAATTCCCTAGTGATTTGGTTGAATCTAAGCTCACTTTATCGCCCGTATACGTAGCAGAACTAGCCAATTGCTTGACTGCTACCGAATAACTCCCCGCTAGAGAGCTACCTGAAGCGGTGGCTGAGACTGCATTTTCCTGGCTTGAGGTGACATCAAAGGTATTATAGGACTTTGATAGACTCATATTAAAAACCGTATTTGTTCGAAACGCCAACAAATCTGTGTTCCATTGCCGATATGCATCACTTTGCCACGTTTGTTTTTGTTGATTCTGCTTCAATTTGTTAAGTGAGATACTCTCCGCATTCATCAACTTTTTAACAATCGAATCTGTATCCATTCCAGATGCAAACCCTGTTAGCCTGGTGATTGAGGAATAATTCACTGCTCATCACTCCATTTTAGATATTCTCTGTAGTAGTATCGGCAGTCTTTTCGAAAGAGTAGAGGGTGGATTTTAAAAAAAATGTCGGATTTCGTGAAATAATGGTGATTTTTGCAATGATAGAGGGTATTTTGAGTGTTTCTTAAGTTTATGAGGAGTATTCTTTCTACCTAACTATTTTCAAGAATCTCAGGGCAAAAAAAAGGCCCTAGGAATCCTAGGGCCACCATGCTTATTTTACTTGGACCGTTTTTTTGGCAATAACTAAATATCCGTTATCTAAATGACCACGTAATTCAAGGGTAACTTCGCCTTTTTCCCAATCAAAATCTTCCCGTTCGAATTTAAAATGACCTTTTTCGGCTTGCTTTTCTAAACCCTTATTTTTTGGATCAGCTGCTACTCCATTTAATGTAACAGTTGAAACATCATAGGAGAAACCAAAATAGTTGAACGGTAAATCAGCCTTCACCGTAAAGACTCCTTTGTTTCCTTTAATCACTTTCGGTAAAACCTCAAGCTCGAGCGAAATGTAAATTTCGAATTCCTTTTCTACTTGAGTGGACCAACCGGCCGCATCCGTTACCGTCACGACTAGCTTGTTCACACCTGGTTTATAAAGGAATACCTTGTCGCCTTTTTTATACGTCTCGCCGTTAAGCGTCATTTTTTCAACAGTGATACCTGAAAGGTTATCCTCTGCAAGGTAATCCAATTGGATGAATGAGCCCAGACTGATTTCACTGTCTAATGGAATGGACACGGTTGGAGCTGTTTTGTCGATCTTCACTTCGATTGTTTTTACTTCTTCCACATTACCCGCGTTGTCCACGCTGTAGAATGACACTTCATTTATGCCTTCTTCAGTAACAGTAAACGCTGTGCCTGCGACGAATTCAGAACCATTTACAGAATAATACGTTGCTGCTACACCGCTACCAGCATCTCTTGCTGTTAATTCAACGGCTACTTCTCCTTGGTTCCACTGGTCAGAAACATTTGATCCAGTTTCAGGAGCATTTATATCTGTTATAACTTCAATCGTTTTCACATCTTCTACATTGCCTGCGTTGTCAGCGCTGTAGAATGATACTTCATTTACGCCAGCTTCAGTAACCGTTACCGTGGTTCCTTCCACGAATTCAGCGCCGTTAATAGAATAGTAGGTTGCTGCTACTCCACTATGGTCATCCGTTGCTGTTAATTGAACTACTACTTCCCCTTGATTCTGCTGATTGGAAACATCCGAAGCAGTCTTTGGAGCCATTGTATCAATTTTCACTTCTACCGTTTTCACTTCTTCTACATTACCCGCGTTGTCCACACTGTAGAATGATACTTCATTTAGACCAGCTTCGGTAACTGTTAATGTAGTACCTTCAACGAATTCAGCGCCGTTAATAGAATAGTATGTTGTTGCTACTCCACTAAGGTCATCCGTTGCTGTCAATGTAACCGCTACTTCTCCTTGATTCCACTGGTTCACAACATCTGAAACCGTTTTTGGAGCTTCAGTATCAATCTTCACTTCAACTGTTTTCACTTCTTCTACATTACCCGCGTTGTCCACACTGTAGAATGATACTTCATTTACGCCAGCTTCGATAACTGTTAATGTAGTACCTTCAACGAATTCAGCGCCGTTAATAGAATAGTATGTTGCTGCTACTCCACTAAGGTCATCCGTTGCTGTCAATGTAACCGCTACTTCTCCTTGGTTCCACTGTTCCACAACATCTGAAACCGTTTCTGGAGCTACATTATCAACCTTCACTTCAGCTGTTTTCACTTCTTCTACATTACCCGCGTTGTCCACACTGTAGAATGATACTTCATTTACGCCAGCTTCGGTAACTGTTAATGTAGTACCTTCAACGAATTCAGCGCCGTTAATAGAATAGTATGTTGCTGCTACTCCACTAAGGTCATCCGTTGCTGTCAATGTAACCGCTACTTCTCCTTGGTTCCACTGTTCCACAACATCTGAAACCGTTTCTGGAGCTACATTATCAACCTTCACTTCAGCTGTTTTCACTTCTTCTACATTACCCGCGTTGTCCACACTGTAGAATGATACTTCATTTACGCCAGCTTCGGTAACTGTTAATGTAGTACCTTCAACGAATTCAGCGCCGTTAATAGAATAGTATGTTGCTGCTACTCCACTAAGGTCATCCGTTGCTGTCAATGTAACCGCTACTTCTCCTTGATTCCACTGGTTCACAACATTTGAAACCGTTTCTGGAGCTACATTATCAACCTTCACTTCAGCTGTTTTCACTTCTTCTACATTACCCGCGTTGTCCATGCTGTAGAATGATACTTCATTTAGACCAGCTTCGGTAACTGTTAATGTAGTACCTTCAACGAATTCAGCACCGTTTATAGAATAGTAGGTTGCTGCTACTCCACTAAGGTCATCTGTTGCTGTCAATGTAACCGCTACTTCTCCTTGGTTCAATTGATTAGAAACATTCGAACCAGTCTCCGGAGCAGTCGTATCAATCTTCACTTCGATTGTTTGTTCTTCTTCTTTATTACCTGCCTTGTCGACGCTGAAGAAGGAAACTCGATTTACTCCTGGTTCACTTACAACAAAGCTAGTCCCTCTTACATATTCAGAACCGTTTACTGAGTAGTAGGTTTTATCAACACCACTAAAATCATCGGTTGCTGATAATTCTACATTGAATTCTTTTACCCATTGATCAGTTACATTCGATGTTGTTACTGGAGGAGCCTTGTCCACTTTTACTTCTACTGTCTTCACAGCTTCTACATTTCCTGCATTATCAACACTGTAGAACTGGACAGTATTTACTCCCGATTCACTCACAACAAAGCTTGCACCTTCGACAAATTCAGCTCCATTTACAGAATAGAATGTGCTCGCAACACCACTAGCATCATCTGTTGCGGTTAATTCGACTGCTACTTCTGTCTGGTACCACTGAACCAATACATTTGATTCGGTTACAGGTGCTATCGTATCAGATTCAGCCACATCGACAACGATCTCAGTCGATTCACTAGATTCTTTTCCAGTTGGAGAAACTGGAACGATAATATACGTATGTTCACCTGGTTCCCGGTCATCCAAAGTTAATTCTGGGTCACTCGTATTTCCGACAAGAACTCGTTCCCCATCTACCTCTTCATATACATTATAAGATTCCGCATCCTTCACCGGATCCCAGCTAAGAACCACATCGTCACCTTTTACTGATGCCTTTGGAGTTGTTGGTGCCTCTAAAATTGGTTCTACAGAGGCTGTTACTTGATTTGAGAATGGAGAATCACCATACTTACTATGTGCTACTACCTCATAACTATACTTACCATATGGCATTGTGTTAAACACAATACGGGTATTCGGTGTAGGTTGGAGTAGTGTACGTTCTCCATCTACTACTTGATAGATATCGTAGGAAGTCGCATAGTCTACTTCATCCCACCATAGAGCAATAGACTTAGCTTCCTGATTAACGTACACTTGCAGGTTTGGTGCTTGTATTTCAGGGTATACTATCGTCGCTTCTACACGTGATGCTTGTGCTGATTCACCAAAGCGATCACTATAAGAGGTGATTTCATACACATAGTCACCTTCTGGTAAATTGTTAATCGCTGTATAGGTATTGTTAATGTCTGAAACAAATTTTCGCTCGCCATTTATTATCTGGTAGAGCTTATAGCTTGTTGCATATTCTGCTTTGGTCCATTTTAAATAAAGAGTATCTACATTTAAAACTGAGCCTGTAAAACCTTCAGGCTTTTGCATATCTGGATGAATCACTTGTTGCTTCAGCCTAGCTCCCAATGATTCACCAAAACGGTCGCTATATGCTGTTACTTCGAAAATATAATTTCCTTCTTCCATATTGGGTAAACTCAGCTGCTGATACGTTGTCTGTTTAAGTAATACCCTTGATTCATCGATGATCTGATAAATCTTGTAATTTGTCGCATAATCTACTTTACTCCAGCTTAGGGCTCCATCATTTCCATTTGTAATCGATAAATTTAAATTCCCAGGTGCCTTTACATCTGGATGAACTAAATTTACCTCAATACCAGCAGCATTTACTGATTCCTTAAATGTATAGCTGAAGGACGTTACTTCATAAAGATGTTTTCCTTCTGGAACATTCGTAAGTGTCACATTTAAATTCGTGGAAGAAGTAACAAGGGTTCTCTTGTTATCTTCAACCTTATAAATATTATATTTATTCGCGTGATTAGAACGAGACCAGCTTAAGGTCACGTCATTACCGTTCGCTATGGTATAAGTCAGATTGGCAGGTGCCTCCATATCTGGATATACGATATCAAGCTCAACACGAGACGCTTGTTCTGATTCACCAAATATACTATTATAGGCTGTTACCTCATAGACATAATGCCCTTCAGGTAAGGTAGCAAAAGCATGAGTTGTTTTCTCGGTTGTAGTGACTAATTTCCTTACCCCGTCAACTACCTGATAGATTTTATAATAATGGACATAGCTTGCCGTGTCCCAGCTCAATGTTACATCATAAAATCTTTCAATCTTTGATTGAATATTACCAGGAGCTTGCATCTCTGGATAAATGATTTCAATAGAAACTGGTTGTGAGAGGGGTGATTCCGATCCATTTACAATGGACGATACAGCGAATGAGTAGGTTCCCTCTTTTAAGGTGATAAACGCTTTGTTAGTAGTTGGTTGTGACGTCAGCGTTTTCGTATCACCGTCCATTCTATAGACTTTATATCCGGAGCTGTAAGGCACAGCATCCCATTCGATCACAGCACTGCCGGGATAACGTTCATAGATTTTTAAATTCGCAGGTGCTTGTACCTCTGCGGCTAACACACCGATAATAGGAAAGAAAAGTTGAACAATCAACATGAAACTTACAATGATTGGGAGTGTTCTAAATTTCGTCAAAAAAACTCCCTCCTTTTTTTAAAAATGATTTTAAAAAAGAGATTTAAGTTCCCTTAAATCTCTTTTATGAATATTAACGAAGTAATTGTAGTACTGCTTGCGGCTGTTGGTTAGCTTGAGCAAGCATTGCTTGTGCAGCTTGAGATAGAATATTATTCTTTGTGAATGTCATCATCTCTTTTGCCATATCCACATCACGAATACGAGATTCTGCAGATGTTAAGTTCTCTGCTGTTGTGCTTAAGCTATTATTAGTGAATTCAAGTCGGTTTTGGACAGCACCCATTTTAGAACGTTCCGCAGCAACTGTTTCAATTGCTGTGTTAATTGATGTAATTGATGTGTTAGCTGCCGATTGAGTTGAAACATCTGCACCACCAACTTTAAGTGCATCTCCACCGGTTAATGCTACAGTTGCTGAGAATACTGTAGTACCGTCAGCTCCCTTGAATTGAATACCGTCAGTCGTACGTGCTACTACTTCACCATGTGTATCTAAAAGAACATTATCATTATCATCAAATTTATAAGAACCAGCTTCAAGGCCAGTATTCGTGAATTGGGCAGTTGCTTTCACATTTGTTCCATCGTAGCTTAACGTACCAGATTTAACAGCTTGGCTAAATGTAAATGTATCATCACCAGCTGTACCATCAAATGCTTTTGTTGTAAAAGTTAAACCATCTGCACTAGCTGCTACCACTTTTCCATTTTCGTCTTTCACTTCAAAAGTACCTGCATTATCGGAGACACTGTATGTTCCAGCCTTTAATGTATCCCCTGTTGTTGTAGCACCAACAGTAACTATGCTAGATTGTTCGATTCCTACACTACCCGCAACACCTAAGCTAAATGACTGTGAATCCCCAATCTTAATGCTCATGTTTTGGTCTTGGTTGGCACCAATTTGGAATGTACCGTCAAATGAACCGTTTAATAGTTTCTTACCATTAAACTCTGCCGAAGAACCGATTCGACCTACTTCTTCAGCTAATGTATCAATTTCGGATTGAAGTTTTACACGGTCAGAAGATGTGTTCGTATCGTTGGCAGATTGTACTGCTAGTTCACGCATACGTTGTAAAATCGAATGTGTTTCGTTTAAAGCACCTTCAGCTGTTTGAAGTAAGGAAACACCGTTTTGTGCGTTCTTTTGTGCTACTTCTAATCCGCGGATTTGTCCACGCATTTTTTCAGAGATTGCTAGACCAGCTGCATCATCACTCGCACGGTTAATACGAAGACCTGATGACAATCTTTCCATGTTTTTTGCTGCTGCATTGGATCCTGCAGTTAATTGACGATGTGTGTTAAGCGCTGCTACGTTTGTGTTAATTTTCATTTTATGTACCTCCTAAGATTGAGGAATATTTTCCCTCTGTATCTTATATATCGACAGGATTTTCTAACCTGTAGAGGGGTAACTGAAAAAACTTTTTATATAATCTCCATTTTCCGCCGCTCGTTTTCCATTGCGAAAACTTCTTTCATCAATCGATTTTGGTCACTGGCAGATAGATTTAGAAATTGGATACCGTAAAGGAAGCCACTTTTATTGATTCTTTCGGCTTTGCGAACAATCCGACCATTTAATGAAAATTCTTCTGCATTCAAGTAAAAGTGAACCCTGACGTAGATACTTTGCTTTAATGGAAAATCATAATAACTGACCACCCCCACTCCACCTGCACTAATATTTACGATCTCACACTGGTCACTTTGATTCACAACGATGCTTCCAACTTTAAGAACCTCTAGTATCGATTGTTTGATATTCACCCGAAGCCTGAAGTTATCCCTTCGATTCGCCTTTTTCTCCGCTTGTATTGAATTATTTTGTTTCGTTACTCTCTTCTGTTTGACCACTAATACAATAGAAGAAACTAGGATAATCAAGACAGCGACTGCTACTATACTATAAATCTGAAATGCCTCCATACCTTCGCCCCATATCTTTATAAAAATAACTTCCCCACCTTATTGCTAAGATGGGGAACAGTAAAACTATTACTAACGCAAAAAGTCAGCTAAACTTAACTGCATGATTTTACCCCCAGCGGTTAGTGCGGCTTTAATGGCTGTTTCCTGCAGGGTTAGTTCGGTAAAGGCCTTTGTGACATCTGTATCTTCGGTATTTGATAGCATCTTCTGGGTTAAGAACTGGGCTTGATCCAATTTATTGGCTGCCAGCTCTAACAAATTTTGATTGGTACCGACGATGGTCCTTTGAGTGATTAGGTTATCCAATTGATTATCAATCGAATTCAATAGTGCCCCTGGGTTTTCTCCGTTCTCTAATGTTTGGGCAAGAGCATCAATCGTTTCAAACAAATTTTTCCCGTCTACTGGAAATCCAAATACAGAGGAGGCATGAACCCTTCCATTTACGCTTATTCCTTGGCCGATTGTCCACTCTTTGCCATTCTCATTCGTCTGTTGCAGTGTCCCATTTTGATAGGGTTGCGTATTTAGGTCTGTCCCAGAAAAGAGGTAACCACTACCATAGGCGGTATTCGCACTATTGCCCACCTGCTGGATCAGGGAGCGAATTTCAACGGCGATATTTTTTCTATCACTTTCATTTATTGTATCATTACTAGCTTCCACGGTGAGTTCGCGAACACGGTGGAGCACATCGGTAACATTCCCAAGCGCACCGTCTATTGCCGTACTCCAATCAATGCCATCTTGGGCGTTTTTTTGATATTGTTCGACATGACTCAAGGTGGAACGATAGGTTAACCCTTGCAAGGTAGCACCAGGTTGATCTGATATTTTTTCAAATTTTTTCCCGGAGGAAATTTGTCCCTGCAGTTTCTCCATTGACGTGTTGTTGCGGTTTAGATTTTGGATGAATTGTTGACTTACCATCTTGTGTGTAACGCGCATCCTACCCCTCCTCTCCTATCGTACTTTACTTAAATCACTTCATTCCGTTAATCAGTGTATTCAACATATCGTTTACCGCTGACACATAGCGGGCAGCGGCATTATAAGCTTGTTGGTAGCGAACCATGTTCGTCATTTCTTCATCAATCGAAACTCCTGATACCGACTGTCTGCGATTATCAATCATTTGCACCATTGCATTGGCATTGTCACTCGTCTGTACTGCTGTATTCACATCAGTCCCTAATTGACCGATCACCTTTTGATAGAAATCACCAATCGTCGTGTTCGTTCCACCGATATCCATTTTCTGAAGAAAAACATCACTCAACGCCTTAGCGTTCGAGCCATCACCAATATTGTCAGTTGCTGCTGCGGCAACTTTTCCAGGGTAATCAACCAAGGCAGGATTGACCATCATATTCCCGGCATGTTTCGGCGGCTGTGTTGGGTCATCTTTATCGACAAAAAACAGTAGTTTTTCCAACGGAGCATTCGGATCAAGGCTTCTCCTTTGGATATCATCCAAATTCCTGGCCTCATCACCGGCATGAATCGCATTAATTTTATCAGCGATGGTGGTAGCCAACAGGTCGATTGAGGCTGTTAATTCTGGAATCCTGCCCACCTTTGTTCCGTCTGCTGCTGTGTATCCATGCGTTTCAAGCAATCCTTTGATTTCCCCACCGTTTAAATTAATAAGCGTTCCAGCGATTTTCGCTCCGCCTGCTTCTGGTTCAACGGTAAACGTGCTAGCAGAATTCCCTTCTACCAGCTTCACGCCGTCCACTGAAACATCGACCTTTCCATTTACCGAAGGTGTGACTTCGATGTTTGCTAATTTGGAAAGGGTATCAAGTAACACATCACGGCGATCTAACAAATCATTGGGCTGTTTACCAGCACCAATATTTTGGGCGATTTTTTGATTTAACGACGCTACCTCACTAGCTGCAATATTGATTTCCTTCACTTTCGATTGCATTTGTTCCGACAAGTTTTTTTCATAATCAGCAATTCCTGTATGCATTCCATTTAGATGGTCAGCCACATCTTTTCCGTTTGCAACGGCCACCACTCGTGCAGACAAACTCTCTGGTTGTTTCGAAAGTTCCTGCAAGCCTTGCCAAAAACGATTAAGTGAGTTATGTAAGCCTGAATCTGAGAGGTCGTTAAAAATCGTTTCAAGTTGGGAAAGCGATTGAGACTTTGCGTCCCAATAGCCAGCATGTTGCTGTTCATTGTGAAATTGTTTATCTAAATAACTCTCACGAATGCGACGAAACTCTGATACCTCCACGCCCGTCCCCATTTGCATCGGAATCGTTCCGTTATGTGGACTCGGAGCAGCGAGCGGTCGGGTAGCTTGTTGGACAGCTTCCTGTCTCGTGTATCCAATTGTATTCGCGTTGGCAATATTATGTCCGGTTGTACTGAGTGCGGTTTGTTGCGATAAAATTGCTCTTTTCCCGATTTCTAGACCATGAAAGGTTGAGTACATCTTTTTTCTCCCCTATGCTTTTATATCAAATAGACGAGCGTATTCTCTTGAATCTTGGGAAGCAGCTTCTGCGCTATAAAGACCTGAACCCTCTGATTGCGGAATCATTTTCTCGATCATGAACTGTGTATAGGTTAACGATTGCTGAAGTAATTGCTGATTAAGGTGATTTACTTTTTCGATTTCCTGAAACAAGCGCTCCAGCAACAGCATTTTCGCCGTCCACTCAGCTTGGATATCTTTGTCAGGCTGCTGTTCAATTAGTTTTGAAAGGGGAAGATACGTATTCTCATGCTCAAGCACTTCCATTCTCAACTCATCAGCTTCTTTGATTTTCTTGATGAGCTTTGATTCATCCGCCATCACAGCAAGTAGCGGATTGATTTCAGCAGATATTAAGATTTCCTGTTTCTTCTTAGAGGTTTCCAATAATGTGATATGCAGGTCTGTTAACATCTGCAGTACTTCTGTGAGGTTATTCATCGATCTTTGCACCCGACTTCCAAGCAGAAAGTAATTTATCCGCTAGCTTTTCACTATCAACCTTGTACGTTCCATTGGCAATTTGATTTTTTAATTGCTCTATTTTTGCGTCTTTTTCTTTTTGTATTTGTAGTTGAGCTTCACTCGACAGTTCTACTTTGTCGGCTTGAACCTTTTTATTTTCTTCTGTGCGATTCAGTTGGTTATTTTTTTGATATGCCTGATAGGCATCTAATCGATTGATTGGATTAATTTTCATAAAGTCCGCTCCTTTAAGCTCTATCCTTACTCTTTGTATCGGCAGTTGAACATTTATAGTTTAGGGGTTATTTTCTTTTTTTCAAAAAAAAAAACGGCCTGCACCTAAAACATGCAGTTACCGCTCCCAAAAAGTTACGATCTCATAATTCCGTTGGCGACTCCCATCATCTGATCCGCGTAGCTTAGTGCACGGGCGTTCGCTTGGTAGCCTCTTTGGGCTTTGATCATTTCTGTCATTTCTTGATTTAAGTCAACGTTAGATGCTTCTAAAAACCCTTGTCGAATTTGATAATCCGTGGTTATTAGATTAACATCTCCACCGGTTAAGCGGTAGACACCGCCATCCCCCTTAAGTAGCTGTGGATTGCTAAAGTCAACCATTCCAATTCTTTGATTGGTCCCGGCAATTGTTCCATCACTCGCGACGACAAATTCTTGGTCTTTGCTCATTTCAATTGGATTTCCATTTTGATCGAGCAACACATCCCCCTGTGCATTGACGAGTTGAAAACGTCCGTCACCGACTGGGGTTTGCAAAAAGGCGCCACCTCTCGTGTAGAGAATTTCCGTTATCGTCCCGGTTGTACGTCTCACTTGAAAATATCCGTTTCCTTCGACCATGAAATCAAAAGGCTGCTCTGTTTGCTTTGGTACACCTTGGGTCAAATCGAGTGCTGTTGCCGCTATCCGTGATCCAAAGGTTGTCCGAATGCCTGCTGGAGTCAAACGCCCTACCTCTTTTTGCTGATCCGTTTGGTTTTGAATCGATACGGTTAGATTTTCAGAAAATACCGCCGCTCTACGCTTAAAACCGGTAGTTTCCACATTTGAAATGTTATTGGCAATGGTATCAAGTTTGCCTTGATAGGCACGAACCCCTGACGAAGCGATCAATAAAGATGTATTCATAGTGTTTATACCCTTCCAATCGTATTTAGTTGTTCAAGTGTTTTGTCATATGCCTGAAGTACTTTTTGATTCGCCTCATACAAGCGAATATTTGCCATCATTTCAGTAATGGTACTCTGTGTATCGACGTTTGATTGCTCCACCATTTTATGGTGCAGCTGTAAACCTGTCGGAAGTGTTTGGGCAAGCATCGAAGCATCTGCTCCGTTTAGCTCAAACAAGCCATTGTCCTTCTTGATTAATTCATTCGGATTGTTAACCACCATTATGCCTAGCGAGCCAATCGTTCTTGCTCGTGCTGGATCACCTGGAAAAACGATGATGTCCCCATTGGATTGGATTGAAACATCTCCTGAAGAAAGCTCCTGATCCGCTATCGGATTGCCATCCTTCCCTAACACCAAATCTCCTGAGGAAGTCGTCAGCTGACCGTTTTCATTAACAGAAAACTGGCCATTTCTTGTTAATTGTAAACTACCATCTGCTGTTTGCACCGCAAAGAACGCCGATGGTTGAATCGCTTGGCCATTTGCTAAAACCGGAGCAAGGGCCTGGTCGTTAATAGCCACATCAAAGGGGTTATTCGTGCTCTGTAAACTTCCCTGCGAAAAGAGGGGGATTGTTTCTTGATTATACACACCCATAGATAATATCCCAATTTTAGTTGGTGACCCTGAATTCTCGGCGTTTGTAATCCGTTCTATCAGCATTTCTGGAAAGGATCGTAACGGACTTGAGTCCTGTTTAAAGCCAGGGGTTTCGACGTTCGCCAAATTATTTGTCAATGCATTTTGCTTTCTCTGTAAAGCAATCATTCCAGATGCAGCCGTATCAATTCCTCGAAGCATTGTCATGCCCTCCTTATGTGTATAAATTTACCAAAAGCCCTTTGATTTCACCGATTGTCTTCAATAAATCAACAGATGCGGCTTGTTTTTCGATTATCTGCTCCGAAAGCTGGATCAGCTGTTGATCAATTTGTTTAATTATTTTTAGCCGTTTGTCTCGTCCATTGGGATGAAAACTCCGATACTCTTCTAAAGAGTATCCATTTTGAACCACTTCTTTTAAAAAGTCCTGAATGCTTTGTTTGTAAGCCAGTAAATCCCTTACAGATTTCGACGTGCTTAAACGGTTTCCATTTTGGTCCAGCACTTTGAGAAGCGATTGCAAGCGATCCTGTGTTAAATCAAATTGCGTCTCCTGAAAAATTTGTTGAAAAGCTGGAGACTCTTTTCCTTTCTCCCGCACAGGAACAAAGCGCTCCTGGCTGATGCCATGGCTCTGTTGGATCTTCAATCGGATCCCCCTTTCATAGATTGTTAACATACTTTTTTAAAAAAGATAATTGTCGAAATTTACCGATTCACGTACAATGCTAATTATTAAAACTAAATTAAAGATAAACCAAAGGAGAAAATCATGTCTAGTATTTTTGGTATTTTATTGGCACTGATAGCAATTGGGTTAGGGATGATTTTAAAGGGAGCACCCCTCGCATCCTTGAATAATCCCGCAGCATACCTGATTATTTTTGGCGGAACAGCGGCAGCTCTGTTTATTGCCTTTCCATTTCGCGAATTAAAAAAGTTTCCAAAATTGTTGAAAATTGCTCTGTTTGAACCGAAGCTCCCTTCGAAAGCACAACAGATTGCAAGATTAGTAGCCTGTGCAGAAATTGCAAAAAAAGAAGGCTTTCTTGCTTTAGAGGAAATCTCTGAATCAACAGAGGATCCCTTTTTTAAAAAGGGGCTTGAAATGATCATTGATGGCTATGATGCGGAATTCATTGAAGAAGTATTATTCGATGAGGTAGAGGCGATCGGAAAACGGCATCGAACAGGTGCCCTGATTTTCACGCAAGCTGGGACCTACGCTCCTACCCTTGGGGTACTCGGAGCGGTTGTTGGCCTGATCGCTGCACTCGGCTCCTTATCAGAAATTGATAAAATCGGTCACTCGATTGCCGCTGCTTTCATTGCTACCCTTCTTGGGATTTTTTCTGGTTATGTGCTCTGGCATCCATTAGCCAATAAATTAAAGCGGCTCTCCCTACAAGAACAAGAATTAAAGCAGCTTATCATTGAAGGTCTGCTATCAATCTATCAAGGAGTTATGCCAAGTGCATTAGAGAAAAAGTTGACCGTTCATATTCCTCCGTCTGAACGTGAGGCATACTACGAAAAAGTGGAAAGTGAAGAGGTTCTGGAGGCGAAATCCGCATGAGGAAACGGAAAAGAGCAATTGGCAATGACATCGAAGAACATATCGATGAATCCTGGCTGATTCCCTATGCCGATCTTTTGACGTTATTACTTGCTTTGTTCATTGTCCTCTATGCATCCAGTATTGTAGACAAGGAAAAATATAATTCACTTATGGAAGTCTTTAAATCGGAACTAACCGGGACAAAAATAGAAAGCCAACAGGCTGGCCTTTCTCCGACCCTACCTATACCAGAGGAAAACCAGGGATTACTGGAAGAGGAGACAGATGAAAAAACGAATGACGAAGAACTTGATGTGCTAAAACAACAGCTTGAAAGTTTTATAAACGACAACTCCCTTCAAGATATGGTCTCTCTAAAAACAACGGAAAGAGGGATTGAAGTGTCGTTAAAAGATTTGATTTTATTTGATTCCGGAGAAGCGAAGTTAAAAGGTGGTTCCTATCAAACTTTAAACGGACTCATTGGATTGATTAACACCGTTTCTAATCCAATCAGCATCGAGGGTCACACCGACAATGTTCCCGCTTATAATTTAATCTATGCCTCCAACTGGGAACTGTCTGCAGCACGAGCCATTAGCGTACTTAAATACTTTGAATCACAACAGATTGATGCCAACAGGATGCAATTTTCGGGATATGGCGAATATCAACCACTTTATCCTAATGATTCATATGAGCACCGACAAGCAAATCGTCGAGTGAATATTATTATTTTGCGTGAAAAATAATAAGTTTAAAATTAGACTAAACTTTCCATCATCTGGTGCCGATACAATACTGCAACAGTGAAAATATTGCTAATAAACATTCTCTAACTCGTACGTAAGGGCAAAGTGACCGAAAGGTGATGGCGCAAAACTAAAGGGGCTAAGGTGAAAACTATGCCAGCCAGTTACCGAATAGTTAATCCTTCCTACGAACTTTAAGCAAAACGGAGGGTATAAAATGTTAATTTTTGCAGCAGGTGTTGTAGTGGGGTCTTTTGTGATGTTGTTCATTATGAGTTTAATGATGGCCGCAAAAGATGCTGATCGACACATTGAACTATCTATAAGCAAGGAATGAAGGCATTCCAACACAACCCTAAACTTCGCAGTCAAGAGCTTAGGGTTCTTTGCTTTTTTCAAAGCTTTCCCCATCGTACTTCCCAGGTTTCCTACTATTTTTAATATCTCCCCGACTATCATTTTCCTGTGTAGGACCAGATTAAGAACTGGATTTCCCACTAAAACATCGCCTATAATACCTAGTATGAATAATTTTCCAATTCGTATTAATAAATTTTAATGAATGCTTTACTTAGAAAGATGTTACAATTATTCTAATAGTAGATAATAGTATCTAGTCTTAAAAAAATACACATTTAGGGAGAATTCAATGAAAAAACGAGTTGTTGTTACTGGGATTGGGGCAGTTACACCTTTAGGGAATGATGCTTTCTCTACATGGGAAAAGATTAAAAATGGCCATTCGGGAATTGCGCCAATAACAAAGTTTAATACTGAAAATTATATAGTTAAGGTAGCCGGCGAGGTGAAGAACTTTTCACCAGATGAATTTATGGATATCAAAGAAGCAAGAAGGATGGGAGTTTTCACTCAATATGCTGTTGCCGCAAGTAAAATGGCCATTCAAGATGCAGGTGTTGAAATAGGATCAAACGTGGATCCTGAACGGATTGGTGTCTGGATTGGTTCAGGTATTGGCGGGTTAGGCGAATTTGAGGATCAGCATAAAAGATTCTTAGACAAAGGCCCGCGAAGAGTTAATCCATTTACCATTCCGATGTTCATCCCGGACATGGCAGCTGGACGTGTATCGATCGAATTAGGTGCAAAAGGAATCAATAATTGCTCGGTTACCGCCTGTGCATCGGGTGCAAATTCCATCGGCGATGCCTTTCGAGTTGTACAGAATGGTGATATAGACATGATGATTGCTGGTGGTACAGAAGCAGCGATTACAGAAATGACCATATCCGGATTTACCAATATGACGGCACTTTCTACGAACCCTGATCCGACATCTGCCAGTCGTCCATTTGATAAAAACCGGGACGGCTTTGTTATTGCCGAAGGAGCTGGGATTCTAATTTTAGAAGAGCTAGAACATGCGCTTGCACGAGGTGCGAAAATCTACGGCGAGTTAGTTGGGTATGGGGCAACTGGGGATGCATTCCATATTACTACCCCAGCACCTCAAGGAGAGGGAGCTCAGCGGGCAATGAAAGTAGCATTAAATGATGCAGGCCTCCTTCCTGAAAGCGTGGATTACATTAATGCCCATGGAACAAGTACCCCCTATAATGATTTATACGAAACACAAGCTATAAAGGCAGTCTTTGGAGAACACGCCTATAAACTATCCGTTAGTTCCACAAAATCGATGACTGGGCATTTACTTGGAGCCACAGGTGCGGTCGAAGCTATTTTTTCACTTTTATCCATTAAGGATGGAATAATTCCGCCAACGATTAATTATCAAACGCCCGATGATGAGCTGGATTTAGATTATGTCCCTAATGTTGCTAAAACAACGAATGTAGAAGTCGCTCTGACCAACTCATTAGGCTTTGGCGGTCATAATGCTACATTGATTTTTAAAAAATATTAATTTCTTTAAATGAGTCTTGCAGATGAAAGACATTTCGACCGGGTTCTTGAGCAGATTTGTCCTTCATCAACCTTATGAAGGACATTTCGACCAGGTTCTTGAGCAGATTTGTCCTTCATTAACCTTATGAAAGACATTTCGACCGGGTTCCTGAGCAGATTTGTCCTTCATCAACCTTATGAAGGACATTTCGACCAGGTTCTTGAGCGGATTTGTCCTTTTTCAATCTTATGAAGGACATTTCGACCAGGTTCTTGAGCGGACTTGTTCTTCATCAACCTTATGAAGGACATTTCGACCAGGTTCTTGAGCGGATTTGTCCTTCATCCTCCATATTAACCGACCATAAAATTAGCATTTGTAAGGCACTTGAAATATCCAAGTTCTTTAACATTTTGGCGAACGCTGTAACTGTTCGTCATTTTTTTATAAGCTAGCGGAGCGATTAAAAGACTAAAGCCAAGTTTCTAGAGGGATTATTCCTGTTTTGATATAATGATAGAATTCACTATTTCAAATAAAAGAGGGATTATTTTATGGTAAACTCAGGCCTTATACTAGAAGGCGGTGGAATGCGAGGATTATACACAGCGGGAGTCCTAGAATATTTTATGGAGCAGGATTTGTATTTCCCCTATGTGATTGGCGTGTCAGCAGGTGCATGTATGGCGGGTTCTTATCTGTCTCGCCAAGCAGGAAGAAATAAGGAAGTTAATCTCGGCTTTGCAGGAGATAGGCGTTATCTTTCATACCAAAATTTCATTAAGAAACGGGAACTGTTTGGAATGGACTTTATTTTTGATGAAATCCCAAATAAGCTTGTTCCGTTCGACTTAGAGACATTTAGAAAAGTACCTGAACAATTAATTGTAGGAACAACGGATTGTGAAACCGGTAAACCTGTTTATTTCGATAAGGACAAACACGGCGAGCATTTATTAAAGCTACTTCGTGCTTCTAGTTCTTTGCCTTTTGTTGCCCCTAGTGTTGCGTACGACAATCGTCTACTGTTGGACGGTGGTATTAGTGACCCCATTCCAATTAGAAAGGCTCAAGACGATGGCTTTCAAAAAAATGTGATTATACTAACAAAGCCTGCAGGTTATTACAAACGTCCAAGTAAGCTTTCTTCTTACTTTAAATACAAGCAACATCCAAAAATTAATGATCTTTTAGTTAGTCGCCATGAACACTATAATGAAACACTAGCATACATCAAAGAGGAAGAAGAAAAAGGGAATGTTTTTGTCCTACGCCCCAGTGTCTCTTTGCCTGTAGGCAGAGTCGAAAAAAACAAAACCAAATTACAAGACTTATATGAACTTGGTTTACAAGACGCAAAAAGACAAATAAAAAACATCGAAAAATTCCTTACCAACTAGCAAACATGGTGACAACAAACATGGTGACAGGCACCGTCCGTGGACAAATCAAGGAATTTGTCCGTGTGGAGTGGACAGTTGGTTTTCATTGGGTGTCACCATGTAGTTTTTTTTAAAATGCTTCCCTATTTTAAAAGGGCTTTAGCACCAAGTACCATCCAAATATCTAATACGATTTCCAAAATGGACGTGCCAGTGTAAATGCTTATTACTCTGATATTCACCTATATTAGTGGATACAGTACAAGCACCATATTTATCGTTTACCTGTTTTGATACCTCCTGAATTACTGAAAACAGATCATCCAATACATATTTATCATCAGAATGAAGGTCTATAAGTGAGGTAATGTGTTTTTTTGGAATAACAATGATATGTACATCATAAAAAGGACGAGTATGATAAAAGGCTAGAGTATTCTCAGTTTCCCAAACTTTTTCTACTGTTCTTTTACCGCTTAATACCTCGTCACAGTAAAAATCTTCTATCTCATCTGCCATATGTAAACAACTCCTATTATTATTTAACTTAGTACATATACTGCAAACTTTACCTTTTTTCCTTCAAATTCAAGAAATTAAAAAGCCGATTAGTTTATTATTCAACCAATCGGCAATATAAGTACTATCACGGTTTCTACTAATATTACAAGCAAGTTTTCTAGAAGGAAAATTCCTATTCTGCAATGATGAGACTTTCAAATATTTTAGAAAAGGAACGGTTACTGTCATCTCAAATTAAACTCTTGCCACATTAGAATAAAAACCAAAAAGGGAAAAATATCCAATAATCATCAACATAAAGTACCATTAGGAAGCCAATTAAGATACCTAGGCAAAGAAACATAAGGCTGTGAACTTTTCTTTTTATCGAACCGAAAGTATAGCCAATAGCCAAAGTCAACGGTATAAAAGTTAAACCAACCGTCATTTGTCCTATTGAAAAACCAGCTAAAAAACTGAAAATATAAATTCCAATGGCAGCAATCCAGTAGAATTGGTACCTGCCTTTGATAGCAAAGGTTATCGTAATAACTGCTACAATCAAGGCAGAAAAGGCGATTACAGAAAATATCGGCATCATATTTCCCCTTCTTCATTGCTAGTATTTTACCAACACCAATCTTTTGGCGGAGTTACCATAAAACCCATACCTCTATTCAAGTATTCAGCCACTATTATATATAAAAGGAGCATTCCTCCTTCTGAAGAAATGCTCCTAAAAAAGAAAAACAAACCACTAAAAGTTTAACTCCAGCCACTCATCCGTTTCTTGAAAACCAAACTTTTTATATACCGGTCTCCCTAATTTGGAAGCACCAAGCCAAATTTTTGTAATACCTGCACCTTTAACTTCATTAACTAACTTGGTCAACAAAGACGTCGCAATCCCTTGTCCCCTGTAAGTTTCTTTAGTAAACATATTTGTAACGTAAGCCTTTTTACCAGTCTTATTTGTATAGCTTGGTGGAAATTCATAAATAACCACTGCACCACTAGCAATAATTTCTCCCTTATCTTCTACAAGCCATTGAATCAAAGAACCATCACTCAGTTTATTTTGAAAGAAATCATATAGTTCTCTATCAATATCAATAGTGGGATCTATCCCCTCATCAACTAACTGTTTTTTCCTTAAAGTAATTAGCGTATCCATGTCATCGATATTTGCTTTACGATATTTCAACTTCTCACCACTCCTATTTTCGGGATATACCAGGCATTTTTTGTACATAATAAGTATGTTAACCATTAAATTGAGGAGGAATTGTATGCAACAGGATCAACAAACTAAAGAGAATGTAGGTTCTATTATAAAACCAGAATTTGCTGGAACTGATCCACAAAAAGTAAAAAAAGAAATTCAAAAAGATGTAAGTGAAGGACAAGGTGCAATGACTTCCCGAGAGGCAGGAGCAATGAACGATAAAAAACCAGACTGAAAATAAACACACCTTAAAATTTGGATTTGCTAACTCCTCTAAAGAAACTAAAATCACTGTATTTAAAGGGGTAAATCAAAAAAATAAATTTAAAATAATAATTAATAGAATGGAGATTGAAAAGAAGACACCCAAAAAATATCCAAAGTTCCTTAATGGCTTTGGCAACTTTTTCAAGTCTGCCTTGGCTAGATTGGCAGCATTTCCTTCGATCTTGTTAAAGTGGTCTATCACATCGTTAAATGGTTTATTTTCTTCTGTCATCCGATCCACCCCAATACAATTCTTATATTCACAAATAAATTTACATACACATTTTTACTAGAACAGCAGTTTAATTAACTGCTGAACGATTAAGGCTAAAATCGCGGAAATGACAATGTCGATAAACAGTTTTTTAATTCCTTGATTTTTTATTTTCGGTTCAGAGAAGTACCTCAAGCCATAAACCACAGCAAAAATAATAATTAGATTGATAAAATTTTCTATTACCACAGGAATTCCTGCCTTCGTTTTTATATAAATATTCTACAATTGTTATGGAAAATCCTTCTTGGACCAAAGAACGGTAGAGGAGCATGAAAAAAAGAGCTGCCAACTGCAACCCTTTGTTAAATATATATCTTCGTTAATCAAATAAGACCTACCTTTTTCCATGATTATTCTTTAGAAATTTAAAAATGATAAAAACCACTAAAATACCTAATATAGAAAATATAAAAATCTTAATAATCCCCTGTTGCCCATCAAAAAATCCATCAAAAGAATTTCTTACTTCATATTCTCCTTCTCTAGTTGCTTTTATATATCTACCCTCAGATTCTTCAATCGCTATTGCTTCGTCTGTGCTAACCCCTTTGATTGAAAAATATTTAGTACCCTTTTCAAACGTATTTGAGAAATTACCAGATAGAGATTCCATATCTGAGTATTTAGTGACTTTACCAATCTCTTTATCAATTTCGGTTACAACCTCTTCACTCACTACATAAATATAATCTTGCCATACTACAAATTGATAAGCCCAAGAAGTGGCAAGTGGATTACTTGGAAACATAAACGAATTTAATAATAGAATTAACATTACCATAGAAAGTAAACGCTGATTTATTCTCATAGGATTCTCCCCTTTTTTTGAATCTTCATAACGATAAATAACTCCTTCGTATAGTAAGACGGTTTTTATTTTGTAAAGTTTCGCGGTTTATTGTAAATAAAAAGGCGATTGCTCCTATTGAACAATCGCCATCACAATTGATTTTATAAATAACACAATATAGACTTTTCAATCCAATAAGAGAATATCGTGTTGGGACTTTGTTTCTCGTACTTTTTCATTTTTAAATACATGTCAATACCATCTGAAACATCATGCCATAAGTCCGTAAACACAAAATCATACTTACCCTCAAGGATGTGATTTTGTGCATATTCAAAAGCATCGGCCTGGATAATCTTAATCTTCTGGGCATTCTTGAATTGTGGTAATACATATTTAGTAAACAAATGAATAACATCTTCGTTTTTTTCAACAATCGTGATACTTTCAACCTGATCCTTTTCAGAAACCATATAGGCATAATAGCCAAGCCCAAGGCCAAAAGCGAGCACGTGACCAAATGCTTTATCGACCGCGTCTTTCATCGTTTCTATTTCATTCGGTGTAATCGTCATCCAGATTCGTTCATTTTCAAGAATGGCGGGAAAGCTGAATTCTGTTTCAAAAAATCCGATTTGTGGAATTTGCCTTCCTTCTTTTGTTTGGATAATATCATCACAAACAAAGCCCTCAAAAGGTTTATATTTTTCATACTTTAATTCACAATTGCCGATTTTGACCGTTGGTATCTTGATGTTCTTATAATAGGGATTGTTATAATATTCATTTGCATCAAGTTTATGAATCATCTTGTTAAAATAGTTATTAAACAAATCCTTATCATCGACATGATCAACAACATCCAATCCGAAAGCTGCAGCTAATATGACAGCAAAAGCATATTCATAAGACACACCATCCTTAACAATTTCACCAATTTCTTCTTTAATAATAAAGTCTGGTGCGTGATTCAAATAATTGCCTAGCAAAGCAAATACTTTGTAATTATCTTCTTTTATTTGATCTCTTATTACTTTATTGCGTTCCATTCCTTCACCAGTTTTCTATATGATTTCTACTCCTACATGTATACTGCAACTTTACTTCAAAAAGAAAAAGCCATTCTCCTTTTTGAGAATAGCATTGTTTAGGAAGCTGTTTAATTAATATTTGTTCATCTATTTAGGCGCTTTTCTCAAACTTTATTGCCTTTTAGATCTGAATAATGGTATTTCAAGCTAGTTTCTTTAGGGAAAAGAGCGTGCAAACTTAATTCGAAGTGACAAATAACTTTTTACAACAATTTTTACGAAAAGAGCCTTTATTTAATCATACGGTAAACCTTTTGGAATACTTCTTCAACAGTCGTATCGAAAGCAGAGGCTATCTCATTAAAAAGTAGATCTTGAATGGTTTTTAATAGTTTACGGTCTTGATCATAAACTTTCTTTCCTATCAGGCTAAGTTCAAGTTCTTTCCGCATCAACGTATTTGCTACTTTTGCAATCTCCTTGCGATCTCCTGTATTTACAATCTTATGGTAATCCTTATTTCGCTGCCTTACATCCACTATCCAACTGATGCCAGGAAGTTTAAAGGATTGTAAAATCTCCTCGGCTTCTTCACGATTCAGCAACTTGAGCATAACTATTTTTTCATTATCGACAGGGGTACTTATTGTTAAATTGGCCTGCCCAAGAGGATGCAAAACATAATACGTTCTGGTAACGTCTGAAATAGTCTTTTCACATATATCATCAATTTGGCTTAAGCCATGTGTTGAATAAATAATCACATCTCCAATATTAAACATCATCATACTCCTATCTTTAATATCTTCAATATAGTCTACAATAAATTTTACTCTATTTTCCGACATTTGTCAACTTAGTTGACGAAAACTTACACAAAAAAGCTGGTACCTTAATAATTTAGGGTACCAGCTGTCAGCTGTATTTATGATGTGGAGTTACCCTCCATCGAGCATATGAAAGACATCTTGCCTGCTTTTCTCCACGGAGTTGTCCTTCATCCACCTTATGAAGGACATCTCACTCGGTTTTTCCCACGGAGTTGTCCTTCATCCACCTTATGAAGGACATCTTGCCTGCTTTTTCGAATGGAGTTGTCCTTCATCGAGCTTATGAAGGACATCCTGCCTGCTTTTTCCCACGGAGTTGTCCTTCACCCACCTTATGAAGGACATCTCACTCGGTTTTTCCCACGGAGTTGTCCTTCATCCACCTTATGAAGGACATCTCACTCGGTTTTCCCCACGGAGTTGTCCTTCATCCACCTTTTGAAGGACATCTCACTCGGTTTTTCCCAAGGAGTTGTCCTTCACCCACCTTATAAAGGACATCTTGCCTGCTTTTTCCCACGGAGTTGTCCTTCATCAACCTTATGAAGGACATCTCACACGGTTTTTCCCATGGAGTTGTCCTTCATCCACCTTATGAAGGACATCTTGCCTGCCTTTTCGAATGGAGTTGTCCTTCATCGAGCTTATTAAACCGTCTCAGCTTCTAGTGGTAATCCATCCAGGACCACCTCTTCAACAACTTCTAACAATAGGCACCGTTTTCCTTCAAAGGTAATATATTTGATGTTTTTTAGGTCTTGCGGGCTGATGGATACAGCACCCACCTTTGTTTCAATTTTTATCTTCTTCGGAATAACATTGTTGGCTTTGAATTCATGTTTTTCGTCGTCTATAATCGCTTTGAATGCATGCTCCACTTTGGCGGTATTGACATTTTCGACTCCGCTGACCGTTAAGATTTTCTCGATGTCCCGATAATCCAACTTTGGAGGTTCGCTTTCTTCATTTTCTTTGTTTTCTTGAACGATTCGATCGATTTCCTCATAGACATTGGACATGACCTGAGTATCGACTTCGTTCCCAGCCACTTTTTTTATGACAAGATCAAAAATTTCCTTATCTTCCTCCGCCGTGATAATGTCTTCACAATTGAGAACCTCTTCAATAAAAGTTACATTGGGTTGGTTCGGTTTCCCCGTATAATATAAAAGATGATTTACATCAGCAGAATTGTCATTGAAAGCAGGAAACAAAAACCCTGACAGTGGAGCAGCCAGATCAATAATTGGATCAAAAACGGTATTGGATTTGAATTCCTTCTCGATATAATCGAACAGCAGGGCTTTTTTCGGCTGGTCGGTTTTATTAAGACTACAAAGAATAAACTGGCTAGAATAGGTTTCATCATCCCCGCCCTGTTCGGATTCAGCGTCTCGTTTTCGGGTTGGTTTCCGATATTCTCCTCGGATAAACGTCACCATCGTATCAAATTCGTAAACCGTTTTGGCAAACATCTTCCCGACAATTTGCAGCATATACTCTTGCCAGTCTTCCGTTAAGTCCATTTGTAAACCTTCATAGAGGAAGGTTTGCGTGCTGTCTTCCACATCTCTTATGAATTTCAGTTCAAATAGTTTGGCATCGAGTGAACCTGTTAGTACTTTTTTGAAGTTAGCCAAAAATAACTCTTGTGTTTCTTGGTCTAACAGTTGAAACGGTTGTGTGACATGATGGTAAATCTCACCTGATTCTTTTTGTACATAAACGTTGAAGATTTCTTGAATTTTTAATAAATCATTGTTTAATTTAAATTGCTTACGAATATTCGCAATGTCTTTTTTATTCATTCGTCTCAACTCCCATCCCTGATTATACTGTTCAGACCATAAGATTGTAATACTTGTTTTTTTCAATTTTAACGGCAAGAGGTAACTGCTCGAATTCAATAAAAGATAAAAATAATACATAAAAAAGACAAAGTTTTATTATTACAAGGAGAATAGCAACTGTGTTAAGATACCAATATACCAAAATGTATGCGGTTGCAACGAGAAGAGAGGGATTTATAATGCAAGTTAGAGACTTCATGATTACAAAAGTTTTTACTGTAAAACCTTCGAATACGATCAAGGAATTGTTAGAAATATTCACTTCAAACCGAATTGGCGGTGTGCCAGTTGTTGATGAGAAAGATCATTTGGTTGGGATTGTATCAGATGGAGACGTCTTACGCTACCTAGCTCCAAAGCCTTTGGGTTTTGCCGGCCTTGTTTATATTATAGAAGACGGCGAAATGGAGGATGTTATACAAGAGAAGTTAGATACACAAGTAAAAGAAATTATGACCAAAAGAAATCTCCTCTCTGTATCACCTGATGAGGAGTTTGAGAAGACAATTCAATTATTATCCCGACACCATTACAAAAAGCTCCCTGTAGTCAATGGGGCTGGTCGTGTTATTGGTGTACTTAGCAGGGGTGACATAATAAATAATCTTGCAAAAAAGATGATTTTATCGTAAAAAGAAAACCATTCGTAAGAATATACCTTTTACGAATGGTTTTATAAAATTTTTCTAGCCTATTAATTTTCAATTAGTTGCGTACAGGTTCTGTTGCTTTCACCGCAACTGGAGATTTTCCCGTAACGATGCTTGGTTTTCTTATAAAGAAAGAAGCTATTAATCCAACTACTGAAATTCCTGTTGTAAAGTAGAAAGCATTTTTTATACCAGCTGCCATTACTTCTTGCGAAGAGGCATCCGGGAAATTGATTGCATAACTACCTTGGCCACTTGTAAATAGCGTAATTGCGATTGCTGTACCTGCTGCCCCAGCTACTTGATTTAATGTATTCATAGCTGCTGATCCATCTGCATATAACTCACGCGGTAAAACATTCATTGCATTTGTTTGGGCTGGCATCATTACCATCGTTAATCCAAAGAATAATATCATGAACGCAACAACGATTTGCCATGCAGGGGTTTGGCTTGAAATAGTGGCCACAAAAACAATATTCCCAAGCAGAACAAAGATAAAGCCAACAATTCCGAAACGACGCGGTCCAATTTTATCGAATAGAGCTCCTACAATCGGTGATAAAATAAAGTTGACTGCATTACCAGGAAGTAATAATAAACCAGCTGTCGCAGCACTAAATAATAAAGCACCTTTTAGATACATTGGCAATAAAATACCTGATGATAAAATGATTAAAATGCCAAGAAACATAGTCAATGTTCCTAATGTGAACATCGGATACTTAAAAACACGTAAATTAACCATTGGCTGAGCCATTGTATTTTGACGGATACCAAATAATATAAGCGAGATAATCCCTACTAGTAAAGGTGCCCATACTTTAGGTGATGAAAAGGCTACTTCCGCCATCGTACTCAATGCAAAAATTAATCCGCCAAAACCGATTGTTGATAACAGAATCGATGGAATATCAATTTTAGGTTTCGTAATTTCAGAAACGTTTGAAATTCTAACGGTTGCAACCAGGATCAATAACACATAAGCGATTGCGCTAAACCAGAAAATAAATGGCCAGCTTAACGTACTAATAATGATCCCTGAAAGTGTGGGTCCTAAAGCTGGAGCTAAGGTAATAACAAGTCCCATAAGTCCCATTACAACTCCACGTTTCTGAATAGGGAAAATAAGTAGCATCACACTCAGCATAACCGGCAATAAAAGACCTGTACCGATTGCTTGTACAACACGACCAAGTAATAAAATACTAAAACTGATATTTAACGCTGCTAGTAATGCGCCTGCTAGCGAAATAACCAGTCCTCCGATAACTAATTGTCTTGTCGTATACCATTTCATTAATAATGCTGAAATTGGCACTAAAATAGCTAATACTAATAAATATCCTGTAGTCAGCCACTGTGCAGTCGGAGCTGTTACTGTAAATTGTTCCATAATATTTGATAATGCCATGTTCAATGCTGTTTCACCAAATAATCCAGCAAAAGCACCTAACATTAAGATTAATGCCATTGTCTTAGGATGTTTAACATTAATTTCTGATTTCATTTAAATAAATTCTCCTTTTCCCCTTGAAACAATATCTTTCTGTATAAAAGAATTGTTGTAATTTTGATTTTCAATCATGTTCCTTTCGGTAGTACCTCCCAAATACGAACCGATTTCCCTACTATAACAAAATTTTTTTCCTATTGTCAACCGAGTTGACAATATTTTATTATTCAGTTATTATCAACTGAGTTGACGAAAATACAGGAGTATTCAACGGTGTACTATTGGAGATTTGGTCGTATATTCTGGGGACATGGCATTAGAACTAAATGTATATAAAGAAAACCCCCGCTTCGTTCACCTAGATGAACAAAGCAGGGGTTTTTTACATCTATTTAACAGACGTTTAAGTTAAATTTCCCAATCTAACTTTAATAGATCTTTAAGAATTGTTACTTGCTCCATACCTATCTTTTCTGCAATTTTATTCTCAAGTCGGGCCTTAAGAGCCTCATTTTTTTCGTAGCATTCTTCGCCTAAAGCTGTTAAGCGAATACACTTTTCTTTCTTGTTGTTTTCAACATTTTTGATTTCGACTAATCCTTTTTCAGAAAGGTTTTTAATAAACTTATGTATTGCCTGACGAGAAATCTCTACATTTTTTGTCACATAAGAAATGGTCGGCTGTTTTTTATAAATCCTCGCCATGATGTACCATTCAGAATTTGAAAGATGAATTTCACTTTGATTATTCCAGTCCTTCTCTGCAATTCTCCGGACCAAACTATGACGCTCACTTAATAAATCAATTAGATCTAAATTTTGTAATTCAGAGTTTGAAATCAAACGATTCACTCCAATCATACTATTCGCCACCTACTATACAAAATCAGGGATTGGATGTCAACTTGGTTTACCTCCAATCGTGATCAACCATCTAAGATAGGTGAACACAGTCCTTTAGTATAATTTTGAAATAGTATATTTTATCAGAAAATATGATAACATTGACTTATTCAATACAAATAGAGAAATATGAATCGGTAACATGGGGGTCTATCATGAACAGAAATCTATTAAAACAGTTTTATTGGGTTATACCTGTGGTCATCCTATTTTTGGGATTAGCTTTATTGTTTTATCAAAACTTTATGAAAGTGACGGAGCCGCCTGAACCTGATTGGAGTAGAGCATTATTAATTGGTGAGACCAATTTAAATAAACTTCCTCCTGTAAAGATGACAGAAGATGGAGAGTTTCTTATCACCAGATTTGAAGATGGAAATTTGGCAACAACAAGATTGGGCAAAGATTTTATTGTAAAAGACACGGAAACCTATGACATTCCAGTAGATAAATGGACACAACTATACCAGCAAGACGATAAAATCATCTATTTTGATTTTACAAATATTTATGATAAAGATAAAAATACCATTATCACTGATGTTGAGAAATTCTATCCTTTGGAGACCACCATTCTTTATGTAAAAGAAAATGTACTTTATCAGCTTAATCCAGAAAATTTGAAATCACAAAGAATTATGGATATTGATCTAAAAGAGGTGGATATCACTCCACAAGAAAATGAAGATGGAATAAATATATTAGCTTATTCATCCGTGTTAAATGGAGTTGATATCACACTTCACCAATTAACCGATGGAAAAATTAACACCTTATATCAATCGACCATTCCAGTAGAACCAGGCAAAGTTGTCAACGATATATCCTTTGCATTGAATGATCAAAAATTAGCATTGTTGATACTGGAAGAGCTTGTATTAACTCAAGGTAATCCAGAGTTTTTTAACTATTTTATGCAAACAACGGTTACAAATAAAAACCAACCGCCTGTTAACGAGTTAGTTTTACGGGATCCAGCAGGGAATAACAATTTGACTGAGGTTTCTAATGTCGTTCTAACTTATAACAATGGGATGCCCACTTTATTATTTCAAGCAAACGGGCAGACTGAAACCCAGTATAATGATCGTACGGCTTTTAATATTTATAAGGCAGAAATAAATGAAGATGGGACAACATCAACCGAACGACGAAGTAATACACCTTATATTTCAACCAATCCGCAATGGGTTAATGAAGAAACCATTGCTTGGCTGGATTTAGATCCAGATGGAAATAGGATAAATATTTCATCAGCTAATCTTGCTGCTATTAGTAAGGTGATCGAGTTAAGTCAAGATGATTGGCTAAACTCCCTTGGTAAAACAATGGGAATGGCAACATCCTCCTTTTTTGCTGTCGCCATTTCTTTTGTATGGTATATCTGGCCATTATTATTTGTTGTGTTAATGTATATGTTCAAAAGTAGAATACTTAATCATGATCCTAAGTGGATATATTATACTGGAATTGGATTATACGCTATAGCAGCAGCAGTTGGAAAAAATCAAGTTTTTGTAGATAACATTTATATCAATGCACCGGCTTATTTAACCTTTAACGGCAGCGCATATTTTTATATGATAATATTTGCTCTTATCGCTTTATGGCTAACGAATCTTACAAAACGAATAAATGATTGGGATGGAACGGTAAGAATCCTTTATTTTGTTGGTATTCACATCTTTCTAATCACGATATTCTTTGGCCCTTATATTATCTAAGGGACTTTCAAAAATAGCGAAAACCCCTTTTTATGTAACGGGTTTTGTTTTGAAGTACAAAACTTAAAATAGTTGGGGAATTAGCAGGTTAAATCGCACACAAAAAGACACCGTAATTAGCAACGGTGTTTTTTGTATTTTATTATTATTTCTTATTTTACTAAAGCCCCTGGTAGTTGAACAAGGTCTACTTATTTTTTTTGTCTACATACTTTTGGATAAAATATATAACTAAAACTGAAGTAGTAATTAATACAAAAAAGCCAATAATATTGATCGTGAAACCATTTTTATGGAAAGTTATAGCATTTAAAATATTATTGTTAAACAGGTAACCTATAAAATAGTAAACCCAGTAAACAGCCAGAATTACAAATAAAACAAGTATTTTTAATCTCTTATTATTTTTAGAGAATATAACATAAATGAGGGGTATGATTATTCCGACAAAAGGAAAAATCGATTCAAATAAATCCACTTCAGTATTTCACATCCAAATACTTATTTTTTACCAACCAGATTCATCTTTTAAGCCTTTATACTTCCCGATAATAATCCTAAAATTACGAATCCGACAATAAAAGCAGATATATGGATTAATATCTTGTATCGTAATTTCATATTTAATAAATAATATAATCTAAAGATAAAATAGAGTATTAACATAGTAATAGGTACCTTGACTAAGGATAAAACAAACTTATATTCAAAGAGAGTTAATTCATTTAAAAAGCTAAAGAAGAGATTATTTGTTATCCCGATAAAAGTTAATAAGACTTGATAAATAAAAAACTTAACTATATTCATCTCTTTAAGTTCTCCTAGAATAAATTAAAAAGGCAGTATACTATTGTTATACAATATTTATCTTTCTAATGATGTGACAATCTTCAAAACAATTACTTCACTAACCTTTCCCGTTAGCTCCACAAAGAAAAAATCGCCGCAGCGAACCAACCTAGTAACACGGTGTCTGTCACCACTATCCCCAGTATAAAGATTAGGCTACAGGAGAAAAAAAATTATAGCTCGGAGGAAGGTATATAGAAGAAAAAGTACGGGACCGACAATAGTAAGTAAAGCTATCACTCTTCCAATATTTTTACAAGGCTGGGGACGGTCTATTTCAATAGATCATCGACCTTGAGTCTCCATATCATATGAGGAAATCCTTCACCCCAATAATCCATTAACAAATAATCAGGAACTCCAAATTTCTTTGTCCAAATGGTTTGTGCACGAACATATCCACTATCTAAACAAAATTCATCGATACCGTTATTCCGCAAATTTAAATACATTTTATTTAAAAGAAAACTTCCTACCCCCTTCCATTGGTACTCCGGATGTACAAATACTGTACCAACCTCATTTAGCTCTTTTAAAGCACTATCTGTACATTTACGAATGAGCTCACTCGAGGGACCATTTTCGATGGAACCAATAATCTTACCGCCGGCTAAAGCAATCAGAAAATATCTTTTCTCCCCATTACTTTCAAAGTCACTTTTTAAATAGGCTTTCTTGCTTCGGATTTCCTCTTCCATATCGTCCAATTTATCTCCAATGCCTTCTTTAATAAACGTATCCGTTATCACCGTTCTAAAAAGTCCATTTAACTCTTTAGAGTCCTCTATTCTTGGCCTTCTTATCTCAACATTAAGCACAACATATCCCCCTACACATCTTCGCTCGATACCGACCGTTTTAATTGTTGTTACAAAAATGATACTAAAAAACGCCCATGTTAGCCAAATCTAACATGGACGTTCTCTTTTATTTTAACCCAACTTACCTTCTTTTCTTTTTTGGATCGACAACAAGCTTATTTTTATTAATCACTTTTTCTATGAGAATTTGTACTTGAATATTTTTTTCATCCACACTATTAACATCTGATACTTTACCTTTACGTCCTTTAATTTTTATATCTTCCCCTACGGCTGGAACCTGATTACGCAGCTGAACTAACAAGAGCTTTTTATTCTCGAAAAAATGCACTACAAACATTTGTCCTCACCTATTTCATTTGGTATGTGATACAAAAAATGCCCTTCATGTATCTATATAAAATATATGGATAGCATTAGATTTGTACCAAGTACCATAAATTTATTTCCAAATGCTATATGAGTCCCTTTCGCGATGGTATTCTTTGTATAATAATATTCAAGCAATCTTAAGGAGGTAGCAAAAAAATGGATGAAGATTTAGAGATGAATATGGAAATGGCAAGAGAATATGATACTGGTATAAGACGTGCTATGCCTACATATGATGCGATGTTCCAAATGGTCCAGTCCTTCTTTCGTGCAAATGTTAAAGACTCAGCAAATGTATTAGTCATTGGCGCTGGGGGCGGAAATGAATTTGTGACATTTGGAACAGCAAATCCAACATGGTCCTTTATAGGTATTGATCCGTCTGAAGACATGCTAGAGGTAGCATTGCAGAAAGCCAAGAGTGAAGGAATAGACGATCGCGTATCCATTCATACTGGAACAATTGAACAAATTGAATTTACGGATACATTCGATGCCGCCTCATGCTTACTTGTTCTCCACTTTGTTGAAACAATAGAAGAAAAACGCAGTTTATTAAGCACAGTGAGAGAACAATTAAAACCGGGTTCACCTTTTGCTCTTGTTACGATGTTTGGAGACCAATCCAACCCAGAATTTGATGAACGGATGAAATTATGGAAATCGATATGGCAGGATTTAACCGATTTAACGCAAGAAGATGTCGATGAAATGGAAGAATCCGTTCGGGAACTATCATTTATATCTGCCAACCAAATCGAAGAACTTTTAGTACAAACTGGATTTGAACGAATCACCCAATTTTTCTCTACCACCCTTTTTGGAGGGTGGATTGCACACACTGCAAAAAAATAAAAAAACCTCTATAGAAAACGCTGTTGATAACATTCAACAGCGTTTTTCATGTCTTATATACTAAATCTAAAAAGGAGAGCACTAAGCTTCCATTGAAGTGGGGGTACTCATAATTGTTGAGGATCCAAGTAAAATAAGGAAAAAAAAGCCCAACTTCTGATGTGACCCCCAAAAGTTAGAGTTTTATATTAAGCAGCTAATTGGCTGGTATGGAAACGGTATTGAACCGGACTCATGCCTGCCAATTTTTTCTTTATACGCTTGTTATTATAATAAGCGATATATTCTTCAATTTTCATTTTTAATTCCTCAAATGGGCACAGCGCTTCCCCGTAATACATTTCTTGTTTCATTAATCCAAAAAAGTTCTCCATTGGTGAATTATCTAAACAGTTCCCTTTTCGAGACATACTCTGGAACACCTTATTTTCCTTAAGCTTATTTACCCATGTATTATGTTGATAATGCCACCCTTGATCAGAATGTATAGTGGTTCTATATTTTGAATCCTTTACAATTTCTAATGCTTCCTCGAGTGGTTTGATCGCTAATTCTAAGGTTGGACGCATACTCGTCCCATAAGAAAGAATTTCACCATTGAACATATCCATAATTGGGCTTAGATACAATTTTACACCGTCAGAACACTTGAATTCTGTAATATCTGTGGTTAATTTTTGATGACACACATTTGTGTTAAAACGGCGGTTGATAAGATTTTCGGCAACTTTTCCAGTCGTTCCTTTGTAAGAACTATACTTGCGCGATTTTCTCCTGAATTTATCCCCTTTGAGTCCGAGTTTATTCATAATGCGTTGAACCTTCTTATGATTCACTTTTTGCCCACGGTTTCTCAATTCCAGAAGGATGCGACGGTAACCATAATTGCCTTTATGTTCCTCAAAAATGGATTGAATCACTTCTTCAAGTCCCTGATTCGGATTTTCCTTCTTCATCATTTTTATATGATAATGGTAGGTAGCTTCAGGAATACCCACCTTGAGTAAAACATCTTTTAATTTGAAGTTTTCTTTGAGTTCGAATGATAACGCTGCTTGTGCTTTTCGAGATAGCCTTCCGGATCCATCTGAAAAGCTCGCAACTTTTTTAAGTATTTCTACCTCTAAACGCAGAAGTTCGTTTTCTCACTCCAACTTTTGTTCATACGTCATTTCTTTCTCTTCGGATTGTTTATTTTTACTGTTCTTATCTTTATCAGACATGGCTGTCATCCCTTTCGATCTATCCAGGGCTTCAGCACCACCCTCAAGGAAAGCCTTCTTCCAAGAGGCTACCATAGGAGTGTTTGTTAGCCCAAATTGAAGGGCTGTATCAGTTTCTGAAGATCCTGTTCTTTTCATAAAGCTTAATACATCTAGCTTAAATTGAACAGAATATCTTTCCTTATGTTTCTTCCTCTTTAAACCTTCCACACCGTATTTCTCGTGTACTTTTACCCATCTCCTAATTTGTGAAAAGTCCTTCATGTCGTATTTTTTAGCTAAACGTTCATATCCTAATTTTCCTTCTTGATATTCTTTGACGACTATTAACTTAAATTCCTGACTATATTTAGCCATAAAAATACACCCCAAAAGTATAGATTTTACTCTAACTTTTGGGGTGCAGTACATTCCGCAATAAAGGAAATTGGGCTTTTTACTTTATATTATATTACCTAGTTAAGAGAGTGTGAAATCTACTCGTTACCAAACGAATAATCCAACAATCATCGCACTTAATAATGACACACCTATTCCACTTACCAATAACTTCCAAACATTTTTCCCAATAATGGTTGATTTTTCTTCACTTAGGGTTGAATTAAACGTTCCATAAATCATACCCACTGTACTAAAATTGGCAAATGAAGTTAAGAAAGTGACAGCAACAGCAACGGTATGAGGGGCAAGATCATTTATTTTCCCCTTTAAATCCATCATCGCAACAAATTCATTTGTTGCTAGCTTAATTCCCATTAATTGAGCAACATACATAGCATCTTCTCCAGATAAGCCAAGTAAGAACGCAAATGGGCTAAAAATAATTGCGAATATTTTTTGGATGGTCAAACCATTTACCACAAATCCTAAAATGCCATTAACGGCAGCGGTTAAAGCAACATATCCAATGACCATGGCCGTTATGACGATGACCATATTAATTCCAACAAGCATACTGTTTGAGATGGTTGAAAAGAAATCCTTCTTCTCGCTTTTATTTGGTACATAAACGATGTCTTCTTCTTTAGTCACATCAACAGGATTTAGTATATTGGCAATTAGTAGCGCGTTCAAACAATTTAACGGAATAGCAACAAATACATATGTCGCTGGAACCATTGTTAAATAAGCGCCAATGATCGATCCGCTGATGCTACTCATACTCATAATTCCGAAGGTTAGCAGCCTTTGTTCCTTCAATACCGATAATTGCTGCCGGATAACTGCCAGCGCTTCTGTGTTTCCAAGAAACATCATCTGTATCGAGAAGAAACTCTCAAGCTTAGGCAATCCCGAAACCTTTGAAATAAGCCAGCCTACTTTATCCATAATCCACGTTAAGATTCCAAAGTAGGTTAGAATATCAAAGAACGTAATAATGAAGATAATTGGCATTAACGCACTAAAAAAGAAATCCACATACTCGTTAGCCATAACAGAAGGAAATACAAATGAAATTCCTTCGTTTGCACAAGTAATCAACCAGTTAAAGAACGAGGCAATTTTATTAATTACCCATGAGCCTATCTTCGTTGCTAACATAAACCAGGTTATCAAGAATTCAACTACGACCAAAGTTAAAATCGATTTCCACTTAACATTTCTTTTATTGGGTGAGCAGAGGAAAATAAGTGCAAGAACAACCAATAACCCTAGTGCATTTAACAAAAAATACAAATGATCAACTCCTTTGGTTTATCATTTGCCAAATTAGATATTTATATCTAATAAAATTTCATTTTCCATCCGTTCATCCAAGTAGTTGGTACCTAACAAACCACTTCAAACAAAAAAACACCTTTGATGACAACAGCAAAAGTGTTTTCTTATATTAGTAGAGTGCTACGGTTTTAACCTTTTTCTGGTGCCTATTCATTCAGAGTCTACCTCTACGAGCGCAGCATTTTGTATATCCTTAATTAACAAGTCTATTAACCCTACCTGATATGCAGCAAAATTTTTGCTGACCATTATTTCCGATGACATTTTTAAAATTGGATCCTCGAGACTTTGTGATTGCTATATATTGAACGATTTGCAACCTGAAATTAACCTCAATATCCCTTCTTAAAGACAAATCTCCAACACTACTCATGAGTTTTGTTCTCTATACCCCTTCTTAAAGACAAATCTCCAACACTACTCATGAGTTTTGTCCTCAATACCCCTTCTTAAAGACAAATCACCAACACTACTCATGAGTTTTGTTCTCTATACCCCTTCTTAAAGACAAATCTCCAACACTACTCATGAGTTTTGTTCTCTATACCCCTTCTTAAAGACAAATCTCCAACACTACTCATGAGTTTTGTTCTCTATACCCCTTCTTGAGGACAAATCTCCAACAACACTCTGGAGTTTTGTCCTCAATCCTCTTCTAAAGGATAAAGGCAGTTCAGGTTGCTCTATAGAAACAGGCTTTCGAAACTCGTGTAAATCGTCTCTAAATTCATCCCAAGTACGAATAACCCCCAGAGCTTTTTCCATGACCTTGAACCGTCCCTCTGCTTCCCTAAGGAATTAATAGAATTTTGCCGGTGCTCTTGCGGCTTTCAAGATACCGGTGTGCTTCTTGTCCATCACGCAACGCAAATATCGTCGGCTCGGATACTATTAACTTTCCTTCTTCCATCCATCGGAACAGCTCATTCGCACGAGCAATTCGTTCTTCGCGGGAAGTAAGGACATTCCATAGGTCACCGCCAGTTAGGGTTTTTGACGTATCCATTAACATTCTCGGGTCAACCATTGCTGGGTCACCCCCTGCCATTCCATAAAAAACAACGGTTCCACCTATGCAAGTTACCTGAAAGCTGTCTTCTAGGGTTGAGCCTACAGATTCAAATACAACATTTACCCCTTTTCCGTTCGTCTTCTCTAGCACTGCTCTTTTCCAATCATCACTATACAAGAAAACCTTATCAGCTCCTGCTTCCTTCGCAGCCGCTGCTTTTTCTACGGATGAGGTTAAGCCAATTATCTTACCGCCCAGCAGATTTGCGATTTGAACGAGTAGCTGTCCAACACCGCCAGCTGCAGCATGAACAAGGACCACATCCTTCTCTTTCACCGCATAACTATCCCGTGTTAAATAATGCGCCGTCAAGCCTTGGAGCAAAATGGATGCAGCTGCAGCAAACGGGATTGTTTCTGGCACTGGTATCGCCTTTTCTATTGGCACTGCTACTAGCTCTGCATTCGCATACGGAACATCTGCAAAGGCAATCCGGTCGCCTACGTTAGTGCCTTTGACATTCTCTCCTATCTTTTCAACGATCCCTTCCCCTTCATAACCTAAAATATAAGGGGGCTTTCCTGCAAGATGATAGTTCCCTTTTCTTCTATATATATCAGCAAAGTTCAAGCCAATGGCTTTCATCCTTACAAGTATTTCATCTTTACCGATGACCGGATCAGAGATTTCGCGATATTCCAGTACTTCTGATCCTCCAAATTTATTGAACACAAGTGCTTTCAATTGTTTACCCCCATTTTTATTAAATTTTACAATACGCCTTAATTAAATAGATTTGTGGATGGAAATGCAAATGACATCGACTGCATCAAAAAGATTTCGATTACATACCTTACATAATACATCCCTATCCAATCCATAGGGCTTTCCTTTGGATTTCCCGTTTACGAAAGAATTGCTTGATTAACATAAAAACGCAGTTGATCATAATATCAAAGGGTTCACTTGGAAGGTGCACAAAGGCTAATTGGCACATGAAATGGCATGCGAATTGACGCATGCCATTTTTATTAGTATATCAAGGTTTTAGCCCTGTTCTGGGTAGAATTGACCATCAAATTTTCAAGATGTTTTTAGATGACAGTACTTGTTGTGCAACGAATAAATCTAACCAATTTGAATGCCAAATTTAGTGTCAATTTGAAGTCATAACGACCGGGACTAAGACTTTTCCAAGGGTTCGGGCGTTTTAAACCTTCCATAACGACCGGGACTAAAATTTTTCCAAGGGTTCGGGCGTTTTAAACCTTCCATAACTACCGGGACTAAAATTTTTCCAAGGGTTCGGGCGTTTTAAACCTTTCATAACGACCGGGACTAAGATTTTCCCAAGGGTTCGGGCGTTTTAAACCTTCCATAACGACCGGGACTAAAATTTTTCCAAGGGTTCGGGCGTTTTAAACCTTTCATAACGACCGGGACTAAGATTTTTCCAAGGGTTCGGGCGTTTTAAACCTTCCATAACGACCGGGACTAAAATTTTTCCAAGGGTTCGGGCGTTTTAAACCTTTCATAACGACCGGGACTAAGATTTTTCCAAGGGTTCGGGCGTTTTAAACCTTCCATAACGACCGGGACTAAAATTTTTCCAAGGGTTCGGTAGTTATAAACCTTCCATAACGACCGGGATAAAGGATTTTCCAACGGGTTGGTCGATATGAATCCCCTATAACTACTAGGATGCTAGGCTATCGGCGTAATAAATCTTTTATTAAAGATTTTTCGCTGGTCCGATAGCCAAAAGCAATAATTATCCACAAATCGAGGTTTTCCGGAAGTATGAAGCTCAATAACTTGTTTGCTGAAGGAAATTCTATCTCTGCCTTATTACTATTGCTTACATTATCTCGAAACAATAAAGTTTACAAAAACATCAAATAATTATTAAAACATTGGTCTATATAGTAAAAAAAGAGTGCCATTTTAATTCAATTAGACACTCTTCACTTTAACTATTTCTTTGCCACATTTACTGTCATTTGCGCTGTCAAAACGAGGTCATGCACCTCTAAAGTGAACCCTTTGATCATAATATCAACAGCGTTTTATTTACTACAACATTTGAAATAGGGCATTAAATGCTTGACACTGGTTTATTGAAACGCCGGTAAAGCCGTTTCTGCGTAATCTTCCTCTAAAAATTTCTTCACTTCGGGTCCAGTCATTTTTTTCGCTAACATTTGAACAGCTTCAGATTCTGCATTATCAGAACGTGCCACTAACGAAATAGCAAACTCTGATTCAATACTTTCCGTCAGTATCGCATCCTTATTAGGTGTTAATCCTAGCGGAGCTGCGTAAGCCGGTGTCATCGCAACTAAATCAGCATCATCGAGCATTCTTGCTAGCATCAAGAGATCCACTTCTTCAAACTTGTAATTTTTCTCATTCTTGACGATATCTGCTTGGGTTGCATGAATCCCCACGCCCTCTTTCAGGGTAATTAAGCCAAAGTCAGCGAGCATGACAAGCGAACGGCCGATGTTTGTTGGATCGTTTGCAATCGCAATCGTTGCACCTTCCGGAAGCTCCTCAATGTTTTTGAATC
Source organism: Neobacillus sp. FSL H8-0543 (assembly GCF_038592905.1). GTDB lineage: Bacteria > Bacillota > Bacilli > Bacillales > Cytobacillaceae > Neobacillus. The sequence goes on along the minus strand of NZ_CP151943.1, from coordinate 3,046,739 downwards.
GTTTAGAATAAGCACCATAAACCGCATGGTAAATGGGTTGTACAAGAACTAATTCCGACCCATTCGCCTTATTGTATTCTTCCATATATGGGATATGTTGAAAGAAGTTAACATCAACTTCATTATTAGCTAGTGCATTATTCGGTTGAACATTGTCACCCAGCACAACGATTTCTAAGTTGATACCCTCCTCTTTCATTAACGGCTTCACAATCTCGAGGATATCCGTCATTGGTGGAATTAATGTGGCCACTTTCAAGGTTACTTCTTCTTTCTTTTCTGCTGGTTTATCTGCACTTTCAGATTTCTCATTGGTACCACAGCCCGCTAATACAAGAAGCGTTAAAAATATAAGTAATAAAATCTTTTTCATAAGTTTTTCCTCCATAAAGTCTTAACGTTTATCCAAACGTTTAGCCATTGTTGTTCCAGTAAACTGGATGGTTTGCACAAAGAAAATCATAATGATAATCATATAAATCATAAGTTCCGTTTCAAAACGTTGATAGCCATAACGAATCGCAAAATCGCCAACACCGCCTCCACCCACAATCCCCATAACCGTGGAATAGGAGATAAAACTAATCGTAGACGTCGTTAATCCGAGCGCCAGTCCCGACCGCGCCTCCACATAAAGGAACTTGAATATAATTTCTGTTATCGATGCACCCATTGACACGGCTGAGTCAATCACACCGTGCGGGACTTCAAGTAAAGCTTGCTCCACCAGCCTTGAATAGTAAGCAATCGCCATAATTGTTAGCGGGATCGTAGCTGCAATGGTACCAATGGCTGTCCCGACAATCAATCGCGTAAATGGGATTAAAAATACAACAAGCAATAGAAAAGGGAAGGAACGAACGATATTGACAAATATATTTAAACTGGAATAAATGATACGATTTTCAAGCAGCTGATCCTTGCGACACAAATACAGCAAGGTACCAACTGGGAGTCCAATCAAAAACGCTGCAACAATGGAAACTCCAACCATGACAAAGGTTTCTCCAATAGACTGCCATATCTCTGCTTGATATTGTAAAATGATTTCAGGCATGTTACCTCTCCTTTAGTTGCTCAACTGCTGTATAAACCAATGTGGATCATCTCTAGGAATGACAAATCCCTGTGGTTTAATTGATACAGTCTGAAGAATTTTACCACTTTCCATCACCGTTACTTTATCGCAAATGCTTTTAACGACATCCATCTCATGGCTGACGATGACTATGGTCACACCAAACTCTTTATTTATTGTTTGAAGTACTTCTAGAATGCCACCCGTTGTCTGTGGATCCAAAGCAGAAGTTGGTTCATCACATAACAATACGGTTGGTCTGTTCGCAAGTGCTCTGGCAATCGCCACCCGTTGCTTTTGACCACCGCTTAATTGAGCTGGGTATTGCCTTGCTTTATCTACAAGACCGACAAATTCCAGACATTCATTGACTCTTTCCTGGCGTGCCTTTTTTGAATAGCCTGCCAGTTCAAGTGGCACCGAGACATTATCAAATACTGTTTTATTCGCCACTAAGTTAAAATGCTGAAAAATCATCCCGATTGATTGTCTTACTTCACGAAGCTTCCTGCTTGAAAGCTCCGTTAGCGTATGTTTACCAACAACTACTGTTCCTTCATTAGGTATCTCAAGTAAATTGATTAAACGAAGCAAGGTAGATTTTCCTGCGCCACTTGAGCCGATAATCCCGTGAACTTCGCCTTTATCAATCTTTAGTGAAACTGATTGGACAGCCTGCAGTGCTGTCAGAGCCTGCTTATAGCTTTTGCTGACATTGTGCAAAGAAATCACCGTACAACACACCTCCTTTTCAATCCGTCCCTTTCAAATCCTACTCTATGTTTTCTACCCACATTATTATAGTGTTAATAATAGAAACTGTCATGTAATTACGTTTCCAAAAAAAATAAACCCTCCTGCCACAAGGTGTGGGGGAAGGTTTCTCCTCATTTAATTAATCTCTGGTACAAAAATCTTCTTATACTGATAATCACCGGATTCTTCATGTATGGTGATGACCGAGGCATTTTCGATCGGTTTGAAATCAGCCAATTCTTCAACTGGCCAGTTCATCAGAAAGGCAAGAAGCATATGAATAAATCCAGCATGGGAGACGACCACCAGATTCTCATACCGCTGTTGCTGCCTCACCCGTTCCACTACCGTGTTCATAAACATAGTTGCACGTAAATAAACATCAGCTAGTGATTCCCCATTTGGGTGGCGAAAGTAAAAAAGACCTGCTGCTTTAAACTCTCTTTTGGCCTCTGGGGTCCGGTTATTAAAGTCGTAAAGATTTCCTAATTCCCACTCTCGTAAAAGCGGATTCTCGTAAAATGGAACTTGCTGGGGCAGCAATGAATGGATAGCCTTCGCCGTTTGAATCGTACGTAAATAGGGAGAGCTATATAAAATCGTTTTATCATTCATTTTTGATTGGAGAAATTCACCGGTTTTTTGTGCTTGTTTTTGTCCAAGCTCTGTCAAGCTATGCTGTGAATCATGTGTATGAGACATTACTGCCCGGTCGATATTATGCTCTGCTTCCCCATGACGTATAAGATAAATATTCAACTAACTCCCACCCCTTGATTTATTGTTTTTTCATTCAATCCCCATAAATTCATTCTTTCCTATGTCTTAACATGTCTTCTATTTTCAAATACGTTTTTCCTGCTTTAGAGGATAATCTTTCTAACACAAAAATAGCCCTGTTCCCCGTTTGCGTTAGGGAATAGGGCTATTTATATAATAAAAGGGTATAAAAATAAATTGGGACTGAGGCTTAACTAAGGTCTGCCTAACGATCCTGGAAAACTCTTTTTGTCATTTCATTAAATTCCTTTTCTAGACCAGTTTTCGATTTACCACTTCTTATTTTGTCTCCATACTCACTCATACTTTCGACAAAATCCGGGTTACTTGAAATAAATACATTTCTAATTGAATTGTCAGTAGATCTAACCTGCGCAGCAATTTCATCCTCGATACGCGGACTAACTTCACCATTTAAGTCATTATCCATAACCACCGCTACAAAAGCATCTCTATCCAGTACAATGATGGTAGCATGTTTTACTTCGAATAGATTCTCAATATGGTCCTGCGCTTCACCTGCGACACGCAGATGAGAGTTATTATTTCTCCTAGTAGTTGTGTTCTTGATATTGTTCGTGTTGTTCATAAAGTCCATGTTGGTATTACCTAAGGCATTGCCTACATTGCGAGCCCCTTGCTGCCGGTTATCCACTTCACCCTTCTGGTTATGTTCACTTCCTTGTTGGTTCATATTACACCCAGTAACCAACGCGCAAGCAAATAAGCAAAAGAATATTTTTTTATATACCTTCATTTTACTTTCCTCCTAAAATAGACCTATGCTTACAGTTACCTTTTTTTCCTTTATTTATGTAGAAATTAGTAGGACTTGTTAATTTTTTCTATTTAATAATTAATTTAGTTGCTATACGAAAATGAGTCTACATACTGGATGAAAAAACGGTTTGAGTGGTATAGTATAGTAAGATAATTCGTAAAATTATAAATCCAAAATTAATAAAGATTTAAAAGAGGTGTGATTATGAACCAAGAGATTTTATTCATTCAAAGAGAAGAATTAAAGACAAAGCCTGATACTTCTTCATTGGGCTTCGGAAAGTATTTCAGCGATTATATGTTTGTAATGGATTTTCATAGTGAGACTGGATGGTATAACCCGAGAATTACTCCCTACGAACCATTAACATTAGATCCAGCAGCAATGGTTTTTCACTATGGACAAGCGATTTTTGAAGGTATGAAGGCTTATAAAGGAGCGGACGGCACCATTCAGCTTTTCCGTCCAGAAAAGAACATGAAGCGTTTTAATCAATCATGCGACAGACTTTGTATACCGCAAATTGATGAGGAATTTTTATTACGTGCGATCAAACAATTAGTTTTTACGGAAAAAGATTGGATTCCAGATGGTGACGGGACTTCGCTTTATATTCGCCCATTCATTTTCTCGACAGAAGCCTATCTCGGTGTAAGGCCGGCAAAAGAATATAAATTGCTTGTCATCCTCTCCCCATCAGGTGCTTATTATGGCAGTCAATTAAGTCCTGTAAAAATTTACGTAGAAGAGCAATACGTCAGGGCCTCCATTGGAGGGGTTGGCCATGTAAAGACTGCAGGCAATTATGCCGCCAGCCTAAAGGCACAAGAAAAGGCTGATGCAAATGGTTTTGCCCAAATACTTTGGCTTGATGCGAAAGAAAACAAATATGTGGAAGAAGTCGGTAGTATGAATATCTTCTTCAAAATAAATGGCGAAGTGGTCACACCAAGATTAAATGGCAGCATTTTACCTGGTGTCACACGTGACTCAGTTATTCAGTTATTAAACTATTGGAAGATACCAGTACGAGAAGAAAAAATTTCGATTGAAGAGGTTTATGCAGCACATGAGCGCGGAGAACTGGAAGAAGTCTTCGGAGCCGGTACGGCCGCCGTTATTTCCCCCGTTGGCGAATTACATTGGAACGATCATGCCATCGTAATCAATGATTATAAAATCGGCCAACTATCACAGGACCTATATGATGAAATGACCGGAATACAACTCGGCAATAAAGAAGATCCATTTAACTGGGTAGTGAAAGTTGCTCAGGTAGAGGTCTAAGCTGCCTACCTTGTAAGAATACAATATCGCAATGAAGAAAATGTAAGATAAAATGCCTATCAAATTGTATGATTTGATAGGCATTTTTTGTTGGTATATACCGATCGTTATGCCATTTTTACTGAAAATTGTAAGGTTACACTGACAGGTGTATCCCCCTACAAATTCACCTCCATTTTTGAACAATAGAAATAAATCTAGACCAAGAAATATTTCTACCTGTAACTACGATGGCTGTTTTTAACCCCTTTAATTCATTTCCACATTGACTTAACGCTGCAACACCTGCTACTCCTGAAGGTTCCACAATGTATTGGCATTCTACCATTAGTTTCATGGCTTTTACAATTTCTTCTTCTGATACTGTTAAAATTCTATCAATATATTGATGAATAATTGGAAAAGTAATCGTTTCAGGATCGATAGGACCGCTTAGGCCCTCAGCTATTGAAGTTTTTAATTCAACGTTTGTAACCTTTCCTTGATCGTGCCAAGTAGCTATGGAAGGACTGTTTTTAGGCTCTATAGCCCAAACTTCAATTCTTGGATTGATAGATTTTAAGGCTAAACAGATGCCAGCTGTAAGTCCCCCTCCTCCTAAACAAGTTATCACTACATCGACGTCTGCCAAATCTTCTATAATCTCTAAAGCAACTGTGCCACCAGCTGAAATAACCGATGGATCATTGTATGCAGAAAGAAACGTTTTTCCCGTTTCATGTGCTGTGTTTATGGCTGCAATCCTAGCATCCTCCATTGTTTCAAAAAAGGATAATTGCGCGCCATAGTTCTTTAAAGCTTGAATTTTACTTTGATCTGCATCTTTTGGTAAATAAACATGAGCAGGTACATTTAATTTCTTAGCTGCATAGGCTAAGCCGATTCCATGATTACCTGCAGAAGGAGCAATTACACCACGTTGACGCTCGATTTCATCTAATGTTAACAACTTGTTGAGAGACCCTCTTGCTTTAAAGCTTCCTGTTATTTGAAGGTTTTCTAATTTTAAAAAGATATCCGTTTTATATAACTGACTTAACACTTCATTATACTCTAGAGGTGTGTGGTGAATATAAGGCTGAATTTTCTGATGCGATTGGATTATATCCTGCAAAGTAATCGAAAATTTTTTCAAAATTACATCTCCCTTATTATTGCTTTAGGTTTTCTAATCTTATGGGTCTTCTACTAATTTTATGTTTTTTTCAAATTGTTAGATAATACATGCTTGTTATAATGTTATAATCTGTAGTTATAAGAGGGGGGAAGAAATTGAACCTTCATCAAATGAATTACGTAAAAAAAATTGCCGAAAATAAAAGTATCAATAAAGCATCAAAATCACTCCATATTTCACAGCCAGCCTTAACTAAGCAGTTAAAATTATTAGAGGATGAATTAGGTACTACTTTATTTGAAAGAAATAAAAGCGGAGTTATTTTGACTCGGGATGGGGAACTTTTTCTAACAGAAGCCAATATGATATTAAGAAAAGTTTCTAAATTAAAACAAATATTTACCAAAGAAGAAATTAATAAAACCATAAAAATTGCAGCCTTACCTAGTATTGCTAGTAATCTTTTACCAGAAATAATTCAAAAGTTGAGTTCCTTAGAATATAAAGTAATTCTTCAGGTTGTGGGAACTAGTCAGGAAATCGAAAACTTATTACTAGCGAAAGAAATTGATATTGGATTTGGACAGGATGTTAATGAAAAAGAATATGTCTATACATTTTTTAATGAACCATACTTTGTGATAGCACATGTTTCTAGTAAAATTTCACAAGTTCATTCAATTTCATTCGATCAACTAACCGAACAAAATTTGATTTTGCCCACTTTTCCTTGCGACATCCGAAATTCGTTAGAACAATATTTAAGCCAAGAAGAACTTATATTAAATAAGACGATGGAAATCGGACAAAATGATTTAATTTTAAATCTTGTTAAAAATGGAGTTGGAGTTACAATCCTCCCTGAAATGATGATTAGAGGCCTAGATCAAAGTTTAAAACCAATCCCATTAGAGAATAAAAATTTTAGTAGAAAAATTTCTTTATTAACCTATTCAACAAAAATTCTTAATTTAATTTATTTGGCAAAGAACTAATCCAAGCATTTGAAAAAAACAATCCTAAAATGTTTAATACTATTTTACAGATTGGTTAATGTGTACCTAATTGAACGGGGCCTTTAGTGGAGTATGTTCCGAAAATAAAATTGTGAAGTATCTCTGTCCAATTCGGATTGGGCTATTTTTTTCACAATTAAAAAGCACTGCAAAAAAAATTGCAGTGCTTTTTAATATGCATTTTTAGGTACAAAATCAAATTTTGCGATAGGTATCGGAACCCCTTAAATTTACATGGCGTTTTTTCGTTATTGATTTTCGTTATTTCCTCTGTTACGATTTTCACTTCCAGCCATATTGCTAACAGCCTTTGCGGTTGCGTCAACAGTATTCATTGCCACATTCTCAGTGGTTTCTAGTGCACTATGAACGGCATGAAAGGCAGCACCAGCCGTTTCTTTAATGCCCTCTGAAACACTATTTCCATTTTGTTTATTCTTATCACGGTTAGACATTCGTTTCACCTCCTGAACAGAACTAGGTTATGTAGTAAACCTTAAATTATTCAGAGGTGGTAAGTGTTCAATTATTTATTTTATTATCTGAACCTTCTTAAGTGTGCGGCCTTCCGTTTCTAAAATCTTAAAGGTTAGGTCATCTTGCTCGATAATTTGCCCTTCTTCAGGGAAATCATCTAATCTTCTTAACAGGTACCCTGCAAGGACGTCCTCTTCTTCAGGGATACTTGTATGAAAAATAGAATTTAATTGATGCAATGGTATTTTCCCTTCACAGATGATTTCTGTTGCAGTAAGTTTTTCAACGAGTCCTTCATTCTCAAGGTCCATTTCATCTTCAATTTCCAACCCAATCATCGCCTCAATCACATCTTCATGGGTTAATATTCCTTCCGTTCCGCCATACTCATCCAAAACAATAGCCATGTGCTTTTTCTCTTTCGTCATCCGTCGGAAAACCCATTCGATGTCCTGAAACTCATAGATAATCAAAGGATCGGTATCACTATATGATTCCAGTGATTTCTCCGATTCAGTAGACCACGATAATAAATATTTCGAATGGAAGACTGCGACAATATTATCAATATCCTCTTTATAGACTGGATATCTTGTAAAGGGATTCTCAATAACAATTGCTCTTACCTCTTCAAATGTAGCTGTAAAGGGGAGTGCCACAATTTCTACCCTTGGCGTTTTAAGTACATCCTTAACATTTAAATTATAAAAATCAAGAACTCCCTTAATCCGATGCGATTCCTCTTGTTTAAACATTCCTTCAGAGTCGGCAATATCGACCATTGCTCGTAATTCTTCCTTGGAAATTGTTACATTTGTTTCTTCGCCTCTGGAAAGAGCTTTTGTAATAAATCCAGTCAGTCCATTCAAAATGATTGTTACTGGCTTTAAAATGATGATAACAAACTGGATGATTGGATAAACAAGGTACGCAATACGATCTGGAAAGGCTGCAGCGATTGACTTTGGCAAAACCTCAGAAAAGGTAATAATTATAACCGTCAAAATCGCAGAAGCAATAGCCACATTGTAACCATATTGTATGGCCAAGGTTGTAACCAGAGTCGGCAGCACAATATTCGCAATATTATTCCCGATAAGAATTGCCGTAATAAATTCACTCGGTTTCGAGACTAAGTTTAACAGTTTTTCAGCCCTTGCGTCGTTTTGACTAGCCCTTGTTTGCAGCCTCATTTTATTAGTGGCTGTCAACGCTGTTTCACTTCCTGAGAAGAAAAATGAAACGAATAATAATATAATGATCGCAATGATCACGTGCAAATTCCTCCTTGTACTTCCCACTGCTCTATTTATTTTCATTATAAATTAGCTTTACAAATTTACAAAATATTTTAAAAGAAGCTAGGCTCTCGCCTAGCTTTTAGCTAAAAATTTTTAAGCTTTTTTAACAAATTCCGATTTTAATTTCATGGCTCCGAATCCATCGATTTTACAATCAATATTATGGTCGCCATCAACTAACCGGATATTTTTAACCTTTGTACCGACTTTTAAGGTAGAAGAACTACCTTTTACCTTTAAATCCTTTATTACAGTTACCGAATCACCATCGTTTAGGACATTTCCATTGGCATCCTTTACAACGTTTTGCTCTTCACTAATTTCAGCTTCTAAAGCCCACTCATGAGCACATTCCGGGCAGACAAAAAGACTTCCATCCTCATATGTATAGGATGAATTACATTTTGGACAATTTGGTAAATCCATATTTTCATTTCCTCCATCTAATCTTTATAGCTTGTTCCTAATAATAGACTAAAGTAACTGTTAAAAAAAAGATAGCTAATTACTTGATTTTCCATAAGTAAAAGCTATCTTTTATATAGAATTTTCATGTAGCCTATAAATTATTTCTTTTTCTCAAGAATTCTTACATCATAAGTCTCCGAACTATATAATATTTTTTTATTGCGTCTACAAATAACTCATAGTAAACTTACATTAACTTAATTAAATTAATTAATAAAGATATAATATTGCATCTTAGAAAGTATTTCATCGAAATTACTTCTCATTTTATTAGGAGGCATTATGCGTACTATAGCCAATTTAACTAGTGAATTTCAATCGATATTTATTACAACAGAGACGCCTAGAACCTTTTTTGCCCCAGGCAGAATCAACCTGATTGGCGAACATACCGATTATAACGGAGGGCATGTGTTCCCTGCTTCTATTTCATACGGAACTTATGCGCTAGGGCAAAAGCGGGATGATCAAAAGTTTCGCTTCTACAGCATGAATTTTCCAGAGACTGGAGTGATTGAAGCTGATTTATCTAATTTAACTTTTAATGAATCTGACAATTGGGCCAACTATCCAAAAGGAATGCTTCTTTATATAAAAGAAGCAGGTCACGAAATCACTCAGGGTGCAGATATTCTGTACTACGGAAATATTCCCAATGGTGCTGGTCTCTCTTCTTCTGCATCAATTGAGTTAGTAACAGGTGTTTTATTAGATGGATTATTTGATTTAAATATGGAAAGAATCCCTATGGTTCAACTGGGACAAAAGGTTGAGAATCAGTATATTGGTGTGAACAGCGGGATTATGGATCAATTTGCGATTGGTATAGGAAAGAAGGATCACGCTATTCTGTTAGACTGTGAAACATTGGAATATCAGTATGCACCGATTAATATGAAAGATCATGTGATTATGATTATTAATACAAATAAACAGCGCACCTTAGCTGGGTCTAAATACAATGAACGGCGTGCCCAATGTGAGGCAGCATTAAAAGATTTGCAACGGGAGTTATCGATTACTAGCTTAGGAGAATTAACGACAGATACATTTGAAAAGAATAAACATTTAATTACTAATGAGATTAATCAAAAACGTGCGAAACACGCCGTATATGAAAACGCACGTACACTTGAAGCTTTGGAAAAACTGCAGCGAGGGGACCTTCAAGGCTTTGGAAAACTAATGATTGAATCCCATCAATCCTTAAGAGATGATTATGAGGTAACCGGTCTTGAGCTTGATACGATTGTTCAAGCTGCATGGAAACAAGACGGTGTATTAGGTGCACGTATGACCGGTGCTGGATTTGGTGGGTGTGCCATTGCATTGGTTAGAAATGAAAAAGTAGAGGAATTCAAGGAAAACATTAATGCCATTTATCATGAAGTGGTTGGCTATAATGCCACCTTCTATACTGCAGCAATAGGTGACGGTGCAAAAGAAATTTCAAAGGAGGATTAATATGATTGGAATCCCACACGAACTTCCGTTACAAAAATTATTGAGGATGCATGGAATTGGCATGCATCACATCCAAAAGGCTACGAGAAGGAAGTGTAAAAATGATTTACCAGAATCTAGCTGGGTTATTTCAAAAGGCTTTAGAAGTGGAATTAATTGAAGCAGCCGATATGAATTATGTTCGTAATCAGGTGATAAATCTATTAGGATTAGAGGCATTTCCAGAAGGTACGATCGAGCCAATCAATGATACTATACCAAACCTCGTAGAAAACTTAATTACCTGTGCCGTAGAACAGGGCAGAATAGCGGATGTCTTCGATGACAAAGAAATTTTATCAGCAAATATTATGGATTGCTTTGTTGCAAGACCTTCAGTTGTTAATGCAATTTTTAACCAAAAATATAATGGTTCACCGACTGAGGCAACCGACTTTTTTTATAATCTTAGTGTAAATAGCAATTATATTCAGATGAATCGGATCAAGAAAAATATTTCTTATAAAGTGGATAGCCCCTACGGTCAAATGGATATTACCATCAATTTATCCAAGCCAGAAAAGGATCCGGAGCAAATCAAGCGAGAACGCGAGATGAAGCAAACGTATAACTACCCTAAATGTCTTTTATGTAAGGAAAATGAAGGGTATATCGGCAGAACTGGCTATCCGGCACGCGCGAATCACAGGATTATCAATATTCCATTAATGGGAGAAAATTGGTATTTGCAATATTCACCATATGTTTACTATAACGAGCATAGTATTTTGCTTTCTGAAGAACATCGGGATATGAAAATTGACAGGAAGGCATTTGAAAGATTACTTACTTTTACCGATAAATTCCCTCATTACTTTATCGGGTCCAATGCTGATTTACCAATTGTCGGCGGTTCCATTCTGTCTCATGATCACTATCAGGCTGGTCAATATGAGTTTGCAATGACTCAGGCGGCAGATGCATTTTCATTTGAATTAACACCCTTTCCTGAGATTAAAGCTTCTGTAGTAAAATGGCCAATGTCTGTTGTCCGCTTAAAAGGACGCAATTTAGAAAGTCTTGTTACGGCAGCAGATCATATTCTTCAAACCTGGCGAGGTTACACTGACGAGCAGGCAGATGTATTTGCCTTTACCGGTGATACCCCGCATAACACGATTACGCCTATCGCAAGAAATCGCGACGGAATCTTTGAAATTGACCTTGTGCTGCGAAACAATCGGACCACCGATGAGCATCCACTTGGAATATTCCATCCACATGCAGATGTTCATCATATCAAAAAGGAAAATATCGGTCTGATTGAAGTGATGGGACTTGCTGTTTTACCGCCGCGATTAAAAGATGAATTGGCTGAGATTCGTGAGTTCCTACAAGGTAACACTAGTTATGTAGAAGACTATCATCAGGAATGGGCAGATCAACTAAAAGTAGAATATGGCTCTATTTCTGATCCAGAACAAGCAGAAGCTATTTTACAAAAGGAACTTGGAAAAAAGTTTGTAAGAGTGCTTGAAGATGCAGGTGTACTTAAAGAACGGGAAACATTTGATCGATTCATTAACACAATAAATAAATAAATTAGGCGGATGTATTTATGAACATAGAAACAAAGGATGTCCTAGGGATGTGGAAGGAATACACTTTGACAAATGATCTTGGAATGTCTGTTAGTGTACTAGATTACGGTGGAATCATTACGAAAATTATCGTCCCTGATCGAAATGGAAACCGTGAAAATGTCGTTCTTGGCTATAAGAATTATCAGGACTATAATCAAAATTCCAATTATTTTGGCGCCCTCATCGGACGCGTTGGAGGCAGGATTCAAGGCGCTTCATTTGAACTCGGTAATAAGACATATAACTTAGCGGCGAATAACGGGAATAACCATTTACATGGTGGACCTGAAGGATTTCATCAAGTTATTTGGGAAGTTGCCCCGTTTCTAACAGAGGAAGCCGTGGGTTTAAGCCTTACTCATAAGAGTATGGATGGTGAGGGTGGATATCCCGGAAATATAGATGTAACTGTTACTTATACACTCACAAACGAAAATGAACTTGACCTTAATTATTTGGCAAGCAGTGATCAGACATCACCAATCACCTTAACAAACCATACTTATTTTAATTTAAGCGGCAGTTTAAAAAATACTGTGCATGAACACCGTGTAGCGATTGATAGCAGTAAGTTCGTTGAACTAGATAAGGAACTTATTCCCACTGGGAATCTGATTCATGTTGAGGGAACCCCCTTTGACTTCCGTGATGACCGTTTGCTTGGTGATGGATTTAACGATGACACCGAGCAAAATAAAATAGCTGGAAACGGATATGACCATTATTTTATTTTAGATCATATATCAGACACTCAAGTAACTGTCCAAGAACCTGCTAGCGGCCGTGTTATGACCCTAAAAACTACTCAACCCGGATTAGTTTTGTATACAGCGAATGGTTTGGCTGAGGATTTAAATTTAGCAGGAGGGTTATCTAGAAAATACCTTGGTGTATGTTTTGAAACCCAAGCATCCCCTGCTTCATTACATCATGAAGGATTCCCGAGTGTAATATTACAAGCAGGGGAAAAATACAGTGAACAGACTGTGTTTACGTTTAGTTCCAAGTAATAAAAAATAGGCTAACCCTTCAATCGAAGGTTTAGCCTATTTTTGTAACTGGATCAAATAATTCAACTAACAGTAATGAAACCGCCCCTAATAATGTTGCCTCATCACCAAGCCCAGTAACACCCACTTTTGTCTGCCTTGCCTCCGTAGTCAATACTCTTTGTTTTATCGTTTCCAGGATGGCTGGCATAATCAGCTCTTCACTCTTCATTACCCCTCCACCTAACACAATTTCACTTGGATTAATTAGATGGATTAAATTTGTTAAGCCGATTCCAATAATCTTCCCTGTTTCATGAAGTAAATCAATATAGGATTGATTACCGTTTTGAGCTAACTCAAAAACTTCTTTACCTGTTACTCCACTTCCATTATCCTTTATCTGTTTTGCTGCACGTTCAGCAATTGCTGAACCGCTTACAAATGTTTGCAGACAGCCAAGATTTCCGCACTCACATAACTCTCCGTTTATATCAATAGTCATATGGCCAAACTCTCCCGCAATCCCCTGTGCGCCATGATATAATCTGCCATTAATTACAATACCCGCACCCACACCGCGTCCAATGTTAACAGCAACCATACTATCAACATCCCCATGCCCTCCAAACCAAGATTCACCCAAGGCCATGGCTCGTGCATCATTTTCAACTTTTACGGTTAAGTTAAATTCTTCTTCTAACTCATCTTTAATCGGAATATTACTTAAGTTTAAAATAGGAGCAACAAGGGACGTTCCTGATTTAATATCCACTACCCCATGCATCGCAATTCCTATCCCGATAATTTTGTCATGATCGATTTGTGACAATTTTAAAATGGTATATATATTTTCCTTTAAAATGGAAATGAATTGCTCATTCGTTATCGGTTTTTCTATTAAACTAGAGGTTCGATGAAGAATTTCACCTGTAAGGTCTGTCAACACACCTTCTACGGTTTCTGGTCCTGCGTCTAGACCAATAACAAAAAATGTATCGGTGTTGATATGTAACATTGTTGGTTTTCGACCGCCGCTTGAATGGCCAAGGGTACTTTCCCTTACTAACTCCTGCTCCATAAGTTCTTTTACAATGCTGCTCACAGTCGGAGGTGTTAGCCTTGTTTCTTTAGCGATCTGTGCTCTAGATATGGATTCGGATGTACGTATCTTATTTAAAATGATTGATTTATTAACAGACTTCATTAATTGAAAAGTACCACGCTGCATAGAAAAATCCTCCATATATACTGCATCATGGATATATTATAACATGGTTAGTTAAGTTAATTAATTAAACCTACAAATGCAGATTAAACCAATTAAGGTGCCTGTCACCACTTTTTACTTATATAGAACAAAGTTCACCTGATGTAATAAAAGCTTTAACTTCAAATAGGTTATTATTCTTTAGTTTAGTTTCATCCGACTTCCACCTCATTTCATCATTGCTTGCATAAGTGCAGTTAATAGCAAATATGATTAAATAAGAAGCTGAATAAAGGGGTCGTTGCCGAATGGAATTATTTAATAAAATCGCTTTAACTTTTGTATTATTCTTTTCTTTTACCATTATCCTAAATACCTACTTAGGAGAAGAGGAACGGGTGCAATCCAATGTTATTTACCTTGTTATAAATGGGTTTGCCTATATTGTATCGGCATTAGAAGTGGAAAAAGAACAACATATGTTAAAAGAAACTTGATATTTAATTAGAAAAGGTGTCTGCTCCCAGCAAAGGAGTCGACACCTTTTTAAATAATTTGATAATTCTTCTAAATTTGTTCATACAACTTTTACTATTGCTTGATAATTTAGAGTTAAAATTAGGTTGTATTCACGTATAACTAGCCAAAGGCGGGTAGATATATATGCCAACATTAAAGAGTTATTTTTTAAAAAAGGGTATCCAATTAGGCGTCAGAAGGCTAAAAAGAAAAAAAACACTTAAAGTAACTGGAGTGGAAGAGCAAAGGCAGCTCTTGAATTCGACTGCAAAAAGGTGGATAAAAATGCCACCAAACTGTACCGTCGAATCCGCTCAAATAGAAGGAATGTACTGCGAGTGGATTTCAAACAAGCAAACGGTGAAGAACAAGGTCATTTTATATCTCCATGGAGGAGCATACGGGTATTGCTCAGCCGATACCCACAGGACGCTGGCAGCAAGAATTATGATTGAATCAGGCGTGAAAGTACTCCTCCCGGAATACCGGCTTGCGCCTGAACACCCTTTCCCAGCAGCGCCAGAAGATACCTTGGTAATTTATCATTGGCTTTTAGATCAAGGCTACGAACCTTCAAATATTATTTTCGCAGGTGATTCCGCCGGCGGGGGCTTAAGTGTTGCTTCCACATTATTGCTTAGGGATCGTAACGAACCGCTCCCAGCCGCGGTGATTTGTCTCTCCCCTTGGGCAGATTTAACAAGCAGCGGGCCAAGTTATTCAAAGAATAGAGAAAAAGATCCGTATTTAAATCCTGAATTGGTAAAAGTAGCTGCTCAGGCATATGCCGGAAGTGAGTCTCTAGACCACAATTTAATTTCACCTGTTTTTGCTGATTTTAGTGGATTTCCACCGCTTTATATTCAAGTTGGCAGTATTGAAATCTTGTTAAGCGATGCGGAAAAGCTGGCACAGCAAGCCAAATTGGCTGGGGTCAATGTTACATTAACCGTTTGGAAAGGTATGTGGCATGTCTTTCAAATGAGCCAATCAATACCTGAAGCAAAGCAAGCTGTTAAAGAGATTAGCGAGTTTGTAAAGAAAACCTTTGAGTTGGGACATACGACATAGGTTCGGATACTCTACTCGGTTTACCTGCACTTTTACAACTGAAAAAAGTGCCTGCTCCCCAACGCAGTAGCATTGGGTGACAGGCACCTTTCATACAAGTTCTTATCTATCTCTTTTACTGGGCTTTTGTTTTTTTGATTTGTTTGCTTCTTAACTGTCCACAGGCAGCATCAATATCTGTTCCATGCTCTTGGCGGATTTTACAATTAATTCCCTTCTTTTTCAGGGTATCATAAAACGCCAGCACTGATTCCTGCTCACTTCTTTGATATTGGCTATGCTCATCCACTGGATTATAAGGAATTAAGTTCACATACACTTGCTGTCCAAGTACGCCCAGAAGGTCAGCTAGCTGTTCAGCTTCTTCTTGATGGTCATTTACATCCTTCAAGAGAATATACTCAATCGTAATTCTCCGATTCGTCTTTTCGACGTAATACTCCATCGACTTCATCAGTTTTTCGATTGGAATCGCACGGTTGATCTTCATTATCCGCGTACGAAGGTCATTATTAGGGGCATGTAACGAAATCGCTAAGTTTACTTGCATTTTGGTATCGGTGAATTCATAAATCTTATCAGCGAGTCCACTTGTTGAAACGGTGATTCTTCTAGAGGCAATCGCCAATCCTTTGTGGTCGATAATTACCTTTAGGAAATCTAAAAGGTTTGTAAAATTATCAAACGGCTCGCCAATGCCCATTACTACAACATGACTCACTTTTTCATCCTTGCCCATTAGATCAAGATGAAGTTGAACGTTCATAATCTGTTCGACAATTTCACCACTGGATAAATCGCGGCTTTTCGCTAATAACCCGCTCGCACAAAAACTGCAACCAATATTACAGCCCACTTGGGTTGTAACGCACACGGATAAGCCATATTTATGTCTCATCATAACCGTTTCGATTAAGTTGCCATCCTGTAATTTGAATAAAAACTTAATCGTTCCGTCCGCAGATTCTTGCTTTATGTGCTGTTGTAGAGTTTGGATTGCAAAGTGATCATCGAGTAATTGTACGCACTCTTGATTCAAATCCGTCATCTCAGAAAAATCTGTTACACGCTTCCGGTATAACCAATCCCAGACCAGTAATGCTCGAGACTTTTTCTGCCCATGTTCGACAAGCCACGCAGTTAACTGTTCCAATGTTAATCCATATATAGACTCTTTATTCATAGGTTTCCCCTCTTTTCATAACAATTACTACTTTTATGTGTTCTTACAAGGTAGGGTTCAACATCTAATGAAAAAACCCCTATCCATTGTTATTCAATTCATTTATGCATTCCTCTAGTTTACCACGTTTAATAGCTACTTAAAAACTATCAGAGACTTTATGGTAAGAAGTTCCTACAAAAAAATGACAGTTGCCTGTCACTTTTTTCGAGTTATATTCTTGCTTTACGAAAGCCTTGGATAATGTCGATGGCTGCAAATACAACAACGATTACGATTGCTGTTCCAATGATCGGGTTTCTCAAGTCGTTGTTAATACTAAACAATTCAGACATATAATTTATGAATGCTGTGTTGAACAAATCAGGGTCTCTAAAAATGACAATGAATACTATTGTTCCTACTAATTGCCAGACTGTATTGAATAGAGCTACCTTTATCGTCCATTGTGCAGCAAACCATTTATAGAGGGCAACTGCAATCTCCAAGCCGATTACAAGTACCACTAGTGGCCAGTAGGATTGTAAAATCTCCTGATTGAATGTAGGAATCACAAATTCAAGCCCATTTTTACCTTTTTCATAAACACCAGCTAAATGAGCCGCTTTAAAATACACGGTTGCCCATATTGTCGTCCACAGTAAACCGCCAAAGACATCAACCTTCGAAATGGCCTTTTTCTTAGGAATATATGGAATGTCTTTCAAATCCTCAGGTGTCCATTCTTTCAGACTAGCTGTTAATGGTGATTGATTTTTCCCATGATCAACACGTTCAATGATAGCAAAGACCAATGTTAACCAGAAAAATACTTGGATGCCCGTACTAATAATCCCCCATATTCCAATGCCAATACTATTGATGATGACCATTAATATAGTTTCATTTCCGGTATTATCAATAAAATTATGTGCCATCAATGAAATTAGTGAAACGATGGCTGCGATTGGCAAAATCAATTTTAACAGGTTGACATAAATATCAAAATAACAAGGTCCGATAAGATGCATCGGTTGGTCACGATATCCACTCGCGAGGATAGCTGGATTTCCAAGCTGCGATAGGACCTGCTTAATTTCCTTCTCAGAATATTCATCTGTCAACATATCCTCAATCGTGGATCTCAACTCGAGTGCAATATCCTTACGACTTTTTTCGGGCAACCTTCGAGTTACCTCATGAATATAAACTTCAATCAGATTCATCCTTATTCTCCCCTTCCAATAAACTGGATAGCTCTTGAGAAGTCTCTTCCCATTCTTTTTTTAGCTGTTGGAAAATTTCTGACCCATACTCACTTAATACATAATACCTGCGTGGTCTGCTTTCAGATGTATCCCAGCTGCTCGTCACTAATTCCTGCTTTTCTAAACGGCGCAGTAAGGGATATAACGTACTCTGCTCAATTGTAATACCACTTTTCTCCAATAACTGGACAAGTGAATAGCCATATTGAGGGGTTCGCAGCTGACTTAAAACCGCTAAAGTCAACGTTCCTCGTCTTAACTCCGTGGTTAAGGAATTCAATAAATTACTCATCTTCCACCTCACTGCATTATACTGTGTGTCATCCACTATACTTCATACTATGCATCATACACTATAATGTGACACACATCAATTGAAATAAAATAGCATTAAAAATACACTCCGACCAACCTCATCAAAAAAAATAACCCTATCCAACAATCGGATAGAGCCTGTAAATATAGCGACTGCAACTAACTGTCCACGAGTGGTGCCTGTCACCTTTTTTCTAATTAGATTAATGCTGCAGCTAAGAATCCTTCTTCTGTTGCGTCGATTATTCTTCTTGGTTTGTTCACGTCACCTATAGTATGAACGTTTGGATAAGCTGCTTTTAGCTCGTCTATTAAGTTACTATTTGGTGTGTATCCTGCAGCAATAATCACGTGGTCAGCTGGTACTTCACGATCTGCAAGAATGACTTTATCTCCCATGATTTCAACTACTTTTGCGCTTGTAATTTGTTCAACATTTCGTTTTGCTAGGAATTCAATGAGGTGTCCTGCAAAGGTTGGACCTACCCCATTACCAATTGCATCTGCCATTTCAATGATAGTTACTTTTTTACCCATATCAGAAAGGTACTTTGCTGTTTCTGTACCCACAAGTCCTCCACCAATTATTGCTACCGTTTCACCAACTTCTTGGCCATTCAGGACATCTTCAGCCAATAATACATTTACCAAATCTGACCCCTTGATTGGAGGAACGGTTTGGCGAGCACCTGTAGCAACAACGATAATATCTGCTTGATATTTTTCAATATCCTGCACGGACTTCACATCGGCTTTAACCATTTGTACGCTAAGTTTGTCTAGCTGACTAGTTAAATAATCTTTATATAAAAGGAATGAGTCCTTTTCAGGTGGTGCTGCTAGTGTATCAAATTTACCGCCTGAGTTTTTTTCTTTTTCAATAATTGTTACTTCATGTCCGCGGAGACTGGCAACTCGCGCTGCTTCCATACCAGCTGGTCCAGCACCAATCACGACGACCTTTTTCTTTTCATCGGCTTCAATGATGTTTCTTTCCGCTTCAAAGCCTGCTCTTGCATTGACTAAACATGTAACTCCCTTACCTTGGAACACGTTATCAATACAGCCTTGGTTACATGCGACACAATAACGGATTTCCTCATATTCTTTATTTTTCATTTTCACTACAAGCTCTTCATCGGAAATAAGGCCACGTCCAATTGCAATCATGTCTGCATCTTCATTTTCACTAATCGCTTCAATTAAGTCTGCACTATTAAGTCTACCAGCAACAATCACAGGTACATCCACCAATTCTTTTAACTTTTGGCTAAAAGGAACCAAGAATCCTTGCTCAATGAACATTGGTTGGATCGTATATTCAACAGCATCGTAGCTTCCTGCCGTTAGGCTAATCGCTTGTGCCCCTACTTCTACTGCTTTTTGAGTTATAGTAACAACTTCATCAAATTTCAAGCCATCTTCCAAGTATTCATCCGCACTAATACGAATCGTTACTGCCACTTTATCACCATAAAGCTGAACAATTTCTTGAAGAACTTCCATCGGAAAACGCATCCGATTTTCTAAGCTGCCACCAAATTCATCGATCCGCTTGTTACTATGCGGGGATAAGAAGCTGTGCAGTAGGTATCCATGCGCGAAATGAATCTCAATCATATCAAAACCCGCCTCAACACATCGCCTTGCAGATTGGATAAATTTTTCCTTCATTTCATAGATTTCAGTAACCGTCATTTCACGAGGATCATTGCCGACTATGGCACATGGAATCGCACTAGGGGCAATTGGTTGGATACCAGTAATCGCCTCTGAAGCCTGACGACCTGCATGATAAATTTGTGCACCTATTTTAGAACCAGCTTTATGAATGGCATCAGTAAGCTCTTTTAATCCAGGGATGAATTTATCATCATAGCTACTTAATTGAGTTGGTAAGCCTCTTCCTTCTGGAGATACGCCTACAGAACCTGTAAGAATAATTCCTACCTCGTTTTTTGCTCTTTCTTCAAAGAAGCGTATAATTCGATCATTAACAAATCCTCCAGGTGCAGCTAAGCCATTCTCCATTGGAGCCATCATAAATCTATTTTTTATCGTGATAGGACCAATTCTAAGTGGTGTAAATAATTTAGACATCTATATTTCCTCCCTATAGGTGAATTAATAACATGACATCATTATAATCCTAATTTGTGAATCTTTTCACAAGTTATGTGACAAACTTAAGAGCATTAAATGACAAAGTATTGAAATCCAAACTGACTATACTGTCCATTCCAGGCGGACATATGTCACGAACGGTACCAGTCACCTATTTTATGTCACCATACTTGAATGGGTTATAAAAAAGCCTGGATAGTTTATCCAAGCTTTGCTCACCCATTATAATAAATAAATATTTTCATTTGGTGGGCATCACAAAGGGGAACTTCGACGGATTTATCCACGAGCGGTGCCTGTCACCAATTATTCATTATACATTCATTTATACACCCATTTATTCATGTAATTATTTTGATAACAACGCCAGGACTGTATCTAACAGGACGTTGACGCCTTTTTCGCAGTCTTCCCAGGTGGTTAGTTCTTCTTCGCTGTGACTTTTGCCGTTTATGCTTGGGACGAATAGCATCGCGGATGGGATGTAGGTGGCGATGAATTGCGCGTCATGTCCTGCCCCGCTGACCATTCTTTTGTTTGTATAGCCTAGTGACTTCGCCGATTGTTCTAGTTGGTTACAGATTTCCGGTTCAAACCAAACAGTGTCACGTTCCCATAACTTTGTTGTTTTGACTTCACAGCCCTCATTTAAACCTAAATATGGTAGTTCGTGAATGAAATCCTTTACCGCACTAACAACCTCTGGGTCTTTATGTCTCGCTTCTAAAGAAAATACCACCTTATTCGGAATAACCGTATGGATACTCGGGTACACATTAACCCTTCCAATCGTAAATACCAATTCACTATCAAGTGAGCCTAACCGTTTGCGTATCTCAGTGATTAAATTATTGGCTGCAAACAGCGCATCCTTTCTCATGTTCATTGGTGTTGTTCCTGCATGGTCGGACTCACCTGTAATTTCAATGTCATAGCAGGCCATCCCCACTACACATTCAACGATTCCAATCGAAAGGGCTTCTCTTTCAAGTATCGGTCCTTGTTCAATATGCAATTCTAAAAAGGCCGTTGCCTCTTTTAGACGGTTTTCTATTTCTCCTGCAAAGCCGCTTGACTGCAATGCTTCCTCGAAGGTAATACCCTCTGAATCTACCTTTTTTAACATCACAGATTTATCAAATTTCCCTGAGAGCACACCTGATGCCATCATCGAAGGCTCAAATCTCGCACCCTCTTCGTTGGTAAAGTTAACAATTGTTACAGGAATTTGCGGTTTTATCTTATTTTCAACCAACGTCCTCACTACCTCTAGACCCGCCAATACCCCTAATACCCCATCAAAGCGGCCGCCTTTTTTTACTGAATCAAGATGGGACCCTATAACGATAGGTGGTTTATTTTCGATACCATCTAGGGTTGCATACATACATCCCATATCATCTACAGTAATTGCTAAACCTAATTCTTTACAACAGGTCCGAAAAAATCCCCTTGCCAGACGGTCCTCTTCTGATAGTGACAACCGAGTGACACCATTGTTTTCTGTACGTCCAAAATTTGCAAACCGTTCCAATTCATTCATAAGTCTTTCCCCATTAATCAAAAGCTTTTGTCGCTGCATCAAATCACTCCTTTTCCATTACTAGACATACAAATAGTAAGTAACCAAACGACCAACAGTTTGTTTTTGTTCCACGGGAATTTTATCATTAAATTATATAAATATTCAGTTAACATAAATTATATAATACTTTCGAAGGCAGTCATTAGACAAAGTATCATTTTATTTAACAAATTTATTTTATAATTTGTATGATTTCCTTATGAACATCATAGTTAGCGCTAGCAAAAGCGAATAAAAGAATGTTTATCTCCACCATTTTTTGCATAAGCTATTTCAGAAATGGGACTGGAAGAGTATAATGGGATACACTAACGAATTCGTAGGTCTGCAACAGGATGTACTTGAGATCCTACTATAATAATGGAGTGGTAATAATGAGTAAAGCTAAGGCTAAAGGTGGAACCGGCAGAGGAACGGGAAAAAAAGGTTGGACTCGTTGGCAAGCTGGCGCAAAAAAAGCAAAAGCCAAACCTTATGTCAGTAAAGGTGTTAAAAAGCCTGTTGATACAAAGACAACCAGCAAAAATGAAATAACCGAGGAATAAATAATATGTAAGAAGGATACCGTCAATTCGGTATCTTTTTTTATTTAATGGTAAAGCTATTTCAGAAATGGTTGGAAGAATAATTTAGGGGGTATTAATTATGTTCGAATTAGAACCGTTGGAATATGCAACAGGAGCTCCTATTCGCGATTATGACATTACGGGTATAACCAAAACAACGAGCGGGTATGAAGTAACACTTGATATTAACCTAGACAGTGGCTACTCCTTAATGGCAACAAAGCTAGAAATTACCCATGAGGATCTACAAGGATATGATACAGTTGAAGTGGAGGAAGGAATTAAATATGCGTTAGGTTTCTTTGATAACCAAACCTCTGAAACGAATCAAATGCTTTAATTCTTTAACCTATTAAACAAATGGAGACACCAGTAAAATCGACTGATGTCCCTTTGCTTTGTCCCTAATAACCTATCAAACTCGTTCTTATTTTTCTTTTTCAAAAATAGAATAGTGTAAACAATGTTTGAGGAGGTCGTTCATGAAAATTCATCGACTTGGCCATGCGATGTATCTATTAAAAAGTAAGGAAGGGAAAAACTATTTAATCGATTCCTTTTTTGATTTAAATCCTGGTTTTCCGTCACATTTGAACACAGAGGAATTCTCATAAACATGACAAAATTAAAACAAGGGTACCCTCTCATACACTGAGGGATACCCTAATCTATTTATATGTTTATTTTTATAAATGGATGATTTGGTGGTGTTCATTTACAGCGCCCTTTGAAAAGACCCGTTCTGTGTATTGAATCTCTTTATCTGCCATCAACATCACCGTCGAACTCCGAGTACCGTACTCCTCACTTTTGATGTGCAATGGCGAAAGCATCCTTTCCCATTCTAAAGAAACACCCGTGTTAGGTAAAAGCTCATCCGGAGCTGGGTCTGCATTTTTTAGAAGGTTCAATAGCCCCTCAGCCATATTTTCCGGTCGATGATTAATTATTTGGGACAAACCTTCCTTACCTATTCTCACCTTTGGCCACTCTGTATTTAATAAATGATTGCTCACACCATAAATACCCGGCTCGACCTTTAGGAGCTCTCGTCCAATATTAGAATAATAGAATAGCTCCTTGTGATTCCCTGCCAATAAATTATAGCCAGGGTACAACTCATTATTATTCATTAGGCCAACCATATATTCCTTTAATTGACCCTTGTATTGCAGGGCATCTGCCACTAACTCTCCACGTGAACGTTTCCCCTCTGTTTCCTCCTTTGGGTCCCGATAGTTCGTCAATGCAGCGAAACGGCCGCTGTTGGTGACCCCCATCCATGTCCCCATTTTTTCTAAATCACGTCCAGCGAAAATATCGGGATGATCCTCCCAATAATGAGCGGGAGCAGTTGGCCTTTGAAAAAATTCATCTCGATTGGCAGCAACGATTAGCGGATATTCAGGGTGAACCTTGTAAGCAATTAATACTAAACACATGGACAGCGCCACCTTCGTTAAATTTGTCTGTATCTTTACCCTTCTCCTTTTAGCCTCAAAACTCCTCTAATAATGCCTTCGTAAATTACCTTTTCATAAAGTGAAAAAGCATCTACCTTTTTGTAGATGCTCTCTCTAGAGGGGCGAAATTTATTCTCCAATCTTAATATAGCCAATTTTTTCAATAATCTCTTGTCCTTGTTGCCCCTTCATCCATGCAAGGAATGGGTCAATGGTTGATTTAGGGTTATCTTTGAGCGAAATTGCATAGAGTGAAGCTGTAAAAGGATAGGTACCACTCGCAATATTTTCGGGGCTAGGCTCCACACCATTAATTGCAAGTAATTTAATATCCGGATTCGCATTCATTCCCGTTGCAAAGAAGCGGAAGGAAAATCCAATTGAATTATCGTAGTTTCGATAATCGGCCACTTGCTCAATGATCCCACCCATCCCTTCAGGAACCTCTTCCTTCAAAGGCTTCATAATCGGGGTATCCCCCATAATTTTTTCTAAAAGGGTTTGGCTTCCCGAATTCTTAGGGCGCTGAAAGGCAATAATCTTTTCATTCTTCCCTTCGAGAGCAGACCAATTTGTAATTGTACCCGAATATATTTCTCTAATCTCTGAAACTGTTAAACTATCTACCTTATTGTCAGGATTGACAAAGAATACAAATGCCTCCTTGCCAATTGGCGTCATCACCAGTTCTTTTCCTGCACGTTCTGCCATTTCTAATTGCTCCTTCGATGGCTCGGCTCCGAAGTATATATCTACTTCTCCAGACAATAATCGCTCATAGGCATAAATCGTATTGGTGAAAGTGACAACTTCTTTTACTTCCCCCATAACACCTTCAATATTTTCATAGGTAGCATTGGCAAAAGCAGAATAAACCGGAAAAGCCGCTTCCGCTCCGTCTAAAACAGGCATTTCACTTAAATCTTTGATTGTAAATGTAGCAGGTTCACTAAGCTTCGGAAGCTTATTTTCTGGATTCAACACTTCATACGGATAGAGGTCGGTACTAGAATAGCCTCCACCATAATCAAAACCATAGGAAGGCAACACGGTTTTACTCCGCTGCCATTGAACGGTCGCTCCCGTAGCCATCGCTAGAACGAACACCGTCAATACTGAAAGCAGTTGCTTCCTATTAAAACCAAAAGCCTTCCAGTCTTTCTTAATCAGGATCGCTAATAAGATCCCAAACACAAATGAAAGTTCATAAGCAAGCGGCGCCCATAAAAACAAACGGCCCTCACCCATTAAAGAAGCAAGAAAAAAAATTGGAGCCATAGCAATGTGGAAAATACAATAAATCAACCAGGCCATTGCTCCGGAAAATCCACCGGTAATCAGCATAAAGACTGCCCATAAAACGGCCGTATAGGCAAGCGGAAGTAGAAACACAATCGCAAGTTCCTTCAATCTATCCTGTTTCTGCAATCTCTTGCTAGCAAAAAAGCCAATCAGGACACCGCCTAGAATGAGCGGAACAAGTGAAGTAATCATTAATTTATCATACGCTATTGCAAAAGGAATAAGTGAAAGACCAAGCGGTATGACCCCAAAGTATAAAAATAACCCCAAAATTTTCTTCCCCATATTAACACTCCCTCTTATGTATTACTTTTATCTTATAGTGTAATTTTACACTATTCATATCATTGTTTACAACACCAAATTGACTAAATGTTCCAAGAACAAAAAAAGAGGCATCATCGATTGATATGCCTCTTACCTTTCTTAGTAACTGTCCGTTGAGAGTGGACATTGTCCATGCGTGGTGACAGGCACCATTAAAGCGGCACCATTCAACATTAAGACAACATCTAATCAACATAATATATATTTAGGTTTTCATCATGGATTAATTCTAGGTTGTTAGGGATTCTGATGTAGAGGATGCTTTGTCCATGGTAGGATGTATTGTTATCGAATAATGTGTCCTCTCCGGTAAATTGGTTGATGGAGAATACGTTTTGGAACTGGTGGTACTTTAACTGTACTTTTATTGGATTGCTTACGGTCAGGATATTATCCGCTAGGTCTAAACCTGGTGGATGGATCTTTTCGGTAATGTCCATATTATTTACAATGGAGCGTGTACTATAAAATAGAGCCTCTATCTTTCCGTCATTGTCTTGCTTTCTTTCCACAATAATCTGGGTTTCTAGATATTCATCGTTTTGACTTGCAATGTTGAGTTTCTCACCTTCGTAGTTTAGGTTCCAATCTTTCCGAATAAACGAGCGGTCCTGCTCAGCGATTTTTCCCTCTGTTGCGGCAGTATATAAATCAATACTTTCTTGATCTAGTTCTTCACGATCCACTATATATTCTTCGCTCAACGCCTTGACTGGAAGAAGCGCCTCCACACCCATACCGATAAGTAAAAGAGCAATATACCCGCCAACTAGCCACCGAACTCTCTTGCTATAAATAGATCTTCCACCTTTATTTATCGTTCTTTTCATAATTCTACCTACCAAAGCTACGAAAGCGATGACGATAATAATGGTTATGAGTAATGGGATCAAAGACATCATGGTCTTACCTCCATTCTGTTAGACAAAACAAACGCACTGGTAAAAAGAAAGCCTACTGTGATGATTATTTTAACAATAAATAGAAGGAGGGAGTGCTCCATAAAGAGAAATTCGAATGCTGCTGTCACGAATTTACCTTTTCCACTTACCTCACCCAAAAACAAGGATCCGAAAAAAAGCACTGGAATTAATACAATAAAAATCTTATTTAACTGGACGAGCATGCCAACAAAATAGCCTAAAGCACTAGCTAATAAGACATAGAAAATTGTTGCAGTTATGCCCAGTAGTAATTCTACAGAAACGGAGGTTACATTGGTTGTGTTAACAAGTTGTTGCCCTAAAAAATACATCATCACTTTCATTAAATACGAAGAGAGAATGGCCAAAGTCGCACCAAGGATACTTGCGGTAAGCAAAAATATCATATTGGATAGATTACTACTCAGGCGGTTGGTTACAAACGCAAAGTCATCATTTCTATAGGCTTTAGTCGTAATCAGAATCGCCGTGATAAACGCCCATAGCATCGTAAAAACAACCACGATATCCGCAGAGTAAAATTGGATATCCACTTCGACACTAGCATTGCTTGAGCCCATCATCCCCGCACCGTTAAATGAGAAAAGTATCGCTAACAATTGGAGGACCACAAGTGTCATAAAAACCTGAATATATGACTTTAGCTTAAATACGTACTGTCTTTTTACAACATCCATCAAGTTAGCCTTCGATAAAGACATCATCAATTCCCCCTTTCTTTTTACTCGTCAGGTAGACACATAAATCACTTGATGAAACGTTAGTGAATTCCAAGCCAGCAGTCTTAGCATTTTGCCTTTCCATTTCAGTAAGCTCATTCTTAACAACAACATACATATGGTTAACGGCGATATTTTTCGTATAAAGGATTTCTTTACCAGTTGTCCATTCATTTACGTTGGATGACTTTCCTTGAACTCCAATTGCCCACTCCTTCAAATCGGCTACCGGTATATGCAGAAGTTCTTTCCCATCCCTCATTAGAAGGATATCTTCAAGTAGATCCTCAATTTCATTCAAATGATGGCTTGAAATAATGATCGTACGTGGATTTGCTATATAATCCTTGAGCAAGGCGCGATAAAAATCCTTTCTCACCGCTGCATCCATCCCTGTTGTCGGTTCATCAAAAATCGTCAACGAACAGCGGGCCGATATTCCTAAAATCATCGTAAATGTACTCTTCATCCCCTTAGATAAACCATCGAAATGCTGCATCGGGTTTAAAGAGAAATAATCAAAAAGACGCTCCGCAAGGCCACGATCCCAATTCTGATAAAAACTAGCTGCCACCTCTAAAATCTCCTTAAGATTTAAGGCTGTCGGTAGATTCATTTGATCATGAATAAAAATGGTATTGGCTGATGCGTTGAGGTTGTTGAAGGGATGTTCTGAAAAAACCTTTAATTCACCAGAGGTCTCCTTTAAATATCCAGCTATGATCTTAAGAAGCGTTGTTTTCCCAGCCCCATTTCTCCCGATTAAACCAGTAATTTTATTTTCTTCTATTGTAAAAGATAGATTATTTAACGCTTTTGTTCTCCCATAAACCTTAGTCAAACCACTGCACTTGATCACGTTCATTTCTCTACCTCCCCCGTATTGGTTGCCTGAATCATTTGGATTAATTCTTCCTTACTAACCTTCAACCGTTCCGCTTCCAGCACAATTTCTATAACCATGCTTTTTAACGTTTGACTTTTCCGCTTGCTACGTATACTTTCTTTTGCATTGCTTGCGACAAACATCCCAAGGCCACGCTTTTTATAGAGAATCGCTTCGTCTGCTAATATATTTAGGCCCTTGGCTGCGGTGGCAGGATTAATATTAAAAATTTCAGCCAGCTGATACTGGGAGTAGATTTTTTGATCACTCTCAAAATTCCCGTTCAAAATCTCGAGCTCCAACCACTCCGAAATTTGTAAGTATATCGGCTTTGATCCATCTAAATTTAGAATCAATCCTTTCCCTCCTCCCCGACATAGTGCATTAGTGTTGTAATGTAGTATATAATAAATAATAGCATATTTTTGAAAAAGTGTGCAACTCTTTGAAAGAATTAATCCTAATCATAAAAAATAGGCCTGACCCTGTGCAACTTTTGCACTAAGGATCAGAGCCTAGGTCCTACCGCGTTAACGGTAACTTAATTTCGACTAAGGTTCCTTCATTCATTTTACTCTGAAAGGTAATACTACCATGGTGTTGTTTAATAATTTTATGGCAGATCATCAAACCGAGACCCGTTCCCTTTTCCTTCAAGGTATAAAAAGGCTCACCTAACCGCGGCAGGATTTCCTCAGGTATGCCAACCCCTTGGTCTTGGAAGGAAATAATACACTCACCCTCATTCCTTTTTAGGATGTTAATGTAGATTTCTCCGCCATCTGCCATGGACTCGATTGCATTCTTTAAAACATTGAGGAATACCTGTTTTAATTGATTCTTTTCACCAGTAATATAAAATTCTGATTTCTCCACATATAGTTTTAACTGAATTGCATTCATATGTGCCTGCGGGGAGAGTAGCTCAAGTGTATTCTCGATCAAATCTTTTAAATTTAATCGATTCATTTGAACAGCTTGAGGTTTTCCTAAGGAGAGCAACTCACTTGTAATCGTCTCAATTCGTTCTAGTTCACTTAAGAGTAAATCGTTATAAACAATCGAACTATTTTCTGCTTTATATAGCTGTACAAATCCTTTTACCGTTGTCAGCGGGTTGCGAATTTCATGTGCTACACCGGCTGCTAACTCGCCGACAATGGAAAGCTTTTCAGATTGTAAAAGAAACTCCTCTGCCTTTCTTCTTTCAGAGATATCTCTACTGATGATTACAATCGACTGAATTAACTGGTTCTCTCCCTTTACAGGCATGCAACGGGACTCAAATACGATCCAATGACCTGCCTTGTGACCTAGCCGGAATTCTATCGATTGGGAGTTTTCACTTACAAACATCTCGCTAATTGTTTGTTTAAACATTCTGACATCATCTGGATGAATGAACTTACATAATTTATAATTTTCGATTTCACAGTACTCGTATCCTAATACGTACTCGTGTGAAGGAGAGAAATAACTAATCGCATGCTCTTTATCCATTACTATAATCAAATCTGATGTGTTCTCAGCGATTAATCTGTATTTTGACTCACTTGCCTCAACTAGCTTATACATGTCTGTTAAACGACTATTTAATCTGTACAGCTTCACATAGGACTCAATTAGTAATCCGCCAAAGATCACACCTAACAGCACAAACAACAAATATTCAAGATGAAATAAAGGATTATCTATTAGGATGTGAAAACTAAGGACAGTAAGAACATAAGCAACTACATACGTTCCAAATATAGCTAGACATCTTTTTACGTAGGTTAGATGTTTTGTATACATATGAATGATAATAAATCCTGTCATACTAATCATCCAGCCAGTTATCGCAGGGTACCACTGTCCGCTTGTAAACAATCTTGCAATTAAGGCAAATGCACCTGTAATGATTCCTGCGACTGGTCCAAGAAAAGTATAAATGAGAATTACTGGAGCGTATCGAATGTCGTAGGAGTATCCCTGCTCCTGTATTGAAAGCATGACGAGGATGACGGAAACAATTCCCCCATAAATACCTGCCCAAAGACGTACCTGCTTTATTGGTCTATGATTGATAAACGAGCGGATGACTAACGGTATACTTACTAATAATGAAAAAATTGAGAGATTAACAATGTAATCTAATAGAATCAACAAGCTCCCATCCAATCTGGTTGTTATTCTTAATATTCACTCTTATCATAAACTAGCCGTTTAAGCATTTCCACATTTATTAAATAAATAAATTTAGTAGAATAGTCCATAAAAAAACGTATCATAGTTAAATCCCTATGATACGTTTTTTTTATTTGTTGTGTTTAACTTGTCTGTTGAATCAACAAGGTGCTTAACTCAACCTATTTTTTATGATACCGTATCCTTCTCAAAAGCTGGTTTATCTTTTTCAAATAAAACGATTAATGCTGGTAATAGGATTCCCCGAATGAGGAAGGTGTCTAGCAAAATACCAACTGCGACAATGAAGCCAAAGACAAATAATATTTGAATCGGCTGGGTCATTAACACTGCAAAGGTAGCCGCAAGAATAATTCCTGCAGATGAAATCACGCCACCCGTTGTAGAAACAGCAATTTCAACTGCTTGTTTCACAGAGTGCTTTTTCCTTTCCTCCATGAATCTCGATATTAAGATGATATTGTAATCAATACCAAGGGCAACTAAGAATACAAACGAATAGATTGGGACGCGATTACTGATGGAATCGATATCAAAGAACAGGCTGCTTAAGAACATACCTAGTCCGACAGCCGCCAGGAACGAGATTAATATAGTTCCCATCATATAAATAGGCATTTTAATTGATTTTGTCATGACGATTAACATCGCAAAGATTAAGATGGACTCAAGCAAAACGATGACGACAAGATCTCTGTTGTTTGTTGCACGATCATCAACTTTCTTCGCCGTTTCTCCAGCAAAATATAGTTCACCCTCTAAGTTACTATCTGCCAAAATCTTATCGACACCATCGACCATTTTTTCCAAGGCATCCATTGTTTCAACTGCATATGGACTTTCCTCAAAAGTAAGACTCATTTGGATTACCTTTTTGTCCTCGGTACTGCCACTCGGACGGACACTACTGACTAGCTTTTGATCAGCTAGGGTAGTGAGCAAGGTTGCCTGTTGTTCTTCCGTAATTGCCTCTTTCGCTTCATATAAAACGGTTGTTGGGGCAAGATCTCCCTTTTCAAACTTTTCTTCTATAATCTCATAGCCCTGTCTTGATTGCATATCTTTCGGGAACGATTTCATTGTATCAAACTCATAATTCAAGTTCAGCATATTACTCGCTGAAACGAGAAGGACTACTCCAATAACTGAAGCAGAAAGGACTGGTTTTTTTACAACAAAACGTCCGATTTTGCTCCAGGCTGAATTAGTTTTCACGGTATCATCGCCTACCCGTGGAACTTTAGGCCAGAAGGCTTTTCTTCCAAACAGAGTAAACAATGCAGGAACGAGCGTAATCGATGCCAGCATGATGACAGCCATGGCTGTTCCGAAAATTGGTGCGAAATTTCGATAATCAGCAAACTTTGCAAAGAACAGGACTAGCATGGCTGCCAAAACGGTTCCTCCTGAGAAAAATACAGGCATACCTGTTTCTCTCATTG
Source organism: Neobacillus sp. FSL H8-0543 (assembly GCF_038592905.1). Taxonomy (GTDB): domain Bacteria; phylum Bacillota; class Bacilli; order Bacillales; family Cytobacillaceae; genus Neobacillus. The sequence continues at coordinate 3,014,513 of NZ_CP151943.1, read as the reverse complement.
CATATTTCATTGCCTCATATTTCGTTTCATGCTTCTTCAATTCCTCACGATACCGTGAGAACACAAATAATGAATAATCAATCACCGCTGCAAATAAAAGAATGGTCATGATTGATAACGTTTGGTTATTTAACATCAATCCTGCTTTTCCCATTAAGCCGAGGATCTGATTCACTACCTCGTAAACGAAGGCTGCTGCTACTAGTGGAATAAGTGCCAGTAATGGTGAACGATAGATAACGATTAATAGAATAAGAATTAATCCTACTGTTGATAGTATAAGAACAACATCTGCCCTGGAAAATAAATTAAGAGAATCCACTCCAATTCCTGCTGGACCAGTAATATTTAACGTTAAATCTGTAGAGTCTTTGACAATTTTACTAATCTGCTCAAGTAAAGTTCTCAATTCTTTAGTCTCAATAGATGATTCAAATGTTAAAGGAAGAATTAGAGTACTCTGATCTTCTGAGAAGAAGCTTGCTGTTGCCTGTGGAGGCATGCTTGTTAAAGGAACAATCTCCTTTATTCCCTCTACATTAGTAATTTCCTCAAAGAACGAAACCAGCTGTGCTAATTCAACATGGTTATTGTCAGCGGATTGAAAAACTAATATCGCTGGGATTCCATCGTTATTTTTAAAATATTCATCCACTTTATTTTGAGCAATAACAGATTGTGCCTCTGCAGGAATGGAGTCTATGCTTGATGACTCATATTCTTTTGCACTTGGTGCAAGTGTTGCCAACAACACAGTGGCTAATAGCCATACGCCAAGCGTAATCCACATTCCTTTTTTCGAAGTTGCACGATCGGTGATCGACTGTAAGAATGAATTCATAGGTTTCGTTCCCCTCACTATTTTAATAGAAAACACGGTCTAAAATAAAGGTGACAAAAGTGTTACTTTGAGTAAAAAATAAATGACATAATCGCTACTTTTATTATCTTTTAAAGTAACATTTGTGTCAATTACTCGTTTGTGAACATCCCCTTACTAATGATTTCTTTAATGGAACATACCCATTCAGACTGAGAAATGCCATAATGATTAGGAATTGCCACCGATTGAAAAATAAAGCCTAGCATGAGGCTATCGGGAATATGGTGTTTTAGCTTCCCGTTTGCCTTTCCTACATCGATAAAGCTCTGCAAATACTTATATAATTCTAAAGGCAGCTTTTCGAGTTTTTCTTTATTTTCTTTTCCTTTCTCATTTGAATTTAATAGGATATGTTGTGCCACCTTTATCAATTGCATGATTTCCGTATTATTAAAAATAAGGTTCATGAGGAAATCAAACTGTGAATCAAAGTCTTTATGTTTATCCATTTCTTTTAATTCAAGAAGGAACTGCTCCATTTCATAAATCATAAAATCGGTAATTAATTGCTCTTTGTTCTCATAATATTTATACAATGCGCCTCTCGATACTTCTAGCCGATCCGCCAACAGACTAAAGTTAAATCCTTCATAGCCTTGCTGAAGAAGCAATTGTTTTGTAGTTTTAAATAAATCATCCGTCGAAAACTTTCGTTCCCTTGCCATACGCTCACCTCCAAAACTTATTATAGCGAAACTTTTATGAGTAAAAAAGTAATTATCTACTTTCAAAAATATTCGACTTCTTTACCTATTGACCAATGGGTGGTTTCAATTATAATAAAAGTGAGTAATCACTCACTTTGACTCTTAGAGGAGGTTTATGATGGTATCAGCGATTGTTATTAATGAAGTAAGCAAAAGCTTTGGAAAAAAGCGCGTCTTGAACAATATCAGTTTAACGGTAGAATCTGGACAAATTTATGGATTAATCGGCCCTTCTGGGTCTGGAAAAACAACCATGGTGAAACTGATTGTTGGCATGGATCGTCCCTCACAAGGCAATGTCCTTGTCTTGGATACTGCCGTCCCGAATCTAAATTTATTACAAAAGATCGGCTATATGGCGCAGGCGGATGCATTATATAGTGATTTAACAGGAGCAGAAAATCTTGCTTTCTTCGCGTCACTCTTTAAGCTAAAGAAAGATGTACAAAAGACACGAATATCCTATGCAGCAAATTTAGTTAATCTTACAGCGGATTTAAATAAGAAGGTTCAGGATTATTCAGGAGGAATGAAACGACGATTATCCCTTGCCGTTGCCTTAATTCAGGACCCCGAAGTGCTTATCTTGGATGAACCTACCGTTGGGATTGACCCGGAATTAAGATTATCAATTTGGACGGAACTCTATCGCTTGAAAAATGCCGGAAAGACTATTTTATTGACCACACATGTGATGGACGAAGCGGAAAAATGTGACTATCTTGCGATGGTAAGAGATGGAGAAATCATCACCAGCGGATCGCCCTTAGAATTAAAGAAACAATACGGAATCACAAGCTTAGAAGAGGTCTTTTTACAGGCTGGAGGTAACAAGGCATGAGAATACTTGCGATGGTAAAACGGATTATTCATCAAATGTTACGTGATAAGCGGGCCCTTGCAATGATGATGGTGGCCCCCTTACTCATTATCACCCTGCTCAATTACCTTCTTTCCAGTAGTACAGTCGATCCTAAGATCGCTGTTACAAATGCGGATGAAGCCCTTGTAGAACTGTTAAAAGATAAGGATATCATCGTTGTGCGGTATGACCAACTTGTTAATGTGGAACAGGTCTTGATTGAAGATGAATTAGATGGAGCGCTTCAATTTAATGGCGATGAGATTGTATTAACTCTTACAAATGCACAGCCCTCCACTACCAAGGCCATACTAATGAAGATCCAGCAAACCCTTGCAGCTGAAAATGGAAAGAATCAGGCGAGCAACATGGCCTTATTTCTTGAAACGGTTCAAAGTAAACTTCCTCCTGGAGCACCCTTGGAAATAGAGAATGTCGCAGCGCCAGAACTCACAACTTCATATATATACGGAAATAAAGATACAATCTTTTTTGATCAGTTAAGCCCTATATTAGTCGGATTCTTTGTCTTTTTCTTCGTCTTTTTAATTTCAGGGATTGCTTTGTTGCGGGAACGAACCACTGGTACACTAGACCGCTTGATGGCAACGCCCATTCAACGAAGGGATATTGTTTTTGGATATCTAATGGGATACGGAATATTTGCGGTCATTCAAACAATTATCGTGGTCTTTTATTCCGTTAAAGTATTGGATATTATGCTTGTTGGTTCCGTATGGAACGTAATCCTAATTAATCTATGCTTAGCTCTTGTTGCCTTGTCACTTGGTATATTATTGTCGGCCTTCGCAAATTCGGAATTCCAGATGATGCAATTCATTCCGATTGCGATTATACCCCAAGTCTTTTTCGCAGGTATTTTCCCTGTGGAAGGCATGGCAGGCTGGATGCAGGTCATAGCTAAATGTATGCCGATGTACTATGGCGGCAGTGCCTTAGTCGATGTTATGTATAAAGGGCTAGGATTAAGCGCTATTCGAAATGAGTTGCTTGTATTGTTAGGCTTTGCCCTTGTATTTATTGTCTTAAATGTATTAGCATTGAAGAAATATCGAAAAATCTAATCGTAGATTAATAAACGTCTTAAAGGGGTATTCCAATGTCTGAAGAAGAAATGATGTTGCAGCAGCTATTTGATGAAGAAAAATTAACAGAGAAGCAAAAAAAAATACTCGTTTCCGCAATCGAAACCTTTTCAGAAAAGGGCTATGCTGCATCTTCGACAAGTGAAATTGCCAAAAAGGCAGGAGTAGCCGAGGGAACGATTTTTCGGCATTACAAAACGAAAAAGGATTTGTTGACATCGATTGTTGTTCCGCTGATGACAAAGTCGATCGGACCATTGGTTGTTATGGATTTTTATAAAGTACTCGATAAGGAATATGACCGAGTCGAGGATTTTCTGAGAGCGACCATTGAAAATCGAAGAGATCTTTTGATAAGAATGCTTCCAGTTGTTCGAATCATGCTTCAAGAAATCCCCTTCCACCCAGAATTACGCGAACAATTTTTCGAACAGATTGCACAGAAAATATTTGACCGCGTTTCACTCTTAATAAAGGGCTATCAGGAAAAAGGCCAGATTATTGAAATGCCAGCTGAAAGTGTGGCAAGATTAGCGATTACCAGTGTTTTCGGATTCTTATTTTCCCGTTTTATACTTTTTCCGCATCTGGAATGGGATGACGAACTGGAAACTGAGCGCACGATCCAATTTATCATGCAGGGCTTGGGAAAAAGAGAATAACTGGAAGGGCCAGGAATCCTTATGAATGGGGTCTTGGCCGTTTCTATAAGGTTAATTAAATTTTCTAAGACTATTCGTAGAGGTTTATCTCACATCATAAAATTTACATTTCTCGTAAAAACTGGTTTTTCCAATTTCCAGTAGCTTTGCTGCTTCTTGTTTGTTTCCATTGGTAACTACCAATGCATTTAATATTGATTGTTTTTCAACTTGGGCTAGAGCTTCTTTTAACGGTAGGACAGGTAATGGTACAATTTTTTCTGGGCCTATTGGATTCATTGCTTGCGAATTTTTACTTTTCAAACCTTGATCTCGTAAATATAATGGCAGGTGTGGGATTTCAATCGTAGTACCATCCAAAACATTGATGCAACGCTCTAGCACATTCTCAAGCTCCCGAATGTTTCCTGGCCACGAATGCAACTCGAGTCTTTCTATTACTTCGGTAGATAATCCTACAGCTTTACGATGAAACTTAGCTTCTAGTTTTTCTAATAGTTTGATTGAAATTAACTCGATATCCCCTTTTCGTTCCCTTAGAGGGGGAATTTCTATTTTTATTACATTTAATCGATAGTATAAATCCTGCCGAAACTTCCCTTCTTCAACCATCTTTTCTAAGTCCCGATGTGTTGCCGCAATAATCCGCACATCAACAGGAATCGATTTTTGTCCACCGACTGGCTGTATCTCCTTTTCCTGCAAAACTCTCAATAGTTTACTTTGCATCGCAAGTGGCATATCGCCTACTTCATCAAGAAAAATAGTCCCATTATTCGCAATTTGAAACTGACCCTTCTTGCCACCCTTTTTTGCTCCAGTAAACGCTCCATCGTCATAACCGAACAGTTCTGATTCTAGTAATTGCTCAGGAATTGATGCACAGTTGATCGGTACAAAGGGAAATGCTGAACGTATGCTGTTGTTATGGATAGCTGAAGCAAACAATTCCTTACCAGTACCAGATTCACCTAACAATAAAGCTGCTGACTGGCTTCCGGAAATTCTCTCCGCAAGTGTTTTTACTGCCAAAAAGCTTGTACTATTTCCTAATAAATCAGAGAAATGATACTTACTTTTTATATTTTTTTCTGCTTTTGTTTTATAATATTTCAATTCTTCCACCAAATGCTGGATTTTCCCGCTATACATATGCAATTCCTCAGGATTACGAAACATTACTGTACCAACAGCACCAACTAATTCACCTTTAACAATAAGCGGAAATCGATTAGCGATCATCTCACTGCCTTTAATTTTATGAACAGCTGCAATTTCTGCCTGCCCAGTTTTAGCGACAATATGCATTCGGGAATTTTCTATAATATCTAGAACAGGCTGGCGCATCGCTTTGTCAACCGTTGTTTCTAAAAACTCACAATACGCCTCATTGATATAGCAAATTACTCCATCACGATCAACTACAACAATTCTTTCGGCTGATAAATTAATAATTTCCTCGAGCCAATTATTTGGGATTTCTCCAATTCGTAGATTCATCATCTTATCCCCTTGTTCAGTTTTCTATGTTAATTATATCAAAGAATTCTGATATTTCCGGACTACTTTAAGCACTTTCATGAATAAAAGAATCCTATTCGACTGAATCGAATAGGATTCTCATGAATATAATTATTGTACTGTATAGCCGCCATCTAGAATTACAGCCTGTCCAGTAACACCTCTTGCCTTTTCACTAGCTAAAAAGACGGCATAATCGGCAATTTCAGATACGGATAAAAGCCTTTTTTGAGGTACTAGCGGGAAAAGTACGTCCTCAATGACACGATCAAGACTAACATTTCTTGTAATGGACAAGTCTTTAAGCTGGTTTCTTACAAGTGGGGTATCAACGTAACCCGGGCATAAGGCGTTTACAGTGATTCCATGTGCCGCACCTTCTAATGCCGCAACCTTTGTTAAACCAATAACACCATGCTTCGCACTATTGTAGGCAGCTTTACCAGCAAATCCGATAACTCCATTAATCGAAGCCATATTAATCACTCTACCGAATCCTTGTTCTTTCATCATTGGAAATACGTTTTTTATCCCAATAAACGGTGCAGTTAGCATAACTTTGATTAATAGTTCAAATTTTTCAGTTGGAAATTCCTCAATTGGTGCTACATGTTGAAGTCCTGCATTATTAACTAAAATATCGATTCTGCCAAACGTTCTATAGGCATGCTCAAGGCTATTTTTATATGCTTCCTCATTGGTAACATCGCATGGAGCAGAGAGTGCTTCAAAGCCTTGCTCATTTAATTCTATAGCTACTTGGTCACTTTTTTCCTTATTCATATCAGAAATTACTACTTTTGCGCCTTCTTGTGCAAAGGTTTTTGCAATCTCCAATCCAATTCCACTTGCAGACCCTGTAATAAATGCTACTTTTCCTTCTAAAGACTTTTGCATACAAATCACTCCTCTTATAATATAAAACTATTAATTTCCCTTTTTATATAAGACCGAATAGAGTATAAATCCCAATAATGACAAAAACAGCTAATGTTTTGATGATGGTAATAGCAAATATGTCGCGATACGATTGTTTATGTGTTAATCCGGTTACAGCTAGCAAGGTAATAACCGCTCCATTATGTGGAAGCGTATCCATACCACCCGATGCCATGGCAACAACACGGTGCATAACTTCAGGTGGAATATTGGCTGCAGCAATAGCCTGATTGTATTTATCTGCCATTGCCCCTAATGCAATACCCATACCACCGGAGGCCGACCCAGTAATACCGGCAAGTGTACTGGTGGTTACAGCACCGTTAACAAGCGGGTTTGTGAACGTACCTGAGATTCCATCACTGATTTTTGTAAATCCAGGAAGTGCAGCAATAACCCCACCGAAACCATATTCAGCACCTGTATTCATCGTGGCAAGTAATGACCCGCCAATACTTTGGTTGAGTCCCTCTTTAAAGTTTCCGGTTACACGTTTCCAATTATAGGCAAGTGAGCTTACAATTCCGACAACTAACGCCATTTCAATCGCCCAGATGGCGGCAACCGCTGGAACGTCCACTGCATATGTTTTTAACCCGATTGCCGAAAAATCAAATCCATTCGGATACCATTGTGGGATAAACGTTATAAAAAGCTTATTGGTCACCCCTACGAGAATCAGCGGAACAAAAGCCAATATTTGCCTTAAAACAGACTGTTCTGTCGTTAAATCAGGCGCAGTCTCTTTTTCAGTCACTAAGGCAAGTTCAAGAGCAGCTGCATTCTCTGATCCGAATCCAAAATAGCCTTCTCCTGCTCTCTCGGCCTTTTTCCTTCTCATCTCCAAGTATAATAGGCCCATTGTTAAGACGAATATTGCACCTATTGTTCCAAGTATTGGGGCAGCATATATGTCTGTCTTAAAGAAAGCGATTGGAATAACGTTTTGAATTTGTGGTGTACCCGGTAACGCATCCATGGTAAATGTGAACGCACCAAGTGCGATTGTACCTGGAATAAGTCTTTTAGGGATATTAGCTTGTCTAAACATTTGAGCTGCAAATGGATAAATTGCAAAAACGGCTACGAATAAACTTACTCCGCTATACGTTAAGATTGCACCCAATAATACGATTGTCAGCATGGCACGTTTTGCACCAAGCATACGAACGATAGTCTTGGCAATTGATTCTGCAATCCCTGACATTTCAACTACTTTCCCAAAAATTGCTCCTAATAAGAACACTGGAAAATACGATTTAATAAACCCAACCATCTTTTCCATGAATACGCCTGAAAAGAACGGTAAAACGTGAGCCGGTTCGATAAGTAAAACGGCTAAGAGTGCACAAATTGGTGCAAATAAGATAACAGAAAAACCACGGTAGGCGACAAACATTAACAGCCCGAGCGCCAGAAGAATAGCAATTAAATCCATGAAAATCCCCCTCTTACTATTATTATGTAAGCTATTTTAAACCTACCTCCCCAAAGGTAAGCGTTTACAATTAGTAGCTTACAATTAATTAAATGCAAGTTTTATGCCAACAGTAGAATATTCTAAAAAACTATAAAAATTCAATTTTATTATATAGGTTTTATGCTTATAAAATAATATAAACACCAAAATAATAATTAAAAGGCTAAATTCCGTTTATCTGGAAATCCCCTACTCTTTTATTCCGCAAAAATGGAATTTTCCGTTTTTGCGGAATAAAGTAATCTTGAATTCGCTCGTTCAAATTTAACTTTCCATTTCGATAATTGTTGCAATACCTTGACCGCCGCCAATACAAAGCGTTGCCAATCCATAGCGGGAACCGTTGCGTTTCATTTCATGCAATAACGTGACAAGTACCCGTGCTCCACTGGCACCAATTGGATGGCCCAAGGCCACAGCACCACCATTTACATTTAGTTTCTCATTTGGAATCTGTAGTTCACGGCCGACAGCCAAAGATTGTGCGGCAAACGCTTCATTCGCCTCAATTAGGTCCATATCTTCCATTGATAGTCCTGCTTTTTCAAGTGCCTTTTTAGTGGCGGGAACAGGTCCAATACCCATAATCTTCGGATCAACACCCGCTGTTCCATTCGCACGGATAATCGCCATTGGTTTGATACCCAGTTCGATTGCCTTTTCTCTACTCATTAGAACTAAAGCTGCGGCACCATCATTGATACCAGAAGCGTTTCCAGCCGTAACTGTTCCTTCCTTTTTAAAAGCAGGTTTTAGTTTTCCAAGCTTATCGGCAGTGACACCTGCACGAGGAAATTCATCGGTAGCAAATACAATCGGCTCACCTTTGCGCTGTGGAATCACAACCGGAACAATTTCTTCCTCGAACTTCCCTTCTTTGATTGCCTTTTCAGCCTTTTGCTGGCTCCATGCTGAAAATTCATCCTGTTCTGCACGGCTCAGGCCGTATTGCTCGGCAATATTTTCTGCTGTCACACCCATATGATACGAGTTCAATGCACATTCCAAACCATCTTTTATCATGCTGTCTATAATCTTTCCATCTCCCATGCGGTACCCTGTACGTCCATTCGTTAGCAAGTAAGGAGCCAAGCTCATGTTTTCCATTCCGCCTGCTACAACGATTTCCGCTTCCCCCGTCTGGATTGCCTGGGTTGCAAGATGGACTGCTTTTAGGCCCGATCCGCAAAGTTTGTTGATAGCCATAGAGGAAACTTCAATTGGCAAACCAGCTTTAATCGCAGCCTGACGAGCAGGACCCTGACCAAGGCCTGCCTGAAGAACGTTCCCCATAATTACTTCATCCACTAGCTCGCCTTCAATACCCGCACGGTTTAAAGCTTCCTTTATCACAAGTGCACCCAGCTCGGTTGCCGGGGTATTGCTCAAACTCCCCATAAAAGTTCCAATCGCTGTACGTACAGCACTTACAATTACAACATCACGCATTTATCCTTCCTCCTGTGCAAATAGATTTTGATTTTCGAAGCTTACTATGAAACTACTTATATAAAATAGTTGGATTTATCTTAAATGAAGCCTCTGTTTTTTCCTTAACTGTTTCTAGATCGACTCCTTCTTGAAGTTCTTCAAGAACTAAGCCATCATCTGTTACACGAAAGACAGCTAGCTCAGTTACAATTAAGTCAACTACGCCTTTTCCTGTTAAAGGTAAACGGCATTCTTCTAGTATTTTAGAAGATCCACTTTTCGCTGTATGTTCCATCGCAACAATGACTTTCTTTGCACCTGTAACTAAATCCATGGCGCCACCCATTCCAGGAACCATTTTTCCGGGAACCATCCAATTGGCAAGATTGCCATTAGTGTCCACTTCTAATCCCCCAAGAACGGTTAAGTCAACATGGCCTCCGCGGATTAACTCGAAAGAAAATACGCTGTCAAAGAATGCACCACCTGGAAGTATACCCGCAGGCTGGCCACCAGCGTTGACTAAATCCGGATCAATCTCTCCATCTAAAGGTCCGAGGCCAACGTAACCATTTTCAGATTGAAGAATGACGTTAATGTCTTCAGGCAAGTAGTTCGGAACCATTGTCGGGAGGCCAATTCCCAAGTTCACTACATCTCCGTCTTTCATTTCCTTCGCCACACGTGCAGCTATAATTTGTTTTGGATTCATTAGTGTTTGTAACATTACTGATTACCTCCCTGAACATAAATTTTATCGATTAGAATCCCTGGAGTCATCACATCATCTGGATCAATTTCCCCAATTTCAACAACCTTCTCTACTTGAACAATCACTAAATCAGCCGCTAACGCCATGAACGGGTTAAAATTCCGGGCAGAACGATGATAGACTAAATTCCCTGCTTTGTCCGCTTTATATGCTTTAAGTAGGGCCACTTCTGCACGAAGCGGTTTTTCAAGAAGATATTCACGTCCATCTACTGTCAGCTTTTCTTTGCCTTCTTCAACAACCGTTCCTACGCCTGTCGGAGTCAGTATTCCCCCAAGACCTGCACCACCAGCTCGAACACGTTCTGCAAGTGTACCCTGTGGGACAAGCTCCACGTCCAATTCACCGGCAATCATTTGCCTACCTGTCTCAGGATTCGTACCAATATGTGAAGCAATTACCTTCTTAACTCTGTGATTTACAATTAATGGTCCTACTCCACTATCGATGAAAGCGGTATCATTTGCGATCAAGGTAATATCTTTTATATCTCCTTCTAGCATGGCGGATATAAGGTCTTGCGGTGTACCGACACCCATAAATCCCCCTGCCATAACTGTCATTCCATCTTTAAAAATCGATGAAACTTCCTCTAGTGAAATAATTTTATTCACTACTAGCACCTCCTAAAATTATATAAGTGAGGTTAAATTGTTCTCACACCTTTTTTATATGCAAGAATTGTGCCAACCAAATATTTCAGTTTATCTGCTAGTACACAAGGAATTAAATTATGAAGGACAACTTGACCAGTTTTCCGAACGGAGTTGTCCTTCATCGGGCTTATGAAGGACATCTTAAACGGTTTTTCGAATGGAGTTGTCCCTCATAGAGCTTATGAAGGACAGCTTCACCGGTTTTTCGAATGGAGTTGTCCCTCATAGAGCTTATGACGGACATCTTAAACGGTTTTTCGAGCGGAGTTGTCTTTCATCGGGCTTATGAAGGACAGCTTCACCGGTTTTTCGAACAGAGTTGTCTTTCATCCAACTTATGAAGGACAGCTTTACCGGTTTTTCGAACAGAGTTGTCCTTCATCCAACTTATGAAGGACAACTTCACCGGTTTTTCGAACAGAGCTGTCCTTCATCCAACTTATGAAGGACATCTTAAACGGTTTTTCGAACAGAGTTGTCCTTCATCCAACTTATGAAGGACAACTTCACCGGTTTTTCGAACAGAGTTGTCCTTCATCCAACTTATGAAGGACAGCTTTACCGGTTTTTCGAACAGAGTTGTCCCTCATAGAACTTATGAAGGACAGCCTCACCGGTTTTTCGAACAGAGTTGTCCTTCATCCAACTTATGAAGGACAGCTTCACCGGTTTTTCGAACAAAGTTGTCCTTCATCCAACTTATGAAGGACAGCTTTACCGGTTTTTCGAGCGGAGTTGTCTTTCATCGGGCTTAGAAGAATAAACAAAACAGCCCCCTTAATGATCTCCATTAAGGGGGCAAGCTTTTGTTATATTAAGCTTCTACAACGTTTGGCTGTTGGTAAACTTCTGTTTCAAATTCACCTGTTGCTTTACTTGTTAGGATTCCAGATATCATTGAACCACTAACATTTAAAGCTGTACGTCCCATGTCAATTAGAGGCTCAACCGAGATCAGTAAACCAACAATCGCAATAGGCAGGTCCATGATAGAGAGAACGATTAGGGCAGCGAAGGTTGCACCACCACCAACACCTGCAACTCCAAATGAACTAATTGTGACTACTAAAATAAGTGTAAGAATAAATCCTGGACTTAATGGATTAATACCAGCTGCTGGCGCAACCATAACTGCTAACATCGCCGGATAGATACCAGCACATCCGTTTTGCCCGATTGAAAGTCCAAACGAACCTGCAAAGTTGGCAATTCCTTCTGAAACACCAAAGTCTTTTGATTGTGTTTTGATTGTAAGCGGTAATGTACCTGCACTTGAACGCGAAGTAAAGGCAAACATTAAAGTTGGGAAGCCCTTTTTCACATAATTAAATGGGTTAATTTTTGCAATGGTTAATAGCAGTAAATGGACAATAAACATAAGAATTATTGCTGCATACGATGCAATGACAAATGTTCCCAAGTTCATAATGGCCTCATAATTACTAGTTGCTGCCACTTTTGTGATAATGGCAAGGATACCATATGGAGTCAAACGAAGAATTAACGTAACAACTCGCATGATTACAGAATATAAAGTATCGATAATTTTCGCGAAAAATTCTGCTTGTTCTGGTTCTTTACGTTTGATTCCAAGAAAAGCAATTCCAAGAAGTGCAGCAAAAATAACGACACCAATCGTTGAAGTTGCGCGTGCACCTGTTAAATCCAAGAACGGATTAGCTGGGAACATATCAAGAATTTGCTGCGGAGCCGTCATTGCTTCAACCCCAGCTGCTCTCTCCTCTAATGCTGCATTACGGGCAGCTTCTGCTTCCCCTTCTACTAGCTCCATGCCATCAAGACCAAATCCTAATGTCGCACCAATTCCAATGGCTGCAGAAATGGCAGTCGTTCCGAGCAGAATTCCTATAACAAGGATACTGATTTTCCCGATATTTTTTGTTAATTTTAATTTCGTAAAGGCACCGACTATTGAGATAAAGACTAGCGGCATAACAATCATCTGAAGTAATTTTACATAGCCAGTACCAACTATGTTATACCAACCCATTGTTTCTACTGTAACCTCTGATTCAATACCGTAAATTAAATGAATAATAAAACCTAAAATGATTCCTAGACCTAAACCTGCAAAAACGCGTTTTGAAAAAGATACGTGTTTCTTTTGCATCATATACAAACCGAACATGAGCACAAGTAAAACAGCGATATTAATAATAATGAGAAAAGCGTTCATCTTTCTCCCCCCTAAATTTCCAGTAGTTTTATAGTGTAAACAAATAGTAATACAATAAATCCAATGAGTCAAGTCGGATTTAAAATATATTTTTTTGTATATTTTTATAGCACCTTTGGATACTATTCATAAAACCCTAAATAGAAGGAGCTATTAGTAATGCATGAAAATTCCTACTGGTATATTGGATTAGGGATCCTAAGCATCTTCCTTCTAATGTATGTTTATTTCAAAACGAAAAGCACTCGATTTTTGCTGCATTTTCTAGCCATGGTTGGTCTTGGCTATATTATTGAAACCGTAATATATAACTTCCTTTTTAGCTACCAGTACTTCCCAAAACTAATCAAACACAATGAAATTTATGATAGCAATCTCGGGGCCATCGCCTCCAATGCATTAGCCTTACCTGCAGCGGCTACCTTTATCGCTACTTTTCATAAAAACTGGCTATGGATTTTATCTATTATTGGACTCTTTGCAGGGATCGAATGGGCATTTTTAGAACTTCATATCTATAAACATAATTGGTGGAGGACTTATTACACCTCATTAGGGCTACCTTTTTATTTTGCAATGGCAAAATTATTATATAGTAAAATTTCTCGCCCGATAAAGGGTCTGCAACACACATTGCTCCTGTTTTTGATCATTGGGCCTATTTCTGGATCAATCCATATAATGCCTATATTGTTTTTTTCGAATAGATCTTATGAACTCGGCTGGTTTGATAATATTTCCCGCGATACCACAGCCTTTGGAGCGCTATATTACTTAACCGCCAGTATGATCTATGTTATTTTGGCAAAATTTATTAATAGTCCAAATTGGGTGAAATATATAGTTGTGGCCCTTCTCACACACTCCATAACAACCACTTTTGTGAAAAATGGAATCCTACACAGTCAAGTGTGGTGGGACCCATGGTATTACGTAATATTATCAATTATCTTAATGCTAACCACCCTCACCATCAGCAAACACCTAACTAACGGTCCACCCAAAAAGGAGGCGAATGGTGACAGGCACCAAAAAAGGCAGGTACCATCCAAATAGGTGGTTCTGCCTTTTGATAATATGTTGACTCAAATAAACTCCCAACATACGTAGGAATATATTCCTGTCTAGCGAATATATACATTATTGGATGCTCTTTTGAAGGGGGAATTGTCATGAGTATATCTGTAAATGATCATCTAGTAAAAACTAGAAATCAATTATTTAGCACAATCAATTCACTCACCAAAGAAGAACTGAACAAAAAGCCAGCTAGCGATATGTGGAGTGTTTCACAGGTTTGCCATCACCTATTTTTAGCAGAAAGAGCTTTTACACAATCAATTATTTATGGTCTGAAGCAGGGTATTAGCAGAAAGGCTGATCCAAAACCAATCCAATTTGCAGCAGATCGTTCAATTAAGGCAGATGCCCCAGATATCGTCCTGCCAGGCGAAGTCTCCCTAACCATGGAGCAAATTATTGATGAATTGGACATGTCAAGAGAGGTATTGTTAGAGGTGCTAAGTAGAATTGAAGATAAATCACTTCTAGCTGAAAGGTCTGCTAAGCATCCGCTATTCGGACACCTCCCCCTTGACCAATGGGTGGAATTAATTTACCTACACGAACATCGCCATATCGAACAAATTGAAGAGATAAAATTATATATTAGATAAAAACTGCCTGACCGCAATGTGGTCAGGCAGTTCCTTTTTCAACTTGTTCGAGTGCAGCGGACAGTCGGTTTTTGTTTCCTAATTCTGGATTTTATAGATGCTACTGTTTGTCGCTGCACGGGCATATATATTTATTCATATAATAGAATAATAAATAATGTGAATCTTTGCCGAAGGAAGGCTGTGATGAGCAAATTGAAAAAATATCAGGTGTATCACTATTCGTTCCAAAATTTACGTGAGCAGAGTATGTCATTTGAACAGGTCTTCGACCATATTATTACGTTTATGAACTTAGCTCCAAGCGGAAATTATCGGTTGATGGTCGGGACTGACTCACAAGTCCATAAGAATCAAACGGTGTTTATTACTGGAATTGTTATTCAGAACCAGGGAAAAGGCGTCTGGGCATGCATAAGAAAGGTCATTATTCCACGGAGGATGACACAGCTGCACGAGAGGATTTCTCTCGAATTATCCTTAACCGAAGATATCGTAGCACTTTTTACCGAGGAAAGGAAAACCCGGTTAATTAATATTGTCCTTCCATATCTTTATCAAGGAGCTACTTTTACAATGGAAGGCCATATCGATATCGGGGCTGGAAAACGTAATAAAACAAGTGATTTTGTTAAAGAAATGGTAGCTAGAATGGAGTCGATGGGGGTTGAACCAAAGATTAAACCCAATGCTTTCGTTGCCTCAAGCTATGCAAATCGTTATACAAAATAGGGACCTGAGCCCTGTTGCGTTAGCAACAAACGCGCATTAGGGCTTAGGCCTCTCTTTATGGATGCTCTGGTTTAGTGAAGACTGGTGGCTTGCCTCCCAATGTTTTTAAGAAGGCTAAAAGATCTTCCTTTTCTTGATTGGTTAGACCAATTGGCTCCATAAATTGCTTCATAAAGAAGCTTTTATTTGGATGGTCGTCTCCGCCGCGGTCATAGTAATCAATTACTTCTTCGAGTGTTTCCAGGCTTCCATCCCGCATATATGGTGCCGTATGGGTAATCGCATAAAGACTAGGTGTTCGAATTCTGCCTAAATCCTTTGGGTCGCCAGTAACGGCAAAACGACCTTCATCCTCGGTGTTTAGACCGATATTATAGTAATTGTTATCGGAAAGGTTTGGTCCATTATGACAGGTTACACAAAGTGCTTTACCTGTATACAGGTCTAAACCGCGGATTTCTTGGTTTGTTAACGCCTCTGAGTCTCCACGGAGGAAACGGTCATAGGATGTATCTTTTACAACAATTTGTCTTTGAAAAGCAGCGAGGGCTTTGGCAATATTTTGTACGGTAATTCCATTCCCAAAAGCAGCATTAAACTGTTCATCATACCCTTTAACTGTTTTCAACTCACTTATTAGCTCTGGCAACGGCTGATTCATCTCGTCTGGATTCTCGATTGGACCTAATGCTTGTTCTTCGAGTGATGCCGCCCGACCATCCCAAAAATTGGCCGTATAATAGCCTGCATTAATTACGGTAGGGCTATTTCTTTTTCCGTAACCGCCATTATACATAGTAAATGTACGCTGTGCATCGCCATAGCCTTGGTTTGGGTCATGACAGGTTGCACAGCTTACCTCATTGTTTCCTGAAAGCCGCGGGTCGAAAAATAACGTTTGACCAAGCTCCAGCACTTCAGGTGTCATTGGATTGTCCTCAGGAATCGGTACATCGCCTAATGGAACAAGTGTCGTATGATTAAGAAGGCTTGTCCTTAGTTCCTTCGGGTCAATTTCACTACTACCTTTCTCTTCACTTTGTTGTTTTTCCTCAGATTGCTTCGTTGGTGCAACAGCATCCTCTTCCCCGCAACCGCCGAGACCGATACTAACTAAAAGTAATAACAAAATCAAACCCCGCAAATATTTTTCCATATCGTTTACTCCCTAATTTTTCACTTTAACACCATTATAAATTTGCTTGTGTTAAAAGGAGCAAATTAATGTGTAGAAACAGTGACAGCTACGAAAGAAAGCAGGGGCCTACTCCTTTAAATTCCCTTACAAAGTCTTTACACTCTTTTAACAGTAGGTTAAGAAAGAATTCTTAATATTCCTGTAAAATGAAGTAAGGCTTTTTATTAGGAGGGATTGGATGAAAATAGCGGTAGCTGGAGCAGGAAATGTTGGGCTAGTAACGGCTGCTTGTTTAGCTGAGTTAGGCCACCAAGTCATTGTCATAGATATTCAAAAGGAGAAAATTGACATGCTCAAAAAAGGAGAAACTCCTTTTTTTGAACCTGGCTTGGAAGATCTAGTTAAAAAAAATGCCTCCTTTGACCGATTGCATTTTACGACGGATCCTATGTACGCATATGGAAATGCTGAAATAATCTTTATTGCGGTTGGCACACCAGAAAAACGGGATGGCTCCGCTGACCTCTCTTACTTACATGCAGTCTGCTTCACCATTGCTACTCATCTACAAAAAGATGTAACTATCTGTACAAAAAGCACAGTCCCTGTTGGCACAAACAATATCATTAAAGAGATCATTAATAAATACAAACCTTCACACCTTAAAACCCATGTGGTCGCTAATCCAGAATTTATTCGAAAAGGCTCTGCTATTTTTGATTTCTTTCTAGGTGACCGTATTGTGGTTGGCACAGAGAATACTGAAGCCCTTTCAATTATGAAACAGCTCTACCTTCCACTAAAAATCCCTATCATCCACACGGACATACGAAGTGCAGAGATGATAAAATATGCATCAAATGCCTTTCTAGCTACCAAAATTAGTTTTATCAATGAAATTGCTTGGATTTGTGAAAAGGTTGGTGCAAATATTGATGAAGTTGCCTATGGTATTGGAAAAGACAAACGAATTGGAGAATCCTTTCTTCAAGCAGGGATTGGCTATGGTGGATCTTGTTTTCCAAAGGATACAAAAGCTCTTGTCCAACTTGCCGGAAATCTTCAAGATCCATTCGAATTGCTCGAGTCCGTCATTAAAGTAAACAATCGCCAGCACTCCCTTCTCGTTACAAAAGCCAAAGAAACAATTGGATCCTTATGGAGGAAAAAAGTAGCCTTGCTCGGTCTTGCCTACAAACCTGAGACGGATGATATTCGGGGAGCAGCCTCCCTAACCATCATTAAAGAATTACTCCAAGAAGGAGCAACAGTCACTGCATATGATCCTGTCGCTATCCCGAAGGCTAAGCAAGTTTTCGGAAATAGGATTTCATATACTACCGATATTCAACGAGCTCTTTTAGATGCTGACTTTGCCATTATCGCCACTGAGTGGGAACAGATCAAACATCTCCCAATGGATATGTACACCATCTTAATGAAAAATGCTATCGTGTTGGACGGAAGAAATTGTTATGAGCTATCTGATGTTCAAAAATTTCCTATTACCTATATTTCAATCGGCAGACCAGCCATTATTCATAACGTAAAGTATGAGCGGAACGCCTATAAAAGTTTATAGGGGGAATAACCAATGGTGAGACTTTTCCAATACTTTTATGCTCTCGAATGTCGATTATTTCAAGGAGTAAATGCCCATTTCGAAAAAAAGTATTTAAATCTCTTTTTTAAACAAATTACCAAACTTGGAGGGACCACCTTTACAATCATAAGTGCACTAGTATTAATCATCTTTTCATCAAGTGAAACTCAACTTACAGCCCTTTCTAGTGCACTTGCCTTAACGCTCAGTCATTTACCAGTTCAACTTGTAAAGAAGCTGTTCCCGCGGAAAAGGCCCTATTTGATCATAGAAAAAACAAACATTCCATCAAACCCATTACAAGATCATTCATTTCCATCAGGTCATACGACAGCTATCTTTTCGCTCATTGTCCCTTTCGTGATCTTCTTACCCTTACTTGCATACATTCTCGTTCCATTAGCACTATGTGTAGGGATTTCTCGTATCTACTTAGGACTTCATTATCCTTCAGACGTACTCGCTGGTATGATGATTGGGTCATTTTTCGGTTGCCTCTGCTTCTATTTATTGAGTATTTAGGAGGACTCTGAATGAATACTTTTTCACACATTTTGATTGGATTAGGTCTAGGAGCACTTGCTCAATTTGATCCTGTTATAAAATACTAACAGGAAGGAAAAAGTCAAGTTAATGTAGAATTATCTCTTTCTATGGAAGTAAAGGAGGACCTACATGAACAAAGAGAAATTGCTTGAGCTTTTTAATAAACATATGCGTATTGAGATTACCTATCCTGGCAGTCGAGTGGAGCAAGCGGAATCCGTGGTACGGCAAGTATCCCTGTCAAACGAGCGAGGATTCATCCTTTTTTCAAAGATGAATGAATCGACTGCTGATGCAATTATTGAGGAACAAATTACTTATTTTAATAACCTAAAACAATCCTTTGAATGGAAGGTGTTTGATTACGATCAGCCCTTAGACCTAAGGGAAAGATTACGTTCTAGAGGATTTGATATTGAAGAACAAGAAGCACTTATGATCATGGACTTAGCAGAGGGTGATCAGCTGCTAAACATTCTACTTAAGCCGGAAATCCGCAGAGTTACAGATGTACAGGGCATTTGGGATATTATTAAGCTTGAGGACGATGTTTGGGGAGTAAGCCATCAGGCACTTGGTGAACGCTTAGTACAGGATTTGCATGACGATCCAGCCAACTTTTTCGCCTATGCTGCCTATGTAGACGGCAAGGTTGTTAGTGCGGCATGGATGTATTTGCATGAAGGAACCCCTTTCGCCAGTCTATGGGGCGGGTCCACACTTGCCGATTTCCGAAAAAGAGGATTATATAGTTCACTGCTTGGCATCCGTGCTCGAGATGCCGCTGAAAAAGGCTACCAGTTACTTATGGTCGATGCCAGTTCAATGAGTGAACCTATCCTTGAAAAACATGGATTTCATTGCCTAGCGAGATCAACTCCGTGTATGTCGCCTCGTTACTAATGGAAAGTTCCTAGGGAAGTAATACTCCTAGGAACCTTTTTATGTGTACTTATAAACACTTATATCTAAAACAGATTGATCATTGAGTAATTTCCGGACTACATCTGGTGCCGTAACTTTTGTCCGTTTCTCTCTGTCAATAGTCGCAAACACAACCTCCGCTGAAACCACTAGTTCATCCCGCTGATTCATAACTGTCTGCTTAAGAGTAAAACTGGTATTGCCTACCCGCTCCATCCATGTGCGAATCCGCAGCCTATCCTGATTGAAAATTTCCTTTTTATAATCAGCGTTAATATGTACCAGAACTGCTTCTACCCCTGCCTGAATACAATATTTATACCAGTCAAAGCGAGCATTATCTAAGTATTCATACAGTTTTACATTACTAACATGAAACCTATTTGATTTAGCAACAACTTCCACTTCTGAAAAAGCCATGAGCGATTCCTCTCCTTATAAATCTTGGTTATTTAGTAATTCGCCATAATTACTGTGATACCTGCCTATTTCAAAGTGTAAAAACCAGATACAATACTGAAGCAGGCTTTTAAAAAATTGCTGAATCGAACCAAGTCAAACCCCACTGTCCATCCCAGGTGGACAAATTGGCAATTTGTCCACGAGCGGTGCCTGTCACCCGATCCGTTGTCACTCGATTCGTTGTCACTCGATTCGATTATATTTTCAACTTTCTTTTTTACATATCTCTTTATTCTTCGACAGTATTCTGCTGGTAATTTAAGTTGAGTTTTTTGTTGTTTTCTTAAATGTTATTCATGGTTCGTTTTTCCATTTTTCGTCACCCCCTAAACCCGATTATTCTTTATGAGTTCTAGTACTTTCCTAATAGGAATTTTCCTCCATTAGTATCGTTTCTTACTATAATGTTTCTTTTTTAGTCTTATGGCTTTTTTTGTAATACGATTTATATCTAACAATATATTTTTTGACAATATATTTAGAAGTTTAACACTATACTTAACTTGTTTTTAAAAACTATAGGGGAATATAGGAGGTGCAGTAATTTGCTGCGAAAAAAACAAAAATGGAAGAGAAATTTGATGGTTATGACAGTCGTAACTGGATTAGGCTTCTCAGCACTATATCCTGGTCTGAGCATTCCGACTGCTGCGGTGGGACAACCTGACTTGCCGTTACCCACGGAGGAATCGGTGTCGATTGTTCAGCTTGAGGTTCCAAATCAGAAGGCGAAGGAAAAGCTGCTGGAGCTTGGAATTGACCTTACTCACAGAATTCATGAGCATGATGGGAAGTTTGAAGTCGATGCAGTTGTTACACCAACGGAGATCAAACTATTAAAGTCTCATGGGATTCATGTAAAAGACACCCTGATTACTGAACAGCAATGGAACGCCAGTGTGGCAGAGCGCCAGTCTGCTGTCCAGCTGCAAACAAGTTTGGCTGTGGCAGAGGATTCAGTTAAAATTCTCCGCGCCAATCATTTTACAAATCAGTCTGATTCCTTCCTTTATGTTGAGGCGAAAACAAGTGCCGGCACTTCAGCGAGCACAGCTCTCACAGCAACCTGGACAGAGAACGGAGCAGAAAAATCAGCAACACTTAGCAGATTCGTTGATTACGGCGAATATATCTATCACTGGTTAGAAGTGCCTGTAAGTGCAATTCCGGAATCCGTAAAAATTACGAGTAATCTTGGCGGGTCAGCCTCTAGTGCTGTTACTGAATGGCTCGGTGCGGACAAGCCTGGTAACCCAAAAAAGCATTATGTAACGGACTTTGTCGATCATTATATGGACCCGACAGAATTATATGAACGGGCCGAAAAACTAGCAAAAGAATTCCCTGACTTGGTAGAAATCATTGAAATGCCTAACGAAACAAATGGGTACAGACGCCTTGCGCAGGCGACTATAGGCAGCACTACAAATACGTCTGTAGTTGTTTCATCAAAAGCATGGGGTCATGAAGGCGGCAATGATATCTCTGTTGAATTCAGAAACCCTGGAACCAATGATACTTCCTTAAAAGTATCAGTAGTTGGGAAAAAGGTTTTAGTTGATCTGGCTACAAATTCAGAGGGCAATGTGACGAGTACAGCAAGCCAAGTAGTAAATGCTTTAAATACTCAAGCAAATGATCTCATTTCTGCGACTACCTATCGCGGTAACGGCGGAACTGGGGTTGTTGCGCCAGCTTCAGCAACCTTAACCGACAATTTAAATGCTCCGGATACTATTTCACATGATCCTTTTACAGTGAAAGCGATCCGTATCGGGAAACATCGTGACGGCTCCAAGCCGGGTGTCCTCGGCTACGCACAAGAACATGCTCGTGAATGGGTAACACCGCTTGTAACGATTGAAACCGCTGAACGGTTACTTCGAAACTACGCTCATGATGGCGAAACGAAGCAGCTAGTAAATAACCTTGATATTTTTCTTGTACCGTCAGTAAATCCCGACGGCGCCCATTACAGCTTCTATGATTTCAACAGCCAGAGGAAAAATATGACAAACTACTGTGCTCCAAACGAATCTGATCCAGGATACCGAACTTCTTGGGGGGTTGACCTTAACCGCAACCATTCAGTTGGCTCTGCCTTTGATGGATATGTTGGTGCATCAACAACGAACTGTAGAAGTGGAACATATGCTGGTCCTGAAGAAAATTCCGAGCCAGAAGCACGAAATCTGGTCTGGCTTGCCGATCAAAATCCAAACATTAAGTTTGCAATGAATATCCATAGCTATGGCGGCTACTTCATGTGGTCCCCTGGTGCATACGATCCAAATCGTACTACCCTGCCTCGTCCGTCTGCAGGTGAAGAAGCCTTCTATTGGGCAGCTTCTGATCACATATTAAATGACATTCAGGATCACCGCGGAACAGTGATTCTTCCTAGTCGTACTGGTCCAATTCCAGATGTCCTCTATTCTGCGGCAGGTAACTCGGCTGATTACCTCTGGTACGAAAAAGGAATTTATGCCTGGAATTTTGAAGTAGGCGCAGATTTATGGGATAAAGAAGCACAAAGATGGCGTCCAGTTGGCTTCCAGCCGCCATTTGTAGAAGGCCATGAAGAGGCGATGGAATTTGCAAACGGTTTGATTGGCTTGATTAAAGTAGCCTACAACCAATCAAAAGACAAACAGCCACCTTCAACAAAAGCTGTCCCTGGCAACGGTAAATTCTCAGGCCCAGTTGATGTTGTTTTTGACACAAGCGAAGCAGCAACAATTTATTATACACTTGACGGCAGCCGCCCAACCTTTGAATCTGCAAAACTTCAATTAAGCGGAACACGTGAGTCAGCTGAAAGCCTTAAAGTTGAAAAAACTACTACAATCAAGTGGTTTGCTGTAGATGCTGCAGGAAACATTGAAAAGAATTACAACCCATTTGCCAAAGGCAACAACTTTAACTCTGTAAGTATCACAATCAAGTAATATATATATAAAAGGGGTTGATCTCTCGGGGTCAACTCCTTTTGTTGGCTTAAATCGACATAAAAGCCTGGCTCATCGCTGAACCAGACTTTATCTTGCTGTTATTTTTCAAAAATAGCATTGGATAATAGTCGGAACAGGTAATCCGTATGATCACGGAAACCAGCTTCTAAGCCAATCAGGGTTACGTCTTTATCCTGCTCTTTTACGATAACCGCTTGCCCCTTTGCAGCACTATTATTTCTCCAGTGGCCTGCCACAAAGAAATCCTCAGTGTTTGCTAATGTTGCGACCACCTCATCATTGTCCGTACCAGTATACCAAACTGGTCGGTAGACAAAACCAAAGTCATCCTGATCATAACCAGCAGTTAAACCAGTTCCTTCATAGTTCACCTTGACGATTCCGTTACTGTTGGATCCAGCGGTATTAATGATGTCATCGGTTAGGCCCAGTGTTTTCGATGCTCTCGAGGCCGCAGCACCTATAGCGATATATTTACCGCCCTCGTTAAGAAAACTGGAAACATTTGCTTTGAACAAATCAAGTTGACCAGCATTTTGGAACCCAAACTCTTTATTCGAAGTAGATAGGTTTGTAGAAATGAGACTTTCTGTACCACTGTAGACAAACACATCGAAATCATTCAAACCGTTTTCAGCAACTTCAACAGGTGTTACTTCTGTCACCGCGAAGCCAAGTCTTTTTAGAGCAAGTTTTGTACCGCTATGAGACTGAACCTTCCCCATACCGCCATCTCTCAAAATAGCCACTTTTAAATTTTGTAAAACTGTTGCATCAGCTGGTACTTTTGCGATAGTGTCCACTTGGAGACCGGATACTTTTACAGCTGCAGAAATTTTATTAGCCGCTGCTTCGGTGTAGTAATTTCCTTCTGAATCACGTTTTACAGGTACTCCTTGCTGTAGCAGTGTATTTACTAGATTGATAGCTTTAACGGAGCTGTTTGGAATCAGGAATGGACCTTTACCTGTAACTGAGCCTTGACCATTCAGTTGGTTTACTTTTTTTGCAGTAACATCGACGGAAGTTTGTGTCGCTACTGCTTCAAAGCCCCATAGCTCTGGTAAGCTCCAAGCTGAAATATCGTACATAGCTGGTGTGTCATTCGAGATGTCCTCTCCCTCCCAAAGCATCGTATTGGCTAATCCAGCTTTTGCTTGGTCGATTTGAACAAGATACGTCCCTTTAGGGTAGGTTTTTCCATCCGCATTAAATGCTTGCGTAGCCTCAACCACTTCAATATCATTGTTGAGTAAGTGATTGACTGCCTTATTCGTTACGGTTGGATCCTGCACATCAACTGGAAGAATATATGCTTTCGGAAAAAAGCCCTCATCATGGAAAGGATGGTCAAAGTTGATGCCGCGTTTAAACATTTCAATCTGGTCAGTAATCATGTCTTGCTTGTTTTCTGTTGCAAAGTTCAGGGCACCCATTATCGCATTATACATCCAACGGACGCCATCCCAATCATTCGTTGGCGCTTCTAAGGTGTGACCGTACGCACCATGGTACATCGCGTACATTGGTGTGAAAATTGGTGGGTAATCATCCCAGCCTGCTGCATCATCTCGCTGTGGAATATAAGTACCGTTCATGTTTTTATATAGATTACCAGAGTAGCTAGATTTATCCTCCAAAATCTCCGCTTCCATCGCTTCTGCTTGCCCATATGCCCACTTATTATATAAATCGTATTCATAGTTAGGGTTATGTGGCGGCGTACATGGTTCAATTAATCCTTGTAAGTTTGGTGCGTAATTTTTCACGTAGCCATGGGTATCAAGAAACACCATCGGATTCCATTCCTTAATAAGCTCAACCGTTTCTTGGGTTTCTGGTTGGGATTGAGTGATAAAGTCCCGATTCAAGTCAATTCCTTCACTGTTAAATCGAGTTGCATCAACACGTCCATCAGGGTTTTGCACGACGTTGAAAATTAGGATATTATTTTCTAATATACTTTTCGTCTCTTGGTCATTTTCAGTTGCAAAGCGTTCTATAAGCTGAAGAAGAGCGTCACTTCCGACAAATTCAGTACCATGAATCGAACCATTGATCATGATTGGGACTTTGAAGTCTGGATTGTTAGCAATCCAATCCTGAGCCTTTCCTGGATTCTTAAACATTTGTTTTCTAAGTGATTGGATTTTCCCATACTTTCCTTTAGTCGTTGGATCTGCAATCGTTACGACATAAAGCGGATGTCCATCCGCTGATGTTCCACGGACTTCGACTTTAACACGGTTCGATTGTTTCTCAATGGCTTTCAACTTTGTACCGATTTGCGAGAATTTCACAAATTCATAGTTTTCACTATTAAATTTGCTTCCATCCTGCTCCTCGTATACATTTACGTTTGTCCATTTTGGCGACTCCGCAAATCCTGCTGTCCATGGAACTGTTGTTAATAGACTTACAGCTAATAAACCTGCAATTTTTTTCTTCTTCATTCATTAACCTCCAATATGTATTTTTATAAACAACTATGTATTTTTATTATGTAAAACTATTTTATTATCGAAAGAATTAAAACACCATCCTACCTTTCACCTAAACTAGAAATTTCTTTTCCCCAGTACTAGGACAAAAGAATTAATAAAAAATCACACACGATTAATCTATGAAAAAGAAACTTAAATATTCCTAAAAATAAGGGCAGCCAAAACAAACTGTCCACCCCAGGCGGACAAAAGGGCGTTTTGTCCACGAGCGGTGCCTGTCACCCAGGGGTGTGTCACCCAGGGTTTTCAACCTGGGAAAATATCAGATAACCTTTTGACTTTTCCTTCTTTGTCTTTAAAGACGATGTGTTCTCTGTTGAATTTGCTTGGTGTGTCGATTCCGCAGGCTGCCGAGAGGGCAAATAAGCCTTGCCTTACGTTGATGATGTAGTTCATTACCCGCCATTGCTTTTCGTCTGGTACAAGGGCATCCTGATATTTCGGGTCTGTTGTCGTCACTCCCGCAGGGCATTTGCCGGTATGGCATTCCATTGCCATAATACAGCCGTTCGCAATCATAAACCCTCGCGCAGAATTTACTGCATCTGCCCCTATCGCAAGTGCGATCGCAATTTTATCGGCTGAAATTAATTTACCTGAGGCAAAAATCTTCATTTTGTCTCGAACGCCAAACTCACGAGCCTTATCAATGAGCATAATTAACGCAGGGTAAAGTGGAAGCCCCATCGAATCGGCCATTGATTTATAGGTAGCCCCTGTCCCTCCTTCTCCACCATCCACGGTAATAAAATCAGGAAAAATCTCAAGTTTATTCATTTCCTT
The DNA here is from genome assembly GCF_038592905.1 of Neobacillus sp. FSL H8-0543. Classification (GTDB taxonomy): domain Bacteria; phylum Bacillota; class Bacilli; order Bacillales; family Cytobacillaceae; genus Neobacillus. The sequence continues at coordinate 2,987,957 of NZ_CP151943.1, read as the reverse complement.
AAAAAACACATCCAGATTTGAATGGTAGCCGACAACAAGCTTGATCCCTACAGGCTTCCCACCCTCTTCTTGCAGCATTTTTACAAACTCTAATGTTTCCGTTGCATTCCGCAGGAAGGTAAAACGATTAGGAGAATTGATGGTTTTACCCTCCTCCACCTTCCGAATCCTCGCTACCTTCTCCGTGACCTTAGAGCCTTCAAGGTGCCCGCCGCGAATCTTGGCTCCCTGACCGAATTTAAGTTCAAAAGCTTTTATATTCGGTTCTTTTGCCTTTAACTTGTATTCAGCGAGTGAAAAGTTTCCTTCTTCATCCCGATAACCAAATAATCCAGGGCCAATCTGGGCAACCACTTCCACACCGCTTTCTAAATGCTCTGGTGCAATTCCCCCTTCACCGGTATTTATCCATGACCCTCCTGCCATATTGCATCCTTTTCCTGTAGAAAGAATATAATTTTCACCGACTGCTCCAAAGGAAATGGCTGATGCTCCAAAAGGTCCATGTAGTCTCCATGGCTCGGACCTATCCGGACCAACAATGATGGCATCATCCTCTTGATATAACCATCGTGTTACCTGATCCCCTTCAAGTCGTTCACGTCTAGTAAATAACCCCTCGTGGTCAATTTTGTACTTCATTGCATCGACCCTTTCCTTATTATCAACACGTAATTCATCTAGTAAGAGAGGAAACATACTATTTGCGATATAGTAGCCTTCTTTATCAAAATCACGCTTTGAGCCAAAGCTTACTAGATCACTCCTGTATTTCGCCGCAAATACAATACCTAAGAAATCCGAACGTGAAAAAGGCTGTGATGCATTATCATTATCAAACCAATATTGTCGTAACTCTGGCCCAATATGTTCTAATAAATAACGGATCCACCCCATAAATGGATAGGCGCGAATAATCGAGTGCTGTGGTTTTTTTGATAAAAAATAAAGCCATAGTAAAAAACAAAGTGGTCCAACAATAAACACGACCAAAAGAATGATCAATATTGTTACTTCCAACTAAATCCCCCCTACCAATCTGGTCATCTTTAATACCTATGTGTGTTAGAAAAGGGTTATTACAATCCCTGTCACCCAACTACCAGGGCTTTTATTTTTCGATAAACATAGTGGACTTCCAATGGTTCATAAACTTTACATTAGGGAGGGATTAGATGAAAAAATCGATATTGGCACTGTTGTGTATTGGTGTTTTGTTTTTAGCGGGTTGTTTTAATGACCCCGTTCAAGATGACATCCTAGATTATATTAACGAAAAGACAACGACAGCAGCTCAACTTGAAAGCCAAGCGATAGCAACATATGGAAGTGTTTCAGGGGGGAATTACCAAGACGACCAAACCCTCTACGATGCATTAGTGAACGAAATCATTCCAGATTACACAAAGTTTATCGATGAATTGGAATCGGTAGACATTGAAACCGAAGAACTTAGGGAGGTACATGAAATTTACCTTTCAGGAGCCGAACAACAGTTTAATGGCTTCGTTAAAATCGTAGAAGCCATTGATAATCAAGATGCAAGTATGATAGATGAAGCCAATTTAATGTTAGACGAAGGAAGAGAGAATATTAACGAGTACTTGGATAAACTTAATGCGTTAGCGAAGGAACATGACGTAGAGATAGAAAAAAAATAATAAAAGGCTGACACATTAAAATTCGTGTCAGCCTTTTTAAATATTATCTTATTGCCTCTTAAACATCCTGACTTGTTTCAATTAATTAAAAAGCCAGGCAATTTGCCCGGCCCATACTATTCTATTGATGCTTCAATTTCTTCAGCCATAATTTTCACAGATTTTAAACCGCCACCACTTAGATACCAAGAGTCAGGATTTAAGTAGATTATCTTGTCTTCCTTATATGCGGTCGTTTTTTGAACTAACTCATTTTCAATCGTTTCCTCAGCGCCGCTTTCCCCGCCAACCGCCTGGTTACGGTCAATAACAAATAATACGTCTGGATTGGTTTCCATAATATATTCGAATGAAATACTTTGACCATGTGTAGATACTTCAATCTTCTCATCCGCAGCACCAAAGCCAAATACATCATGAATGATACCGAAGCGGGAGCTTGGTCCATAGGCACTTACTTTTCCTTCATTCGCCAAAACGATTAAGCCTTTTTTGTTAAGTGCAGACGCCTTCTTATTTAACTCCTCGACATTCGCTTCGATATCCTCTAAAGCTGTAGTGACTTCAGCCTTTTTACCAAAGATATCACCGATTAAGTTCATATTTTCTTCAAAAGAAGTCATGTACTTTGTATAGTCCAGTTCAATGTATACAGTAGGTGCAATCTCCTCAAATTGATCGTATAATTCTGCTTGACGTGTTGAAATAAAGATAACATCCGGCTGCATTGCATGAATCGCTTCAAAATCAGGCTCTTTCAAACTACCAACATTTGTGTATTTTTTGTCTGCATATTTTTCCAAATAAGCTGGAATGGATGCTTGCGGTACACCTGTTACCTCAATCCCAAGTTCATCTAATGTATCCAGGATTCCGAAGTCAAACACAACTATTTTTTCCGGATTTGCTTTTATAACTGCCTCACCATGTTTATGCTTAACTGTCATTTCCTTTGCTTCCCCATCACTTTTAGTGCCAGAAGCCTTTTCTTCTTCCTTTGCTCCACAAGCGGCTAATACAAGAAATACCGATAAAATAACTGCTAGAAAGCTCCACTTTTTCATATGATTATCTCTCCTTTATTATGAACTAAAATATACACAGATACGGCAGCCATCCATTTGCTGGATCGGAATATCCATATCATAAATTTCTTTTAGCGAATCTGATTGAATAATTTCTTCGGTAGGTCCATCTTTGACAACCATTCCATCCTTCATCGCAACAATACGATCAGAGTAAACAGATGCAAAATTTATATCGTGAAGCACAATGACAACTGTTTTACCTAGCTCATCAACAAGACGGCGTAGTATTTTCATAATTTGGACAGAGTGCTTCATATCCAAATTATTCAATGGTTCATCGAGCAATATATACTCAGTGTCCTGAGCAATAACCATCGCAATAAATGCACGCTGGCGCTGTCCGCCTGACAACTCATCTAAAAAACTATCCTGCATTTCGGTTAAGTGCATGTACTCCAGCGATTGATTGACAATCCGTTCGTCCTCCTCGGTTAACCGCCCCTTCGAGTAAGGAAACCGTCCGAAAGAAACAAGCTCGCGGATGGACAGACGGACATCCATGTAATTGGACTGCTTCAAAATTGAGATTCGTTTCGCAAACTCATTTGATTTCATCTTTTTCACATCGGTTTTGTCAATGAGTACCTCCCCTGTGTCTGCATCAAGCAGACGACTTACCATCGAAAGCAACGTCGATTTACCAGCACCGTTTGGTCCGATAAAACTCGTGATCTTCCGAGGCTGGATATCAATCGTTACATCCTTAACAACGGTTTTTTTTCCATAAAATTTTGATAGCGCTTGGACTGAAATCATGCTGACTTCCTCTCCTTTAACAGTAAGTAGATGAAATAGACACCACCGATAAAATTGATTATGACACTAAGCGTTGTCGAGAACGTGAAAATTCGTTCGACCACCCATTGTCCCCCAACAAGGGCGATGATACTCATCAGAATTGCCCCAGTTATCAGCGTCTTATGTTTGTATGTGTTGAAAAATTGATACGACAGATTGGCTACAATTAAACCAAAAAAGGTTATCGGTCCGACAAGTGCTGTTGAGATTGAAATGAAGATTGCGACAATAATAAGGACTTGTTTCACAATCGTGTCATAAGGAACACCTAGGTTAATAGCCATCTCTCGACCTAGTGATAAAACATCCAAGTACTTTAAAAAGCGCATGGCATAAATCATTACAAGAAGGACAATGGCAATTGCCAGCCAGACTAAATCAGAGTTGATATTATTAAAACTGGCAAACATACGGTCTTGGACAACCTGAAACTCATTCGGGTCAATCAGGACTTGGAAAAAGGTTGAAATGCTTGAGAAAAACGTTCCAACAATAATCCCGACTAACAATAAAAAGTAAATCGGTTGATTGCCTTTTTTAAATAAGAATTTGTATAAGATAAGGGCAAATACAATCATGACTACAACAGATAGTAAAAAGTTCACCTGTTTATTCACAATAAGCATGTGACCAGAGCCTAAAAAGAAAATAATAACCGTTTGTAATAGCAGGTAAAGGGAATCCAATCCCATAATACTTGGTGTTAGAATTCGATTATGCGTTATCGTTTGGAATACGACGGTGGCATAGGCGATTGTAACACCCGTCAATACCATGGCAAGAACTTTAATTGCTCGTTTTGGCAGAGCATAATCAAAGCTTCCGTTTAAATCATGAAATAAGTAGAGGGCGCAAGCTCCCACAGCGATCAAGGTGAGGACGGCTATTTTTATCGTGTTACGCATATGCCTTCCTCCTGAAAAGTAAGTATAAGAAAATTCCGCTTCCGATTACACCCACCATGAGACTGATCGAAATCTCATATGGAAAAATAAGCACCCGGCCTAAAATATCGCAAATCAGAAGGAATATAGCACCTAAAAGCGCAGTATGCGGTAATGTCTTTTGTAAATGGTCCCCTTTAAAAATCGAAATAATGTTTGGAATGATTAAGCCAAGAAATGGGATAATCCCTACTGTTAATACAACCGTTGTCGTAACAAGCGCTACTAAGATTAGACCAATATTCACGACACGTCGGTAGGCCAGCCCAAGATTTCTTGAAAAGTCCTCTCCCATTCCAGCCACTGTAAAACGGTTAGCATAGAAATAAGAGATGATTAATATCGGAACACTTATATAAAGGAGTTCATACCTTCCCTTCATTATCATTGAAAAATCACCTTGCAGCCAGGCGGACATATTTTGAATGACATCGGCACGATAAGCAAAAAAAGTTGTAACCGAGGACAAAATATTACCAAACATAAGACCTACAAGCGGAATGAAGATTGCATCTTTAAATTTGATTCGGTCAAGAATTTTCATAAACAAAAATGTTCCAGCAAGCGCAAACACAAAGGCAACCGCCATTTTCTCTAGCATCGAAGCATTTGCAAACAATAGCATTGAAACGAGGATCCCTAAACGTGTAGCATCTAATGTTCCAGCCGTCGTCGGTGAGACAAATTTGTTTCTGCTAAGCTGCTGCATAATCAAACCAGCGATACTCATCCCTGCTCCTGCCAGTAAAATAGCGACTAGCCTTGGAAGCCTGCTGATTAGGAAAATTTGCGTTTCTTCTGATTGGAAATCAAATAAGTCTAAAGGTGATATGCTGCTGACGCCTACAAACAATGAAGTAGCAGACAAGACAAGCAACCCAAGTAGTAAGTATCGTTTTTTCATCGCTTACCCCAACATTTCTATTTTTCTAGCATATTTAGTGATATTGAAAATCATTATCAGTTACTTACATTATGATTATAACATCGAGAGGTTTTCCGTCAATATGTAAATGAGAACTATTTTCACTAGATTCCGAACAATTTGTGACATGCGCATAGTATTAACCTGTATTTGCATTGATCCATGTCAATTTAATCCATAAAAGTCTAATTTCATCTAATAATGGAGAAAATATCGAGGTAAGCAATCTTCTAAAGGAGGTTTGAACTTGGAAGCGTCTTTGAGTATCGGGGATGTTGCACCTGATTTTTCATTACCTGCAACAACAAAGGAAAAGCTATCATTGTCCGATTATAAAGGGCAAAAGAATGTAGTCCTCGCTTTTTATGGTATGGACTTTACACCTGGCTGAATCAAAGAAATATCCTCTTGGAAAGAGGATTACAAAAGATTTCAAGCATTAGATGCCGAAGTGCTGGGAGTTAGTGTCGATCATATCCATTCGCACAACGTCTTTGCTGCAAGTATGGGGAAATTGCCTTATCCTTTAGTTTCAGATTGGCATAGACAAACCGTTAAAGACTATAAGGTGTTTAACGAAAAAGGCGAAGTTGCCATCCGTTCTGTCTTTGTTGTCAATAAAGAGGGTGTGATAAGTTACATAAATACTTCATTCAAGGCGGATAAGAAAGAGGATTATGAGGCGGTTTTTACAGAACTTGAGAAGTTAACAAAACAATAGCTGTCCGAAAAAAACATCCCTCAAGCTTTTGAGAGATGTTTTTTTATGGATTGCTGTTTTTTGATTAAATTTCATTTTAGATTTTTACAAAACGGCGCTGATTCAGACTTGATGTCCTTCATAAGATTGAAGTGAAGGACATCTCCATATCAAAACCCGAGTGAGGTGTCCTTCATAAGGTTGATGAAGGACATCTCCATATCAAAACCCGAGTGAGGTGTCCTTCATAAGGTTGATGAAGGACATCTCCGTATCAAAACCCGAGTGAGGTGTCCTTCATAAGGTTGATGAAGGACATCTTCGTATCAAAACCCATACGAGAAGTTATTTATAAGCCTTCAATTTTAGTAATTCGTCCAGTCCAACAGATCATAGCTATGACTTAAAACTAAATTTCCTTTTTTATAGGCACGGTTTACAACCTCAGGATATTTTTTCACATTGCTACCAACGAAAAAGAAATTCCCGATAACGTTGTATTCTTCTAAAATATCTATAATTGCTGATGTAGTAACAGTATCCGGTCCATCATCAAAGGTTAGTGCCACCATCTTCTTATTTGGACCATTTATGAAGACATTTTCCTCCCCCTTAGAAAAAGCTATGATGTTTTTTCGCCACTCCAGCATTTTTCCCCATGCAGTATGGGAAAGTTGATTCGAAGTTCCTTTAATTTCAAGGGGATATGGTTCCTCTTCTTTCATCGTTCTTTTTTGATTAAATACTGAAATATGATCTATTACTTCATTATCCTTTGGGCCTACAAACTTTAGTTGAAGATCCGAGGTTACTTTATAAGTGTAAATATAGTCATTATTGTACTCTTTCTTTTCTTCTGGTCTTCCTACTACCTCTTCTATGTTAGTAAATGTGAGCTCTTGAAGCTCTTTTGAATAGGAACGTACATCAAAGATTTCACCTTGCTCGTTATAGCCAAAGGTTATTCCTACCTTTCCATAGGTTGCATAATAACCAGAACCAGCTCGATCCACGCTATCAGGCTCTCCCCACTTTTCCTTTACTTCATTTATCGTGTTATCCATTGCACCAAACTCGCTGCCTATTACGAAGCCTCTTTTGGCTTTTTCCATTATCTCATTAAGTAAGTACGTTGTAGGTTCAACTTCTTTTGGCTCTAATTCGGTTTGATTTCCATATACATCATCTATCGGTTGTACTTCTAGTTTTTTTGAATCATCACAAGCAGTTATTAATAATAGAAGCAAAATCAAAGAAAGTTTTTTTGCCCTAACCAATTCGCTACACCTCCTACCCATTTAGACTTTCTACTATGCTTTAATGTTACAAAGTAGTATTTGAAATTGCTAAAAACTCATCTTTTTCCAAGGTCAGCGCAAACGGCTCTCTAAATTAGATATTTCTCTCATTTATAGGTAAAATGATACATAGTAAGTTTGTAATCTACCCTGGCTACATATGATAGGAGCAAATCGAAATGAACAAACAAGATCGTGGCTTACAGCCGTTTTTTTCCTTAATTTTATCAACTAAAATTCCTAAATTAGCACTTATTATCGGTCTAACTGCCAGTCTGATTACTACGCTTGCCGGTCTTGTTGTACCAGTCCTCACCAAAAATTTAGTAGACGGATTTTCCGTTTCTTCGTTAAGCGTCCCACTCATAATCGGGATTGGGGTGGCATTTATCTTCCAAGCGATTATTAACGGCGCCTCTATTTACTTATTAAGCCTGGTCGGTCAAAAAATTGTCGCCCGGCTGCGTGAGCGGATGTGGTTAAAATTAATTCGGTTACCAGTAAGCTATTTTGATAAACAATCAAGCGGTGAAACGGTAAGTCGTGTCATTAACGACACAAGCATTGTTCGTGAGTTAATTTCTAATCACTTTCCTCAATTTATTACCGGCATCATCTCCATTATTGGTGCGATCACCATCTTACTTATCATGGATTGGAAAATGACACTATTGATGTTAATCTCTGTACCTTTAACAATGGTCATCATGTTCCCGCTCGGCCGCCAAATGGCCAAAATATCGAGGGGGCTTCAGGATGAAACAGCTAAATTCACAGGGAATATTCAGCAAACCCTTAGTGAAATCCGTTTAATGAAATCCTCAACCGCTGAAAAATTCGAAGAAACAAAAGGCTTATCTGGTATCGATAGGTTACTTGGATTCGGACTAAAGGAAGCTCGTATTACAGCATTAATCGCTCCAATCATGTACCTAGTTGTCATGATTGTGATTGTAACAATTATTGGGTATGGCGGAATGCGTGTGGCGAATGGAACGATGTCGACGGGGTCCCTCGTTGCCTTTTTACTCTACCTATTCCAAATCATTTTTCCGATTACGTCGTTTGCAATGTTCTTTACACAATTGCAAAAGGCAAAGGGTGCAACCGAGCGGATTATCGATATTTTGGACTTGCCTGCCGAAGAAGGACAAGCGGGGTTAGACGTAGATATTTCCAACAAGCCGATTCAAGTCCAAGACGTGTCATTTGCTTATAGTGAGGACGAGCCTGTCCTTCAGAAGGTGTCGTTTGAAGCCCAGCCTGGTGAAATGATTGCCTTTGCTGGACCAAGCGGTGGCGGTAAAACAACCGTGTTTGGACTACTCGAACGGTTTTACGAACCTACTTCAGGTACAATCCGAATTGGGGATACACCTATAAATAAGCTATCAATTGCCTCTTGGCGAAGTCAAATTGGTTATGTTTCTCAAGAAAGTGCAATGATGGCTGGGACCATTCGTGAAAATTTATGTTACGGCTTAGATGATGATGACCATATTTCAGACGAACGTCTATGGGAAGTTGCAAAAATGGCTTATGCCGATGAATTTATTCAGTCGTTTCCGAAAGGATTGGATACGGAGGTTGGTGAGCGCGGTGTGAAACTTTCCGGCGGTCAGCGGCAACGAATCGCCATTGCCCGTGCGTTTTTACGTGATCCTAAAATACTGATGATGGATGAGGCAACGGCTAGTTTAGACAGTCAATCCGAAGGTGTGGTTCAACAAGCGTTAACCAGATTAATGGAAGGGCGCACCACCTTTGTCATCGCCCACCGATTATCTACGATCGTCGATGCGGATAAAATAATATTTATCGAAAAAGGACAAATCACAGGCATCGGCACCCATCACGAATTAACACAAACACATGCATTATATCATGAATTTGCTGAACAACAATTGGCATAGCCCATTTGGATTGCCTTCTAAATCCATTATATTGTAAAAGCGGACTTTCTATTTTTAGAAAGTCCGCTTTTACATGTCTTTATGCCATATTCTTGCTATTAAACATAGGGGCTATTTATAAAATCATGGGAATTATATAAAATGGGGTTCCAAGGTCTTAATTCTAAAAGGGTTTCCAGGGTTTCTTCATTTATATCCTGATATGGGTATGCATTTAATGGACCTTGGTATACTAATTGTAGTTGCTCCACATCCATTAAATCTTGAGGTGTACACAGGTTGGGTGATTTATCAATCACATGTTTTTTTTCATTGAGTATGGTTGCAACAAATTGCGAACAAAAAAAAGCATTTTTTCTTTTTAAATCATAATTAAATATAATGGCAAATAATCCTATAAAATTGTATCGGTATAAATCTTTCATTGCTTCAAAATATTGGACCTTTTGTTTCATTTGGTTATATTCTGTTTCAGAGATTGTGTAACTGTAAACTTCACAGGTTGCCTTTTTAAATAACCCCTCAGCTATTTTTTCACGTACAAATCCGCCAATAAATGGATTGTGCGCTTTTTTACGGCCAAAACTGTAGGTTTCATTTAATTGTTCATCAAATGATAGGGATACGTGATTATACGTTTTTCTAGTATATAACTGAATCAGCTTTGTTAACCATGAGCCTGTCGCCGTAAAAAGAATATATATCTTTTTTTCACCCATCTATTGAATACCTCCTTTTTGACTCGGTGAATTTGACAAGCCTGAAGAAGAAGATACTCCAACCGCGTCGCGAGAATCGACCATCATCTTGCATCACTAAAGATATCGATAATTCGTTTGGTTTCTATCCATTCGTCAATCATTTCTTTTAAATAAACTTTTCCAAGTTTCGTGATTTTGTAATACTTCCGTTTCGCACCTTGAGAAACATTCCCCAAATAGGATTGGATTAATTCCTTTTTCTCTAATCGTTGAAAAACAGCATAGAGTGTTGCTTCTTTTACTTGAAAGCGGTTGTCCGTACGTAAGCTGATTTCCTTAGATATTTCATAGCCATACCTGTCTCGTTCAAAAATCAGGCGCAAGATAATAGAATCTAAGTGTCCGCGAATTATATCGCTTCTGATCATAGTATCACTTCCTTAATTATTCACTGTTCTATCTGATAGAGCAATATTACTAGAAATTACTCTATCTGTCAAAGTAATTAGTTGTAAACTTTTGGTAAAATAATTGTTAATTAAACAACTAAGCTTTGTTATACTGGGAACAACGTATAATCATCCTATTGGTTTTTTTTGAATTAATTGTTATATTCAAGAGAGGAAAATTTTAGCAAGCTTTTGGGAGAGTGGAAAGTTCATGTCGTTGTTAGAAAAAAGATGGTTTAAAATCATGATCGCCATCATCTTATTTTTACTAATTGTCTATTTAGTAAGGGTGAACCAATTTATATTAACGCCCATCGTTGTTCTGCTGAAAACAATCTTTTTGCCATTTGTCTTAGCTGGTATTTTATTTTATTTATGCCGACCATTAGTCACCTGGCTAGAATCAAAGAATACTCCCAGGTGGTTAGCGATTATCGGAGCTTATATTGCCATTATTCTATTTATATATGGTGTTATTAAATTAGTTGCTCCTATCCTAAATGATCAATTAGAAAATTTTATTGATAATTTGCCAGCAATGGTTGCCACCGTTACCGATTGGATTCAGTATGTACAGGAAAATAAAAGCACTTTCCCAGACTTCGTTCAAGAAGCATTTCTAAATGCGAGTACAGAATTAGAGTCCCGAATTGAATCGAATGTAGGAAATATAGCCAATGGAATTCTTGGGGTCTTTGGGTTAATTGGCGGTTTTATAACTACCATTTTCAACTTAGTACTTGTTCCGTTTATTTTATTTTATATGTTAAAAGATAGTGACCGGTTTGCACCGAGTGTTGCTATCTTTGCTCCACAGTCTAAAAAAGAACACGTGAAAAACATATTAAAAGATGTGGACAAGACCATCGCTACCTATATACAAGGGCAAATTCTCGTCAGTGTGATTGTCGGTTTACTCTTATTGGTAGGTTATTTAATTATTGGGCTGAACTATTCATTAGTTTTAGCGATGTTCGGTATGTTTACCAACGTCATTCCGTTCTTAGGTCCCTATATTGCTGTTATTCCTGCCTTTTTAGTCGCATTATTTCAAGATCCATCAAAGGTTTTGTTCGTTGCTATTATCATGTTAGTTGCACAACAAATTGAGGGTAATATCATTTCTCCAAATATCATGGGCAAAACGCTAAATATCCACCCATTAACTATTATTGTGTTAATTTTAACAGCCGGAAGCCTGATGGGCGTGGTTGGCATTATCTTCGTCATACCGGCCTATTCCATTACAAAGGTACTTGTCGTTAATATTGTTAAAATATTTAAAGCAGCATAATTGAAAAAGGATATAGAATCTTCCATAGAAGGAAAGATTCCATATCCTTTTTAGTTTCTAATATATTTCTCCACTATCCAAGTTAAATAGCCACTCAATTCCAAACTTATCTGTTAGTGAGCCATAGTATTTGCTCCAAAATGTTTCTTGTAGTTCCATGGCGACGGTGCCGCCTTCCTTCAGTTTATTAAAGGAAGAAATAATCTCCTCTTTGTTGTCACTGACGAATGCAAGGCTGATGTTATTTCCTTTAACAAAAGGCATACCAGGAAAAGTATCAGAAAACATAACCCGACTTCCACCAATATTAAGCCGTGAATGCATGACTAAGTTTTTTGCTTCCTCTGGTAAAGGATATTCCGGGTTTGGTGGTGTTTCTCCAAAGGTCATAATTTTTGGTTTTTCTGTTCCAAAAGTCTCTGCGTAAAATTCTACTGCCTCACGACAGTCACCATTAAAATTCAGATAAACATCAACAGACATTACCAACACTCCTAGCATTTAGTTTTCAATATATTCTACCATTTTATCCAACAAGATACTAAATAAACGGAATATATGTGGAATATTAACCATTTAATTTTCGAATAGAATAATCCCTTATTTAGCTGCTTTTACTTCTTGGCCGCTCAAAACTTCTCTAATCTCATCTAATGACATTCCAAATTGTTTAAGGGAAAGAATTTGTTGTAGCCTTGCAAGATCTTCTTCTGTATAAATGCTATGACCCATTTCTGAAAACTGGGAAGGTGATAATAGTCCCATTTCATGATAATCATGAAATGCTCTTACTGTAAGACCAGTTACTTGGACTAATTCTTCTACTGTCCAGAACCTTTTCGTATCGATGGTAATGACCTCCTTTTAGACCTTTTTCAGGGAGTCAGTCCCCTAGAACTTTAACGCGTTTTTTCATTGGCGGTACCTCAAAATAAGTCAGCATCCGCCACACCCATTCCAACGGTCCAAATAGGAAAAATCGGAACCAAAGGCTTGTGAAGATAAGCTGAATAACATAAATGGTTAGGCAGACAATCAGTGATTGCAAATAGGTGATGTTCTCAAACAAATGAAAGACATAACCTGCTAGATAGATAAAAGCCGTTTGAAAAACATAGTTTGTTAATGCCATTCTCCCATAGCTTTTTAATGGTGACAGCAGTTTTTGGACAATTGGAAAGCGCAAAAGGAGGATCAGTAACCCCGCGTATAGGGCTGAAATAATCGGACCTATCATAATGCCAATACTTAAAAACATATAGGTGTCTTCACCTACTCCTCCAGCAAAAGCCCCAAACGGGAGTACCGGGAGATATTGATATTGATACAGGAGGCCCATCACACTCATTGCCAGCATAATTAGTGTAAACAGAGCAACCTGTTTTGTTTTCCCAGCTAATCCTTCAAAAATCCTGTATTGTCCCGCAGCAATACCAAGCAGCATAACAGGTACGACCATAACGAGTTTATAGGCTAAAATACTACATAAAAGTAATAAAAAAATCCCAATCCAAAGATTTACTTGTTTTCTTACCTTATAGAATGGTAACAATAAAAGCCCTGTTACTGCATAAACGGTTAACGCCTCACCCGGGTGGAACTTCACATGGATGAATCCAAAGATGAACAAAATAAAGATACGCCGTAAAAACAATAGAAACCCATTTTTCCCCTTCGCATTTGCCCTTGAGATAAACAAATAAAAACCAACACCAAACAAAAAGGAGAAAAGGGTATAGAAACGCCCCTCAACAAATAGAAATAAAAACCGTTGATAGCTAGCATCCGCCGACCCCTGAAAAGGTAAGTTTACCGAAAGTAATGGCAGGATATTCACTAAAATAATCCCTAATAATGCAAAACCACGCAAATAATCAAGTACATCTATTCGTTTATTAACCGCAACCGGATTCATCATCCTCACCTCAATCTAATCATACCAAAAAAGACTGTCGTGATGATTCCTCTCGACAGTCTTTTTTAAGGCTCTTTTCTCAAACTTTGTTGCTATTTAGACCTTTTTTGACTAATAGCTTCCAAAGAAGTCCTTGAATGATTGGATGGTTGTTTGTCGATTAAGATGGGCGATGGATGTGGTTAGTGGTATTCCTTTCGGACAAACCTCCACACAGTTTTGTGAATTACCACAGGAGGTAATTCCCCCTTCTCCCATAATAGCCGCAAGTCGATCGTCCTTATGCATGGCTCCTGTTGGGTGAGCATTGAATAAGCGAACCTGTGATAATGGTGCTGGACCAATAAAATCTGACTTCTCATTCACATTTGGACATGCCTCAAGACAACAGCCGCAGGTCATACATTTAGATAGCTCATAGGCCCATTGTCTTGTTTTTTCCGGCATTCTTGGTCCCGGTCCTAAATCATAGGTCCCATCAATCGGAACCCATGCCTTTACCTTTTTCAAAGCGTCGAACATCCGCGTGCGGTCCACAAGTAAATCGCGCATGACCGGAAACGTTGCTAACGGCGCAACCCGTATCGGTTGTTCTAATTGATCAATTAAGGAAGAACAAGCTTGGTGAGGCTTCCCGTTAATGACCATCGAACAAGCTCCGCATACTTCTTCTAAGCAAACTGATTCCCAAATAACCGGAGCGGTTTTTTCTCCCTTTGTATTAACTGGGTTTTTCTGAATTTCCATTAACGCAGAGATAATATTCATATTCGGACGATAAGGAACCATAAATTCTTCTGTATATGAATCAGACTTAGCATCCTTCTGTCTTGTAATAATTAAATGTATTTTCTTTTCCGCTTCCACCATCATCATTTGGCTCCTTTCTTGGATTTTGTATAATCACGCTTACGCGGTTTGATTAGTGAGATATCCACTTCCTCATAAGATAGCTCTGGTAAATTCATTGCCGGATTGTATTTTGCAATCGTTGTTTTTAACCACTCTTCATCATTTCTGTCAGCGAATTCTGGTTTATAATGCGCTCCGCGGCTTTCATTTCGCTTGTACGCACCAAGGGTAATCACATGGGCAAGATTAATCATGCCCTCCAATTGGCGAACAAAGGAGGAACTTGAATTGCTCCATTTTGCCGTATCATCCATGTTAATATTTCTAAAGCGTTCAGAAAACTCCTGAAGCTTTTCATACGTCATTTTTAATTTCTTATTTTCACGGACAACCGTTACGTTCGCTGTCATTAGATCGCCAAGTTCTTTATGAAGAAGATATGCATTCTCAGTACCATTCATCGTTAGGATAGATTCGTACTTTCTGACATCTTCACTCACTTGTTTTTCAAAAACAGTGCTTGAAACAGTATCCGTTGCTTTTTCAAGACCCTTAACATACTCAAGGGCTTTCGGACCTGCAACTAATCCTCCATATACTGCAGATAGTAAGGAGTTAGCACCAAGGCGATTGGCTCCATGCTGTGAATAGTCACATTCTCCAGCCGCAAATAATCCAGGAATATTGGTTTTTTGATCAAT
Source organism: Neobacillus sp. FSL H8-0543 (assembly GCF_038592905.1). Lineage (GTDB taxonomy): Bacteria > Bacillota > Bacilli > Bacillales > Cytobacillaceae > Neobacillus. The sequence continues at coordinate 2,972,718 of NZ_CP151943.1, read as the reverse complement.
ATCGACCCATAATCCGCCCATAGAATAATGGACACCTGGGAATATCTTCATTGGAACCTTACGCGGGTCATCACCCATGAATTTCTCATAGATTTCCATGATCCCACCAAGTCTGATATCCAATTGCTTCGAGTCAATATGAGACAAATCTAGAAATACTTTGTTTTCTCCATTAATCCCAAGCTTTTGATTTACACAAACATCGAAAATTTCACGAGTTGCTATATCACGAGGTACTAGATTGCCGTAAGCCGGATATTTTTCTTCCAAAAAGTACCAAGGTTTTCCATCCTTGTATGTCCAAACCCTACCGCCTTCGCCACGTGCCGATTCACTCATTAAGCGGTTTTTATCATCACCAGGGATGGCTGTTGGGTGGATTTGAATAAATTCACCATTGGCAAATATTGCTCCCTGTTGATACAGTCTTGCTGCCGCATATCCCGTATTTATCGTCGAATTGGTGGATTTTCCAAAAATCATTCCTAATCCGCCGGTTGCCATGATCACTGCATCTGCAGGAAAGGCCTTCGTTTCCATCGTCCGTAAATTCTGCGCAGTAATGCCGCGGCAGACACCCTCATCATCCATGATGGCAGAAACAAATTCCCAGCCCTCATACTTCGTTACTAATCCCTTTACTTCAAAGCTGCGAACCTGCTCATCTAGTGCATAAAGGAGCTGCTGTCCCGTGGTTGCCCCGGCAAAAGCGGTACGATGGTATTGCGTTCCGCCGAAGCGGCGGAAATCTAACAAACCTTCTGGTGTACGGTTAAACATAACCCCCATCCGGTCAAACATATGAATAATTTTTGGAGCTGCTTCACACATTCCTTTTACCTGCGGCTGATTTGCGAGGAAGTCTCCTCCATAAACAGAGTCATCAAAGTGTTCTAAAGGAGAGTCATTCTCACCTTTTGTATTTACAGCGCCATTAATGCCACCTTGTGCGCAAACTGAGTGGGAGCGTTTCACCGGCACCACCGAGAATAGTTCTACTTTTGTTCCCTCTTCTGCTATTTTAATAGCGGCCATCAGTCCAGCTAAGCCGCCACCTACTATGACAATATTACCTTTGCTCATTTATATGTCCTCCCTATCTTGCTCTTAAGCAAATGCTAAGATTGCACGGATTCCAATGAAGGTTAAAACGATAAACAATCCGAACGAAATATATTGTGTTACTTTCTGCGATTTTGGGGATACAGTAATTCCCCATGTAATTAAGAAGGTCCAGATTCCATTGACAAAGTGATAAATACAAGAAACAATTCCGATGATATAAAGCGTTAATGAGATCCAATTATCAACAATATTGGCCATCAAAGTATAATCCGCTTCTACCCCAGAAAACTCTACCTGTACCTTGGTTTCCCAAACATGCCAAATGATAAAAACAAAGGCGAGTAATCCGGTAATGCGCTGCAAGTAAAACTTCCAGTTACGAAAATATCCATAGCTGCTAACATTGTTTTTTGCTTGACGGGCAATATAGACACCGTATAAGGCATGAAATAACAATGGTAAAAAGATGACAAATAGTTCGAGAAAGTATTTAAACGGAAGATTCACCATAAAACCTGCTGCTTTATTGTAGGAATCGATTCCCCATGTTGCGGTATAGTTGATAAATAAATGAACAGTCATAAATACACCAACAGGAATAATTCCCGATAAAGAATGCAGTTTTCGGATGAAGTGCTGGTTTTTTCCATGCTCCATATTTCGTTGTACCTCCTTATGATGCTACTCATTAGTTAATAATCTCTATTGTTAAAAGCAGCTCTAGCGTCCGAGCTTCTTCTTTTTAAGAAGCTCAGGCGCAAAGCCATCAATATATTTTTAAACGTGTGCCAATTCTTTTTCTTCTGCTTCTTTTTGTCGACGTTTTTTCTCCAATAGTTCTTTTCCTGCAATACCAGGATTGGTCATTTCAAATGGATGTAAGATTGTATCAAGCTCTTCAGCTGTTAACACTTCTTGCTCAAGGACAATCTCTCTGACAGGTCTACCCGATTCGATGGCTTCACGTGCAATACTTGCTGCTGTTTCATAACCAACATGGGGATTAATGGCTGTAATGATACCCACACTATTATTCACGTAAGCTTCCATTCTTTCTTTGTTAGCTGTGATTCCGGTTAGACAATGTTCGCGGAACACAGTTAGAACATTGGTCATCACCTTAATAGACTGCAATAGGTTAAAGACGATCACTGGCTCCATTACATTCAGTTCAAATTGTCCTGCTTCTGATGCCATACTGATGGTCAAATCGTTTCCAACAACCTGAAAAGCACTTTGGTTTAATACTTCTGCCATTACTGGATTTACTTTTCCTGGCATAATGGAAGATCCCGGCTGACGAGCTGGCAGGTTGATTTCACCTAAGCCGCAACGAGGACCAGATGCCATCATCCGCAGGTCATTTGCGATTTTTGACATATTCAGCATACAGATTTTTAATGCAGCGGATACTTCAATATATACGTCTGTATTTTGCGTTCCGTCTACAAGGTCTTCCGAGCCTTTAATTGGAAACCCAGTGATTTCTCCTAAAAACTTTACTGTTTTTTCAATATACTCTGGTTCAGCGTTTAAGCCCGTTCCAACTGCAGTGGCACCCATATTCACTTCGTATAAATTTTCACGAGTTGCGCTTATCCGCTTAATATCTCTTCTTAATACCCTTGCATAGGCTTCGAATTCCTGGCTGAGCAGAATTGGAACAGCATCCTGTAAATGGGTCCGGCCCATTTTAATCATGCCATCAAACTCATTTGCCTTTTTCATGAATGTTAAATGAAGTTCTTCCATTACCTTAATTAACTCTTCCAATGTCATAAGAGCAGACAAATGGATGGCCGTTGGAAAGGCATCATTAGTTGATTGAGCCATATTAACATGGGTATTAGGGCTAATTTTTTTGTAATTCCCTTTTTGTTCCCCGATTATTTCAAGTGCGCGGTTTGCCAGTACTTCATTTGTATTCATGTTAATGGAAGTACCCGCTCCACCTTGAATTGGATCAACAATAAACTGATCATGCAGTTTCCCTTCCAATACCTCATCAGCAGCATCCATGATCGCATTCGCCACTTGTCTATCTAACTGACCGATCTCAGCATTGGCAAACGCCGATGCTTTTTTCACCATTGCGATTGCTTTGATTAGAGCCTCATCAATTCGATATCCTGTGATCGGAAAATTCTCAACAGCACGCAGGGTTTGAACACCATAATACGCTTCTGCCGGAACCGCTTTTTCACCAAGGAAGTCTTTTTCAATACGGAAATTTTCTGAACTACTCATTCTTGTCATCTCCAAATTCATTTTTGTTTTAGGCTGTGCTAACCTTGCCGTGTTGATTGACCTGCAATCAACATAGTGAAATAAATCAGCAATGAGCATTAACACAGCCTTGTTTTTTGAAAAAATTAATTATAGTAGAATTGTGCTTAGTAATATACCAATCCCAACTGCTCCGATTGTTGCAATTAAACCAGGCACCATGAAACTGTGGTTTAGAATATATTTACCAATTCTTGTCGTACCAGTACGGTCAAAGTTAATGGCTGCAACCACTGTTGGATAGTTTGGAATAAAGAAATAACCATTTACAGCTGGGAACATAGCAATGAGTAACGCCGGATTGATTCCTAATGCTATTCCTAATGGCATTAGTGTTCTAATTGTTGCTGCCTGGCTATAAAGCAGGATGGAAAGTCCGAATAAGGCAATCGCGAATAGCCAAGGTGCTGCAGTAACTAGGTCTGAAATGGATCCGGAAACTAACTCCATGTTTCCTTGGAAGAAAGTATCTCCCATCCAGGCAATCCCGAAGATGGCGACTACTGCTGCCGCACCTGCTTTAAATACACTGCCGGAAACAATATCTTCAACCTTTGGTTTACAGAAGATGATAATTAACGCTGCAATTGTAAGCATGACAATCTCAATTGAAATTGGCATTGACATCCTTGTTTCCACGCCATCGATTATCCAGCTTGGACGTAATTTTTCAAATGATCCAAGTACAACAACGAGCACTGCTGCAAGAAGGAAAAGCATAACAGAAAGCTTTGAGCCTCTATTGGCCTTGTATTCTTTCTTATCCTTTCTAATTGGTGCAAGTCCTTCCTCCAAGCGTTTAAGGTATTCTGGGTCAGCATTTAACTCTTTACCCATTTTGCTTGATACAAAAGCTGCGATCATACAAGCGATAAAGGTAGAAGGAATACTAATCATCAGAATATCTAGTAAAGTAACGTCAAAATCTGTTAACAAAGCAAGTAAAGCTACAGTAGCTGCTGAGATTGGACTTGCTGTGATTGCCTGTTGTGAAGCAATTACTGCAATTGACATTGGTCGTTCAGGTCTAATTCCTGATTCACGGGATACTTCAGCAATAACTGGTAATACGGAATAAGCCACATGGCCAGTTCCTGCACAAAATGTAAATACATACGTTACAATTGGTGCAATGTAGGTGATATACGTTGGGTTTTTTCGTAATGCCTTTTCTGCTAGATGGACAAGATATTCCATCCCGCCAGAGGCCTGCAAGGCTCCTGCAGCGGTGATAACCGCTAAAATCATTAGCATGACATCAATTGGCGCTGATGTAGGCTGTAGTCCGAAAACGAATACCAGAATAGCTAATCCCACACCACCCATTACTCCAAGGCCAACTCCGCCTAACCGTGCTCCAATAAAAATACATGCCAGTACGATTAAAAATTGAATCCAAAACATCTTGGTTACCTCCATAAGGTAAATTATTTTTTGAAAAAAAATATAAAAAGAATCCTAGACATTTCACCCGCTTTCAAGTGACATATGTGAAATTCTTCACAAAAAATATGTCGCTTTGTTGAACTAGCTTTCAATCTGTGAAGCTACATAGTAAGATAATGGCTAAGAAAGCGAACAAAATGGAACTTTCATCGTTTACTAGTGTTCCTTTGTTCCTCTAAATCATATATTGAGGACTACGGAAAACTACAAGAAATAACAAAAAGGATGAGAAACTTAATAAATTTGTCAATTTTCGCATCTGCTTTTCATCTTAAAACAGAGGTAATCTTATCTTAGACAAGAAGTTCTTACTTGGAAGTGATCACATGAGTGAAAAACTAGTAGCCTATATATTTATTATTATTGCTGTTCCGATTGCAGGAGAGATGAAGTTCTATCCAATTGATGGAGACCTTCGGGTTAGTCTAGGAACTCCTATTTTCTTCTTTATATTATTATGGTTACGAAAAATAAATCCAATTATTTCAGGGTTATTAGCCGGAACTGCAGTCGTTTTATTCAGGATATTCTTATCGGAAATTCAAGCTGATTCCATTGAGCTATCAGATGCCCTTTCATTACATTTTCCTGTTTTCTTCTATTATTTGGTCTACTCGTTACTTTTTTATTTTTGCAAAATCAAGTCACTTTATGAAAGTCCCTTCTACATTGGTCTGCTTGGGGTAGTTATAGAAGTAATCGCTAGTATGGCGGAAATTTCTGTCCGTAGCATCTCATCTCACACGGCGATCACCTTTTCAACTTTTATGATTATTGGCGGGATTGCCATTTTTCGTAGCTTCTTCGTCCTCGGGTTTTTTAATATCTTAATTTTGAGAGAAGCAAAGCTTGCAGAAGAACAGCAGCGGAGGATGAATGAAGAGATTCTATTATTAATCTCTAACTTATATGTAGAATCGATTCAACTGAAAAAATCCGCGAAGAATGCAGAGGAATTAACTAGTGCCTGTTACAAACTATACCGTGACTTAAAAGGGTCAAGTAGTAATCAACAAGCAGAAAGTGCCTTGAGAATTGCCGGCGAAATGCATGAAATCAAAAAGGACAGTCAAAGAATTTATGCTGGTTTATCAAAACTAATGGCACAAGATAATTTAAATGATTTTATGGATATTGGAGAAATTACCGCGACTATCATTAGTGCAAATAAGTACTATGGGGAAATGCTTGGAAAGAAAATTAATTACCAAGTGCAAATTTCTGAAGAACAGCCGCATTATCACACCTTTATTCTGTTTTCACTAATTAATAATCTTGTTTCTAATGCAGTTGAAGCCATTATTGACCATGGGGAGATTAATCTTACGGTTAACCGATCAAATGACATGGTAATTATAAAGGTGAGTGATAACGGTTCGGGCATATCCGCAAGAAATAAGCCCTTTATATTTGAGCCAGGTTTCACGACGAAATTTGACAATACAGGAATTGCCTCCAACGGTATTGGGTTATCACATATCAAAAACGTCATTGAAGAGAATGGAGGAATAATTACTCTGCTAGATGATCCTGCAAATACAAAGAGAACTACCTTTGAAATTCAACTGCCGGTAAGAGGCTTAACTCAGGAAGGATGAGCGTTATGAAGTTTTTTATTGTTGATGACTCCGCTGCAATCAGGGTGATGCTTTCTAATATCATTGAGGAAGAAGGACTTGGGACAGTCGTTGGGGAAGCAGAAGACGGATCAGAAGTCTATGCCGATATTCTTGCTGAGCTGAATATCGATATTTTGCTCATAGATTTGCTCATGCCAAATCGCGATGGAATTGAAACAGTTAGGGAAGTTGCACCTTCCTTTGATGGAAAAATCATTATGATTTCTCAAGTCGAATCGAAGGACATGATAGGAGAAGCATATTCACTAGGTATCGAACATTATATCACTAAGCCGATAAATCGCCTTGAGGTGACAAATATATTAAAGAAGGTTTCCGAACATCTGCTGCTGGAGAACTCGCTATCTGACATTCAAAAGTCGTTAAGCTTTTTAACGGACCATTCACCCAAACATGAAACTAATAGAGTTAAAGGAAATACTCAAAATCCAATTATCCAGGCAGGAAAGAAGATTTTAATGGAACTCGGAATCATTGGCGATAGCGGTAACAAGGACTTGCTGGATATCTTAGCAATTCTATCTTATTTAGAGAAAAAAGGTATTCGTGAAACCCCCTCTCTTAAGGAGTTGTATGAAAAATCAATCGAAAAACGGCTAGGACATTCCGCTTCACCTCTAGAGGTCCGAAAGGAGATAAAAGCCAGTGAGCAGCGCATTCGCCGAGCGATCCATCAAGCACTGGAGCATATAGCGTCACTTGGACTAACAGACTACACAAATCCTAAATTTGAAAACTATTCATCCAGTTTCTTCGACTACAGCCAAATCCGAATGAAAATGCTTGAATTAGAAGGCAAAATACCCGACAGTACAAGTCACACCCGTATCAACATCAAAAAATTCATCCAAGCCTTATATATGGAGGCAAAAAGACTAATAGGGTGACAGGCACCACGAAAAGACATTTCCTCCATTTTGTCCACGTGGGGTGGACAGTATTTAAATTGGTGTGAACATATGGATGAGAAAGCTGATTAGGAAGGTCAATGCTGTGTATCTGTGGAATTTTTTTCTGAAGCCTGAGGCTTTTTTATGTCGACGGTAGCCTGCTCCTAATGTGACTGCAAGTAAGATGATTGACAGGTATCCACTTAACAGCTTTAAATGACTATATCCTATCAAGGGACCGATTTCATAAAGGTTGATTGCGGCATGTCCGATCATCACTGTTGTCCCTAGTACAGCAATCTTAATATGCCATTTCATCAACACTCTTGAGAATTTCGCGAGACGAATCTTGATTTTTCTTATCGATGTTTTCCTGATTACAAGGAAAATAAAATACATATTAATATTAATAAAAAACAGCAGCACACCTAGTTGTGCAAACAATTGACTGGTGATTACTAAAGAACTGTCATGCGGGCGCAGGAACCAAATATATACGATCGATACCACGATTAGTACAATGTTTCCAGCCGTCCATATTCTATGGTACAAACTATCCCCCCGCTCTAAGCTTCCATTCTTCTTCTATTAAGGTTATTCTATGAAGTTGATTTAAGTCAACGTTATAAAACAAGATATACTTTATAATAGTACTATTAGAAGTAATTATTACAAGGAGGCTGACCAAATCTTGAAATGTAACCATTCTTCCGATAATAAACCCGATGAATACAAACTATGTGTATCAGGTGTTCCAATCTTTAATCATTTATCATTTGATGAGATGCAAAAGGTTGTCCAATCCGCGCATTCAAAAAACTATTTAAAAGGAGAAATGATCTTTCAACCTGGAGACCTCACCGAACAATTGCTTATTATTCATACTGGACGAGTGAAGATATACCGGGTCTCTGAGCTAGGTAAGGAGCAGCTGCTGAGAATTCTTGAACCAGGAGACTTTATCGGTGAACTTTCCCTATTTACATCAGACACATCAGCAAATTATGCCGAGGCAATGTCCAATACCGAAATATGTGTGATTCACAGAAAAGACTTGCAAGGGATGCTTGTTACACACCCTGAGATTTCGTTGAAAGTACTCGAAGAAATCGGAAAAAGGTTAAAGGAAGCGGAGATGACGATCGAGAGACTCAGCCTGCAGGATGCAGAAAAACGGGTAGCTTCCTATCTTATTGAGCAGATTAGCTCCGCAACAAACTCAGAAGATGGGATTGCTCCCATTACGATTGTTCTTCCAATGAGCAAAAAGGATCTCTCTTCCTATATTGGAACGACCCAAGAAACGCTTAGCAGAAGGCTAACAACCTTCCAGGAACGTGGCTGGATTAAACAATCCGGACAACGAAATATTATAATTCTAAATAAAGAAGAGCTAGCAAATATAGCCCATTAAAGAGAGCCCTGACACCATGGTCAGGACTCTTCTATAAGTTTGAGTGAATTAAAGTCAGAGCATTTCTTAATTCTGAAACGGGTACTTGTCCTGGTGCAGATGCTTTCTGGGCAGCTCCAAAGGTTATCGCGGATCCAAAAATCTCACCTGCCAACCTGCTAATTACACCTTTTCCAGCCATCGACATCGTTATGATTGGCCTGTCCGCATATTGTTCATGCATTGTATTCGTCGCATCTAATAGGGTAAGTACATCTGTGGTACTACTTGGCATAACAGCGATTTTCGGCAAATCGCCATCCAACTCCTGTGCCTTTCGTAAACGGGAGATGATTTCTTCCTTCGCAGGCGTTTTGTCAAAATCATGGTTAGAGAGGATGACGAATACATTAGATAAATGGACAGATTCAACCAATGATCTAACTTTTTTTTCATCATTAAATAACTCAATATCAATGATATCAACCAAACCCGTTTCAGCAATGGTTCGATTTAATTCAAAATAATAGGTGTTGCTGATTTCCTTTTGTCCGCCTTCTTTCGTACTGCGAAAGGTAAAAATAAGTGGAATGTCTGGTAAAAGCTCACGAATTTCACTCAGTACCTCGATTACTTTCTCACAATCTTCCACATGCTCGAAGAAGTCGACACGCCATTCGACAACATCCAAGTCAACCGTTTCCAGATAGGCTGCTTCTTCCCTTAGCTGCATTAGTGTCTCTCCAACCAATGGAACACAGATTTTTGGGAGCCCTTCTCCAATATTGATTCCTCGAACCGTTACTATTTTTTTCATGCATTACATCTCCCACTCCGCCCGAGCTAATTTAATTTTTACGCTTCATGTAATTCCCACGATAACTTTAGGGACTTGACAATCTCGTCTGCAAGTTCGTCCATACTCTGATTGTCAATTTCAACCTTGGAATGGTAAGGAAAATAGCCTTCTTTTCTCTTATAAAATAGCTCCTCGATTTCTTCTATCGACTTTCCTTGTAAAACCGGACGGCTTTTAATAATAATACCCAACCGTTTTTTCAAAGATTCCCACGATATATCCAAATAAATAACTATGCAGGAGGATAAACATACCTTTTTAATTTCCTCTTGGAGATACGCACCGCCGCCGATAGAGATGACCTGCAGTTTTTGCTGGCATCTGCAAGTAGTTATGGTCTTTTCTCGCTCTCTAAAAGCCTTCTCACCTATTTCCGCAAATATTTGCGATACGGGCATCTTAAACTCGTTTTCAATTTCTTCATCTATATCAATAAAATCTCGATAAAGTTTTTTAGCTACTAACCTACCGATTGTGGTTTTTCCTGCACCCATAAAGCCAATAAAAACAATACTTTTCTCTTTTAATGAAACGTCTTGATTATTCAAATTTAATCCCCCTAACGATGGAAAACAGGCAACATAATTTTGTTACTATTATAAGCCCTACTGAAGCAGAAAACCAATTATTTCATTGATGGTTAATTTCCCCGCCACTTTGGAAATATAAGCATATTCAGTGTTTTGAAAGCTAGGGGATACGAATGTTAATGTACCTAAAAAGATCACTATATTATCTCGTCAAACTACGGGATCGATTACTTTACCCTTTTGTTATTTTATATATTTTATTTGCTGCTTACATCGCTTTATATTTAGAGCCAGAAACCTTTGAAACCTATCTTACTGCTATTTATTGGGTACTAACCACTCTAGCCACTGTTGGTTTTGGGGACTATGCACCCGTTACCATTCAAGGAAAGGTATTTACGATTTTTCTCTATATCAGCGGAATTGGCCTAATTAGTGTTTTTATTGGAAAAAGTATAAAATCTGTCTATCTCCTTGATAAACTTAAAGTTGGTGGAAAAATGAAATATACGGGGAAAAACCATATCATTCTAATTGGCTGGAGCGATAAATCAGAGCTAGCCATTAAAGAAATACTAAAATCTGATAAAACGATTGATGTTGTCATCATTGATGATTGGGAAACAGCTCCAATGGTCGAGAAACAACTATACTATATCCGTGGTGATGCCACAGATGAAGAGACACTGTACCAGGCGAATTTACCTGAAGCAAAGGGAGTCATCATCTTTGCGGACCAAATCACCCAAGATAATTTTGCTTCAAAAGATCCACTGTTGGTCGATGGGAAGACTTTGCTGATTGCAACGGCGATTACATCAATCGAAGAAAAAATAAATATTCCGATTCATGTAACGGCAGAGGTTATCTATCAAAAGCATATCCGTTTATTCCAGCGTGTTAAGGTGGATGAATTTATTCCAACACAGGAAATGATTTCCCATGCCGCGGTTCGGTCATTATTTTCACATGGGGTTACAAATATGTATTCAGAGCTAATGAGCTCTCAATATGAAGAAGCGATGTATGAGATACCGAAACATGAAGAATGGAAAACATATCGGGACGCTTTTGCAGACCTCCTTAACCAAGGGGCTACACTTGTTGCGGACCGAGGCAACCTGCATATTAACCGTCAATTAGATAACTCCATTCCTGAAGATGCCCAGCTCTTTGTTATTTGCGATAAAGAAACCCTTTCTAAAATTAATTCCGTCCAACCTCAAAAACTCCCGGAAAAATAGGTCTTATCAATATCTTGGTAAGACCTGTACTTTAACATCAAAATCATCATATTTTCCGTTACTATAGTACTAATTATTTGTCTGAATTGTCAAAATTCAAAGGATAAAAAGGTACTATTTTCCTATAAAATTTAGTATAATAAAGATATAAGAATACATATTCTTCTACTCTCCCCCCACCACTTTCTGTACATATTTTGATCAGGAAGGAGGTAAACCATATGCACTCTACACGTCCCCTCGTACAATTTTTCGGATTAACATTTGACCTATCCATAATCCTTACCAGCACATTCGCAGCCGTCGCTGTCCTTCTCATCGTCTATCTTTGCACAAGAAAGCTAACAGAAGAAAAACCCGGAAAAATGCAAAATTTTATAGAATGGCTTGTCGAATTTGTTCAGAACATCATGGTAAATTCTATGGGCAGCAAGAATAATTTCTTTATCCTCTCAGCAGGGGTTGGGCTCATTCTCTATCTTTTCATCGCCAACATCCAAGGTGTTCCATTTGCCGTCATTGCCGGAGCAGACCATGCTACATGGTGGAAATCCCCGACTGCCGATGCTCATGTCACCATGACAATGGCGATTATGTTAATTGTCTACACCCATTTTATTGCTTTACGCACTTATGGACTAAAAAAGTATTTTAAGAGTTTCTTGAAGCCCTTCAAGCCGTTAGTTGTTATTAATATTCTCGAACAAATCACCACCACGCTTACACTTGGTCTCCGATTATTCGGGAATATCTATGCAGGTGAAGTGATGCTTGCCATTCTTGTCGGAGCAGTCGCTAAAGGTTTTGAGTCGGGTCTGTTCACTGGTATTGGAGCAGGGCTACTTGCAGCCGCCCCATTAGTCATTTGGCAGGCATTTTGCGTATTCATCGGCGGTATCCAGGCATACATTTTTGTGACACTTTTCATGGTTTATATTGGTATAAGAGTGAAGGAAGTCGCATAAATTAAACGTCCATTAGCAGGAACGGTGCGGAATATAAGGAGATGTAAAAAATGGGGGATATTGAGATCTTTGGTATACCAATTTCATTAGGAACAATGGTTTATCAAGCGATTTTATTTACTGCTCTAATTTTTATCCTCAAAAGAAAACTTCTAGGTAAGCTTCTGGAGGCGATGGAAAACAGGAGGGAATCAATTGATAACAAACTCAAACTTGCCGATACCTATAAGAAAGAAGCTGAGTCACTCCTGTTCAAACAACGAGAAATGACGGATAAAGCAACACGTGAAGCAAGAGAAATTATTGCCCAAAGCCGTCTGGAAGCCTCACTTATTGTAAAAGAGGCTAGAAAGGATGCTCTAGTGATTCGTTCTCAGGCCTATCAAGACATGAAAAGGATGAAGGAGCGTGGGGCATCATGAAAAAAGAGTTCGTAAAAGAACATGGAAAAATGCTGGAGAAATTCGTTTTAGACAATGAAGCAAATTGGGTTTATATACAATATATAAGGGGGAACTTCGAAAAAACATCCTACTTCTTAAAAAAGGAACCTGAATACACCAATGAATATATCGAAAGATTTTTCAATGAATATAATGTTTCAGAGGAAATTCAAACAGAGGTTAGGTCATATTTTAGTAATGAGAAGAAGTCGACCGATTCCCACCTGCAAGAGTTTGTTAACTTTCTAATCACAACTTTATCCTTACACATTATGATTGGCGTCGCCCTTGGATTGTCCATCTTTGGAGGCTACAAGCTCGGTGTGAAATTGGACACCATAACAAATAGTGGTTCTGCTTTTACGATTATTGGTGTTCTATTCGGTTTTGCAGTTGGCGCCTTAATTGGTTATGTAATGATTTATAATTATTTTGGAAGCCATTCGATGAACGGGCTTACAAAAACAAAAGGGTCTGCTGGAAGAATGAAAAAAAAAGATGGGCTTGACTGGCCATCCATTGAGGCTACTCTCCCGGATGTCCATGAAGCCATTCGCTGCTTCTCAAAAGATTTGCCTGCTGGCATTAATAGAACCATACTCATTAAGGAAGATTATAGCATTGACTTTGAACAACTTGCACCATATATCGGCGGGATACCTACAAGACCATTTTATATGTCTAAAGAAACCTATGAAATCTTTGAGGAAAAGGAGATGGAGCTTCCGCCAATAATCGATAAGGTCCAAAAAGCAGTAAATTTGTATTATAAAGTGAATAATCGCTATCCAATTAAGCCATACGATTCGCTGCACCGAGTGAATTACTATCAGCTTATCCAGGGGCATTATCTCGATGAAAAGCCAGAGACAGACTTATATTTTACCGATTATGACGGCCTCATTACCAGTCTTAAGCCTAACAGAAAAAAACTAGGAGGTTAACAATGATTCGATCATATCCCAAAAGCTGTTAAAAGAGTGTGAAATCACCTAGATGATATCACACTCTTTTATTATAATAATTTAATTTTATCCTTAGGCTCGTCAAGTTTCATCCGCTCAAGCTCAAGCCTCATTTTTTCAGTTTCTATTAAATAGTTTTGATTTTTCAGTTTCTCCAATTCTAATTCATCCTGGATCATTTTGTGCTTGTACTTTGATTGCTTTTGAAAATGGCTCGTTAAAATTGCGATGATTGGAATCGAGAAAATCATAATTACTGTGATCGTTTCCGTCATTCTTATCCCTCCTACTTTTCACCCTCTAGTTAAATAATACCAAATATCACAGTCCGTTAATACAGAATTATCTGAATTAAAAAAGCGTATGGATAGTTAGAACTCCAATACGCTCTTACTAGTATCTTTACCTATTTAAAAGATGCTTTATTGAATAAATCGGATGATATAACAGCATCCATGGACCTGAAAATCGCATTATTGTTTTCATTCTATCTCGATATTTTGGTTTATAGCAATGGATGGAACAATTGGAGCAGGCACTCTTTTCTTCTCCAAAACGGCAGAGTGAGAGCCTTCTATGAGCGTAGATTTTTACAGTTTGACATTCCTTGCATAATTTTTCATGATGGTGTTTCTTTCGACAATACAGTTCAATCATTTGCGTAACCATTTCTTTTTCCTTTTGGACCTTTGGACCATTATTTAGGTCAGATAATTGTCTAGTCATCGTTGTAAACCACCTTTCCTTTTGATAGGCCTACTACAAAATACGTCGATAATATAAAGTTATCACAAGGATTGAACCCTCTCGTGGCATATTTCTAACAACTTTCCAACAGCTTACATTCTCTGACCATTTCTAAAAGAATATATTTACCATTCCGTTATCATTGACAAATACATAGGTCCCTTTATAAGATAGGTAGCATGGAAAAAGTTAACCTAACCACAATAAGGTTAACCACCTGCATGGAACGAAGGGACGGAGTTTTAATGTCAGTTGATCAACGAAAGAAAATAATTATCTTAATGATAAATATGTTTATTGCAATTGGTAGCTTTGGAATCATCATTCCTATCTTACCAGCCTATTTAGAATCGATTAACCAAGGAGGAACCGCTGCTGGCCTGTTTATTGCCATCTTTGCCGGAGCTCAGTTTGTCTTTTCTCCTATCGCTGGTAAATGGACAGATCAATACGGTCGCCGCAGGATGATCATCTATGGTCTAACAGGATTAACCATCTCCATGTTTATCTTTTATTTCTCCAATTCCATCTGGATGCTTTACGGTTCTCGATTTGTTGGTGGAATCGGTGCAGCATTACTTGTACCAGCTATTTTTGCCTATGTTGCCGATATTACGTCCTTTGAGCAGCGTGCGAAAGGGAACAGCTTAGTATCTGCTGCAATGTCACTTGGTATCGTTGTTGGGCCAGGAATCGGCGGATTTCTAGCAGACTTTGGCTTAAAGTTTCCTCTATTAATCTCAGCACTTGTCTCCCTTGTTGCTGTGCTGTTTTCCATTATCGTATTAAAGGAAAGTAAGGTAATTCAAACTGCACAGACGTCTGAAATGCAAGAAGCTGAAACAATGGTGGCTAAAATTGCCCAATCCGTGAAAAAGCCTTATTTCATCCCATTAATTATTACACTCGTTATGAGCTTTGGTT
This sequence comes from Neobacillus sp. FSL H8-0543, assembly GCF_038592905.1. Taxonomy (GTDB): domain Bacteria; phylum Bacillota; class Bacilli; order Bacillales; family Cytobacillaceae; genus Neobacillus. The sequence continues at coordinate 2,957,321 of NZ_CP151943.1, read as the reverse complement.
TAATTGCATATGAGTCAGTAATCGGACTCTATCTCGATAACCAGTTTAATTCTAGTGCGAAAGATATTGCCATCATGGTGACTGCTACTGGAGTTGTCAGTGTAATTGTTCAACTTTTTGTTGTTGACCGGATTGTCAATCGCTGGGGTGAAGTTGCTGTATTAAATATCTTTATCGCTGTGGCCGCAGTTGGATTTCTTTTTTCACTATTTGCTACTAGCTACGCCCTATTCTTCGGGATTTCACTCATTATCTTCCTTTCGACCTCAATTCTAAGGCCTGTACTAAACACGCTTATTTCTAAGTTAGCGGGGAATGAGCAAGGGTTTGCGATGGGGATGAACAATGCATATATGAGTATTGGTAACGTTTTGGGGCCGACTCTTGCTGGATTGCTTTATGATGTTAAAATCACTTATCCATTTGTTTTGGGCTTTGCTTTATTGGCTGTAACCTTGTTTATAACCGTTAGTTGGCAAAAGCGATCTTTGAAAGCAAAGGCAGCTTTGTAAAATATTAGGTATCAAAAAAAGACTGATGGACACCCATCAGTCTTTTTTTGATACCTTTATTGATTTGCTCGTTTATAAGTGTACATCTTCCACTGATAATGTATAAAACAACCTATGCAAAAACCTAATATAGCAACAGATGCTGCTGTTGCTACAAGAATCGTGAACACATAGCCTACTGTATTCCATTCAAACAAAAACCCTAAAAATCCAGCTCCCAAACAAAAAACAGCCATTTTTTGGTTAAATTGTTGTTGCTCCCAATCTTCGGGAACATATTCCTCTGGTTTTTTCGAAAGAAAGAGCTTTGCTACCTTCATTACTGGATTATATTTGAAAACAATTCCTGAGAGTCCAGCTAGTAAAGGTAATAGTAAGAACCACTCCACACTGAAAACCCATGTTAAGACAACACTTATGACAATGACCCATTGGTTTGTTTTGACAAGCGGACGAGGGATGGATCGAATTTGTTTAGACATAAATTCCGACCTTTCTCATTGGATTTGTATGTTTATAAGTATTCTAACCGTTTTCACCATTTTTGTATAGCATATACAACCCAATAAATAAAAAAAGGCACTCTAATGAGTACCTATTTTACATTGAAATTCCATTTTTATTTCTCTTCGTTCAACTCATCAAGGAGTTGCTTCGTCCGTTTCGCATTTCCTTCGGCAAAGTTTTCAAGACGGTCCTTTAGTTCATCATCATTGTGAATCCGCTCAGCGGTAATGAGATAGCTACGCATTAAATCCTCTTCCACTTCGATTGAATGCTTCAACACTTCTTCAACTTTATCCTTTTCTCCCCTGTTCTTACTGTTAAACATATTTAGATCCATAGTAATCCCCCTTTTCACTACTATCATTAGCCTTTCTAGCTGTAGGTATCCAGTATCTACACCCACCATTTATTTCATATTTTCCTTGTTTATCCCAATTCATTCACTTAAGATTGAATTGTGCTCTTTATTCTTATTTTTTTATTCTACATACTAGGGGGAAAAACATTGAAAACTGTATATGAATTTAATGTAAAGATGACCAATGGTGAAGAGAAATCGTTAACTGAGTATGAAGGAAAGCCATTACTTATTGTGAATACGGCTAGTAAATGTGGTCTAACTCCTCAATTCCAAGGCCTTCAGGAATTATATGATAAATACAAAGAAAAAGGTTTAGTTATATTAGGTTTCCCCTGTGACCAATTCAACAATCAGGAATTTGCTAACATTGAAGAGACCACAAAGTTCTGCCAGGTAAACTATGGTGTAACCTTTCCCATTTTTGCAAAAGTTGATGTCAATGGCTACAATACTGATCCGTTGTTCACCTTCTTAAAAGAGCAGAAAAAGGGTCTGCTTTCACGTAATATTAAATGGAACTTCACCAAATTTTTGGTCGACGCCAATGGCCAGGTTGTAGAACGCTATTCACCCACTACAGAGCCAGCCAAAATTGAGGAAGATTTAAAAAAGTTCTTTTTCTAATCCTAGATTATTATCCAAAGAGCCCACTACTTGTTAAAGAAGTGGGCTCTTCTATTTTTACATTCGTGCATGTACAGGTTCTAACTCTATTTCCTCCTTTTCACTCTTACGATTGAATCTGATTAATCTCATTGCATTAAGAATAACAATTAACACGCTAGCCTCATGGATAAACATACCTGATGCCAAGTGGACGGAACCCATCAGTACACCAGCTAACAGAACAAAGACGATTGCAACTGCAAAGTACGTATTTTGCTTCATATTGCGGATAGTTGCTTTCGATAGTGAGTAAGCATGCGACAGTTGCATGAGCTTATCGGCCATCAGGACCACATCAGCCGTTTCCATTGATACATCCGTACCACCCTCACCCATTGCAAGACCAATGTCAGCTGTTGCAATAGCAGGCGCATCATTAATCCCGTCCCCAGCCATCGCAACTACATGTCCTTCTGACCTTAATTTTTTCACATATTCTACTTTGTTTTCAGGTAATAATTCTGCATGGAATTCATCTAGGCCAAGTTCATTCGCAACTAATTCTGCCGTGTGGACATTATCTCCTGTTAACATCACAATTTTTTTGATACCATTTTTTCTTAACTCAGCAATAGCTCGTGGTGCATCTTCACGAATTTGATCTGCAATAGAGAAAATACCTGCAATCGTACCGTCAACTGCTGAAAAAATAGCGGTGTTTCCTTCTTTTTCACGATGTAATGCATAATCGGCAGCCTCGATTGGAAGGTTAATGTTTTCTGTATCCATTAATTTTCGATTACCAATGGCTAATTTATGGCCATCAACATACGCACGGATTCCATTTCCTTTAATAACTTCTCCATTTACCTGATCAACAGCAAGCACGAGTTTTCGTTTCTTTGCTTCTTTTACAATCGTTTGTCCTAAATGATGTTCAGAAATTGTCTCTGCCTGAGCAACCCATCCTAGGAGTTCATCCTCTTCCTGGCCATTAAATATCTTAATATCTGTCACTTCTGGTTTCCCTTTTGTTAGCGTCCCTGTTTTATCGAATACTAGGGTATCCACTTTAGCAAACTTATCCATAACCTCTCCGCCTTTAACAAGGACACCATTTCTTGCACCATTTCCAATACCTGCCACGTTTGAAACAGGTGCGCCTATAACCAAGGCACCTGGACAAGCCACAACAAGGAATGTAATCGCAATGTGAAGATCTCTTGTCACGATGTAGACTAGAATCGATAATAAGGCAACTGCCGGTGTGTAATAATTGGAAAATTTATCAAGAAACTTCTCTGTTTTTGATTTTGTCTCCTGTGCCTCTTCAACAAGCTCAATAATTTTAGCAAAAGTTGTGTCATCACCAACCTTTTCCGCAATGATTTCAATATATCCATTATCCACAATTGTCCCGCTAAAAACTTTATCGTCTACTTTCTTTGCTGCAGGAACGGACTCACCTGTAATTGCCGCTTCGTTCAATGATGCCTGGCCAGAAATGATACTTCCATCAACCGGCACCTTCCCGCCTGAGCGAATAATTACACGATCTCCCTTTTCTACCTCTTCAACTGGAATGGTTACCATGTTTCCATCACCACGAATGACAAGTGCTTCTTGTGGAGCCATATCGACTAACTCTTTCAGTGCTGACCTTGTTTTTTGTAACGTACGTACTTCTAGATAATCACCAAACAAGAATAAGAAGGTGACGATCGCGGATTCAGTGTATTCACCAATAAAGAGTGCACCGATTACGGCAATCGTTACCAATAATTCAATACTGAAAGCCTTCATTCGAAGTGCCTGAAAAGCTTTAATAAATATTGGAATACTTGCAATAATTGTGGCGATAATTAGTGCAGCGCTTTTTATTTCTGCATTTCCCTGCAGACCGAATAATAACCCAATGGCGATTAAAATGGCAGATAAGGCAGTAATATGATTTTTATGTTGGTTAATGTGTTTAATCATTTTTTCTCCTCCTCTATATCGACTCAACTTTTTAATCCGTAAATCAATATCTTTCCTATGAATTAATAGTAAGGCTTTTCTAAAATTAAAGAATTGACTCCCATCAAGTTTCAATTTTCTTTAGAAGAATTTTTAATAAGGAACTATTCAACTTACCCAGAAAGCTTAAAATGCTTATGAAAATAATCCAGACTGTTATAATTAGGATAGGTATCATTTAAGATTAAAGGAGAAAAAAAAATTGATTAAGATCATTACAGATAGTTCAGCAGATTTACCTAAACAAATAATCGAGCAATACGACATAACGTTAGTGCCTTTAACTGTAACCATTGAAGGACAAGATTATTTAGAAAAAGTGGACCTTACACCACAGGAATTTTTCACAAAAATGTTTTCTACGGAAGCCCTTCCTAAGACATCCCAACCCTCGCCTGCTTCCTTTGCTGAAGCCTATTCCAAATTCGGTACGGACACAGAAATACTATGTCTTACTATATCTTCGGGGCTAAGTGGTACATATCAATCAGCATGTATTGGCAAGGATCTATCCAGTGCAAAAGTTACCGTATTTGATACCTTGGCTGGATCATTGGGACATGGACTTCAAATTACCCGTGCGGCTGAATTAGTGGAGCAAGGTCATACTATCGAAGAAATCGTAGCAAATTTAACGGAATATCGAGAAAATATGAACATCCTTGTCCTCTTAAATACCCTAGAGAACATAGTTAAAGGCGGACGCCTGAGTAAATTTCAAGGCTCTCTGGCGAAAATCTTGAACATCAAGGTTATTTTGGAAAGAGTGGATGGCGGTAAGGTAGAAATTCTCGAAAAAATTAGAGGAAAAAAGAAGTTCCAAAAGAGAGTGCTTGAGGTCATACAAGAAAGAGGTACTGACTTTTCTAACACGACATTTGGAATTACTCACACTGGGAATAAAGATGATGTTGAAGCGATAAAACAGGAAATTAATGAAAAGTTTCATCCAAAGGACATTATTGTGAATTATATGGGAGCCACAATGGGAACATATGCAGGTAAGGATGGTATGATTATCTCGTTCTAACCATTCCATTGGAAGAATAACCGGTAAAACATAATCAAAGAAACCAAAAATTTCATTGACATTCACAGCCAATTATTATAAACTTATTTAGTTAATATAATAATAAAAAACCATTTGTTTGTGGACTTTTCTAGAGGTATCTCTATTTTCGCCACACAGCCTTCATACGATAGCTGTGTGGTTTTTTTGTGTGATAAAAGCTTCGCAAAATCGAATTTGTCGATTGAACCTAATGATTGTTTTATAGAATGAAAGGAGTAGAAAAATGAAAACTTGGCAATATGCATTAATTGTTTTTATAGGAGGATGCTGTTACGGAGCATTATCAACATTTGTAAAGCTTGCCTATTCTGCTGGTTTTAACGTAGCAGAGGTGACAGGGAGCCAATACTTATTTGGGGCTTTGCTAATCTGGGTGTTGGCGCTATTTTCAAAAAAGAAAAAGCTTACGCTGCCTAACATAGGTACACTGCTTTTATCAGGCATCCCAGTTGGTTTAACGGGTGTATTTTATTATCAGTCGCTACAGACACTACACGCTTCTCTTGCGATTATTTTCTTATTTCAATTTGTTTGGATTGGCACGCTAGCAGAGTGGATTTTTTATAAAAAAATACCGACCAAGGGAAAGGTTGTTTCAATTGGCATTTTAATTATAGGCTCCATTCTTGCCGCTGGCATTATCACAGAAGGTGCCTTTGAAGTATCATTGCAAGGGACAGTTTGGGGGTTACTTTCCGCATTAACCTATACAGCTTTCATCTTTCTTAGCGGCTCCGTGGGCAAAGATATACCATCTGTACAGAAAAGTGCTTTTCTAACCACCGGCGGGTTAATCACTGTTTTGATACTGCTACAACCAACCGAGTTATTCCAATTGGATGTTTTTATGGGAGTCGCACCGTATGGTTTGTATCTTGGTTTATTAGGGGTAGCTTTGCCGCCGCTCTTATTTACAATTGGAATGCCGCATATCGGACCTGGACTTGGAACCATCCTAACAGCCTCCGAACTACCGATCGCTGTTATATTATCAGCACTTGTCTTAGGCGAAATCGTAAGCATGTCACAATGGCTAGGAGTTGTATTTATTTTAGGAGGAATTATGGTCGGTAATGTTAAAATGGCCAAACCTAAAATGAAGTCTGTGCCAGTAGAAAGTGAATCCGCAACATAAGAAGATGTGATTCTAGTCCACGCTAAATGTTTCTTAACTGCAAGTAAAAAGAGAGTGTCCCAAAAGTACTTTTAGGCACCCCTTTTTTGTGTAGTTCTATGAAATAAGGTTTCATCGACCGAACTCGTCGTATGCCAGTGCTTTCGGTCGATGAGATAATGATATTACGATTGATATTCATTTTCCTCATTAAAAATCATACAAATACCAAAAACTGACTCAGAAGTGCTTTCATTTAACGACTTTTGAGTCAGTTTTTTCTATTTTAAAACGCTTCTGCACGTTCCTTAACTGCCTTGTCTTCATACAGTTGTGGGTGCGCTTTTCGAACAATGGAGGGCCTTGCAAGGATAAGAACAACACCAACAAGGAATGCAGACGACAATAGCAGGATCCACTGTGGTGGAAATAGATCGTACAGAAAACCATATAGTACCATCCCTAATGGCATAAGTGCCATCGCCATTGTTTCTATGATTGAAAAAACACGACCTTTAAATTCGTCTGCGATTTGTTTTTGTAGCATCACCTGCATCGGTGTATTTACAATAACCAGCATGACACCTAAACCTAGCATAAGCATTACGTAATATACAAACAGAATACTGTATGACATCGTAATAAATAAAGGTAAGGATACCGCTCCCATGATGACTCCCATCACGATTATTCCCCATTTAGATACTAAAAATGGATATTTCACTTCTTTTCTTACAGAAAGATAGATTGACATCGTTAGCATTCCAAATGCAATTGCCCCTTGGGTAAAACCAAAATGCTGGGAATCCATTTTTAACTTTTCAATAAGAATAAATGAATAGCCTACCTCAAATGCTCCAAAAAAGAAATTAACCAACAATGCAATCCAGATTATCGCCATAATCAGCGGCTGGGTTTTCAAGTAGGTAACCCCAGCCTTCATGCTTTGCCACATCGATTCTTTTGCTTCTCCATCTGCTTCTTCTTTTGGTTTAGTAAAAAGTTTGAAATTCATTGTTGATTCAAGGAGAACAGCTATACTAGAAGCAATCATATAGATGATGAGGAAAATTGGCATCGAGATTGCTCCATACAATAATCCCCCTACAGCAGGACTGCCGATTGCAGCAAACGAGATGGACATTTGGTTTAAGGACATCGCCTTTTGAATCCTATTTTCATCGATAAGCCCTGTAATCGATGAAGAAAACGCCACGCCGGAAAACATTGATGTTAGTGATAGAATACATGAGGTAATGTAAATAGCCACTAAGGATAGTCCTGAGGTGTAACTTACGACTAAAAGCCCTCCAACCGCTAGGGTTGTCGCAATTTGTGATGTGATGACAATCATTTTCCGTGAATATCTATCCACGAAATACCCAGCAAATGGTGCGGCAAGGGTACGCGGCAAAATATTACAGATAAGATTCAAAGCAAAGCTCTTCGCTGAACCTGTCATTTGTAAAATATAAAAACTTAGGGCAAAGGAATATACTTGAGAACCAAAGGAAGAAATCAGTTTACTTATTGCGAATGTCCAGAGGTGATACGTCGCTTTTTTTAACTTTAAACTACTATCCATAAAAACACCCCATCCAAAAAAGTTTAATTTAATTAAACAAAGCATAACACGGAATATTTTGTATTGCAAGTAAAAAGTTTAATTTAATTAAACAAATATATCCTTTACTCCCCTTTTAATTTAAGGAGATGTTTAATATAATTAAACTAATAGGTAATAGGAGTGATCTAAAAGCATGTTAGGAGATCGTATACGGAAATTAAGAAAACAGAAAAAGTTGACACTTGAAGCGCTTGCAGGGGAAGGGATTACAAAAGGGATGCTCAGCCTCATCGAAAATAATAAGGCGAATCCTTCAATGGAAAGCCTAGCCTTTATAGCTGAGGGACTATCCGTTGAGGTAAGCGAACTATTAGAGGAAGTCAGCTCTCAGGAATTGAGGGAAATTCTTGAACAAGCAGAGAAGTTATATAATCAAGAAAACTCAGCTAATAAATATCAACAGCTTATCAAACTTATTAAGCCTTATATAGGTAACCTAACACAAGGCTATGAGTCGGCTCGATTGTTGGAGATATATAGCCGATGTCTTTATAACGAAAAAATGGATGGATGGCAGGAGTTTACTAGCCAGGCCGCAACCATGTATGATCAGATGAACCTAACAGCGAATCGTGCTGGAATCACCATTTTCCGTGCAACGGTTAAATTTATCGATCATGCCTACACTCAGGCCTTAGCCGTTATATCAAAGGAACGGACTGAAATCGAAGCGAACCATGCCTATATTGACCCGATGACACGTGTCGACCTTGATTATCATGAGGCTATGTTGCATTTTGCCATCGGTGATTATGATGCAGCAACAACTATGATGGAAAGTGCCATTAATTTTTCCAAAAAGCATCGAATCTTTTATCGTATTGATGATTTATATCGCCTTGCTGCAGGACAAGCATTACTTTCCCGAGATGAAAAAAAGAAAGAACTTTATTTAACCAAGCTAAAGCAATACGGCGAATTTGCTGACGATTTAGCCTCCATTATTGTCCATGACCTTATGATTGCCATATCACTCAACTCAGAGAAGAAAGAGTATTCCAGAGCACTAGAAATAATTGACCAATATTTATCAAATCCAAAGTTTGCGGACATCTTTGGAGGCTTGTACTTAATTGAAAAGGGAAAATCCCTGTATGGGCTCCGACAATTTGACGAGGCCATTCTTTGCCTGGATAAGGTAGAAACACCATCTACTACTCATCATCCGTTTGACTTGTCGCTATATTATGTTAGGGATTCATACAAAGCTTTATGCCATTTTGAGCTCGGAGCAGTGGAGGAAGCTCTCCAATCGATAAAAAGAGCAGTAGATCATTTCGAATCTCTTCCACATACACTTTTTAAAGACTTTACCTTTGATGCATACAATAAAATTAGGGCAAAGATTAGCTAACTAAGAAAAAAAGCAAGCAGACTTGTCAAAAGACTTTGTCTGCTTGCTTTTTTATCTTTCATCCAAGTACGTTTCCAATGCCGCTCTAACAGCCTGACCTATTTGAATTTCAGCGCCATGATACACAAGTACTGCTTCAAGAGCCCCTAGAACATGGAGTACATTTTTCTTTCGGGAGCTGTAGCCCATCGTACCGATTCTCCAAATTTTCCCCTTTAATGCTCCAAAGGAACTAGCAATTTCAATTTCAAAATCATTTAACAGCATAGAACGGACGGATTCACCATCGATTCCATCCGGAATTTCAATGCAAGTAACCACCGGCATTTTACAACTTGGATCACCGTAGAAGGTCAAGCCCATTGCTTGAATCCCATTCACTAGGGCTGTTTCATTCATTTTATGCCGCTCAAACCGGTTCTCTAACCCTTCTTCCAAGACAATCCGTAAACCTTCCCGCAGTGCATATAGCATCGAAGTTGCTTCTGTATGGTGATTCAAACGGGCTGGACCCCAATAATCCATCAATTGACTTAAATCAAAGTAATTACTGCGGATGGTCCTAGTCTGTACGATCGAATTTGAACCAGGCTCAATTAACCCTTTCTCAATCTTTTTCCGCTGTAAAAGAAGTGCCTCCACACGAGAATTAAAAGTGATTGGCGCAAGTCCTGATGGCACGGATAGACATTTTTGTGTTCCTCCAATGGCTGCATCAATCTTCCATTCATCCACTTTTACATCTACCCCGCCTATCGTTGCAACTGCATCAACAACAAAGAAAATATCACGATCTCGACATGCTTCGCCAACTTCCTTTAACGGCTGCATACAGCCTGTTGAGGTTTCTCCATGAACCATTGCGACAATCTTTGGCTGCACACGGTCCATTTCACTAATAACTTCCTGTGGGTTAAAAACAGTTCCCCACTCTGTTTCAATAGTATAGATTTCCGCTCCGTACCGTTCCGAAATTTCGGTAAGCAGATGCCCAAAACGTCCATATATAGGAATTAGAACTCTGTCTCCCGGTTCAATCATACTCCCTAGAACCGCCTCTAACCCAGCACGTGAGGTCCCGTCTATCGGAAATGCCCACTGGTTTTCTGTCTGAAATAGCTCACGAATCATTTCCATCGTTTCATTCATAATATGTGTAAATTCAGGATCAAACTGTCCAAGGATAGGCGTGGCCATTGCGCGTAGTACACGCGGTTCCACCTCAACTGGTCCTGGTGTCATAATCGTTCTGTTTGAGGTATTGAGGTCTCTATATTTCATTTATTGTCTCCTTTTCATAAGATAGTTGGTATAACATTCTATCAGCACTCAAACTCCTACAGGAGGGAATAAACTTTAAAGTAATATTTCTATATTAAGTAATTCCTACCCGGAAGTCATTGTTTGACACGAATAAAATTTTGTTCTTTATTCATGCAATATGTACAAAATATTCTAAATTATTTTTACACCCAATGAGCTAGGATGCTTGTCCTGAACCAAAAACAGTGCTAATTCTATTTAGAATTGCACTGTCCTCTGGAAGTTATCCTACTTTTTTTGTAATGTTGCCCATATGTTCTCAAGCCACTGATCAAAGTCTGGCCCTTTGTCACCCTCATATGTATCAAAGACATCCAGTCGCATTTTCTTTAGCTTCTCTTTGAATTCTTCATAGCCATGACCCTCTGGCAAGCTTTTCTTTATTCTTAATAAAATTTTATTAACATCCTTAACCAAATCGCCCTTTTTTCTAGGCGGTGTTTCGACATCTTCACCAAGTTTTTTCAGTTTTCGATATGCTGCCTCTTGTACTTTATAGACAGTGTCATTGTTCATTATTCGCTTCAGTATATCAATTGTTTGTTTGCTCTTCCATTTACCCAGCTCTTCAACAGCATCTAAACGTTCTCTCCAATTAGAAGTTCTGCCGGCTTGCTTCTTTAATTCCTCATAATTCTCAGGTAAATTGCTTTTTTCTTCAGTATTTTTCAAACGTTTCAAACTCCTTCTACTTTGTTATGTTTAATAGGCTGTTTTCGTATAGTTTGTTGCTAAAACCACCGCAGTTGATATACACTTCGCTTTCCGCGGGCAGTCCGGGAGCCTCCTCTGAGCAATGCTCCTGCGGGGTCTCCCGTGACTTGCTCTTCCCGCAAGAGTCTTCGTGTATATCAACTGCTAGTTTAGCTATTTATATGAATTTTTCTCGAAGAAACAATCTTTTAAAACAGCCTTTTAATAAAAACGTCTCAAGTTGCATTAATATAACATTTATTATTCTCTTTTGAAAGAATTATATGTTTCGCTTGAACAAAAGAAAAGAAGCTCAATCCAATTTAAGATTGAGCTTTTTTCCATTTCATTAAATTACTTGGATATTTGTCTCATTCATTGTTTCTTCTCCGATTTCAGCTTCTCTACCAAACAGCCTTGAATAGACACCATTCCGGTTACTTAGTAACTCCGTATGTGCGCCTTCTTCAACAATTGTTCCATTTTCGAGAACAATTATTTTATCTGCTGAAAGAACCGTGGAAAGACGATGTGAAACAATTAAGATCGTTTGTTTCTTTCCTGTTTTCAATACAGCTTCATTAATTTTTGTTTCTGTGATTGGATCAAGAGCTGAACTTGCTTCATCAAGAATAAGGATTGGAGCGTCTTTTAGGATGGCCCTTGCCAGCGAAAGTCGCTGCTTCTGTCCTCCGGAAAGGAGGCTACCTCGTTCGCCAACCTTTGTATTCAATCCTTCTGGGAGACTTTCAATCAACTCACCCAAACCACTATCCTCTAATGCTTTCAGTAATTCTTCATCCGTAGCATCTGGCTTTCCAATTCTCAAATTGTCCGCTAAAGTACCGTTCCGCAGTTGAACATCCTGAGTGACCATTGCTATTTGTGACCGCAGCCAAGCTGTATCCCATTCGGTAATGCTTCTGCCATCCACATCAATCTGGCCATTTTTAGTATCATATAATCGAAATAGCAAGTCGACGATGGTGGATTTTCCCGAACCACTTGGGCCAACCAAGGCCACTTTGTCACCTGCTTGAATATGAAAAGAAACACCTGACAGTACATTTTCTTCTTTTCCTGGATACGCAAAGGTTACTTCTTTTAGGCTTAACGTGCCACTTGCCCTTCCGCCGATTACACCCTTTTGTGTTTCTGCATCCGACGATGGCTGCGAAAGAAGAATATCTGAACGATCAAGAGCTGGTCCTGTTCTCCGGACAGAAAGCCAGTTGCGGAGCAGCCTTTGCATTTCGTTGGCGGCAATCGTAACTAATCCGCCCGCAGTCATCATTTGTCCGCTTGTTAACCCATTGTTCCAAATTAATAGAGTACTTATTAAATAGACTAAACCTAAAGCAAAACCGTTATAGCTTGCAATAACGACTACCGATTGCATTCTTGCCTTTAGTTCACTTACCGAATGTTTTACGAAAGAGTCCCTAATCGAAATTACACTTTCGACCTCGTTATCAGAAACACCCATAACCCGTGATAAATGAATTCCAGTAACAGATTCTCTTAGTCTTTCAAGATAGCGGGAAGCCTCTTGCCTTGCATTAGCAGAAGCTGCCCTCGTCCTTGCACCGACATAATTGGAGGCTAAATAGAAAACCACTCCTAGAATCACACTGGTAATCATTAAATAAGGGTGGATCCATAGAAGGACAAGGCTGTAAATAAAAACACCCTGGACACTTGCCATGAAGGTTGACCCTTCCCACGCAAGAAAATTGTGAAGGGTATCCGGATCATCCGAGACTCGTGCCAGCAGTTCCCCTGATGAATTGTTGTGATAAAAGGAATAGGGCAACACTTGTAAATGGCTAAAAAGACGAAGCTTTTGCCAATTGGTCACGGTTTTGGCTGTTTGGTGACAAAAATATTCATCGATGACCATCATGACTAAATCCATGACTGCCGCAAAGACTAACAGCCACATTAATCCCCATAACCAGCTCGAGGTTTCACCTGGAATAATTGTATCAATAAGCCAGCTAAGAGCTAGGGTTGGGATTAATGCAGAAAAGACTTGGCTGATGGCAATGACAATGGAATCAGCAATTACCCATTTCTTATAGGGTTTTAAAAAATCTAGTACCCTTCTGCCATCACGATTCTTCTTTTTTTGGGAGATAGTTTTTGCACTCATCCAATCATCTCCTTTTCCAACTCGCTATACTGGGCTTTGTATAGTTCAAAATACTGTCCCCTAAGCGCGAGCAGTTCTTCATGTGTTCCTTGTTCAGCAATCATCCCCTGATCTAGAAGGAGAATGTTATCAGCATTTCTGACCGTCACTAACCGGTGAGCAATCGTAATCGTTGTTCTTCCGGGAATTAATTGTTCAAGAGATTCTTGAACCTTTTCCTCTGTTTCTCCATCCAAAGATGATGTTGCTTCATCAAAAATCAAAACCGGCGGCTGGCGTAGAATAGCTCTAGCTAGCGCTACCCTTTGTCTCTGGCCACCAGATAGTTTCAAGCCACGTTCACCGACCACTGTTTCATACCCATCTTCTAAGGATTCAATCAATTCCTTTAACCCAGCTGCTTCAACTGCTCGCTCTAGCTCTTCTTGGGTGGCATTCATTTTTCCATATAGAAGATTATTCCGTAGTGTACTATTTAATAGAAAGGTTTCCTGTGAAACTACTCCCACCTGTTGCCTAAGGCTGTTGCGATTATAGGAGAAAAGGTCTTTTCCATCAATTTGGACCGTACCTTTTTCAGGTTCATACAGTCCTAATAAGATCTGGATAAGTGTACTTTTCCCGCCCCCACTTGTACCAACAATACCAATATGGTTCCCCGGCTCAAGTGAAAGCGAAACCCCCTTTAAAATCTTTTTATCGTTAGAAGGATAAGTAAACCAGATATTTTCCACGTCTATCCTTCCTTCTACCACACCAAAAGAAGGAAGAGTTTCTTCATGCTCTTCAGGTAAATCGAAATACTCATAAAGTCTCTGCAAAGCCGGAATTGCCTGTTGTATGGTCAAAGCATTTTCAGCCAGTGAGCGAACGGGCATAAACATAATAGGAATAAAACTAAGGCAAGCTACCAACGTTCCAATGGTAATTTCCCCAGCCCAAATGGAGTAACCTCCAATTAACATAACCACCCCTGGAGTGGCTATGTTGAATAAATTTCCCAGACGCCAGTTGACCTTTCCAATCAATGCTGCACGAATCGAATAGGTTTTCCAATCAGTCAATTTTCTACGTTGTGTTTCTACTTCTTCCTTTTGAGTTTGGAAGGTCCTTACTAATCTAGTGCTTTCAATACTTTCTTGTAAATGATGATACATATCCGCGCTCATTTCCCTTTGGACGGCGCTCATTTTTCTCATCGTTTTTCCAAGTTTAAAGGACGGTAAAATATAGATGGCAAACACGACAAACATCACAATGGCTGCCGGCCAATACATAACAAAGACGGCAGAAAATGCTGCAACCGCACCAATGACCTGCTGTAAAATACGGGGAACGACCGTATTGTTCAAATTTTGAATCGATTCCACATCATGGGTTAACCGATATAACATATCCCCTCTTGGTGTGGTTGTAAAAAACGACATCGGTGTGCGATGCAATTTTTTAAATGCCCGAATTTGCATATCAGTAATTACATCGAGTCCGATTTTAACCTGTACATATTCCTGCATCGCCTCAAAAAGCGCCTTTCCTAAGAAAGCGACGAGTACACCTCCGACAATCCATAGCAATAAACTGATCTCTTTCCCCGTTATTACCACGTCGACTAGTTTCCCTGCCAGTATAGGTGGTAAAACTGTGAATGCACCGCCCACTAGTGAAAAAATCAAGGCAAGCAACAATCTTTTCCAATATGGTTTAAAATGCATCACTGTCGTTTTCAATAAGTTCATTTTTTAACCTCCTCGCAAAATTTTATTATATTACAAACAGTAAAAATATTCATTAATTATTGAAAACTATTCTAGTAATAGTTGCAGATGTAAAAAATATGCATAAAAAAATAATACTACCCTATTAATGGCAGCATTATTTTTGTCTTATTATTTTTCAACTAAAAAGGTATTTCATGTACCACAGAATGTTCTGTATGGAAGTGCTGATTCTTCAGGCAGTGCAGTGTAATCCTCCTGTTCAGGTGAGTGAGCATAAGGATTTTTAAGAATTTCAAGAAGTTTTTCCATTACGCTATAATCTTCGTTCTTCACTGCCGCATCCAGCGCCTCTTCTACCCGGTGGTTCCGAGGGATTACCGCAGGATTGCTATTCCTCATCAACTGAAGTGACGAGTCCTTCGATTCCTGCTGTCTCCCGAGTCTCTCCTGCCATTGCTTATGCCACTGAACAAATTCTGGTATCCCAAACAGATCCAAATCCTCTAGTTTATTAAAAGTTAAAGCACGGAAGGTATTGGTATAATCTGCACGATTCTTCTGCATCAAATCGAGAAGTCCTTCAATCAGTGATTCATCCTGTGGTTCCTCATTAAGGATTCCCAGCTTTGCCCTCATTCCCTCAAGCCAATAGGATTTAAATAATTTCGAAAAATCCGCGAGTTTATCTTGAGCAAGTGTAACTGCCTGCTCTTGATCTTCAGCCAGCAGCGGCAAGAGCGATTCGGCAAATCGCGCAAGATTCCACACGCCAATATTCGGCTGATTGCCATAGGCATAGCGTCCTTCCCTATCAATGGAACTGAAAACCGTTGCGGGGTCATAAATATCCATAAAGGCACAAGGACCATAATCAATCGTTTCTCCGCTAATGGTCATGTTATCGGTATTCATCACACCATGGATAAAACCAGCTAATTGCCACTTAGCAATCAGTAAGGACTGACGCTTGATTACTTCTTGAAGGAGTGAAAGATACCGGCTTTTATCGGCTTCAATCTCTGGAAAATGACGCTTTATTGTATAGTCAGCCAGCGCCTGCAGTTCCTCAACCGGTCGCGCCCCTGCAGCATATTGAAAGGTGCCAACCCGAAGATGGCTAGCGGCCACACGCGTCAGAATCGCACCAGGCAGTTCGGTTTCACGAAAAACGGGCTCTCCCGTTGCTACTACTGCAAGACTGCGTGTTGTAGGAATGCCAAGCGCATGCATGGCCTCACTAATGATATATTCGCGGAGCATCGGTCCAAGTGCTGCACGGCCATCGCCTCCACGGGAATAAGGTGTTCTTCCTGGACCTTTCAACTGAATATCAAACCGTTCACCTGAAGGGGTAATCTGCTCGCCTAGTAGTATCGCCCGCCCATCCCCTAACATGTTTAGATGGCCGAATTGATGTCCCGCATAAGCCTGAGCAAGAGGAGAAGCGCCTTCTGGTATCTTGTTTCCAGCCAGGAAAGCTACCCCTTTCTCGCCTTTTAGCTCCTTAGCATTCAGACCCAGGGATGCTGCAGCCGTATCATTGAAAATGATTAACCTAGGTGTGCTTACAGGGGTTGGGTTTTGGCTGGTAAAAAATGATTTCGGCAGACGAACATAACTGTTTTCAAAGTTCCATCCTATTTTCATATTCTTTGTCATCGAATCTCCTTTACACCTTTTGTCAATTGTATGTTCTAATTCATTAATTTATATGATAATCACTCGTTACATTAATTAACCAAAATTTAATTAAAGAATTAATTTATCCTTTTTCCCTTATTGCTTCTTTCAAGTCATCTTGAACCGTTTCTTTTGCAAGTTCTACATTTGAACGGTATGCCGCACGGACAATAACATGCGCTGCAACAGGTGCGGTTAGAAACACAAAGAATATACCTAGAAATAATTTGATGCTAAAATATCCTTCTAACAAGAAAAAAATAAACGTACCGACAAGAGTAAAAAGAACACCCATAGTAGAACCTTTAGAAAGAGCATGAGCTCGAGTATATATATCAGGAAACCGAATCAATCCAATCGCACTTAAAAAACTGAAAATCGTTCCAATCAATATTAAAATAACGGCAATTAGTTCACTCGGATTGTTTGCGCTCAATGACAACACCTCTTTCAATAAATCTGGCAAAGGCAATCGTTCCGATGAAGGAAAGTATCCCAATTAGCAGGATGACTTCAAAAAAATTTGTGTTTCTTAGTATTACGGAAAAAACAGCCACACCTGAAATCAAATTTATTCCTAATGCATCAAGTGCCTGTATCCTATCTGGAGCCGAAGGTCCCTTTACCAACCGAAAAATAGTAGCAAAAACAGCGAAGCTAAGAAATAATAAAGAAAAAATTAAAATTCCGTGGATCATGATCGAGTCACCTTCTTTATAGCCTTTTCAAATTTACTTTGTGAACGAAGAACAGCCTCACTTGACTCTGGGATATCCATCGCATGAATATAAAATAGTTTATTATTCGATGATACTTCTACGACAACAGAACCTGGGGTCAGTGTTAATAACAAAGCGAGTAAGGTAACCTCTAAGTCTCCCTCTAAATCTGTCTCAAGCGTAAAAATTCCTGGAGTAATAATTATCCTGGGACGAATGATTTCTCGAATCACTGCAACACTTGAGGTAACCAACTCATAAATAAACACAATAAAAAGGTTAACTATGGCAAGCAATGTGACTATATAGAACTTAGTAGGAAAATATCTGCGTAAAATAAAAAGCACCAATAATCCAAATAAGTAACCACTAAAAAAGGTTAATACACTCCAATGATCCTGAAGGAACATCCATATTACGCCAATTAATAAATTGATTAATACTTGCATGGGCATTGATACCACCCCTTTCCATTGAACTATTGTCTTGGATTAATTCCTAAAACAGCTTCAATATATGTGCTCGGATTCATTAATCCTTTAACTGCAAGGTCAACGTATTCATGAATTCCTTCTGCACCTAATCCCAGTGCAATGGTTAACATGGTAAGGATACCTATCGGTAACAACAATCCCTTCGTTGTCCCCTTCTCTTTTTCTTCCGTTAAGTCTGTGTAACCCCAAAAGCAATTCATAAAAATTTTCATAATTGAATACAAAACCATAAGGCTAGTAATAAGTCCAATCCCGCCTAACCAAAAGTATCCCGTTTCAAAGGTCCCTTTTGTAATAAATATTTTCCCGAGAAAACCACTCAATGGCGGAATACCCGAAAGTGATAATGCCGCAATAAAAAACATCCATCCTAATTGCGGGTGTAGTCGAATAAGGCCACTAATTTCTTTTAACTTACTAGTACCAGTTAGATGGATAATTGTTCCTCCTAAAAGGAAAATAAGTGCTTTTACAATCATATCGTGAATCAAATAGTAAATAGATCCCGTCATGCCTGCTGTAGTGAATGAAGCAACACCTGCTAAAATAAATCCCACACCTACAATTACGTTATAAGTTAAAATTCTTTTAATATCTCCATACGCAACTGCACCAATTGCCCCCAAAAGCATCGTTACTGCTGCCAAAATACCAATTAACAAATGAATAACATCTGGATCATGATAAAAGACAAGTGTAAAAGTCCGCATAATTGCATAGATTCCAACCTTGGTTAACAATGCTGCAAAAATAGCCGATATAACTGTTGGAGGAGCACTGTACGAACCAGGAAGCCAAAAGAATAGAAAAAGACCTGCCTTTAAACTAAAAACAACTAAAAATAGAATGGCAATCGCAGTCATAAGGCCCTCTTGTCCTACCTCTGCTACACGAATAGAGAGATGAGCAAAATTCAGGGTGCCTGTCATTGCATATAAAAAAGCGATCGCAACAAGAAAAAGGAAGGAAGATAGTATGTTAATCAATATATATTTTATCGACTCTCTAAGCTGTATCTTTGTTCCCCCTAAGGAGATTAACACATAGGAAGAAACTAACATGACTTCGAAACAGACAAAAAGGTTAAACACATCTCCAGTTAGGAACGAACCATTAACCCCTGCAATAAGAAACAAAAAGAGGGGGTTAAAATAGTAGACCTCTCGCTCATGACCTATAGAGGGAAACGCATATAATAAACAACAAAATGCAACAATACTCGTTACCAAAATAAGTAGAGAGGAAAACATATCCGCCACCATACTTATTCCAAACGGCGCTTCCCAGCCGCCTAATTGAAGGGTTTGAATGCCCTTTAATTTATTTTGGTTAATTAAGAAAAGGGCAACAATAAAGATTGCAATTGTTGAAAAGACTCCCAAAAACCTCTGTAAGTTAATACTTTTTCTAAAGATCACCATAACCATTCCCGTTAATACTGGAATAATTATCGGCAATATAACCAGATTATTCATCATTATTACCTCTCAGTTGCTCCGTATCATCCGTGCCCATTTCTTTATATGCACGGTAACTCAGTACTAAAAAAAGGGCCGTTGTAGCAAAGTTGATTACGATTGCGGTTAATAAAAGGGCTTGCGGCAATGAATCAGCATAGGTTAAATCCTTTATTCCCAGCAGCGGTGGACCACCCTTTTTTAAGCCGCCCATGGTGATAATCAGTAGATTAACACCATGTCCGAGGATTGATGTTCCTAAAATGATTCTTAATAGGCTTTTAGCCAAAATTAAATAAATACCAATTGCGAATAATATTCCAACAAGGATAGACATCAACGTTTCCATTATCGATCATCACCAATACTCATAATAATTGTGACGGCTGTGCCAATAACCGCTAAGGCTACCCCGACATCAAAAAGGACGGCGGTTGCAAGTTCTGTTTTACCAAATATAGGAATATCAAAATAACCAAAGGCCTGCGATAAAAATGGCTCATCCAGAATCATTCCGCCAACTCCTGTTAGAACAGCAATCAATACTCCGATTGCTGCCACAACTTTAAAATCAAATGGAAGATTTTTGCGGACGGATTCAATATCAAATGTCAGAAATAATAGTATTAAAGCTGAAGCAAATGTCAGACCACCAATAAATCCGCCGCCTGGGTAATGATGGCCAGAAACAAAAAGATTAATGGCAAAAGTAAAGATGATAACTACTGCAACTTTTGTGACACTTCGTATGATCACATCATTTGGTTCCTTCATTTTTATTCCCCCTTGGTAGTCTTAGTTTGATCAATGTATACACCCCTAGACCAGCAATCGTTAATACGAGAATCTCCAGCATCGTATCAAAGCCACGAAAATCAACGAGGATGGCATTAACGATATTTTTTGCGCCAGCCAATTCATAAGAGTTCTCATAATATCCCGAAATGGATTCAAAAAGACGATTTCCATTTGCAGAAAGGGCAACGAGTGTAACAATCACACCAACACCAATAGAGATAAGAGCATTTACCGCCTTGAACCCTATACTACTTACCTCCTTCTTCAATTGAGGCAAATGGTAGAAGCATAATAAGAATAGTGCCGTTGTTACCGTCTCAACCACCAATTGAGTTAGTGCTAAATCTGGTGCTCGAAATAAAACGAAGAAAAATGAGACGAGAAAGCCTAATGCGCCAACAGCCACAATGGAAGTGATTCTATTTTTTGAAAATAGAACGGCTAAGGCTGAGGTAACCATCGCAAGGACTAATACCGCTTCAAAGAAATTTACAGGTGCATCCATCGAAGGATCATAGGAAAATCCATCAAATAACCACAAAGCCCCACCAAGGATTAGGATGATAAATGAAAAAATATACACAAGATAATCGCGAATGAATCCTGTCATATATTTATTTGTTATTGATTGAGATATACTTTCCATTTTTTCTAATCCGAGATTATATATATTATTTAACGTTAGGGCTTCTGGATAAAAATGATATAATCGATACCATTTCCTTAAAGAAATATACATAAGCGTGCCAACAGCGATTACTCCTAAAGTCATAAATAACTCGGGTTGAAACCCATGCCAAGCGGTTATTTTCACATCAAACTCACTTGTTTGAGCAAGCATTGGCAGAACAGAAAACAATGCTGGTTTTAATAGATAATGTGAAATGATATTTGGAAAGAAGAAAATAATAATGACTGCGGCACCTAGAATTAAGGGAGAAATTAACATGCCAATCGGGGCTTCATGCACCTTTCTGCCAAGTTTTTCTGTCTTATTCTTCCCCCTAAAGGTCTTAAATACAAGAATCATACTGTAAATAAATGTAAATATACTCGCAATCCATGCGATGATTGGAATGACTAATCCTACATTCTCCATATTAAATACAGTCATGTCTGAAGCATTTAATACAGCCGTAAAAAACATCTCCTTACTCAAAAAACCATTGAAGGGAGGAAGTCCCGCCATTGCAAAGCTGCCGATTACGGTAAGTGTAAAAGTTATTGGCATTAGATGCATCAGTCCGCCTAGTCGCCGAATATCACGAGTACCCGTCTCATGGTCAATGATTCCTACGACCATAAATAGACAACCTTTAAACGTGGAATGATTCACCATATGAAATATTGCAGCAAATATAGCGACTGCATATAATGAGGATTCATCCCCACCCCCGTAATATAATGAAGCCGACCCTAAACCAAGCAGGCTCATAATCAATCCTAATTGACTAATTGTTGAATAAGCTAGTAAAGCCTTAAGGTCTGTTTGCCTCACTGCATTCACAGAGCCATATAATAAAGTAACAATCCCTATTCCCGATACAATC
This sequence comes from Neobacillus sp. FSL H8-0543, assembly GCF_038592905.1. Taxonomy (GTDB): domain Bacteria; phylum Bacillota; class Bacilli; order Bacillales; family Cytobacillaceae; genus Neobacillus. The sequence continues at coordinate 2,935,565 of NZ_CP151943.1, read as the reverse complement.
CAAAACCATTCAGCAGATCCGCCAAAAATTGGAGTTAGCCGGGCAACTAGATAGATGCCCGCCTTTACCATTGTAGCTGAGTGTAAATAAGCGCTTATTGGGGTTGGCGCCTCCATTGCATCCGGTAACCAGATACTAAATGGAAATTGCGCAGACTTTGTAAAGGCACCGATTAAAACCAAAACCATTGCTGGGATAAACAATGATTGTGAGCCAATCGCATCAACATTACTCACCATTTCACGAATACTATAGGTATCCGACATCATCGAAAGCATGATGAGACCAGCAAGCATCGCCAGCCCGCCAAAGATCGTAATTAACATCGACTTTTGTGCACCATACCGTGATTTTTCACGTTCATACCAATACGCTATTAAGAGAAAGGAAGATACACTGGTCATTTCCCAAAATACATATAAGACAAAAATATTGTCAGAAAACACTAATCCAAGCATAGCTCCCATAAATATTAGAATATACACATAGAAATTATGAAGCGCTTCACGATGCTTCGACAAATAGAAAATAGAATATAGGATAACAAGCGTACCGATTCCTGCAATTAATAGCCCGAATACAAGACTTAATCCATCAATATAAGTAGTGAAATTAATATTATAGGAAGGAATCCATCGAATAGTAGTGTAGGCAGTATTCCCTTTGGAAATTTGGGGAATAAATGATAACAAGTATATAAAGATCAACAACGGTACAAATAGAACAAACCAGCCCGTATGAATGCGCGGCGTGAATTTCTTATAGAAAAACGGTACGAGTATTGCAAAAATAAATGGCATTAAAATCATTGTGTGTAACCAAGACAAATGTGCCCCCTCCTTCATGAAGTGTTTTTAAAAAATAAACGGTCTTCAAAGTAATTGAATCCCCATTATCACTAGCTTTATCTCAAATCGAGATATTTATAAATAGATTGACTGAAAGTGTGGCATGAGTTATAGTCATACATAGTTTAAAGTAAAGTACTTGCTTGTGTTAATTCACATTTAACCCGAGGTGAAAAATCAATGAAGAAAACAAAGGTACGTATGGACGAAAGCATCCTCGTCTGCGTATATTATGGTCCAAATGGGGAACGTCTCATTCAACGAGGCTGTAAAATTGCAAATATGCTAGATTGCCCTCTATTCATACTCACCGTTGACCCTACGCCATTTGATGAATTGGATGCTGAAAAGACGAATTATATTACAAGATGGAAACAATTAGCTGATCAACATAGTGCGGATGCATTTATTATTAAAGATAATGAAAAAAGACCGATATCAAAAGTGATTGCCGAGGTTGCCAGAGAAAAAAATATTACACAGATTATTCTCGGTCAAACAGCACAGAGTCGTTGGGAGCAAATTGCAAAAGGGTCTATTATAAACTCTTTACTGCGTGAAATACCTTTTGTGGACCTTCATATTATTTCCGTTGCCCGTTATCTTAAAAACCCTGATAGGAATTTCGAAAAGGGAGTACGTGCATACCTTGTTAAGGAGCACGAGGACTACCGCCTCATCTTCAAGTATACGAAGAATGTGGAATTTGAAGGGATATTTTTCAAGGAATTTGGAACTGACTTTAATAATGGTATTTTCAAATTTATGAAGGACCAAGAAACATTACAAGTCCAGGTGAACGAGGATATCGTCAATGAATTTAAAAATGTTGAAATGGATACAAACTTAACCCCTGAAGATGATTATTTATAAAATATTACCTCCCCCTATGGTGGAGGTTTTTTGTTTTGTGTTTCACTTCTAAAATCTAACTATAAATTTACATCCACTTTAATGAGACGCTTCTCATCTTTATTTATCCCTATGTATCTTAATGTTTCAGAAGGAGCGTGATGATTATAAATTTCCATTAGGATTGAAATAGCAATACCTTTTCGATAGGCATGATACCCAAAGGTTTTTCTTAGTGTGTGTGTCCCTATTTTCCCTGGAATCCCAACCTCTTTGGCCGCTTTATTAATGATTCGATAGGCTTGCTGTCGAGTAATCGGTTGATTATTCTTCTTTGACTTAAATAGAAAATCACTTTCATTAAACTCATAACTATATAGGTAATTCTTTAACTCAGATTGGATGGCAGAATTTATGTAGTATACACTTGCTTCTTCGTCATTCGTATCCTTTAAATATAAAAATTCCCTGATCTTCGCTCCATCCCAAATATCGTCAACCTTTAGTGAAAGTAAATCACTTACTCTTATTCCCGTATTAATCCCAAAAACAAATAGCAATAAATCTCGTTGTGATTGTTTCCTTAATATCATTTTTATTGCATTGATACTTTCAATATCCTTTATAGGGTCGACAAACTCCACAGGATTTCCTCCTAGATAAGGTTACATAAACATATTTTATCATGCACTAAGTAACATTACAATTATGTTTTATGCTTAATTACAGGGTGTACCACTTTGACAAAGGTAATGCATAATAAAAAAAGGCAGCCCCTTTACTATTTTAAGGGCTGCCTTTTTATTTGAAGGGAACTCATTGGTTACATCTTTTTCTTTTTAAGACAAAGAGACTGCCGCCAAGTGTAAATACTGAAATAAATTTGCTTGCTAGAATTAGATAGGAAGTGGTTTGATTATCTAGGGTGATATGTGGAAGTACAAAAAGGCTATAGACGATGAGCAAACCAAAAGCAAGGATAGAAAATGCATTATTAAAAGCTTTGTTTATTATTTTCTCGCTTTTTTCTTCATCCATTTTTGTTAAAATTGTAATGCCATAAGCCAAAACTAGGATCATTATATAAGTTAAAGCTACTACTGCATATAGGATGTTCATGTTTGACTGCCTCCTTTGATTTCTCTTTATCTCCGGCTAATTGCTATCAAACAGATGGCTGTAATTTTATTGGTTAGATAAGAAAGGTCTTCTATTAAGGACTTAATTATCCCTTGGTGACAGGCTCTCCATTAAAAAATATATAGTTTTCCTATTCAATGAAAAAACATATCAATCTTATTATCTCATAAAGGGATTTAGTTTAAAAGTTCATGTTTATATTACTCAAAAGGAAAAAGGCAACTTTACGGAAGTTGCCTTTCTTTATTAATGAATTGAGAAATACACTCCAGATAAACTAAATGACATAACTATAGTCTGTACTTCTCAAGATCAGTGTAATTCCTATTGATTCAACTTAATTTACAGACTCTTTGATATTCCACCTGAAGGAAGTACAACTTCAACTTCAGCGTGTGGACGCGGGATGACATGAACAGAGATTAGTTCACCAACACGCTGAGCTGCAGCGGCTCCAGCATCAGTTGCTGCCTTTACTGCACCTACATCACCTCTCACCATTACCGTTACCAAACCACCGCCAACATGTTCTTTACCGATCAAGTAAACATTCGCTGCTTTAACCATTGCATCTGCAGCCTCAATAGCTCCTACTAAACCCTTTGTTTCAACCATTCCTAATGCATCATATTTCATAATTCTTACCTCCAATATTTTTATTTTATTTCGCTAAAACAGGTTCATTTTCTACCTTTTCTACCTTTTCAACTGGAAGAATAACTTCAACTTCTGCATGTGGACGTGGGATAACATGGACAGAAATCAGTTCACCAACACGTTGAGCTGCAGCAGCTCCAGCATCAGTTGCTGCCTTTACTGCACCTACGTCACCTCTTACCATTACCGTTACCAAACCACCGCCAACTAGTTCTTTACCAATTAGATTAACATTTGCTGCTTTAACCATTGCATCTGCAGCCTCAATAGCTCCTACTAAACCTTTTGTTTCTATCATTCCTAATGCATCGAATCTCACTTTTCATACCTCCATTAATTTTATTTTATTAGTTTAATTTTCGTTAACGAATTAACATTCATCGCATTTGCCTCTTCAATATCGATATGACATTCGAGAAGAGATGAATCATTTGCTCGAACAGCAACATTTTTGTAAATGCCGCCTCGTGGACCCTTTATTTCAATAGACACAACCTGACCATCATGAACATCAAAACGCTTTGCATCTTCAGGGGTCATGTGTATATGCCTTTGAGCAACAATCAAACCTTCTTTAGTCTGGACGGAACCTTTTGGACCCACTAAGGTGATTCCAGGGGTTCCTTGTAAATCGCCAGACAATCTAGGTTCTGTCACTTTCCCAAGCTTATAGAAATCTCCTTCAAGAATTTCCACCTGTGTCTTACTGCGTACAGGTCCAAGAATTCTAACCTTTTCAATCGCGCCTTTAGGTCCGCAAATGGTTACTGTTTCCTTACACGCATATTGACCAGGCTGTGACAGGTCTTTTAGTTTTGACATCTGATATCCTTCTCCGAACAAATGGTTTAAATCCTCTTTGGATAGATGAATATGCCGATTAGAAACTCCTACCGGAATATCATAAGTATCCTCTTTCACTTCTGTTGGGGTGATATGTTCTTGCAGTGCCTCCATCAAAAGTTTCAGGACATCCTCATGTTTTTCCATTTTAGCTTACCCCCTCTTCATCGCAACCACTAACTCATTGATCAGCTTTAAAAGCTGTTCATTATCAGCGATATTAATCTGTGATGTATAGGAAGAGGTAGTTTCAGAGCCACTTTCAACACTCTTTTCACATTCAAGCTCAGGATAGTTGAATGTTGGATCCGCTGAAGCTAAAGTGCTGCAATCTCTTAATCCGTATGCCACTCGTTTGATATTGATCAAATGTATTGGGCTGACATTTTCAGAGATAGAACTTCCACCCCAGGTACCACATCCCAGTGTAAAAGAAGGCATAAGTCCAGTACTTGCTCCGGTAGCTCCTTGTGTACTTCCCGTATTAACTAAAATACGTGCTGCTGGTTTCTTTGCAAATTTCATGACAATATCTCTATTTTCCGTATGAAGACTCATACTATGGCCAATGCCATTCTGCAACAACTTAATACAAAGTTCACAAGCTTCCTGCCAATCCTTTACTGTATAAAAAGCCAGTACGGATGTCAGCTTTTCATAGGATAGTGGATCACTAGACCCGACCCCGTGCTGTTCGCCTATTAAAACGGTTGTATTTTCCGGAATGGAGAATCCTGCTGCCTCTGCAATCACCAGAGGTGATCTTCCTACAAACTTTGCATTCATGGCATGTCCATTTTTAAACAACAATCCACAGACTTTAGAAGTTTCTTCCGGACTCATAAAATAGGCGCCCTGATTTTTTAATTCTACGATTACCTGCTCGCGATTGTACTCCTCCACAATGATAGATTGCTCAGAAGCACAAATGGTGCCATAATCAAAGGTCTTACTGGCTAAAATATTTGTAACAGCCTGTTTAACATTCGCACTTCTCTCAATGTAGGCCGGGCAGTTACCTGCACCAACACCCAAAGCAGGTTTTCCTGCACTATACGCAGCCTTTACCAGCCCAGGTCCGCCAGTGGCAATAATCATCTTCACTTCTTTGCTTTTCATCAACTCATTTGTTGCATCCATGGTTGGTAAGGAAATACAGCCAACAATGTTCGCAGGAGCACCTGCCTCTTCAGCTGCCTTGTTCATCAGAACTGCTGCCTCCATCGTACATTTTGCTGCAGATGGATGCGGTGAAAATACAATGGCATTCCGTGACTTAATGGCAATCATCGCTTTATAAATAGCTGTTGAGGTTGGATTCGTTGAAGGAATGATCCCCATAATTAAACCAACCGGTTCTGCCACATCCATTATTTTTTCTTCTAGATTTTCTCGAACCACACCGACCGTTTTCATATCCTTAATCGATTTATACAAAATAGTAGAGGCCAAGTGGTTTTTATAAGTCTTATCTGCAACTTTACCAAAACCAGTTTCTTCAACCGCCATTCTCGCTAGTTGAACGGCATTTTCTGCGGCGACCTTTACCATATTGCGCAAGATTCTATCAATCTGCTCTTCTGTATATTCTGCGATTTGATCGGCTGCGGTTTTTCCCATTTGTGCAAGATTTCTTACTGATTGTATGGATCTTAAATCGTAATCAAAATTTTCCATTAGAGGATTCCCCTCCCTTTTCTATTAATCTAGTTGTTTAGTAGAATAGTATTCATCAAACACTGCCAGCAGCTTTTTCTTATCTGCCTTTGAAATCAATCTTCCCGCGATGCTTAAGTCCTTATATTCGCGAGCAATAGTTCGAAGTTTTGTTACTTTAAGGCTGTTCAGAAACTCAAAGGCTTCTACAAACCCATATTTAAGAACGATAGAATCGATCTTACTCTTATTTATTTTTTCCCTATCTGCTACTGTCACTTTTTCTTCGACTTCTGTTTTCTCCACTTCTGCTTCCTCTTTTGTTTCAGCTTTCAGCGGTTCAAATAACTGACCTCTCTCATTCTCAGGCGATTTTACATCACTCAACAGACCAGCCACTTCATCATGAGGACGTGGAATGACATGGAAAGATATCAGCAATTCGTTATTGATTTGTCTTACTGCTGCTGTACCGGCTTCTACTGCAGCTTGTACGGAAGCTACTTCACCGGTGACAGCAATGGATACAAGACCTCCTCCAACATGGGTCTTGTCTATAAGGGTAACGGCTGCTGCCTTTAGCATTGCATCAGCACTTTCAACTGCAGCAAGGAGCCCTCTTGTCTCGATTAATCCAAGTGCCTGCATTTATCCACCTCCTTACTTCTGCATCGTGTCAGACCAGTTAGCTGGATATGTAGTATAAAAAAGTTTAACCTTATCCGGTGAACCCCATATTACCTTAGAGCCTGACGGTACATAGACCACATCTCCAGGATACGCTGTGAAGGTTTTTCCATTAATCGATATCGTCAACGTACCTTCTATTACATAATCAATTTCTTCATAACAGAGTTCCCATTCAAAGCTGGATTTTTCTATCGTTAAAAATCCTGCACTCATGGAGGAATCCTCTTTACTAATTACTTCCTGATAAAATACTTTATCGTTAGGATTTCCAGTATCAAACACATCAAACTTAACTGAATTACCCCTAACTACCTTTAATCCTCCCGAATCACGCTCAGCTTGATATGGCAGCACAGGTATGTTGTCTAATAATCCTTTTAGAAGTCCTTTATCCATCATGGACTTGAGCACAGCATAAATCATATTACTGTCAATTTCACCAGTGCCGGTTTTCTCATGGACAGGTGAAATGCTTTCACAGGCTTTTTTCTCGTAAGAAAATTCGATTCCGGATACTTTTGCAGCATCTCTGGCTGCCGGAGTGATAATCGTATTGCTTTCAATATAAACTATCTTTTGCCCCTGCTTTTCAAATGCTTCAACATCTTTTATACAGATTAACTTCCTCATACCCTCACCTCCCTTCAGCATTAAATTCTAATAATATAGAAGATCTTAAAATAAACATGGGATTAGTCTGTCGGATACCGATGCTATAACCTCTGCATTTACCAACAAACCTTTTTCTTCTGCTACTGCCTTTCCTGCTTCAATACTCGTTTCAACCGCAGCCACATCACCGGTAAAAGTAAAATATGCCTTGCCTCCTATTCCATTTCCCAAACGAAGTTCAAGTGCTTGAACATCAGCAGTCTTTAGAATAGCATCCGCAGCTAAAATCATCGTTGCCAAGGAGAAGGACTCTATTATTCCCAGAGCCTGAATTCTATCAGGCATGGTTGTGCCCGTTATTGCGGGAAATACCGCAGGACTAACATTAGGGATGATAAGAGAATCAACTAAATAGTCTTCTGCCATCCGCTCACCTATTGCTACTGAATCCTGAACGGATGCAACGTCACCATGAACAATGGCAATATACTTACCTGGGCAAGTAGAAGCAGCTGTAATGATTTCCACATTAGATATCTTTACCATCTGATCTGCCACATAAATACCACGAGCAATGCTTGTAAATTCAACCATCCCTATTGCATTCGACATTTTTAGTCCCTCCTTATTGCAATAAAAGCATTTTCGATTTCCACAACTGTTCCAGAAATGCTTGCATGAATTGCGGCTCCTAAACTGTTTTCAGGAATTCTTCCAATCAGCTGTCCAACGGCTACGTGATCACCAACGGAAACAACTGGAATTGCCGGAGCCCCGACATGCTGGCTTTTTGCAATATATACAAGCTCTGGTTTTAGTGTAATGTCTGTCAATGGAGCCGGTTTGTCATAACCATACAAGCCCAATCTAGCCGTAAGACGCTTACTTGGAACAAAGCGGAATTTACGGTTTTTGCGGGCAGTGAATGTTGTCTGCACCATAGTATATCGAATATTTTTTTCAACTAATTTCTGTTTAATAGACTGATTGGCATTCCTCGGATATATTCCAATTGGACATGAGAACAATTCACATAAATTACACTGGGAGCAAAGATAGGCACTCTTCTGATCTTCCACATCCTCCAATGCATAGTTTGTTACCCTCATCATCTTATGTGGCTGCATGTTGTGCCCAAGCAAATAACGAGGACACATGTCCGTACACATACGACATTGTTCACAAGATTTATTCACTCTCATTGCCTGTTCCATACTAATTGATTTTCTTCGAATCAGATTATGCTGCTTTTTTAAAATGACTAATCCCTTTGTTTTCTTTGTCACAAATCCATTTAAACTGCTCAAGACTGGCCCCATCATAGGACCTCCATCAATAACGGCATACCCTTCAAAATTATCGATACCGCTTAGCTTCAACACATCTATTATCGGTGTTCCCACTGGAACCTTTACGGTCAAGCGCTTAGGTATATCTCCTGCAACCGTGATATATTTTTCCGTAACAGGCTCTTTCATCATTGCATTGTAAATATTTAAAGCTGTTTCTGAATTGATTACTACACATCCAACCTGAATGGGAATACCTGCTTCGGGGACAATTCTCCCCGTTAGTTCGTACACCAAAATCTGTTCGTCACCTGCAGGATAAAAATCCTCAAGCTCTTTTACCTCAACGAAGTCCCCAAGCTGTAACGCATTAATCTTCGCTTTCAAAATAGAAACTACTTCTTTATGCTTTCTTTTAATACCTATCAGTGCTTTACTTGCGCCTACAAGCTTTCCTGCGGCTTCAAAGCCTTTAATAATCTCACCGGGAAACAGCTCCATTAATTGCTGATCCACTCTTAAAAGTGGTTCACATTCAGCACCGTTAAGCAGGATATATTCTGCCTTTGCGGCTAATTTTACATGAGTAGGGAATCCTGCCCCTCCTGCTCCGACAATGCCAGCTTCTTTTACCAAATCTAGAAGACTCAATTTTGCACCACCCTAATCACTTAAACTTACAATCTTCATCAATGATACCTACAACAACCGCGTCAATAGGTATTGAGTCATCACCCAGCATTTTGCGAGCCGATGAGCCTGTAGTAACAATAACCCTATCTCCGATACCGGCACTTATGATATCTACGACAATCAGGCGCTGCCCCTCATTTAGGCCACCAATCACTTCCGCCAGCATAAACTTTAAGCCGTTAAGTGATTCTGCTTTTCTTGTTGCCCATACAGTATCAATGAGTTTTGCGGTAATCATCGCACTTTACCTTCTTCCCACTTCCGTTTAATCTCCTGCAATGCTGATTCAACGGATGAAGTATCGCCAAAAATGGCAATTAAAATCATATTCTGAGGGCAGCTGCCTCTAACATCTGCTACCTGAACTCCAACTGCCTTTTCAGCTATATCGGCAGCAAAAATCATTTCAATCATTTTTCCCTGCACTAGTCCGATCGCATCCATACATTCCATTTTCTTATTGAGACTAGTACCAATGCGCCGCATAAGAATATCTAATGTACCCTCGGATGGGGATTTTATTATTCGAAGATCCATGATAACTACACCTGCCAATCATATACTTTGCTGCCTGCAGCTAAGTGCTATCCCTATAGGAGTTACAAACATTGGATTATGCGGCTTATGGGTGTAGATTCCTGTTTTGTTTGCGATGATCTCTTCAATCCCGTCCAAACAGCAGGTTCCACCTACCAAGGCGATTTCCTTAACGTCATGACCATTAATATGTCGATTGATGATCGACGCTATTTTTTCCACTACAGGTTTTAACACTGGCAGCAATTCCTTGTGATTCTTTGGATTACGTTTAAACTTCTCTGCCTCTGGAAACGAATATTTGTATGCACCGGAAATCACCAATGAAAAGTGGGTGCCGCCCGTTGGCTCATCCTCTACATAAACCACTTTGCCATCCTTTAGAATCGAAATACCCGTCGTTCCTCCACCAATATCGACCACTGCACCGTTCTCAATTTTGAGTGCTGCATTAGCCGCCGTAGGTTCATCAAGTAAATGGGTCAGCTCAAATCCCGCTGCTTCAACAACGTTTTTTACGGCTCCGGAATCAAGTGTATCTGTACCTGGTGGAATAGCAGCGGCTGCAAGAAGCAATCCGACACCTAATTTCTCTTCAAGCTCTTTCTTCATTTCTCTAACTATATTAACCGCACCAATATAATCTACGACCATGCCATCGCGAACAACATCTGCATATCGGTAAGCACCTGCAACTGGTTGATTGTTTTCATTTAGAACGGCCAAAACGATACATGCGGTTCCTAAATCAACTCCTGTATAGTAAGCAGCAGATTTACCCACAAGCGGATTTTCGATTACTTTTTCAAAATCTCTTACAAGTTGGTTACAGTACTCGAAATTTGAATTTACTTTTGACATTTCAACCCTCCAGCCACTGAGCAGATTAATTGAGAAAGGCTATTAATCAATTGATTCACCTTACAATTGATCTCTTCATAATTTTCTTCTTTTTCCTCCAGATAGAGTTCTTGTGCAAATGGCTCTATTTCTTGAAGGGCACATCGAAGTCTATGTAATAGTAAGATATCTTTACCTTTATCAAGCTGCATATGAAATTCAGTGATTTCAAAACAATCATCAAGAGTTTCAGAGAAATTCGTTTCATTTATCCCTGTACATTCCTTGCAACTAAGGTTTTCAATGGTACCTTTACTTTTTACTGCCTTTTTAATAGAAGAAAATTGTTTGTTTAACTTCACCACACTGTGCGCCAAACCAACATCTCTAGGCAGCATATCTTCTGCCGTTAAAAGAAATAACACCTCGATCGATTTCATCCTGCTGTGAAACTGCAAGTTTTTCCACTTGTTCCTACACTCACGTACTTCTATTGCTGGTTTACTTTCTGCTGTTATTTCTTTACTAGCGGAAACTTTATCGAGTATTTTGACCCCACGGTCTCCAAGAAACTGCCGTGCTCCAGGTGTCAGCCTTACCTCTGGAATTAAATCATACGTCGTAAAAGGTTCTTTTTTTAATAAATCCCGTAAGTCACCTTCGGTAATAAATTTCATTTTCCGCCCTCATTACCTTTTCTAATAGAAAATCTTTTAAATTACTGATGCTCTTCTCATTCGCTGTACTAATTTTAAAATAAGGCTCCTGTACTCCAATTTGCTGAAGTTGTCGAAGGCAGTTAGCCTCATTCTCCGGATTTACATCCACTTTTGTAATGACTCCAATTACAGGACAGCGAAACACTTTTGCAAAACCAGGTGAATATACATTTGCACATTTTGATTGATCAACCAGGATCAATACATGTGATGCATCTTGTACGGCTGAAATTAAATATTTGTACATCCACGCGTTTTCAATATAAGACCCGGGGACATCAATCGTGTATTTTCCATAAATAAGATTCTGTGTTTTCTTAATTGGCCCCTCGTGGTCATTTAGTGCATGGACCAAAGTGGTCTTTCCACAATTTGTAGGACCAATGACCATTATTCGCTTCTTTCTCATGTTCGTGTAATTGGGGTTGTCACAAAACCCAGCATATTTTTCAATGTTTCATTTACGGCTTCCAGTGCTGTGATGACACTTTGAACATCGCCGCTTATCACGACCGATCCAGTAAAGCGATCAAGAAATCCAATTTCTACATCTGCTGTCTTTGTTGCAATATCAGCGGCAATGATTGCCGTTTCGTAAGGAGTTAAAGTTAGAATGCCAATGGCACCTTTTTCTTCTATTCCCAAACGTTCATATATATCCAACATAGGTGAAGCAATCACATGTGCAATGGTAACTTGTTTACCTGGTACTGATTCTTGTATGATGCGCTCTATAGATTTCTCACTAAATGCTCCCATAATAAGTACCTTTCAAATCTATTTTCCCCCAGGAACTCTATCAATGGTTGATAACGGTAACGGGGATGTCGTGTTGCTTAAACCAACTCTCGATCCTTTTCATTTCATCACTATTTAGGCTTGGGTCCCCTGTTATCGGGTACTCCATTCCTAATTGGTTGTATTTATTTACTCCAAATTTATGGTAAGGAAGTAAATCTACCCCTTTAAAATTCTTATAATCCTTGTAAGGAAGCAGGAATTGGGTAACGCCTTCAATGGCCTCCTGGCTATCATTTAAACCTTTTAATAAAGGCATTCTGATTTTCACGTTATACCGGCGGCTAAGAAGTTCTTTCAAATTATTCAAAATAAGTTCATTCCGAACTCCAGTCAATTCAAAATGCCGCTCTGATTGAATGTGCTTGATATCATAAAGGAACAGGTCAGTAAACTCGGCCACTTTAAGGACAGCCTCAAGTTTGGCATAACCGCTTGTTTCAATCGCTGTATTAATTCCTTCTTTTTTACAAACCATTAGCAGATTTGCAGCAGCCTCAGGCTGCATTAACACTTCACCACCGCCAAGGGTAATACCCCCGCCAGACATATCGTAAAAAATCCTATCCTCTTCAACGATTTCGTAAAGTTCCGAAATCGTTTTGGTCCCGCCTACGATCGATAATGCCTGCTCATGACAAACCTCTGTACACTTTTTGCAGCCTGTACAATCAATGCTGCGAATAACTTCATGTTTAAAGGTTTCATTTGAAATTTGGTGGATTCCAACCGGGCAGACTGGAACACAGGCACCACAATCTTTACAGGCACTTTTTTTAAACATGACTTGATATTTTCGTTCTAGGCCTTCAGGATTTGCACACCACTTACAACGTAATGGACATCCTTTAAAAAACACAATCGTTCTGATCCCCGGACCATCGAACATATTATACTTTTGTATATTGGAAATAAATGCCTTTCTTTCAATCAATGCAATTTTTGGATTGCCCATACTGTTCAATCTCCTGTTTGGTTCATCTTTTAATCAAGTGATTTTGCTGCTTGCTAGGGAAGCATTAGTTTTGGCAAGCAGCAAAAATTAAAATTAAAATTAAAATTAAAAACTGGTTAGTACTGTTCTGCTAATTATTTCATCTTGAACATCCTTACAAAGCTCAACGAAGAATGCACTGTATCCTGCAACACGAACAATTAAATCACGATATTGTTCTGGATGCTTCTGTGCGTCAATCAAGGTTTTGTTATCTAGATAGTTAAACTGCATTTCTCCATTACCAAGGACCGAAGCTGTACGTAAGAGTGTAATAATACCTTCTTCTCCTTCAGGAGTATCAAGTAAGCCTGCCATAAGCTTAAAGTTATGAACCATACCAATGTTCATACTGTCGGCTGCCATTTTCGAGATAGACTTGATAATAGCAGTCGGACCTTTTACATCAGCCCCCTGAGTCGGACTAATACCATCCGAGAGCGGCAGCCACGCGTGACGACCGTTAGCAGATGCACCGGTCAATTGTCCGAATGGAGTATTGTTTGAAATGGATAAAGTACCATGACTTAATACGGAATATAAGGTTTTGTATCTCCGGTGATCCATTTCTGTAAAGTTAACTAATTCAGCCGCAATTAAATCTGCATAGTCATCATCATTGCCATACTTAGGTGCATTAAGGCAGTCTGTTCTAATCTGTTCATAGCCGACAAAGTCAGCTTTTAACGCTTCATTTAGCTGCTTTAGAGTATATTTCTTTTCCTCAAAAACTAATTTCTTAATAGCGGCCATTGAGTCTGTATAGGTAGCCAACCCAGACCAGATAACTCCAGGTCCGAAGTTGTACATGGCTCCACCTGCAGATACGTCTTTCCCGCTTTCCATACAGCCTTCATACATAATTGACATTAGAGGCTTTGGAGCCATATCTCGATGAACGCGCTGAGAAATTACCGTTGCCACACTTGACCATTTGGTAATATATTTTATCTGCTCTTTAACAGCAGAATCGAACTCTTCATAGGTTTTAAATTGGCTCAAGTCTCCCATATTCGGAGTTACCTGCTTACCAAACCAAAGTGGAACACCGTGGTTTAGAACCAATTCAATGGCGATTGGCCATTGGGTATAAGCCGTTGAAGTCCACTGATATAGACGTCCTGACTTCTGCGGTTCCACACAGCCCATTAAGCAATAGTCTCTTGCATCTTCAATCGAAACACCTTTTGCGAGCATTATTTTTATGTGAGCATCATCGAAATGACATGCTGGGAACCCCATACCTGAACGGATAACTTCAACAATTTTTTTCAAGTATTTTTGCGGTGATTTGTTATGAATCCTTGTAGCAAGTGATGGTTGATAGATCTTAACAAGGCGAACGGCATCCATTAGCAAGTAGGTAAGGTCGTTTGTAGCATCACGACCGTCACGGGTCACGCCGCCCACACACATATTGACAAATGGCTGATACCCAGCGAAGAACTTAGACCCGCCCTCACTTGTAATCCACATCATTTCAGACATTTTGATCAGCATACAACCAGCCAGTTCAAATGCTTCATAGTCCGTCATTCGTCCTGCTTCCATGTCTGCCTTATAGAATGGATACATATATTGGTCAACTCGACCAATTGACATACCTGTTTGGTTTTCTTCCACGACAAGTAGCGATTCAATTGTCCATACAGATTGAATGGCTTCCCAGAAAGTACGAGGCTTATGCGCCGGTACATGCGCATTCACTTCAGCAATCTTTAATAATTCAGCCTTACGTTTAGGATTGCTTTCCTTTGCAGCCAGTTCAGCAGCATAAGCAGCTAAACGTTTGGCATAAATCATTACCCCTTCGGTCGTATCAATAATAGATTTATAGAAATAGATCTTTTCAATATCATCAGGATTTTGGTAATCCAGCTTTTCAAGATGATCCCGTGCCTCCTGCTGAATATCAAGCATCCCTTTTTTCATTAAGATGACATCATATCCTGGGTTGGAGTCACCGCCGCCATTTAAGGCATGGTAAGAACAGTCTGAAACAAACGACTCCCCAGAAAGCGTCCAAACACCAGCTTCTCTGTACTGGTCTTCACAGTATTCATCGATGGATTTTCCTTTCCAGAAAGGAAACAGTTCTTCTCGCATGATTTTTTTGTCTTCATCAGAAATATAGAATGGGTCCTGAGGACGTTTTCCAATCGTATCAATTTCGTCCTCCATCCATCTCCATGCAATATCAGGTGAAAACGCTCCAGCACGAGGTGCTCCGTTTGGCGCTCCAACAATCAACTCATTATCCTGAATAACTAACGGTGCCGTCTCGCAACAATAACGGAAACACTTAGCACGCAGCATAATCTTAGGCATGCCAGGGTTTTCTTTCGCAATCTTAGTAATTGCTCTAGCACGGTACGTCGTAATTGAAGGAACATGTGTTAAATAGTTTTCCTTTAACTTCTTTAAACGTTCCGTCATTCCCTCAGGAATCCCGTCACCATGTTCTGTGTACTCGGAATAATGTTGAGGTTCTTCATTTGAAAAATTCTTTGAAACTCCTTCAAATATTTTAATTAACGATGCTCGTTCTTCAGCAGACATGTTTTTGGTTGCTTCTGCTAACTTTATTGAAAAATCGCGAATATCCAAAATTACTTCCCTCTCATTCTTGTAGAATTTCTATCATAGTGTTTCAATTGCATTTTTTAAAATACGCTTCAGCATCTCTATGTCTTCCAGCTTATAGTTCGTAGACTGTGTGCTGCCATCTGTTGTTTGTACTCTCTCATGTAGCCCTCCATTGGTAATATCTTCAGTCCTTCGAACCCCATATCCCACTTTTCGGATATAGATTAGGTTCATAGGTGAAACATTATCAGTGGTTATCCCTACACCTGTAGATCCGCTGCCGAGTGTCATAGCAGGGAATAAATTAGTCGTCGCACCCATACTTCCAAAAGTAGCAGGGGTGTTCACAAGGACTCTGGCTACAGGTTTTTTCAAGGCAAATTGGCGAATGACCTCTTCATCCTTTGAATGAATAACAAGAGTATGACCGTTCCTCTCACTAATCAACAGCTCAATGCACTTTTCACAAGCATTCATCCAATCGTCTTCTATGTAATAGGCCAAAACGGGACAAAGCTTTTCTTTCGAATAAGGATTATTTTCGGATACATATTTTTGCTCTGAAATCAGCAGGACCACATGATCTGGTACATGAAAACCAGCACGCTTAGCTAATTGTGGTGCAGATTTACCAACCATTTCCCCATTCGTGCTGCCGTCCGAATGGAAAAAGAAAGCCCCCAACTTTTCTGATTCTTCTTCAGACATAAAATAAGTGCCATGATCCTTAAAGATTTGTTTTACTTCTGCTCCGATACAGCGATCTACAACAACCGAGTGTTCCGCTGCAGATACCACACCGTTATCAAAGGTTTTACTTGCAATAATATCCCGCACCGCCTGCTTTAAATCAGCACTCCGTTCAATAAATGCAGGTCCATTGCCATTTCCTCCATAGATAACAGGCTTTCCAGTTTGGTTTGTTGCTTTAAGCATACTTGGTACACCTGTGTTCATAATCAAGGATGTGGCATCATGGTTCATTAATTCCACTGTTCCGGCATGGGTTACTATATGCAAGTAGGACAGTGCTCCCTCCGGCAACCCATAGCCTTCTGCTGCTCGAATCATAATATCCAGCGCCTTGCCAATAGTATGCCTCGCTCTAGGATGTGGCGAGAAGATAATCGCATTACCAGACTTAATGGCGATCAATGCCTTGTATATCGTGGTAGAAACTGGGCTGGTTGCAGGGCATAATGCTGTAATCACACCGATAGGTACGCCAATGTCCATTGTCTTGTTTTGAACATCCTCGCTAATGATGCCTACACAAGTCATTCCTCTAAGTCTATTAATCAGCTGTTCACAAACAAATTGGTTTTTTACAAGTTTATCCTGCCAGTTACCGTAATCCGTTTCATCACTGGACATCACGGCGAGTTCACGTATATGTTTATATATTTCTTCTGCCATGCGTTCAACGATCTCATCCAGTTTTTTCTGGGGAAAAGCCGCGAGCATTTTTTGTGCTTCACGAGCATTTTCCACAAGAATTCGTGCTTCTTGGATGGAGAGCAAATCATTATCAATAATATTCATTTCTGACTCTCCTTTTCATTCCAATCCAATTTAAAGCAAGTTATCAATTGAATAACGAGCAATAATTTTTTCAATATCTGAATGCGGTCTTGCAATAACAACTGAACTATATACAGAAGAACCCATATCTTCCACAGCTTTTACACCTGTTTCTACAGCCGTTTTGCAGGCAACAACATCTCCTTGAACCAACACAGAAATATATCCGGAAGCTACATTTTCAAAGCCAATCAGTTCAACATCTGCGGCTTTGCACATTGCATCTGCAGCCTCTAAAATATAAACAATGCCAAATGTTTCTATTAACCCTAAAGCTTCGTATCTATTCATCTTTAGTTAGTCCTTTATCTTATTTTTATTTATCAATGTCATATATTGAAACGATATCGCCTATACTTCTAATCGGACGCGGCATAACATTATGTGCCGTCAACTTACCGATTGCCGCGGCAGCCTCAGCCCCTGCTTCCACCGCTGCTCGTACAGCAGCCACATCACCCTTGACCATAACCGTCACAAGTGTGGACCCTACATTCTCATAGGATACTAGTTCAACATTCGCAGCCTTCAGCATTTTATCAGCCGCCTCAATTGCAGGAACCATACCTACTGTTTCAACCAGCCCTAATGCTTCATCGCCATGATACCTCACCCAAAAATCCCCCCTAAGGTTGAAGAATAGTTAAAAGACAGTTCCTTAATCTTGAATATATTTATTAATGGTATCTCTACCTTCTTGATGTGCATGATAGTAAATTCTTAAAGCACCTGATGGATCCATTTCATACTTTTTCTCTTCTAATAGACCATTCGCTTCGGCTGTCATTAATGCAGATATGACATCCTTTCGGTTAAGCGCTTTAAAATTTCCATACTCGCCTTTTAACGCTGCCATAACGTCTTCTGCACAAGCTTCCTCCACTTTTGTAAGATGCTTTAAAATAGCATAATTAAGCGGTTTCATAAAATTCCTCCCTTATTTAACAATAGAATTTTATACGGCCTTCTTTTGATCCATTGGCCCTTGGCTGCCTTTTTTCTTAAACAAGTCCATAGGATTCATTGCGATTACCAGGATACCAAATACCATAATCACTGCACCAATCCAAACGATAGGAGGTAATCCCCAACCTTCCATACCAGCGAATACACCAAGAATTAACCAGCAGCAGAATGGTCCCCAGAATGAATAAGTGCCATTACAAGCCATTCCCAGTGCAGCACCACACATACTATTACCCTTATACCAACACATATAGGAAACAAATGCGCAGAACCCAGCAATAGCAAACCAGATCATCGCCGAACCACTTGTAAATGCCTGGCCAATTAAATCAGTTGAAAGCATAAGATCGCCAGACAAGATTGCAAAAACAGGAACTAATATAATTAGGTTTGAAAGTCCTGAGATGACCTGACGAATTGTAATTCCAATCTCGGAATCAATCATCGACGTACCATAACCTGCTACACAACCTTCAAAGCCCCAGCCAAGTGCGGCTATAAAAGCAATGCTAATACCTAATAACATACCCTCTGGAGCATCCCCGCCAAGGCTTGTGCTGCCAATCATGAAGCTGGCAATTACACATATGGCAACACCTAACATCATCCGTTTCGTTAATTGTTGTTTGAATAACAATCTTCCAAGAACAGCACCAATTGCCGGACAAAGTGCCGTAATTGGAATAACGATCGATCCTGCCATTTGTAGACCCACAACATAAGCAGTACTTGAAATCGGACCACCTACTAGCGCAGCCAATATCATAATGCGACCTGGTTTCGTATTAAGTGTTCGAAAGAAATCACCGAGCTTCCCTTTTACACCGACATTCAATAGTGCCCAGCCTGCACTACAAGTGTCATTTACTGCGCTACCAAGTGCACCTAGTAAGTAGGTAATGACAAAAGCAGATAAAGCGGCCTTGTTTACACCGTACCAATCAACCCAAACTCCTTTTGACATCCCCAATGTCATAAATGCTGAATAAAATCCGTACATAAGACCTGAGAATAATGCAATAATAATACCCTTTTTAAAAAATTGTGAGGATAACTTGCTTTTTGCCTCAAACGCAGCAGCATTGACTCCTACAGTCAATTCACTCATACACAAACTCCCTTTCTTATAATAAATATTAAATAGGCATTCTATTATCTTGTCGCACAGTTTCATAATAGCTGAACAAAAGATTTTTTTATGGCATTTACTGGACTATTTTAGTGTAGAAAATCCTTCTTTTTTTTGATCTTCTTGAACAATCGTTACTTTATTCCATTACTAATATCATATTTATAGTTTCAATGGGGTTAAGGTTGATTTCCGCTACAGGCACTCCGCTTTCCGCAAAAAAACGCCTTGATTTTTTCTCAAGACGCTGTTTTTCTTCTATTAAATTGTATTTATCTAGATCTTTACCATTTCTGCTATTGTACAATCTGTTAATGCAGGGAGTGATTTAATATTTTTTCGGAAGCGTTCGTATCTAAAGTGACAGTAGTCGAGGAAGTCCTCTCCATTGTAGTGTCTAATCAATGCCCATACCGTCCATAATAAATCCTGGACCAGCATATAGCATTTTATCTTGACTACTTCCTCTATGGTCGGCAGCTGGCCAAAATAGTATACCAAAAGTAAATCAATAGCTTCTTCGTTCAGTTTAGATTCAAGGATATACGCAGCCACATCCCAACAAGGGTCATTCATTCCTGAATACTCCCAGTCGATTAAATAGGCCCGGCCGAGATCATTAATGATAAAGTTTTCGGGCACTGTGTCGTTATGACATGGGCGAGTAACACTAGTTGTAATATTTTCATTCACAAAATCTACTAATTTTATTTTCAGTGTATCATAGTCAAAGAAAAAATCACCGGTAAGCTCTTTAACAATCTGTTCATACTTATTCAATTCACTTTGCCAGTCAAAGGTATTAGGAAAATGAATAGGGCCTGAATGGACCTTTTTCATTAAAGTAGAAACCGCTCTTAGGTTTGCAGGACTGCACGGGTCTGAAAGAGCAATATTCTTGGCATTTTTAATGAAGGTGCTGATTTTGATCCCGCTAACCTCATCGAAATAAACACATTCTGAATTAATCCCTAATTTCGAGGTAATCGTATTGTTGAGATGTTCCACTTTTCTGTCGATGATTTGGTCTGTCATCCCGCCAGGCTGCCGGATGACATATTCTAATCCCTGGATGTTCATAATATAGTTGTAATTAGTTAGACCGCCAGCAAAACGGGATTTATCGTAAATAATGCTCTCATCATTGAAAACGAGACGTAATTTTTTCTGTATTATTTCTTCCATATTCATTAAAAACCCACCCCGTTTACAATATTTGTATAACTATTATTTTAGTCTATTTCTAGTAAAATTACAGTATCAATCTTCAATTGACTTAAATAAATAACTATTATTCAATAAAGATGAGAAAGTGCAATATTCCATTTCAATAGAATAAGAAAATGCTACATATTTATGACAAATCTTCAATGTTTTGATTATTTTATATGATATTCTTTGGAGAGAAATAGCAGGTTTAGAATGGAGGTAACCATCATCGAAGATCAATTTATTTTAAAAACAAAAGTTTTTTTTAATAATCAATCCTTACAGTATTTAAAAAAGATTACTGGGTCTCGTGCTCTCATTGTCTCAGATTCTATTATGGAAACATTGGGGTATCTTCAAGAAGTCATCGATTACTTACAAGAATCAGGCATCACTTCAACCGTTTTTACAGGTGTGCGTCCTGATCCAGATGTCTCAATAATCGCAGATGGTTTAAAGCTATATAGGGAAAGTGGTGCAGATGTGCTGGTTGCAATTGGCGGAGGGTCAGCCATTGATACCGCCAAAGGAATTCTATACTTTGAGAGAAAGTTCGAAAGCACTGAAGGGAAGGAAATGCCAAAACCGCTCTTTATCGCGATTCCCTCTACAAGCGGAACTGGCTCAGAAGTCACTGACTTTTCTGTCATTACCTCTGAAGGTGAAAAGGTTGTCATCATCGATGAATTTATCGCTCCTGACATCGCGATCCTTGACTCTACTTGTATTCAACATGTTCCCCAACGGGTTGTGGCAGATACGGGCATAGATGTTTTGGTTCATGCCATCGAGGCTTATGTTTCGACAAAAGCCACAGACTTTACGGACGCTCTTTGTGAAAAATCAATCAAACTGATTTTTGAAAATCTCGAGACTTTTTTCAAGGACTCAAAGAACACACAAGCCAGGGATCGCGTGTTGAATGCTTCCTGTATAGCAGGAATGGCGTTTACAAATACAGGTCTAGGTATTAATCATAGCCTTGCACATGCCTTTGGAGGGACATTTCATATCTCTCACGGTCGCTCGAATGCACTTCTTCTTGATGCGGTGATTGAATTTAATGCGAACTTAGGTGGGAGTGCGGACGGTTATGCTGCCGATCGATATGCAAAACTGGCTGAGGTATTAAAACTTCCGGCTAGGACACGTCGTGAGGGAACAGTTAATTTCATGTTGGCACTTAAGAGGTTGAAAAAGTCACTGAAAGTCGAAGACAACATCAGGTCCCTAGGAATTAATCAGTCTGAATTTGAAGACGCACTGGAGCAATTGGCTGAAACGGCTTTGCTCGATCGCTGTACCCCTACTAATCCTAGACAGCCTTCAAAACAAGATTTAATACGAATCTATCAAAAATGCTATTAAAAAAAACAGAGTGTAGCCTCCCGTTACTAAGGACAACGGGAGGCTTATTTGTGTACGGACACTAGTTTGTCACTTAAAGTGCATAGAAGCCTGTGTTAAAATGACAAGGAAAGCCTTTTCAGGTTTATTTATATATATCCTTTTATTTTTTTTTGCCTATCACAAGTATGCAAAGAAGGTGCACTTAGATGAATACTACTGAAAATCCTCTAAATAAATTAAATGCCTCCAATGTCTATGCACGTTTTAGTGGGATTCTGTCGCTATCAAATATTCCCTTATTTTTGGTTGATACAAATGGCTCTATTTTACTAGAGTTAATTCCCTCCCCGGACTTTTGTACGCATATCTGCAGGAAAAGCGGAGACCAGATATGCTCCGACTACACAAGTCGAATTCAAACAGAAGAAGTAGGCTGCTTTGTTTGTCGCTATGGGCTCGAAAACATACTATTGCCTATTAAAGTACAGGATGAGACCTTGGGATATATTGCCGGTATGCAAGTATATTCTCAGGAAACAGAATATCAAAAATTTATGATTGATATTCAATCTCTAAAAAACGAAACAAATGCCGAGTTGGAATTTATTGCGAAATCTATATCCTCACTGAAAACAGTAGAACCAAATAAAATGAAACTACATGAACAATTATGCAGTCATATTGCCAAAAATATTTCAATTGATTTGTCTGAAAGTGTTAATTATGTCAATTCAGCTGTGGAAAGGTTTTCGATTGAGAAGGAAATTCTCGAAAAAAAGATTATCGACCTTGAAGCGAAAAACATGTCTCTCGTCATCAATCCACACTTTTTGTTCAATACTCTGAACAGCATTGCCCGAATTGCCTATTTTGAGCAGTCTCATACGACCGAGGAACTGATCTACTGCCTGTCCGACTTGCTCAGGTACAATTTAAAGCAGAACGATCAACTTCACACCATCGCTTCTGAAATAGACAACATAGAAAAGTATCTCTATATACAAAAGGTACGATTTAAAAATCGTTTGGAATATACCATTGAGATTCCGGAAAAGATTAAATCTTACAGAATTCCTAACATGATCATTCAACCTATTGTTGAAAATGCTCTTATTCACGGTATCACTCCAAAACGTGACGGTGGAAAAATCAGTATTTACGGAGAAGAATTTAAAAAGGAAATTATTATTTCAATTGCCGATAATGGGAACGGTTTTCCAAAGGATATCTTAGAAATAATACAGCAGGCAGAAAACAAGTCGGGGTTAGGGTTCCGAGCTACAGACAAACGTTTAAAGCAATATTATGGAGCATGCTATGGGTTGGAAATCGTAAAGTCTGACTATAGTGGCAGTACGGTAACCATTAAATTTCCCACCCAGCCTGTTGGGAGGTGTTAGCTATGAATATCGTCTTAATTGCGGAAGATGAAATTCTTGAACTAGAGTTCCTCACAATACTTGTCCAAGACATGCTACTTCCCGAGGATAAGTTAGTAACCTGCGAAAACGGAGTTCAAGCCATCCAACTTGCGAAGCAATATAAACCAAATATCATTTTCATGGATATAATGATTCCAGAAATGGATGGTCTATCGGCCATTCAGGAAATCAGGAAATTCCTGCCCAACTCTTGTATCACCATTATGTCTGCATACTCTGAATTTTCTTACGCACAAAAAGCCGTTAGTCTTAAGGTTTTCGAATACCTTTTAAAGCCTGTAAAACCAAATGTCTTAAAAGAAATCTTTCAGACTATGTTGAAATCGGCAACCAGCGATTATTCGCTTGTCGAGGAAAAACCTAAAGAAATGAGCATCGATACCAAGGAAGACCGACAATTCTTCATCGAAGAATCGGTAAAATTTATTAATGAGCATTTCAAGGAAAAATTAACATTAGAAACGGTTGCATCCAAGGTATATGTAAATCCCAAGTATTACAGCCACATGTTTAAAAAGGAAATGGGTGTCCCATTTACAGAATATATTAATCAACTGAGAATAAAATATGCCTGCAGATTGTTGGAAATAACCAATTATCAAGCATACCGGATCTCTTATGAATGCGGCTTCTCAGATCCTTCTTATTTTAACAGGGTCTTTTGTGCAAAAATGAATATGACTCCGCAAACGTATCGAAGAGTCAAAGGCACTCCCCAGAATTGCCCTGACTTTTAATAATGTATTAATTATTTTTATTCTTGGAATATGGGGACTGTTCCCTTGCCTTACTGCCTAAATTGGGGCGACATGTTTCGACCTAATTTAATCATGGAAACCTTTTATTTACGGGTGGATTGTATGGTTTTAATTAAACGTTTAATTAGCATCAAAACCTGCCAATTTGTGTAGATTACTAGTTTTTATTAATTAATATTGGTGATAGATGTCAAAGATTGAGATCAATCTTCGACAGGAATTTATCAAATAAAATAGCTTGAGTTCATTTAACAAAAGGCTTTTTGCCCACCCAATCAAACGTTTAATTAGGGAATTTTGTGTTAATCAAACGTTTGATTGGATTTGCTTCTTTTACTGTTATACTGGGATTTTATCTATTTAGAAGGAGCGAAGTTTGTCGGGAGGCGGCTATGTAATAAAGAGTGAAAAGTGCCCCTTGAGGTCCTCAGCTTTCTTGATAGAAATTTAAACCGTCATCTTCCAGCTTGATTGTGCTAACCAGTTTTCATGTTCCTTATAATCGGGCATTATTTTTCCAACAAGACGCCAGAAAGAGCGATCATGATTCAGATGGACCATATGGGACATTTCATGAACCACTACGTATTCAATCACCCTTTGCGGTGCCATAGCCAATCTCCAATTAAAGGTTAACTGCAGTCTTGAATCACAGGTCCCCCAGGTAGTTTTACTATCAGTAATACGGATAGACCGTGGTTTTGTTTTAAAGTTACTTTGATAGGAGGCGATACTCCTCTCTACTAAAGTCTTACACTTCTGGTAATAAAAACGTTTAAAAGCTTGTTGTATTTTCTCATCTTCAAGCTGTTTTACATGTACATGTAGCTTTCCTTCTGCAAACACTACACAATCTTGCGTGATATTTATATCTTTATAGATTTCAATTGGATAGTTGTTTCCTAAATATAGAAAGCTTTCACCACGATTATAGTTCTTTTTCTGTGGGCCAAGCAATCTATCCTTCTTCTCTTTTGATTTCTGCTGAATCAAATCCCATTTGTCCTCTAAAAGTTTTAGTACTGATTCATCTGGCGTCCCTTTTGGCGCCTGGACTTCAACGTTTCCATAGCTGTCTATGTAAATTGCAATGGATGGCCGCTTTTTGTATATTATATCAAACTGGATTGTCTCACCTGAGTAGGTATGTATCATTTCATCACCTGTTGGTTTTATTGATAAATAAAGAAAGACGGATTATTCCGCCCTTCTTCACTCTTTATGTAACTCATTCCATTTCTTAACGATACGTTTCGGTGCTGCACGTAAATAGGCTTCTTGAATAAGGTCGGTCAATTCATCCCAGTCTTTCTCAGCCGGATTTTGGATAGATACCCAGCCGTGATGCCCGATATATCGGGTTTTGAAAAAATGCTCTTTCTGTAGCAATAATTCTTGTGTTTCCCGGTCTGACTTGAATGACAGGCTGAATCCCTTCTCACTTTCACCTGATATCACGAATGATTTTCCATTGATTTTAAAGGTATTGTGACCAAAACCATCGATAATCTCAACAGCCTCAGGCAGTGCAAGACAGATATTGCGGACATTTTCAAGCATGCCTACAGTGTTTTGTGAATTCATATATTTATTTACCTAACTTCGATTCTATTTTGCATTCTCATCGGGTTGATGAATTCCGATTATATTGCCTTCCGTATCAATATAGTATCCTTGCCAAGCCATTCCAGGCAGGGCATATTTGGGCAATGCGACCTTGCCGCCATTCTCAATAATTTTAGCTTCCGTTAAATCGTAATCTTCCACTCCCATTGTACAAGCAAATCCATTTAAAGCTTGATTTGCTTCAGGCGAAGCACCTTGACGCTGCATCAAAGCACCATTGATCCCTGGTTCATTCTCATTGCCAGTTACTGCTCCAAAGTAAGGCATTCCTGCATATTCACTATAATCTTGAAATGACCATCCGAATACCTCCCCATAAAACTTCTTTGCCCGTTCCATATCACTCACATGAATTTCAAAATGAACTAATCTTCCCATGATTTCCTCCTTAAGATTGCGAGAATTATTATACTTCTCATTATAGGTTAAATATGGAGGCTTATTCAATTTTAATAGTATAAATTACCAAGATTGCTTAAGTCCCACGGTACAGTAATGCTTTACTCTGCAGGATGACTGACCCTAAAATAAGCAGCCTTGCTTGAAGGCTGCTTTTTCCTAGTTTGCGGATTTCATCACCATTATATAGAGATGATTCTTATTGCCACTAATTCGTGCTCTATTTCAAGTAAAATTGACAGGCTCAACATTTCGAGGGTATGAGATTTGAAGTAAACCATCATTCATTTGAATATGCAAGAGCTGCGCGTGTGTTGCTTCTGGAAGATCTATAATTCGCTCAAATTCGCCAAATATTCTTTCCCTTTTGATTTCTTTTTCAAGTGTTAAAATAGGGTGAATGATTCCACTTACTTTTAATTGTGTATATGAGATTAGGTGAAGGGAAAGATCCTCACGATTTACACCTGGTATTTCAAAAATAATAAAAGTATAGTATTCATTTTGATACATATCGAATTTTGGTTGGTACATATTTTTTTCCAAGATTTTATCAGAATATTTCTCTTCAAGTACACGAGTCCAAAAATCTGTTTTTTTGTATTCATTCGTTATTTCCAACCACTTTTTCATTTTCTCTATGTCCATTATCCTGCTCCTTATACTTGGTTGGCAATAGGCATAGAAGGATTCGCTATTTGATCCTGATCACTAATATCTGGATCAAAACTCCCTGAAGTTAAAACAGCAGATGTTGGTGAAAAATCACCCAATGAAATATTAGCTCCAACAAATTTACTATTCGCCGTATGACTGTTATGCACAGTAGGTCCAATATCTATATTCCCATTTTGATTAGCTCCATTTACTTTTATACTTAAAATATTGATCTGATATGGCATGTCAAATAACTCCTTTTATCTAAATTAGCGGTAGGGGTGGGACAGGTGTATTCATATAAGCGTTATCGGCATTTCCAATATTTGTTTGATCGTTCACATCAGGATCAATTAATATATTTTCCATGATTGCTTCTGTAGGTGATGTATCACCATAGGATGAATTGATTCCTTGGGATTTGCTATAGGCTGTTGGACTATTATAAGATGCCTCCCCTATCGTGATTGAGCCATTACCAGAAATACTATTGATTTTTAAATAATGTAAATTGATAACAACTGATGGCATTTTTTAACACCTTTCTATCCTATATCGTATCGTATCTTTTCTTCACCATATGCTCTACACTGCCTATTTGTTCCTTAGTGTCTGAAATATAAAATGTATTAAGATTGGTTTTAAAAAGGAATGGTATAGTCTGAAGGCTATAATATGAATTTTTTAATTAAATAGGCAGTAGCCCCATCTTAATTGAACAGCATTTCATATACATAACTAATACTAAAGGAGGGATATTATGTTTGGATATGGCGGGTATTGTGGTGGAGGATATGGTTACGGCTATGGCGGTTATGGTTTTAGAGGGGGATTTGCCCTAATCGTTGTTTTATTTATTCTTCTTATTATTATTGGGGCAAGTTTTTGTTATTAAAACTGGAATTTAAAACAATAGACTAAACAGGCTACTCCCAAGTGGCCTGTTTAATCATGTATAAGTATTAGTACTGATGATGATTAATAATATAAGGACAAACCTCTGCTTCATGGTTTCAATTTTAAATAGTCATCCATTGTATCTACATCCAAGAAATAATCCCCATTATCAAAATCAAATACTTTACCTTTCTCTTTGAATTCGCCATTCAGCAAATTTCTCGCACCCTTATCGCCTTGAAGACCCATTAATCTTGGAAAAATTTTTTTTGTAAATAGAACAGGCGGCCTGAGTACCCCCTGGTATTTGCAGGCAAAGAATGATTGGGAGGGATCCCTTCTAAAAGCTCTAATTAGAAAATTGATGAGGGTAGTGGTTACAAATGGTTGGTCCGCCAACTGTAAAAGGACAGCATCTGCACGCAAGTCTAAGGCCACATTTAAGCCGCTTATGATGGAATAAGCCTGCCCCTGATTGCTTTTCTTCAATTGAACAGGAGTCCATTTTTCACAATAATTGCTTAGAAAGAGATGAGGAGTAATCCATGAAAGCCTATCATCTCTTTTGGTGATAACCAATACTTGTTGAATGGAGGATTCTAACGCTGCTTTTAAAGCTAATGATCCTAATGGAATACCCCGTATATCCATTAATAACTTATTCGTACCCATTCGCCTGCTATCCCCAGCTGCAAGGTAAATTCCAAGCACCTTCATCCTTGATTACCTCTCTCCCTGCCTCATTACTGCAATGATTTCCGCCACAATACTGATTGCTATTTCACCTGGCCCTACTGCACCAATTGGCAAGCCAACTGGTGCTGATACCCAGGACGGAATCTGGTTTTGCTGGAACATCCTTTTTGTTCTTTCCTGTGATCCTAATATCCCAAAATAACCTGGCCTCTGTTCTTTTATGTAGGCAAGGATTTCTTGATCCCTTTTGAAATGGTGTGTCATTAAGACAACAAAGTCATTCCGACGAATTGATATTTTTTGGAAAATTTCATGTGGAAACCCAAGAACGCATTGTTCTGCTGTCGGGAAATAGGTTTTATTGCAGAGTGACTCACGCCAATCACAAACGGTTACCGCAATTCCCATTTCAGCAGCAAAATTTGCTAAAGGACGCGCATCTGCTCCTGCACCAAAAATGATTAGTTTATTTTGGGGAGAATAGACTTGACTGTAAATTAAATGAGATAAATTTGTACCTGTTGGAAGATTCCAATCTGGATTATTTGAGATATCTTGATCCATTTGTCCAAAAAGTTGTCCGGTTTTAGCTATGTACGCTGAGGCAACAACGGAAAAATCAGAGGTTAATTTTTTTACATGAAGAACATCAATACCATGCTGTAAATAGAGCTGCACCTTCCTTAAATTCCCTTTCAACTCCTCATCCATATATTCAAGTAAAATATACAATTTACCATTACAGCCCATTCCCTGTCCCCATGTAAAATCGTCCTGGGCACTTAAATCATATACAACGGATCGGCTGCTTCCTAAAGCTAACACTTCTTTTACATGAAATCTTAAATCCTCTTCCAGACAACCCGGACTAATAAAACCAACCGTTGTGTCATTTTCTAAAAATAACATAGTGGTTCCTTCTTTTAGATAAGCAGAACCTTCTACATGAATGATAGTGGCCATAACACTAGACTCTTCTGCCTTGGCTGCTTCTACAATCACTCGAAGATATTCCTTCAAAATTCCTCGTCACCTTCCTGTATCATTCATAGTCCTTTACTAAATGGAGCGCTGATTTCACAGCGGTTTCTATCTCCATATACCCCGTACAGCGACAGATATTGGACTCCAGCCATTTCGTAATTTCTTGATTAGAAGGATTTTTACGATGCTTTAGTAATGAATGGCAGTTCATGATGAAACCTGGTGTGCAATATCCGCATTGAAAGGCAAAGTGATCAACAAATGCCCCTTGGATTGGGGCATTCAGCCCTTCAATAGTAAGTATATCCTTGCCAATGGCTTCAACCGCTAAAGTCAAGCACGACTTTTGAGCAATCCCATCTATATTGACTGTACAAGCTCCGCAATCCCCATTCAGGCACCCAGGCTTTGCACCTGTTAGGCCCAATTGATAGCGTAAAACATCTAAAAGAATATCAGCATAACGGAATGTAACTCTCTTCTCTTCTCCATTTATCAGAAGTATAGCACTTACTCTTAAGGGGTCAGCCATGATTTTGCTCCTCTCCTTCTAATTGGCTTAACACATCGTGGAGTGTATTTTTTAATACGAACATTCGATATCGAAAAGAACCTTCTGAATCATCCAAGGGCGGTACCTTTAATTCATGGACAGCCTGGTCAATTCTTTGATTCAGTGAAGGCCCTCGTTCATTAAGCCTCTCCTCCATTTGCGGAGAACGGAAAGGATAAGCTGTCAGTCCACTTATCGCTATTCGAATTAGCCCATTGACTTTTAAAGCGGCAACAGTAATGAGAGGATAGCCTGTATTCCATTGTCTTCTTTTTTTAATACTGGCAAATGGGAGATTGAGATAACTTTGGTTCGTTTTAACTTGAACAAGGAGTTCGTCGCGTTCTAATAACAGCCTCTGATTAAAGACTTCTTTTATCGAAACAGTCTTTATCCCCTTGCTGCCAGCAATCACCATAAGACTGTCTGTTAAAAGAAAAGGCAGAACAGCTTCTCGATAAAAAATTTGACCGCAAATATTACCACCTGCTGTAATTTTATTCCTAGCCGTTCGATCAGCAATTTCACTAACTGTTTTACTTAGTAATGGAAACAGATTAACCTCTTCAATATTCGTTAAGGTATTAGCTGCTCCTGTTACTAAATACTCCTGTTGAAGATCAAATATCCGGCATTCCGGTATCTGCTTAATATCTATTACAGCTCCGGTCTTTACAGTATTTAATCTTCCAAGCGTGATGATTTCGGTGCCACCCGAAAAATAAATGGGTTCCTTTCCTTTCCCATTTAATTCTTCGAATAAATGGACGGCTTCCTTTATCGATGATGGAAGATAATACTCAAAATCATAAGAAATCAAAGTAACGCCTCCTTTCCATCAAACCATTCATTATTCATTGTTTATTACTCTTTTTGAATGAGGAAGCAAAAGAGCTCAGTTCACAGACTGAGCTTCTTTTTTGAAAAATTATTATCACAAGTTCTTTTTTATTATTTTGGGTTAAAATTCATCGTCGGGTATCCATACTGTTGTTGATGGAATGGCCTGTTCCATAACCAGGGTATGCTCCATAGCCCATACTTCTTTCATCTAAATTGGTTGTTCCATTTTTGTTGCCTTCCTTATGTCATTACACCCTTATTGTATGTGAGCGATATGGAAAGAAGAATCAATATTTGCACAGTTATGCTTGTTTTCGCATATATTGCCCATGTCATGCCCTATTATTTTAATCATGTCCTTCTTGGGTTCAGGGAATCTATTCGGTCCATATATTTGTCAAGGAAATCAGCTACACTCGAATAGACAAATAACTTATTTTTTTCTTTTTCTAATGTATGTCCCTCACCTTCAATGCGAATAAATGTAACGGGATGGTTTCGTTTCATTAATTTCTTTACCATCTGTTGGGATTCTTGAATGGGTACTCGCGGGTCGTTGACTCCATGGACGACCAAAAGTGGAGATGTTATATGATCGGCATAATGTAATGGATCAATTTGATCAAAAAATTCCCCATCTTTTTCAACCGTTCCATATTCTTTCTCTCTGTTCTTTTTCCGCCAAGGACTTGTTGTTTTCAGAAACGAACGAAGGCTTGACATCCCTACAAAATCCACAGCTGCTGCCCACAGTTGAGGATAGTGGCTGATGGCAGAAAGCACCATAAATCCTCCATAGCTTCCGCCCATAACCGCTACCCTGTCAGGATCGACATTCGTTTCTCGTTTAAGCCAATCTACTAAAAAAATCAGATCTTTCACCGCATCCATCCGATTCCGAACATCATCAAGATGGGAATACGTTTTTCCAAATCCGGTACTACCTCGGACATTTGGCGTTAATACGGCATACCCGGTGTTTAGTAAATATTGCAATAGAGGATTAAAAACAGCACGGCTTTGACTTTCTGGACCGCCGTGAATATAGATGACTACTGGAAACTTCTTTCCTGCATCTTTCGGCTTATAGTAGAATGAATGGATGAGCAGGTTATCAAAGGAGCGATAATAAATGGGGACCGGCTCCACTAATATGTTTTCAAGAAAGGGAAGTTCCGAAAAGGATAAATGCGTATCAGCCTTAAGAGTATAAAGATTCAGTTCCCAAATACCAGGTGGATGAGCAGGCCCGTTCAATAAAAAGAGCAGCCTTTCACCATCTGGTGAAAATCTAAGATTTTTGATCACTCCCATTGGTATCTCCCATGTATTAAGAGTACTAATCCTTAAGTCCAGCAAATAACCTTTGGATATCCCGGCCTCGTTGATGGTAAAAGCTAACAAATTTTTTTGTTTATTCATGGCCAATCCTTCAAAGTCCCAATTGCCCTGTTCCCGCCAGGTGAACTGATTCGTTAGCAAATCTATGCAAGCGAGACCATAAAATTCCTGGTCTTTATTTGATAATAGGTATAAATGATCCCCATTTTGATTAAAATGGACATTCTTAAAACCAGCTTCTCCTGAATGTTCAGTTATCCAGTTCATCTCGCCTGTTAAAAGGGATAAAACGCCCAAATCATTATCAAGGGGAGAGTTTGTTCTACTGACCAATAATGATTTCCCATCAGGAAACCATTTTTCAACCGTATAATGCCCGTCATAAGCAAAAACAAGGTAAATTTCCAATGTCTCAAGATTCTGTAAATAAATATCAAAAAAGGCCGGTTTTCGCCTGTTACTGGACCAGGCTATCCATTTTCCATCGGGAGAACTGCCTCCATACAAATGAACGTACTGCGGAGAATTGGTTAAAGGAATTAATTCACAAGTCTTCTTCAATAAGTACAATTGTACCCTTTCATTTCCGGATTCATCCATTCCAATAATTAAATCTGAAGTCACATCCACATATTTAATAAAAGTAATTCCTTCTAGCATAAAGGAAGTTTGTGCCATTCGGCTGCCTTTTTGATCGTATTCCCAAATCTGCGGCGATCCTTTCCAATCAGAAACAAAACTGATTCTTTTCCCATGTGGTTCATATTCAAAAGATTTAATACTACGGATATTTACATAATTACCCAATTTGGTTGAACCCATTATTTTAACACCTTGCCTTTCCATTTGATAAGAAACATGAGTGTGTTTGATTAGCACAGCTTCGTTGACATCAGGTGTATCAAATGAATCTCGCATACTAATTCAATATATTTTTGCAGAAATCATTTCATACTTGCTTTTCTCAGTTAATACCTTTACCTATTTTTTAAACACAGCAACAGGTGTCAATTGAAAGTATTGTTTCAGGAAGAACGGTTTATAATGATTAAAGATAACTTAGAAAAAATCCTTTTTACAATTAGAACTCCATAAAAGATTAAGGAGGAGTGAGAATATTGGATCATCTTTGGATATCGATTTTGCGTACAATCGTTTCTTATTCAATTCTAATGATTGTTACCTTATGGCTTGGTAAGCAAGTGAATGGTAATCGTAATTATTATAATTTTGCCTTATCGATTACTATAGGTTCCTTTATTGCCAATATGGGTTTTGATTATAAACTTAACTTTTTCACTATGTTAGCCGCTTTCCTGTCACTAATATGTATTTATTTTATATTTTCACTCCTTTCTTCCCGTAGCAGAATTCTAAGAAAGTGGTTATCAGGTCGGCCGTCCATTATTATGGAGCAGGGAAAAATCTTAGATTCCAATATGAAAAAAATAAGGTATACGTTGGATGATTTGAATCAACAGTTGCGGCAGCAGGGAATCTTTGATATTGCAGAGGTGGAGTACGCCGTTTTAGAAGTAAGTGGCAAGTTGTCCGTACTTAAAAAGGAAAGGTATCAGCCTCTCGTCAAAAAGGATGTCTTTCCAGCAAATATTCAATCAAATCGTATCCTCCCGATTGAACTGATTATGGATGGAGTTGCCATCGACAAAAATTTTCATGAGCCATTTTCCAATCAATGGCTTGATCAACAATTGAAGCAAAGAAAACTTCAAATGAAGGATATTCAATACGCCGTGATTTCTTCTAATGGTTCATTGTTTGTGGATCTTTTTGCTGATGGTTTAACTTCCCCAACAGATATGGAATAAGTCATATAAACTCTAATTTCAGATTAGATTACGCATGATATTTTTCCGTTGGGGAACCTTAGTTCCTTATACAGCTATAAAGATTAAGCCTTCGCCCCTTTATATCTCCATATCAATTCGGGGGTCAGCGGAAGTTCATTCAACTCAACGCCAGCAGCGATACTTAAACAGTTGGCAAGAGCAGCTGGAATTCCTAACAACCCATGTTCTCCGACACCTCTTGCTCCATATGGCGCATCTATTTGTGGAGTTGTCACAAAATCAACCATATAATGCGGGTTTTCTCCATAATGAATCGGCCGGTAGGTGCGTAATTGCGGATTCAGCACTCTTCCCTGTTCATCAAAAATGAAAGTTTCTCTTCCGGCAAAGGCTAATCCCATACTCATGGCACCCATTACCTGGCCGCGTGCTGTCATTAGATTTAAAACAGTCCCAATATCAACCACTGTTACAGCCTGAATGAGCTTATAAGTAAAGTCTCTTTTGTCATACTCTACCTCCACACAATGAGCGGCAACTGTCCATTCTGGTCCCGGCTGTCCCGCTCCTGTTTCCGGGTCTAACGAAGTCATCCGTCTTAATATATAATTTCCATGACCGATAATTTGGCCGCCAATGGAGTTTCCGTTTGGAAACTTATAACCATAAACAATCTCTTTCAAATCCAGTCCGATTTTGGGATCATCTCTTAAAAATACCCGTTCGTAAGCTACCTCGAGGTCTTCTGTTGACACTCTGAGAACACAAGCCGCGATTGTTTTAATCTGGCTTATGACATCATCTGCCGCTTCCAATGCTGCTCTTCCGGCCATAAACGTGCCGCGGCTGGCCACGGTTTTCCAATGTTCAGGGGTCGTTTGCGTCTGAATTTTCATTTTCACATGGACTTTATCAATCCCTATTTTTAAGCGTTGTGCAAGGATTTGCGCAAGTACTGTCTTCGTCCCTGTGCCGATTTCAACCACGCCTGAGATTAAATTAACACTTCCGTCCGGATTAAACGTCAGGATCACACCCGAACTTGCGTCAGGATCAATCGTAGAGGTTTTCCAGCTGCAGGCTATTCCTTTTACCCTTACTCTTCTTTCATCGATTACTTGAATTTGCCCTTGCTCCCAGTGGACCATTTCCTTTAATCGCTCAATACAAGCTGGTAAATTGCCCACATTACTTTTGTTCAGCAAAACTTGTGTTGGCGTTGTATGTCCTGGAAGAATCGCGTTCCTTTTCCGTAAATCAAGCCGATTCATCCCCAGCTTGTCTGCCAGCATATCCATCGTCCGTTCAAATGCAAACAATACTTCAGAATGGCCGAATCCCCGAAAAGGACCGCTATAAGGATGGTTCGTATAGACGCATAGAGAATCACACCAAACATTTTCAATGTTATAGGGACCTGTACAATCAACCCCGCCTGCCCGGCTGACATCGATGGCCTTATCTGAATAGGCACCACCGTCGAACAAGTACAAGATTTCAGCGGCCTTGATCATTCCATCGGCAGTACTACCGAGTTTCACCTTTGCCTCTAGACCGATGTGACAAGGAGCTGTCAGTAAATCTTCTTCTCTTGTATAAACTATTTTCACCCGTCTTCCCCCTACTGCTCTCGATGCAAGGTACGCCAAAACCTCCCATTGAATGGGTGCCTTCCCCCCATATGCGCCACCAACAAAAGGCGTTTCCACCACAATTTTCCCACTATCTATTTGAAAATAAATACTGAGCAGTCTTTTAACCATAAATGGAGCCTGTGAGGATGTTGTGACATGAACATAACCTTCCGAATCTATTTCTGCTGTTGCGCTTCTCGTTTCTATTGCAGCGTGATCCGAAGGGGAAAAACGGTAAGATCCCTCAACCACCACATCACTCATCGACCACCCTTTCTCTTTGTTCCCTTTACGGATCTTCGTTACATTCGAAATATTGGAGTGAGGCACGGGATAAGCAGTACCTATTTTTTCATAGGAAACTAGGTTTTCATGAAGGAGTGGTGCATCCGGCTTCAGAGCCTCTGTCGGTGAATTCACAACTGCTAGAAGCTCATACTGTACAATAATCACATCAGCAGCCTTTTTCGCAATGACCGGAGTATCAGCTACAACAAGAGCAACAGGTTCTCCGTGATATCGAACTCTGTCGACAGCAAGTGGTGGACGATCTCTAATTTCCTCGCCTGTAAGCGGTAAATCATGACTTCCTAATAGAATCGCTCTGACTCCTGGTATTTTATTTGCTTCTGTCACATCAATGGAAACAATTTTGGCATGTCCATATGGGCTTGTGACCATTTTTGCATGCAGCGAAGGGCCGGCTAATTCATCGGCCGTATACTTTGCCCTTCCAGTAACTTTTTCAAAGGCATCTTTACGAATGACACTTTTCCCAATGATATTCACTCATTCACCTCCGCATTTGTCTACGGTACAATATATGAATGGTACTATATTTTAATCATAGATTTCTTGAGTGGGATTATTTCATTATTTAAACAACCTCTATTCAGGAATTAAAAATAGCCCAGTAAGCCTGAGCTATTTTTTGTCTATTTTACATTTATTTTTAATTTTCCAGCCTAACAAGTTCGAATCATTTTCAAACTCGCCTTACCGCATCGGCCAGTTTTATAGACTTGCCATATTACTCAGGAAGTTCTTTTTCCATTTGAAATTTGAAAATCAACAGGCATAATTAACCTTATCCTTCTCAATCGTAATAAACTAATTAAGAATTCATCACGATTAAAGAATCATGGCTGATAGTGAAATGGTTAACCTCCATATCCGTGATGGTGGAATGGATAGCCTCCATATCCGTGATGATGGAATGGATAACCTCCGTATCCGTGATGGTGGAATGGATAGCCTCCGTATCCGTGATGATGGAATGGATAACCTCCATATCCCATACTGTAACCAGGATAACCTCCATATCCCATACCGTAACCAGGATAACCTCCATACATGGTACTGCCCCCAAAGATTTGTCTTTCCATTTTTATCTCCTCCTCAAGTCATTTCACAAATAGTGTATGTGTCCATGAAATAAGTTGAATAGATGAGTGCCTACTTATCTTCAGATTTTTGGGGAGTTTTTCCTGAAATTTATTTTTCAACCAGTTGGCCGTACAATTCCTCCAAAGGTTTTGAAATAATTTTATTCAATTCCATCATCAGCATATTTACTCGGTAATCTGCTTCCATTAAGCGCTTTATCTTTTCATTTTGCTGGGCACTTGTTTCTATACTTTGTAACGCCGCAATTTCTTGCTGCCTAATTTCCTGCCCCATCATTTGTTTTTGCTCTAATTGCGAATTTAAATGGTTCATTTGATTATAAATCTGCATTGCTTGTGCGTCTTTATTTAGTTCATTACAAAGTATTTGTAAACTTTTATACTCATTGCTTTCACGAAAAACCTTTTCAAAATACATTGCTGCCTCAAATATTTTTGCGGACATACTAACATTTCCTCCCTGCATGAATTTCGGTGTTATTTACCCAAGGGTTTCAGGAATAGTGTATGTATCCAATTTGGAAATGGATACCTGCCTAAGGGAATTCATTCTAAAAAACATTTAGAGAATTTATGTAGGAATTAACTTTTTTTTCTTGCATATAACTTCTTTGAGGATATTTTTAATACTTTATCATTTTGATTTGAGGTGTTAGTATGGCAAAAATAGGAAAAGACGAATTCACACCAGGATTTGTGCCGCATCATAATCATGGTTCTGTTGACTACACGTCTGTAACTGACGGACATGTTCATCAATGTTTAGATGTTACTTCTCCCCCTATTCAAACTCAAGATGGGAATCATATTCATTACACAGAAGGTTATGTACTATTTGAGAATGGACACACCCATCATTACCGTGCCAATTCAGGCCCAGCTATTCCTGTAGGAAACGGCATGCATGTTCATTATTATGACTTTTACACGACAGAAAACGATGGACATCGGCACCGGATAAGAGGTGTTGACCAACCTTCTTCTGGTAATAAATAGTTAAAAAATAGCCTCTTTTTGCTGAAAATGGTAAAAGCCACTAAATAGTACATTGTTTAGTGGCTTTTACTACCTGTAGGTCTTTTATTTCACTGTTCCCATACTCCGTAAAAACTCTTTCGATCTATAAGCAAACTCCATTTAATTATCTTTCCCTGGACTATAGTAATAAGGATCATGGTTATGGTTGGTCATTTCATTATTATCAATATAGAGTTTTCCATTGTCTAATAAAGTAGCTAACGTTATATTTTCTACTTCTTCCCCCATTTTTTTAACCTCATTCATTAACCAGTTTTGATTCAGTTGAAGATATTTTAAATTATGATAAATAATCTGCCCGTCCATTATCAATGGAATTGGCAGGTACTCTCTCTTTACATTTAAATTCAAATCATTCGGTTGAATTGCCCGATAGTCTGACTTAGGAATTACACTTAAGTTCCCTGTCCCTTCCATTAAGGCGATAGCTATATTTTGCGTGTCCGTAAATCCTTTTACTCTCAATTGTGACAATAATTCATTCATGGGCATCCGAACCCTTTTCAATCCCTTTCGATCGATATCCCCATTGCGAATCAACACTGTAGGACTTTCATATAAAATCCATCGAAATTTATTATTCAATGATAGACGGACAATTAGTTTATATAATAGGACGATGATTCCTCCATAGGCAATTGCTTTTCCAATATGATTAACTTCCACGGGTGTACTAATTATATTGGTAAGAACAAAGATATACAGTAAGTCGAAAGTGTGCATTTGAGAAACAGCTTTTTTTCCTGTCATCTTTAGAAAAATAATTCCTGCCGCAAATATCAAAACTGCATGGTAAAACATATCCATCTTCATTCTCCATTCTTCAATAAATCTCCTGTTAGATCACATGTTAATCTTATTATTTGGAGTTTCCTCTTTGGCTAAACAAAAGGATTCATTATTTTAGAGGGGGACATCTCTATATGACGAAAGGTGGGAGGAATAGTAGGATTTTCGTTGCAATTTTTTTAAAAAAGAGTAAGGACTCAAAGTCATTTTGGGCGCTTCTGAATAGGATGACATAGAGGTGAACTTCCTTTGAATTATACAAGTATTGAAAAAGATGAATATGTCATTGCATTATTACAGCGAGAGATAAACCTTGCTATTGCCTTTTTATTATTATCTGGACAGCTTACAATCAGAGGGGCCTTTGTAACTTCAGGTGGGTTTAGTGTTTCATTAAGTGGACCTATTATTGGGGGTAAAAGAATAGAAGGCAAACCGGGGTATCCTGTAGCCAATACAATCATTGATATCATCGATGTAATTATTTCCATACTATTAATTATTGATGAAATCCGCCTTATTAGTGTCTTAGTTGGGCCAGGAAGGATTTCGTTGATTGTCAGCGGCCCAATTTTTGGAGATCCATTAAACGAGCCCTCACTTCCAATAGTAAGAGAAAGTTTACACTATTATCGTCAAATGATATCAACACATTTTGATCTTGACCCAAGACTTTTTAGGAATATAGAAAAGGAATGATAAACATGACATTAAATAAGTTGCCCGCTATAGAATTAGCTGAGAATAATATCTTCATTATCGCTTTAGTGATTCTTATATTTATTTTCTTCTTTACTCGTGAGGAAGTACGCAGTTAAAACTACCCATCAGTTTAAAAAATAATAGTTGGTTTTTAATATCTTTGTTGGTCAGTCACCCCAAAGAATGCACCGATTTTTTCTATCCTATTAGCGGACTAACAGGTTAATATTACTGAATTTTAAGAGTATTCAACTTGACTAGAGGTATTTACCAGATTATAATACTCATAAGTAATATATTAGTAGATTATTGGGAGTTGTGAATTTATTGACCGGAAAAGGGAGAAAAAAGGGCTCTAGCGGTGAACAAAGCCGGGCTTTATTACTTTCTATTGCTGCCAAAGAGTTTGCCCAAAAGGGTTATTATGAAACAAAGATCAGTGACATTGTTAAACAGGCAGACCTAAGCCAGCCAAGCTTTTACCTTTACTTTGAAAGTAAGGAAGCCATATTTGCGGAATTGGTTACATTATTCCGCTCCACACTGTTTGATTTTACTAAAAGTAGTCGCCTAGAATCAGGTATCCACTCTTCTTCCCTTGCAAACAAGATTACCCAAGGACTGACGACTATTTTCCATTTCTTTGTTGAGCAGCCCGATTTGACACGAATCGGATTCTACATTGCCCAAGAGGCAGAAGAAATCAAAAATAGTTTAGCTAATCAAATACGAGAGAATTTGACTTTTGAAATGC
Organism: Neobacillus sp. FSL H8-0543; assembly: GCF_038592905.1. Taxonomy (GTDB): domain Bacteria; phylum Bacillota; class Bacilli; order Bacillales; family Cytobacillaceae; genus Neobacillus. Next base: position 2,895,246 of record NZ_CP151943.1, on the reverse strand, counting down.
AGGAGGGCTACTTTACCACCGCCGTAGATATGGAAACGGTTGCGGAAAGTTTAGTGGGAATAATCGATCGTGTTACCATTACGAAGTTACTACCCGGGCACAAGGAACCTGAGGCATTAGCACATGAAATTGTCTCCCTTATTTTATATGGCATTCAAAATCAAACGACTAATAATTTTCATAACCTTCCCTGACTTTACCTGAGGGGAAATTTAACAGAGTTATAAAATATTCTTCATCATGAGTCGTTTTCGTATGCAGCCTTAACGTTTAAATTGATTGAGGGGATGATGAAAAGTGTATGCCGAGGTAGAGACACATGAAGAAAGGCTCGATCCGGAATGGGTTGAACTAATGTTGCTTGCGAAGGAGATAGGATTAACGCTAGAGGAAGTTAGAAAATTCATATGTCAATCATGAGTTTTGTGCCTGCCACCAGTGCGATAAAGCATTAATACAGTGGGGGCAGGCACCAATTTATATTTTAATACACATCGCGTTGATAACGCCCTTGCTTCTGCATATCTTTTAGATACGCTTCGGCTTCTTCTCGAGACATGGTACCTTCTTTTTCGATCATGGTAATTAATGCTTCGTTAACGTCCTTTGCCATCCGTTCTTTATCCCCACAAACGTAGAAGTAAGCTCCATTCTCAATCCACTCGAATAATTCCTTGCTGTTTTCGAGCATTTTATGCTGTACATATACTTTTTCAGATGTATCACGGGAGAATGCTGTATCAATCCTTGTCAATACCCCATCCTGTTGATAGTTTTCCAACTCATTTTGATAAAGGAAATCTTCTGCTTCATGCTGGTCGCCAAAAAACAGCCATGACCGGCCATCAGCTTTATTCACTGCACGTTCCTGAATAAAAGAACGAAAAGGTGCAATGCCTGTCCCTGGACCAACCATGATAATATCTTTATCCTCGGACTCTGGCAAATGGAAATGTTTATTTGCTTGAACAAAGACCGGAAGCATATCCCCTTCCTGAGCTCGTTCCGCACATAATACCGAGCAAACTCCTTTTCGCGCGCGGTCATGAGACGTGTAGCGCACAGCGCCGATGGTGAGATGAACCTCATCAGGATTAGCGGCAATGCTGCTTGCAATCGAATAGAGACGTGGAGTCATTTTTCTTAATAATGAAACGATATCCTGTGCAGATGCCTTCCAAGGGCCAAAAGCACGCAGCATATCAAGCAAATCACGCCCATAGCAGTATTCCTTAAGTTGGTCTGCATTTTCAGCCAATACAAGCTTTTGTAACTCACAGTTTTCTGTCAGCACAGCCGCCTGCTGCAAAATCTTCCTTGTTAGCAATGTAATTTCACAATAGTTTGTTAGTGCTTCCTTTATAGGCATTATTTCACCTTGCTTACCTACAGATACAACTGCTTCCTCATCCCATTGCATTTCTTCAAGGATAGAAGCCACAAGTTCAGGATCATTTGAAGGGACAATGCCAAGTGCGTCTCCTGGGTTATATGAAAGGTCTGAACCTTTTAATGATAATTCAATATGTCTTGTTTCCTTACTAGACCCTGAACCATTTAGATTGATATTTTTAAGGACCTTCGCTTGAAATGGATTAGTCCTTGAAAATGGAAGTTTGTCACTTTTGGTATCTTTTGTGTTTTCCAAAGTAAGTTGCATATCTTAACCTCCAAAAGTTTAGTTTTATATAAATAAAATAACACCTATTAGAATATCAGATAAGTGATTTAACACACAATAGCTAAATAATTGTAATCATAACAACCACGGGGACGGCTCTGAGGGCCAAAAAGCCATCAGATCCGTCCCCGTGGTCTTATTTCAATGAAATCTTCACAACATCATCCAAATATTTCGTTGCATTATATCCAAAAATCTCCAGCTTTTTAGGAACTACTTTTTCTCCAGTGTTGTTATTGTATAACTCAAAGCTTTGAACTGTAATGAAATGACGGGGCTGCTCGATTTCTTCATATGAGACGGGGGTTTCTTTCATATCGTATTCCACCCCGTTTTTATCAACGAGCACTCCTTCAGAATTCATCTCCATTGAACCAGTTTCATCATCACCCACAATGTGGAATTGAATAGACTCATATGCTCGATTCTCAATTTCATGATTACTGATGACAACATGGGCAGGCTGTCCAACTTCTAGCTTGTCAATCGAGATTGTACTTCCTGCATATTCAAAGGTTTGAGGGTATTCAAGAGAAGCATCCAGATCAATGGTCTTTTGGTCTTGAAAAGTTAAATAAATAGAGCCTAATTGAACGTTAACCTCTTTTGGCTTTGCTCCAAAAAGAGGATCAAAATATGTTTCAAAAGTAGTCCAATTTACGTCTTGCTGTGATTCTAGATAAGAGGTTCCATACAAATCAGCTCTCACTTTTTTATTGTTCACCTCTAGATTGTCAAAATTAATAACCTCTATCCGCTTCCCTGGCTGTTCGTTATTAATACCAAATTGCAGAATCGTCGCTGTTGGAGCAATGGTTAGTTTATCAAATCGAACTGGGATTCCCTCGATTTCAGTTTTTTTATCCAATGCATATTCGATGGAAGGCTGTTTTGTTACAGGGATCTCAAAGTTCCACTCCCCTGTATTATATTCCGTGTTCTCGTAACCTCTAAAACCACTCCGGCCAGAGGTATCACGAAACAATTTATGAAGCTTTGTTATCTTCAGTTTGATTGTCCCATTATCCGTTGTGAGGGGCAGCAGACTAATCTTCCCTTGATATACATTCTTTTTTTCGTTATTTACATCCGACTCAAGGTCAGGAGGATAGTACCTTGGATATGTTTCACTGCTCATGATTTCATGTTCATTCTCTACTAAAACCCCATCATGATAATCCATCGCAAATTGATTGTCTTTTTTTGTATCTTCAATTTCATAAAAAATAAGCGTCTGAACATCATCAGCAATCGCACTCTTGATCTTGATTTTCACCCCATCACTTTCCGCTTCCAGGTTCAAGCTTTCACCCAAGTCCTGTTGAAGAAAAGCACGCAATTGCGGATCTTCTTCTGTCCATGCATAGTAGAGGCTGGAAAACGCTCCAGTAAAAAATTCTAAACCTATTAATAATGCGAATACACCAGCAATAGCAAGTCCCGTACTTTTACGTTTCTTGTTCTTCTGCTGTCTGTGCGTTTCCTTTTCTGCCAGCCTATCTTTGATGTTTCCCATGAAACTAGATGGCATAGGCAAATCTTCCATCCTATCAGTTAGATTTAACATGACATCCTGAAAAGTAGCCAAATCCTCCTGACAGTCCTGACAGTAATAAATATGTTTCTCAAAATCAATCTTTTTCGACCGATCCAGGGTTCTTTCTAAGTAATCGATGTAAACCTCATGATATTCCTTACAGCCATTATAGGTTGATCCGTCCCCCATTTCTTTTCTAAGTGATTGGATTCCGGAAAACAAAAGCTCTTTAATCTTTTCCGCTGAAAATTGGAGAAGATATGCCACTTCCTCATGAGAGAATCCTTTTACATATGTAAGGACCATCGCTTCTTTCTCGTACTCATTCAATTGATCAAGCGCTTTAAATAAATCCTGACGGGGCTCACTTTCCTCTGAAACTTGTAAACTCCTATCATTAGAAAGCTCCCGGCAGGTATGTATGAAAATGAATGTAACCCACGTTTCAAATGATGTTTCACTTTTTAATCGTGGCAATTCCTTATGGACTTTTAAAATGGACCGATAAAAAAGCTCTTCCATTTGCTGCTGATTCCTAAGATAGGACCAACCAAGTAAATAGAAAGATTGTTTATGCAGTTCAAACCAATCGATGATGGATCCCACGCCTTTTTCTCTTATCGTAGTGATTGAAATGGGATCTATTTTTGCTGGGATCATAAAAGTGATTCCCTCCTTTACAATAAAAATTAATATTTTCCCCTATATAGTTCACGCTAGTATTATACCATTTATTCCCTGATAACTGTGACCATACAAATTCTTGTTTCACAGATTTTTATCACAGTGATTATAAGTAAAAAGCCCAACCTTGTTTAGATTGGGCTTAAAAAATGGTCTATGAAAATGATTCTATTTTGAGCCAAAGTCAGTCTAAATATTTTAACTTTATTATAGGATAACTACAGTAAAATACCCAATTTTCGCATGAGTTAGGATGCACCAGGTTATGAATTTTTTGTTAACGTTTACAAAAAGGTTGGTCAGATACGATTCTTTTGCTATACTAGTATACAAGGAGATTCTATCCTGGCTAAAATAGAAGATTCCCACAGAATCATCTGGGAATTAGGTATTTAATTTAGTAAAACCTATCTTTACAAGAGACAAGAAAGTTCTTTATTCAAATCTCAAAAAAGGAGAGTAAATACATGGTAAATGTAAATTTAAAAGCAAAACCCTACTACCTAAATGATGCTGATATCGATTGGGTGAAGGAAACCATTAACTCTATGACCCTTGAAGAAAAAATTGGGCAGTTATTCGTAAATATGGGATCAAGTCGTTCGGAAGAGTATCTAACAGATATGGTAAACAATTATCATATAGGTGCAGTCCGCTATAACCCTGGTAAATCAGAAGAAGTGTATGATCAGAATAAAATTCTCCAAGAAAACAGCAAAATTCCTTTGCTCATCGCTGCAAATACTGAAGCTGGCGGTAACGGCGCCTGTACAGATGGCACAGAAATTGGTTTAGAAGTGAAAATCGGTGCTACAAATGATCCAAAATGGGCCTATGAAATGGGCCGGGTGTCTGGTGTAGAAGCAGCTGCTATCGGTTGTAACTGGAGCTTTGCCCCAATCGTCGATATTAACTACAACTGGCGTAACCCTATCATTTCAAGCCGTTCATTTAGCTCTAACCCAGATCTAGTTCTTGAAATGAGCCTTGCTTACATGAAGGGAATTCAAGAGAGCGGAATTGCTCCTGCTGCAAAACACTGGCCTGGTGATGGTGTTGACGAGCGCGACCAACATCTATCCTTCAGTGTAAATAGTTTATCGACAGAAGAATGGGATCAAACCTTTGGTAAGGTTTACAAAGGGTTAATTGATGCCGGGCTTCCATCCATGATGGCTGGACATATTCACATGCCTGCCTATGAACGCTTCTTTAATCCTGATATTAAAGACGAAGACCTTTTACCAGCTACTCTATCTAAAGAAATTACAACTAACCTATTACGTGGAAAATTAGAGTTCAACGGCGTGGTTGTTACTGATGCAAGCCACATGATCGGTATGACAGGTGCAATGAAGAGAAGCAAGCTGCTTCCTACTTCAATTGCTGCTGGTTGTGACTTATTCTTATTCTTTAATGATCCAGATGAAGACTTCGAATACATGATGAACGGATATAAAGATGGAATCATTACAGAAGATCGCTTGCAAGAAGCTCTAGAGCGTATTTTAGGTTTGAAAGCGATGCTCGGTCTTCATAAAAAAGCAAAAACTGAAATTCTGCCGCCAAAAGAAGAAGCATTGGCAAAAATCGGTCTTCCTGAAAATAAAGCTCTTTTCAAAGAAGTTGCCGACCGCGCAATTACGTTAGTTAAAGACAAACAAGAAGTCTTTCCAGTAACTCCTGAAAAATACAAACGTGTATTATTGGTTGATGTAAAAGGTGTACAAGGCGGATTTGGCGCTTTGATTGGTAGCAAAGAAAAGGCTGTCGATATTATGAAAGAATTGTTGGAAGCAGAGGGATTCGAAGTAACCATTTGGGAATCAACGGAAGAAATGATTATGAAACTTCCTGAAGAAGAAAGAATGGCTGCTCTTGGAAATGTATATGCACAAAAGAGACCTATTACCGAGTTGACAGATAATTATGATTTAATCATCAATATCGCCAATGTTAACCATGGAGGAACCGTACAAAGAATCGTTTGGCCGGCAAGTAAAGGTACACCGGATATTCCATTCTATGTCCATGAAGTTCCAACTATTTTTGTATCTGTTCAATATCCGTACCATTTGCCAGATGTACCACAAGTAAAAACATACATCAATGCGTATGACAGCAGAAAGCAAACGTTAGAAGAATTATTAGAAAAATTAATGGGACGGTCCGAATTTAAAGGTGTCAGTCCTGTTGATGCATTTTGCGGATTTGTCGATACCCGTATTTAAAACAATAAAAAATCCCTTAGACAACAACTAAGGGATTTTTTCCTATTTAAATGTCTGTTACTTTTCCACTCGGGGTAAAAGGGTCAGTCCAGTGACATTTTAAATTCTAGAAAGTATTCGTTATATGTTCCTAGCAGTTCAAGGCCTAAGTTTTCATATACTTCTAGGTTTTTGCGACTTTCTTCGCTTGGGTAAAAACGTTCATCGTTTACCACTTCTTCATCTAATAGTTCCCACGCTGCTTTATTTGGAATAGCATATCCTACATAATCTGTATTTTGCGCAGCCACTTGCGCATCCAGCATAAAATTAATGAACTGATGGGCACCTGCCACATTTGATGAGGTTTTCGGAATAACCATGTTATCGAACCATAGGTTTGAGCCCTCTGAAGGTACTGCGTAATTCAACTCTTCGTTTTCGTACATCATGTCTGCAGCTTGCCCAGAGAATGTTACGGCTACTGTAGCTTCATTATTAATCATTAGTGGAGTAATTTCATCTCCTATGATTGCTTTGACATTGCCGTTTAGTTGGATTAATTTTTCTAATGCTTCACGTAATTCGTTTTCGTCACGTGAATTTAACGAATATCCTAAGCTGTTTAAGCCCATACCAATGATTTCACGTGCACCATCAACTAAAAATACTTTATTTTTCAGTGCTGGATCCCATAAATCATCCCAAGAATCAAAAGTGATATGTTTAGGAACATCATTAGGATTATAAACTACACCAACTGTTCCCCAAAAATACGGAATGGAGTATTTATTTTTCGGGTCAAACGGTAAATCTAAAAAGTAAGGATCGATATTTTGTAGGTTTGGAAGTTTCGAATGATCAATTTCTATTAACAAGTCTTCTTTAATCATTGTTTCAATCGTATATTCTGATGGGACAACCACATCATAGGATGAGCCACCTTGTCTAATTTTCGTTAACATCGCTTCATTTGAATCGTACGTTTCATAAACAACAGTAATGCCTGTTTCTTCTTCAAACTGGTCGATCAGCGAAGGGTCAATGTATTCTCCCCAATTGTATACGACTAAAGAGTCCTTTCCACCAGCTGAGCTTGCTGCTTCAAGCTTTGAAGCAACAAAATAAAGTAGACCGCATGCTATAACGATTGCTAACATTATCTGAATTAAAGATTTCATTGAGTAGAGCCCTCCGTTTTTTTCGACCGCATCGTAATGAAGTAATACATAACGACAATACCGACTGTCACGATAAACACTAGCCCTGAGATTGCATTAACAGTTAACGAAATACCTGCACGTGCCATGGAATAGATTTCAACAGACAATGTACTAAATCCGTTACCCGTAACAAAAAATGTAACAGCAAAGTCATCTAATGAATAGGTTACGGCCATAAAAAAACCAGCTAAAATCCCAGGTTTAATATAGGGAATAATAACACGTGTTAATACATCGCGACGATTCGCTCCTAAATCAAGTGCTGCATCAATTAAGTTCGTATTCATTTCCAATATTTTTGGCAAGACCATTAATACAACGATTGGGATACTAAATGCAATATGTGAAATTACTACTGATGTAAAGCCAAGCTTAACTCCAATCATTGTGAATAAAATTAAGAAGCTTGCCCCAATCACAACATCTGGGCTAACAATTAAAATATTATTTAATGATAAAACGATGTTACGTATTTTATAATTTCTTAATGAAACAATACCAATTGCTCCAAGTGTTCCGATAACGGTAGCTATTAACGCTGATAGCAATGCAACAATAACGGTATTTATTAAGATAACGAGTAAACGATTATCATCAAATACGGCTTGATAATGTTCTAGTGTAAAACCTTCAAATGAACCCATTGAACCGCCGTTATTGAATGAATAAAAAATCAAGTAGAAGATCGGTGCATATAAAATAACAAACACGATTGCTAAATATACTTTAGCTGTAGTTGATAACTGTGATCGCATTTATGCTCGACCTCCTTTTTTCTTTGTGCTTGTTAACAGCATGATTGCTAACATAATTAAAATTAAAAACACGGCAATGGTTGAACCCATTCCCCAGTTTTGGGCGACTAAGAATTGCTGTTCTATCGCTGTACCAAGGGTAATCACTTTGTTCCCAGCAATTAAGCGTGTAATCATGAAGAGTGAAAGAGCTGGGATAAACGTAACCTGAATCCCTGATTTTACACCTTCAATGGTTAAAGGAAAAATGACGCGTCGGAACGTTGTAAGCGGTGAAGCACCTAAGTCACGTGATGCGTAAATTAATGACGGATTCATTTTGTCTAACGCGTTGAAAATTGGGATAACCATAAACGGTATAAAAATGTACACCGCAACGAACACGAAACTAAAGTCGGTAAATAAAATTTGCGTCGGATCGAAGCCTAACATTTCGATTATTGCATTGACGGGTCCGTATAAACCGAAAATCCCGATAAATGCATACGTTTTTAATAATAAATTAATCCATGAAGGAATAATAATGAGCATTAACCATAAATGCTTATGCTTTGTTTTTGTTAACAGGTACGCAGTTGGATAAGAGATAACTAGCGTAAAAAACGTAATGATTAATGCATACCAAAAGCTAGTTAGCGTCATCGTTAAGTATGCTGATGTAAAGAAGTTTTTATAGTTTACAAGCGTAAATTCTCCGTTTAGATCGAGCATTGAATAATACAAAATGAGCCCAATCGGTGCAATAACGAAGAGCGCAATCCATAGTAAATATGGGATGAACGCTGGTTTTGACTTAATCTTCATTCGTATACGCCTCTATGCGTGCGTCAAATTCTTCTTCTGTTTCATTTAGACGCATAATATGAATCGCTTCTGGGTCGAAATCAAGACCTACTTGTGCACCTACTTCAGCCTTTTTCAGCGAGTGTACAAGCCACTCATTTCCATCTTTGTCGTATGTTGATAACTCGTAATGTACGCCGCGGAATAACTGCGTATCGACGCGCACAACAATTTTGCCGACTTCTGGCGATGTGATTTGTAGATCTTCTGGACGAATGACAACATCGATTTTTTCGTTCGGCTTCATACCGCCGTCGACACAGTCAAATACTTTACCAGCAAATTTGACTGTGTAGTCTTCAAGCATGACGCCGTCTACCATGTTTGACTCCCCGATGAAGTCTGCAACGAAACGGTTAATTGGCTCATCGTAAATATCAACTGGCGTACCAGATTGCTGGATAATCCCTTCGTTTAAAACAAAAATTTCATCACTCATCGCTAAAGCTTCCTCTTGGTCGTGTGTAACGAAAATAAATGTTTTGCCAAGGCGTTGCTGTAGCTCGCGTAACTCATATTGCATTTCTGTGCGCAGCTTTAAATCAAGTGCTGATAATGGTTCATCGAGTAAAATCACTTCCGGGTCATTAACGATAGCGCGTGCAATCGCAACCCTTTGACGCTGACCGCCTGACATTTCTGTAATTTCACGGGTTTCATAACCTACTAAGTTTACGAACTTTAACGCTTCTGCGACGCGAACTTTAATTTCAGACTCTTTTACTTTTTTAATTCGTAAACCGAATGCCACGTTTTCAAATACGTTTAAGTGCGGGAATAGGGCGTAGTCTTGGAATACAGTGTTTACTTGACGCTCGTTTGCTGGTACGTTGTTCACACACTTGCCGTTAAGGTATATATCCCCTGTTGTCGGTTTTTCAAAGCCTGCAATTATACGTAAAATCGTCGTTTTTCCGCAACCTGAAGGACCAAGTAATGTGTAAAATTTTCCACGTTCAAGTTCAAAGCTTACATCTTGTAAAACTTTCGTGTCACTGCTGTAAGATTTTGTTACGTTATCAAAACGGATAATAATATCGTTTGCCATGGAAGCCTCCTATGAGTAAGAATAATTAGACTCTACTATAATATTCGTTCATTTATTTAATAGCGATGTCGTACAGAGTCGCTTTGTCGTTACATTACTTACTGATACAAAAGACTAATTATACACTAAAAAAGCGGCTAAATCTCTCACTAAAGAGTGTCTAACATATTAATTATTTGGTAAATTGCTTTAATGAAAACGGGAATAGTAGGTGCGAAAAAAGTAGATTATTAGCGAAAGCCATCGAATTGAGTTTAGTCATAGAAAGGCTAAAAATCAATCATTTTTTTCTTGCCTTAAAATAATGAAAGTGACTAGGAGCTGTTGGGTTGTGGAGTATTATTTCAAATGATGTCTGAAGTGCTTTTAAAAGTTATCCCCACAATTTTACTCAACTCCCGCCTTCCTTCATTTTCACAAGAAAAAAACCCGCTTTTACGGGCTTTTTCACGTTCTTTATCTTTTCCGAGGGACACCTCTACTCTTTCCCCATTCCATCAAGATTTTTTGACCCAAATTTATCAAGCAATGCACGCACTTCATCTGTTGACTTCGTGTTCATCAATTGATTTCTTAATCCACCAGCTCCAGGGAATCCTTTAACATAAATTTTGAAAAAGCGATGAAGCCCTGTGATTGAACGTGGCAGTGCTTCCGCATATTGATCTTGAAGATCAAGCTGCAGTCTTAAAAGATCAAGGTATTCTTTACTGCTATGCTCTTTTGGCTCTTTTTCAAAAGCAAAAGGATTTTTAAAAATACCTCGCCCGATCATAACGCCATCAATACCATATTGTTCAGCAAGCTGCAGCCCAGTTTGACGGTCAGGAATGTCTCCATTGATTGTTAGCAGGGTATTGGGTGCAATACGGTCACGTAATTTTTTGATTTCCGGAATTAGCTCCCAATGCGCATCTACTTGGCTCATTTCCTTTCTTGTACGTAAATGAATAGAAAGGTTCGCAATATCCTGTTTAAAAATATGCGTTAGCCACTCCTCCCACTCCTGAACCTCCTTATCGCCAAGTCGTGTTTTCACGCTTACAGGCAGTCCGCCTGCTTTTGCTGCTTGAATAAGTTCTGCCGCAACGTCTGGACGCAGAATAAGGCCACAACCTTTCCCTCTCGATACCACATTCGGTACAGGGCAGCCCATATTAATATCGATGCCTTTAAATCCTAGCTCTGCCATGCCAATACTCATTTGACGGAAATATTCGGGATTATCCCCCCAAATATGTGCCACCATTGGCTGTTCATCCTCTGTAAAAAGCAAACGGCCACGCACACTTTTCATGCCCTCTGGATGACAATAGCTATCCGAGTTTGTAAACTCTGTGAAAAATACATCCGGTCGACCGGCTTCACTTACTACGTGACGAAAAACAACATCCGTCACATCTTCCATTGGTGCAAGTACAAAAAATGGCCGTGGTAAATCACGCCAAAAATTATCTATCATATTAAAATTCAAATCCTCTCACTATGGATACAACTTCATATTCTCGGTCAAAAAATATATAGCCAAATGTTAAACACTTCTTTCACACTTATATCATGCTTAATAACTTATTATCTTAACACAAGTTCATTCAGACATTTATAATTTGCGAAAATCTATTATGAAGGTCGGCAATGTTTATTTTAACGAAAATCGGTCCTGAATGGTATTTTTATAAACAAAAAAGCAGATGCTATAGATTTTTTCTATATCAACTGCTTTCCTATTATACCAACTCCAACCACGCGATTTGGTATATTTCATGTTGTTTCCTCCTAGTATTTGATTAGCTTTAGGATAGTTCCATCAATTGAAGCTGGATTTGATGGAGTGGAATTACACGGAGCAACCGGTTATTTACTCCAACAATTTGTTTCACCACATTCCAATCTGAGAACAGATGAGTTTGAGAATCGTCATTTATTTGCATTAAAATTAATTGATGAAGTGAAATATGTCATCCATAAACATGCAACAAAACCATTTGCAATTGGTTATCGTTTTTCACCGGAAGAGCCAGAAACACCTGGAATAACAATGAAGGAAACTTTTTCCTTGATAGATGAATTAATTAAAGCAGATCTTGATTATCTTCATATCGCAACTACAAACGCTTGGGCAAAGCCACGTCGAGGCATTGTGAGTGAAAAATCACGTACCGAATTAATTGCGGAATATATTGATCAACGTGTACCTCTAATTGGTGTTGGTAGCATTCATACACCTGATGATGCAGCACTTGTTTTAGAAAAAGGGAAAACAGACTTTGTTGCACTTGGACGAGCTATCGTAGTTGACCCACATTGGGTTGAAAAAATAAAGAATGAAGAGGAAGGTACAATGATTCATCAATTAACAGAAAACGACCAGCAAAAAGCGGTCATCCCAGCACCTTTGTGGAAGTTAATTTTTGAGGTTGAAGGTTGGTTTCCTGTTAATCGTTAGAGGAATTATTTAACTTTTATCTTTAATTTATGCTTATAAAAAAGTAGCTAATTTGCTACTTTTTTAGTATATATTTTAAACTAACTCCCCCACAAAATTCATGAAAAGAGTATTGAACTTGTATTAGGATGAACATAAAAAATTCCCGGGTTCGTATTGAAGAAAACCCGAGAAATTATTGGTTTCAGACTGGAAATTGAAAATGTTTATTTAGAAACAAGAAAACATAGAAAAAATCATGGCAAACAGTGCCTGGCACTGTTCGCCATTTGTAATGGGTGGAAAAAATGTGTCAGTTCCCTGTCATTCTTATTATTTTTGGGCTAACGTTTAAATACGCATTAATGCGCCATTAGGCTCTGGTAACTCTTGTTCTCTTATCTGATTCATTTTACAAAAATGTTCAAAAAATTGTTGTGCCAGCTCACGTTCCTCTGGGTCACTTTTCAACGAAACTATATCAAGCAAAATTTGAGCCATCCATGAATTTTCAAAATAACGGTATTTACCTGAATTCCATGTGGTTTTTTGGGGAAATTTTTCATTTATATAATATTTCCAGAAAAGCATCTGATCCGATTCCTGTTCTGTAAGTTGGATTTTGTATTCTGAATGAGCAGGAATAAATCCATCTTCACAAAGCTTACCAATAAAATCTTCATTCACCATATAGACGCCTAAGATACGTCTGTCTTTTTCAGGCATGCTGGAATCTATTGCTGTTAACAGGACAGCGCTATTTTGGTGCAAGCGGATGGGTTTGTTTGGCTTCCCTTTGTTAATTCCACTTTTTATTACCCCTGAAAAAACCTTCCACTCTGAAAAAGAACTATTCTGCTCTTCTGTGTCACACCAATAAACCATTTGTGATTCGGAATGAAGTTTATGATTTTTCATAAGTTTTTCATGTTCCAAGCGAAGTTCCTGGTTTTTTCGTTGTAGTGTTTTTTCCTCTTCCTTCTTCCATTCTTCCTTCTGTCGTTCCATTTCCTTTTCTTGTATAATTTTTTCAAGTGAATTAGCAATACTTTTATCATGCAGTGTTAGGTGCTTTCCAAATACATCCGGGTAAACAAACTTTTTATTTTCCGATGCGAAATTAATTTCAATAATAGAATCATTATGTTTAACTATACTACCCGTGCCAAAACGCTTGTGTGTAACTTTCTTATTGATTAAATTCATTATTCTAGTCCTCCTTGTAGAATAAAAACTCGGTTACTATTAGATAGTAAATTGAAAATTCCATTCAACTTACTTACCTTAAAAGCTCACATAACTGTTTGAATTTTTCTTCGGTTTAAAAAAGGATATTAAAAAACGTATCCATAATTCTATCCGCAAAAAAATAAAGCAGAATTTTGAATACGAACAAAAAAACAATTGTAAGACAATTATAACATTTTTTTGAAAATATTACAAACTTCTTATTGACAACCTAATATATAGCGAGGTAAAATAAAGTTTTGTTTTCTACACTTCCTTGAAATAACTATGGAAAAGGGGCCGCCAAAAAGCAGCGGAAATTCTAAATCCCCTATAAATAACGACTTGATTACCAGTGATCAATTTAATTATTCCACGCTTAAACTAAACTTAACTACCCCTGGAGTTTTGGTGCCTAGTAGAAGGTGCAGTAATTGTCAGAATATTTATGTTTACTACTATAATGAAAGTGATTATGATTAAAACAATCCCTTATTAGGAAGGAGAGGATAACCGTAAAGAAGTTAAATGCCCTATCCATCACATTACTAATAACCTTCTTGTCCTTCACAATACTGCATTTTTCAAATATCCCCTCTTATCCTTATCATGAAAGCAAGGGAATAATCAGTTTAGAAGATGGAACTCAGAAATCCCATTGGGACGATGAGAGGAAATACCTAATCAATCAAATATCACACTTTATAATTGCTTACTTCTTACCAATCATACACATCCTGAAATTTAACTCCTCAAGAAATTTCGGCAGGAAATTCACATTCCTTATCTCCATTTTTTATCAATCAAATTACGTAATCCTTTCCCCTAAATTGTAAAGTTTAAGAGCTTACAAAGGGGAGGAAAAAATAATGTGGATCCGATTCTTGTTTATTGGTGTTTTTTCATTATCTGCAGCAGGTATGTTAACCTATCAAGGTATCGAAATATACCATGCTGTTATAGATTTATTAAGACAAAAACAAAATTAGAAAAAAGCGTAAATAAAAGACGTCAAATAGACGTCTTTTTATTATTCACCACTAAATTTTCCTGTGCTTGTCGCCACTCTTAGTTGATTGATTTTGTCGAGTAATTTAGAAAAATTGCTGTTAATTGTATGTACTACAATTGAATAAAGTGCCCAATCTACTAAGATAAGGCATCTTGAATTATTTTAAAATCAACTTTGTCACACACTCCACATGCGTGGACTGTAATTGACAACACAATGGATGTTGGTGGGTTTATCAACATTCTTAAGAACTTTTTCTCTAAGAAGACACACTTGTTAAACTAACGCACCCCATTAGTTTAACAAGACTAGAAAGGCAATATCTGGCCTTTACACCCGTATCCTATTTTTTCATAATAAATTGAACTATGCTGTTTTGCTTTTCCCCATATCTTTATCCTTGTTCCGTTGCTCTTGGTGCCATTTTTTATATCCAGTGATATGTTCATCAAGAAGTTGATAATAACCAAACCAAGTACTTGTTTCAACTTTTGATGTATAATCACTTAAACATTTCCAATCAGATATTAATTCAACCGCAGGTTCTACATATTTTTCATTTTTAGCTGCTATTGTTATTAAATTGGTACAAACATCTCTTGTCCAATTTTTTCTATCGTATTTATCCGTGGATTCCTCATTTGGTATTCCAATTAAATCAAAAACGTGATTAACCATCTCATAAATTTCAGTATCAAACACTTCAATAGCTTTTGATATTACCGGTTCATTTAAAAAAATCCGATTAAAGGATTTTTGTTTTTCATAGTAATTTGACAGTGACTCAATTACACTCTTTAATATTTCGGTTTGTTTCATATTGTAACCCCTGTTCTAATCTTTGTTTTTTAACTGATACACCGTGGAGATTGAAGGTCTCTCTTCTTTTTCACCACGCCAATAGGCAAATTGTGCTTTACATACAGCTTTCTGTTCCTCTGATAAATTACGCCAAATATAATACTCATAAATATGTTGCATATATGGGCTATGAACTCCTTTACCAGAAAGCAATTCATCCATCATTCTATTGCGAATATCCTGCTCATCTTCAGAAGAAAAAAACAGAAAACAAAACCCCGCCTCTTCTAAATTACGAATATTAGCGTATCCCTTTGAAAATGAATTAAATAATTTGCTTTCTGTTTTTGACCTGTTAATGGCATCAGATATTGTTTCACATTTATCATCAAACTCAATACTATATTGGTCTATCCGTTGGTAACCTTCCACATCACCTTTGAATACCAATATTTCATCGTAAGATTTTCCTAAAACCCTAGAAAGTATTATTAAATCTTTTTTATCTGGAAGGGATTTTCCACAATAATAATTAGAAATTGTTTTTGTATCTCTTCCCCATAGTTTTGCTAAATGTGATTGAGAAATACCCTGATTCTGCACTAAGAATTTTATTCTTCGACCAGTTGCCTCATTAACGATATTATCTAGTTCCGAAAAATCCTCAATTTGTTCATTTGTCAATCCATAATCCCCCCGAAAGATTAAGATATCAGTATTATAGTTACTTTTTGTCGGTAAAAGAAGTAGAAAAATTCTTTCTAGAACACCCATTAAATATAAGAGGTATGTCATATATACCTATAAAATGCCTTACCTGGTTAACTTCTTTAGAATTAAAAACAGATACCATCTGAACCATTCGGACTAAAATTGCTCTGTTAGCTGAATAACAAAAAGATGTCCAAAACTTCATTCTAGATTATTGAAACTTTTTTCATAAAAAACCCTTTTATAGAGAAATATAGAATAACCAACAACCCTGAATAGACAAAAGGGAGTCGTTTATGTCTCAAATTAAAACTCAACTTATGTATTTAATACAACTAACTAAACAAAAAAAAATTGAAGAAATAAAGAAATATCTATTAAACAATCCAAGTATTCAAACCTACAAGGGGAGCCTCTTCATACATTTTCTTGCAGAATTGTATAAGGGTATTGGATATTTAACCACCATAGTAGAAAAGAAAGAAGATATGGGGGTAGATTTACTTCTGCGTCACCCCCATTACCCTTTTCAGGTTTCTTGGGCAATCCAGGGGAAATGTCATAAAAGGCCTCTAGCAATAGATAAGATCGTACCTGACCTACACAAATATTATAATAAAGCAATGAAGGCATATAACTGTAAACAGTATAGAATGGTTTCTGTAAGTGGGTTTGTCAGTAATGCAAATAAATTGGAAGAAGAAAATGTTTTAAAGGAGTTTATGTTGTTATCCTCTTGGGAGTATATTGAAAATTTGATCAAGCAATATGACCCTGATAAATATGAAATCCCCCAATTTGAATTATCGCCTCTTAATGAAATCGCGGCAGGGAACGTATCAAGACTATTATGTACAGAGGGACTTGCAGCGATTATACAACCAACGGGTACAGGGAAAAGCGGGATTATTTACAAAACATTGTGTTCCTATGCAGATGAAAAGAAGTTGGTTATTGCTCCAAATACAGCCATTTTGAAACAGTACAAAGATGAATACAGATGGTCCATACCCAATACAGAGTATATGACATATTCTTATTTAATAAGAAGGACGTCTCAGGAAATCAAGCAATTGGACATTTCCCTTTTGGTGTTAGATGAATATCACCGAGCAGGGGCAGATGAGTGGGGAAAGAAAATTCAAAAACTCATCAACTCCCATCCTGAGCTAAAAATTGTTGGGGCCTCAGCCACTCCGACTAGATATCTAGATGGAAACAGGGATATGACACAGGAATTATTCAAAAACAATAAAGCCTCTGACATATCTTTTGAACAAGCAATCGTTAAAGAGATGTTGCCTATTCCGATTTATGTATCGGCTTTATATTCCATAAAAGAAGAGTATGAACTTCTGTTGAAAAAAATAACGACAAGTAAAAGTGATGAGGAAGCGGCATTTCTAATTGATAAATTAAATGCAGCCAAAATTGACTGGGAAAGTTGTAATGGAATTCCCTCCATAATGGATAAATATATTAGACCCGAAGATTGGAAATTTATCGTCTTTTGTGAATCGGAAGAGCACTTAAGGAATATGAGGGTGGAAGTCGAAAAATGGTTTAGAAAGTCGGATTCGTTCAAGAACAGGGACATACAGCGATATACGGTGATGAATAAGTATAGTAAATATGAAAATAACAAGCAATTAGATGATTTCAGGAAAGCAAAGGATAATAGAAAACTGCATTTACTATTTGCCATCAATATGTTAAACGAGGGCATCCATATAAAGGATGTATCTGGAGCCATTTTGTTAAGGTCAACTGTGTCGCCTACTATCTATTTTCAACAAATTGGCCGGGCGTTAGAGACAGATAAACCTTTTCGGCCCCTTATTTTCGATTTCGTAAATAATTTTAATGCAATCAGGTCAAATGAATTATTTAATAACGTTGCGGAGGCGGAAGATGAAGAAAATCGAAAAAGAAGTACCGTTGGTTTACCATCCATAAATATCTTAAAATTTTTAAGTATTAATGATGAGACAAAGGATATTCAACGTCTATTTCAAGAAATCGAACAGCATATTAAACCCAAATGGGAACGGATGTATGGGGAGTTAGTTGTCTACTGGAAAGAAAATGGCCACTGTATGGTTCCCTACGACTATTTTAACCAACGCCTTGCTAGATGGATAGTAACTCAAAGACAATTTTATAAAAAGCAACAACTATCCTTAGACAGAATTCAAAAACTGGAAGCAAAAGGATTTATATGGGATCCTGCTCAATACAATTGGGATGAAATGTATAAAGTGATGTTGAACTACTTTGAAGTAAACGGGCATTGTGATGTACCAAGGAACTTTGAAAACAAACGCCTTGCTCAATGGGTCGGGGAACAACGATCAAGGAAAAAAAACAGTACTATTACTGATGAACAACAAGAGAGACTTGAATCAATTGGGTTTAAGTGGTCTCTAGTTGCTAACAATGGAGAAACACTCTTCCAACAGTTAGTAATATTCAACGAGGAAAACGGTCATTGTAATGTTCCTATTGATTATGAAAATAAGCCACTGGCCCGGTGGGTTGGACGTCAACGAACGAAGTTCAACTGTGGAAAACTTTCCGATGAGGAAATAGAAAGACTCCAGAGCATAGGATTTGTATTTAATCCTTTTAAAGATAAATGGAACAATAACTACGAACAGCTTGTTGCCTTCAAAAAAGAGTTTGGACATTGCAATATTCCACAAAGAGATAAAAACGGTCTTGGCCTTTGGGTACACTCACAGAGACAACAAAAAAAGCAGGGAAACCTACCCGCTGAACAAATCGAAAAATTGGATAGACTCAATTTTGACTGGGACCCCTTGGAAACCAATTGGAACAATATGTTCAAGGAGCTGGAAGGATATATACAAAAAAAAGGAAATTGCTTTGTCCCGAGAAGTGGCGAATACAAGGTTTTAAGTATCTGGGCTACTAGACAGCGAAAAGAATACATTAAAGGAACCCTTTCTAAAGAACGAATCGAACTATTAAATAGTATAAATTTTGATTGGGATCCACTTGAGACCAAATGGACGGAAATGTGCAACATTTTGTTTATTCACTTTAAGGAAAAAGGTACCGGAAATCTACCTAAAAAGTCAGAAAATCCCCCTCTTTATAAATGGGTGGGTGCTCAAATTCAAAGCTTTAGAGAGGGGAAGCTCTCAAATAAACGACTTAAAAAACTCAAAGAAATTGGCCTTACATTTTTATAGTTCAAGAAATGAGCACGCTGGCGAAAAGTTAATGGACTAAGAATGTAAAAGGAAGTAAGATCTATTATTGAATAAAAAACAATCCCCTTCGCATCTTATGTTGAAGGGGTTTGATTTTTTTGCATATAGATTTTACTCATTTACCATCGTAATGTGTGGACTGTAATTGACAACACAATGGGATGTTGGTGGGTTTATCAACTTCCCACCATCAATAAATGTAATCTGGTACTTCTTGAAAATCCATACTACTCCTACGCGTTTGTTAATGAAATCAAATATTATTATGTACTGGTCACTTATATCCTACTACAATCCATTCTTTCATTTCGGTAATTAGCTTTGCCAATTCCGGCAAAATAAGAAGGTTTGCGTGAACAGACTCAAAAGTTACTGGAGCAACACTAGTTGGATGACCAGCCTCATTTCTGGTCATTCTTATTTGTGAAAACAAAGCTGACCAAAAGGAATCGAAGTTTTCTTTTAATTTGTGGGGCATTTGCTTCTTTACAAGTGTTAATTCTTTTTCAATTTGATCAAATATTGTTTTAACTTTCCAATCTTTGAGTTGTTGAGGAACAGTTTTATTTAGTTTATTCATTTTATCCACGAGAATATCTCTTAATTCTAGAACCATACTTTCTGCTGTCCCACCTATCAAAACAGCAGCAGCTTTAAAACAATTTTGATTAAAAGTTACTATTGCTTCCATAAGATATGACTCTGCAATAGGACTTAATGAACATTTAGATTTTATATATTTAATATATCCTTCTTCATTAGATGGATCTCTACTTAAATTTTCAAGAATGGCACGGCCGGTTTCCGTTATATGTATGAACGGTGGGCTAGGATTGCTTAAGTTATGTCCCCAAGATAAATACCTGCTCTAAACAAATCATACCAGACAGTAAGTAATGCTCTTTCAAGTTCTTCGTTACCTCGGATTTTTAACTTATTAGATATCTCTCTCAAGAGAACATCTTGTTGAAAGGAGCCCGCTCCCTCGTTTTTGGTTTGATTTACAACTTCTAAAACCACGGATTTTATTAATTTACCATCCATTGTGATATCTCCTAACTTTAATTGTTATGTCCAGCTCCTTAATTGCAACTATTCTTCTGTATTAAGTTCAAAAAACTCCGAAACTTTATCAATAGTATACTGACTTCTTAATTTAAAGGCACTGTTCTGGTTTGCTTTTAATCCTTTAACCCAAAATGCTTGCTCTTTAGGAACATACTTTAACCACTCCACTTTGACAATGTACTCACACTTTTCGAGGTCTTCAGCGTCGTGGAGCATATTTTGTGCTTTAAGATTTAATTCAGCGATTTTGACTTCTTCTTGGTCAATCTTAAATGTAACATCTTTTATAGGTTTGACTGTATCTATAACTTTTCCTATACCAACATACCCACTTTTGGGAATCATACAAAATATTCTAGCACCAACAAATAATTGGTTTAATGTCCTACTATACCACCGTCCTCCTCCTGCTGAAATAAATCCATATTTTACTGCATCTTCCCATTTTCTAGATGCCTTATCTTCAAAATTAACTACAAAATCTTGTTTATTCCATTTTTCCTTTTTATTCTCTACTTTTGTATTACTAGATTTCTCATCTATTACATTAGGATCTAAAAGCCAACTTCTAGTTAAAAAATGTTGTTCCCCCTCTTCGAAATAACGGAAGAAAACAGCATTGATTGGAACGTCATAATTATTTGATAAGTAATTTATTATTCTTTCTGTCTCACTATCAAGTTGTGATGAAACAATTGTAATTTGATGTGTGTCATTCAACTTATCTGGTAAACTATCATCAAACTTTTCAGCAAATGCTTCTTCTAAGGGGCCGTTATTTTTATCTTCGTATATTCTTAATACTTGATCATATGAAAGATTCTGTACCCAGGAAGCATAGTCTAATGCTTGAGCAACTACTTCTCTAGGTGCTCTATTCTTCTTTAATTCAATAATATGAAGGTTTCCCTCTCCATCTATTGCTAACATATCTAAATACTTCCCATACTCTGTTTGAACCTGTCTACCAATTAATAAAAGGTCATCGGAAAGAATTGATAAATCTTTTGCCAATATATCTTCTAATTTTCTTTCTGATTCAATTACAGAGAAATCCACCTTTTTTATACCGCTATTTACCTTCCAAATTCCAACTTCTATAGGCATATACTCACACCTCTATATAATATTATTCAAGAGAAAAAATAGTAATTTTCGCACTAAGTTTTATAGTATAATATTACCATATTTTCTCAGGAGAAAGGTGAGTAAAAATGTCTAAAACAAAATCTTTAACACACGACGCAATAATGAAGGCATTAGATTGGTCTTATGATAAAGCAATTAATGGTGGTGTCCCTCGAATGGACACCGCTATAGAATTAGCTGATAGTTACTTACAAAAGAGTGGGGCCTTAGATGAAAAAGTTAAAAGTTTAATACTATGGCAAAACACCAAAAGTGCTACTAGTGGATTTTTAACAGGTTTGGGAGGACTTATTACATTACCTGTTGCTGTACCCGCCAATATAACTAGCGTTATTTTAGTTCAAATGAGAATGGTTGCAGCTATTACACATATGGGTGGTTATGCTGTAAAAGATGACCAGGTTAAATCTTTTGTTTATGCCTATCTAGCTGGAAATGGAGCAAAAGATATTCTTAAAAATGCAGGCGTTCAGATAGGAAAAAAACTTGCAGTAACCGGTATTAAAAAATTCCTTTCGAAGTAATAAAAAAAATCAACCAAGCTGTAGGCTTTCGTTTACTAACAAAGTTTGGAGAAAAAGGAGTCATAAATTTAGGTAAGATGGTGCCTTTAGCAGGAGGAATTATTGGCGGTACCGTAGATGCAGTTGCTACAAATACTATAGGAAATGTCGCTTACAAGCTGTTTATTCAAGATCAAAACTCTAAAAGAAATGATGAACCTGAAATTATTGATATGTTATAGCCTTAGAAGGTCTGGTTTAAGTTTTTAAATAAGTTAGAGGATCTTTATTATAAAATTAATTTAAGCTGAGGATGACTTGACTTCTATGAAAATAACCAAAGAAATAATTGTTCGTTGTTACTATTATGCAAAAAAAGTCTATCAAAGACAGATTGATAGAACTACTGCTACAAACAATTTATTTAGTGAGTTAGGAATGAACCAAGGTAGTGCTGGAGATTATATTGAGGCATTTGGATCAATGATGAATGGGGAGAGATATACTAGAACCATTAATACTGAAGCTACTCGTTATTATTTAGAAAATATTAAAAATGATTATGGTCTCGATCAACTTAAAATTGCTTTAAAAGCAGTAGATCTTCATACAAAATACTATGGAAATTTAGGTCGGGGACATTTAAGAAGCATTGAAAAGGTTGTAGATGAATATAAGGAAAACATTTCTTAAATATTTAGGGCTAACTCCTCTTTTCAAATGAGCATAAAATCCATTTTAGAATAATATGTAAGTTCGACTTTTAAATGGTATAATCTGTATCGAGTTGGAAGCTTCAAATTATTATTAACATTAAGGGGGGTACAATTTGATAAGATATAAAGAATTAAAAGAACTATTAGATAATTTAGATGATAAAAAGCTAAAACAAGACTATAAGGACTTTTTTAAATTTACATTTCATACTACTTTTACTTCTGACTTAATTGATATATTTGGTAAAAATAATGTCCAAGAGTGGATTGAGCAATTTGAAGATAACAAAGATAAGGACATCGCCAGTGAAATTTTTTCGAAAATTCAATATTACGATAGTGAAGCTGTTAAAAACTTTTGTAAACTTGGCTTTATAGAATGGCAAGTGAAAAATAAAACAAACATTGAAAAAACTTTATTTATACCATTAGGTCTATCTGGAAAAAGTGGGCAGATGGTTGGGTATTTTTTTAGAACTGCTAATAGTATTTCCGAATCAAAGTTAAAAAATCAAGTATCATTAACATTAAGTGATATATCAGGTTATGACCATATTGTTTTTTTAGATGATTTTACAGGAACAGGTAATCAGTTTTTAAGAAATAACACAGTAAAATTTTCAATTAGAAATAGGGCATCATTATTAGCATCTCAAAAAAAAGCTGCAACTCTAACCTTTATTTCATTAATTGCTACGGAAGAAGCTATTAAGAATATTGAAACAAATTCACCAATGAAAGTTATAGCCCCTCACATTAGAAGAAGATCATATGCAACAAATGATGATGAATTTATTGAATTTAATTCTAAATATGGAAGTGGTTTGTTTCGGAACCGAGGAAGAGATTGCTTTCTTGGTTGGGGAGATGTAGGGGAAACAATTATCTTTTTTTATAATGTCCCTAATAATACATTGCCAATTCTGTGGTCTGGAGCATACTCCAATGTAACAAAAAAAAATTGGATTCCCCTGTTCAATAGAAGTGGTGTGGCGGGGGCACCTGGCTCTTACCGTGGTAGCAATGTAGAAATAGCTAGGGAGCTCTATTCTATATTAACTTCTTCTCCTTTATACTCGGAGGATTATATCATCTGGATTGATGTAGTGAAGGAAATTTATTTAAAAACAGATAAAAACACTTTCAATTTTGAGGAAATGTATAAATTATTATCAATTACTTCAAACCTTCTTGTCCCTTATAATAATATGTTGACTTATTATTCACCACTAACTTTTCTAAATCAAATTCGCAAGGTCTTATTAAGTATTGTAGATGAAATGGTAAAAAATAATTGTTCAGAGAATGATTTAAACATATTATTAAACTTATTTGAAATTGATAAATACTCTATTAATCAAGGACTGTTAATGCGGCACGAAATATCAAAGATTATTTACCAGGTTATAGAAAATAATCCTAATTTTATTGATCAAATCATCGATATTATTGAGGCAGATAACGAGAACATATATAAGATTCAAGGTGCTAGTTTAGCTATTCAGATGTTTTCTAAAGAGGAACTAGAAAGTCTCCTTGGCACAAGAACATCCAAAATCAAAAATTTACGTGATAATAATGATAGTCATTCGTTAAAACTGTACTTGGAAGAAATTCTTGCTAAACTTGAAAATAGGAAAAAGGTTTTAACTGATATAGATCTAGATAAAGCATTAATGCACGTTAACTATTATGGTAAATATAAGATACTATCGATTAATACAATTAGAAGTCATTTGGGTTTATATTTATAAGCTTATTTTTAAATGTATAAATAAAAGCTGGTTATAATATCCAGATGATTTGTTATGTTATTTATTATCGTCTTTCTAACTTCTCAAAATATATATATAATGATTAGTAACTGAAGAAAAAGTATACTTGATTGTGATTGGGAGTTAATAAAAGTCTCTTCTCATTAGAGAGGAGACTTTTATTAACTCCTGGGGGGCTATGAGTCTATTTTCTATCATTTTGCCGTGTATTATTAATAACTAACCACATATTTTCTTCATCATCCCCAATAAATCTCTATTACTTGGTGCCGAGGGAAAAGATTTTCTGGTTTTGTACTACCTTACATTTAATATAATCAACCACATCAATTACATTTTCCGAAATGCTTACAATTACCCTTTGAGGATAAAAGACTTCAATGATGCTTTCAACTTCGAATCCGATAGAAAATCTTCCTATTGTTAAGTTCCATTTATCAATAAGTCCATCTCTATATTCATTCCATATACCATAAATTTGTTTTTGGTTAATTTCAGAACCACCGTACTCTATAATTTCATTTACATTTAATAGCCTCTCGGCTAAATAAAAATGATGTTCTCCGTCTTTTCGATTGGATGCTATGTACTTGTTTGGTGCTATAGCAATGGGTTTTGTTGCATAACCATAATCAATTTATATATATGTGGTACCTCCAATATTATCATCCTCCCACCCGAAATAGTATTTCACAGAGTCCATCCTTCCCCTAACCTGATATGTGGTGGTGAAGCCCAGAATTCACCCTTCACTTTAGGGATAGAATTCGGCATTAATAGAAACTCCTGTTTTGCGTTTGGAGCGCCGTTATTTTGTAGTACCAGCAAGTGCCTCAAATGCACTTCTGAGTCGCCCAGGTCTCGCTTTACCAACCGTTTCACCACGAAACGTACCACAACTCACCTTACAATTTGCAACGAGCACGGGATGTTTGAATCCTAATAACTAAAAATGGAAGACGTAGCTAGGATCAATCTGGGGATTTAATTCCCTTCTAACGGGATGACATCACGATGGTAAGTCGTGAGCGAGGTTGACAGGAAACTCTAACAATTTTTTTACGTCTTTTTTGCATTATCCAATCGCCTACCGATAGATGAATGAGCACACTGCCAGTTATATTAAAATATTTCTTGGATGAAATAACCCAAACCAAAAAGACTTTTGATTTTCTCTATAAATTAATGAATTTTAATGATTTCTCATCCTAATGTTAATTTTAAAAAACATTAATTGATCCCTTGCCGCATTAGATAATTTAAGTATTTTTTAATCCTATTAGATTGGGATACATATAACATTTTTGGTTATCTTCTCAGGAAAATGAAAAACAAGGTCGATTCTGACCATATGTAATTACTACCAGATCTTTTACTTCCACCGCGAAGGAATGTGCTGATGGATTGAATATTGAATAAATTGGTTGAGTTAAACTTGTTGATCTATGGAATGATGGTTTGGTGAATGTTGAAGAAGAAATTAAAATATTGACACCGGAATTTATTTAGATAAAAGCTTCGCCGAAAGGGGCTTTTCTTATGATGCATTTACTCTTTTTCCAAAAAAATATAGTAAAAATTAAACCACCTCCTATAATTTACTTAATAAAAAAGGGAAGATATTTTTAGATCATCAAAAAACCCACCCTTGCTTGTTTAGATTAGGGTGGGTTCATTGGTGAACACCAATGGATTTTCTACAATTATTATATCTCTAGTCATATCTGTATATTCACAAGCTCTCTTTTAAAAATTACCGTTGAATTGTACCAGTCATAAGAACTAACGAAGAAAAATTCTATTTACATCATTTTAGTTCATATTTTCTGCTTTTTTTAGATTTTCCTTTATTTCTCCAAGGTTTACTGTACACCATAACAATAATTGTTCTGTATCCGCTGCTATTTCATTTAAGTCTTCACTATTTAATTTCTGGTATATATCCTCAACAGTCTGAATGATATCCTCTTTAATTTTATTTACTCTTGTGTATTTTTCTAGATGTAAAAGTATCGAATTGAAATAATAGAGGTAAGGCTCCACTCTATTCCCTTTATTTATATACTCATAAAACTCATTAATATCAAATTCTAACTCTTGTAGAGAATTTACGGCAATTTTTTCATTAAATTTTGATTGGTGATTTACTGATAAATTTTTAACCTTAAATTTAACTTCAGCCCATAGTCCATATGTTTTTATAAATTTATCAATAAGTATTTTGTATTTTTTTGTGGAATCTAAAATGTACCTATTTCCTGAATAATCAGCATTTATTTTCGACAGAGCTCTCTCAGCCCAATCTGCTAAGAATTCAATTCCAATTAGGTTATTATCATTTTCTTTAAAAGTATTTTTTATTTCCTTAATCATTTCATCTAGTCTAATGATCCCACCCAAATCAGCAACAAAATTTTCATATGTAAAGGATCCTTCCTTTAATTTTAATAAACTGATAAACATAATTATATCCCCTTTATATTGGGATAGGAGGTGGGGTTCTATCTTGTCAAGATTATATAAACTTGCATTCTTATCATTTTCACTTTCGAACTTTTTTTCTTGTTGTAAAATATTCTTTATTTTTTCAAAATACAAGGAATGATCAATCAATGGATTTCGTTGTGGTTTTGATATTAGCTCAAATAAGTTTTTCAAAGAAAGAACCTCTTCATCGTACAAAACAAAGATATATTCAATGAGTTTGTCTAACCTTTTTAACACAATTTTGTTTGGTACAACTGAGGAATTAAACTTAATAGCTCTTAGATATTCCTGTATTACTTTAATATGATTATTCGAAATATTCAAAACCGCCGGACTATCCAATTTATTCAATATTTCCGCAGAGTTAGTCCTTAATTCTGAAAACAACTCTTTTTCAAAAGGTTTATTTAGGAGGATAGAATTACAAAATAAATTTACTATATTAGCAATCAATTCCTTATCCTCCGTATACGAAGGATATCCAAGATCTTCAAACATAATTTTTAAAAAATCAACATTTGATTCATAAATAAAATCCCTTGTGTCATTTTTTTTTATTATTTCATCAACAAATTCACTAAACAATATCTTCAAAATAGCTAAATTTGCAATCTTTTCATCAATCTTTCCTTTTTTCATATTGTTAACGAAATACTGGTAATTTCTATTATTGTTTTGTTCATCACAAATAATTAGTATTTCTTTTATTTCCCTTACCACTTTTTTTGCTTTCCTTAGATTTGTTACACCGCTTTTAAAGCGATTAAAAGAAGAAATTAATTGATGTTTTTGCGTTTGTAATTCTTCATACCTTTCACTTTTATTATCTTCCTCTTTATATTGTTTTTGTTTTCCGTTACTTGAAGTAAGATCTTCAATAGTTTTTTCTAGCTCTGCAATTTTTTCCTTTGTCATCAATTGAACTTGTTCAATTCGATTATTTACTTTATCTTTTAAATCTTTTAATATGTTCTTTATGAAATCAGATTTGAAATCTTCTTCTTTAATATTGTTAAGAAAATAGTCAAAAATCTCTCTAGATTCTATCTTTGACATTTGTATTTTGTTATTAACGAATTTATCTAGATATTCTTTATTAATCTTATTCTCTTTGACAGCTTCAAGTTTTTGTTCATCCATTAAAAAGATTACATTCACTCCTTTAAAATGAACAAGTTCTTTAATAAAGACTAATGTGTTGTACATTGTCTCTTTTTCAACCCGATCAAAATCGTCAACAATAATATAAATTTTCTTTTTTTCAGATATATCCTTATTCGTTCTTAATAACCTCTGAATATCTTCTTCAAGCAGCTGTTTATTAGTTCTAAAATCACTTGGGAGTTCTTCATCATCAATAACAGAGAAAACCCCTTCTAACTGCATTAATGGTTTTGCATTTAATACACTAGTGATTAGTTTAAAATATTGCTTAAAGGGACTCCCTTTACCAGTATATATTCCACTCTTATTTAAAATTGATTTTAATTGTTTAAACAAATAATCCATTTGCTTTTGGCTCGTATCTAAAATCATTGGCTGAATAAAAATTATATAGTTATCATTTTCCTCTAATTTATTTGAAAGAACATTAACAAAACTAGTCTTCCCTTCCCCCCAATCACCATTAATCGTTATCGCGAAAGGCTCATTATAGCGAACATTCGTTAGTTGATTATATACCCGGTTAAATTCTTTCTTTCTTGTTGGAAGTAACTGTGAATATGTATTTATGGGGTTGTCTGACTCCTCGTCAATTCCAATGTCTGCTTTTTTACTATTTTGACTAATTAATTGTACAAACATCCATAAACTTAAAAAGTAAATAACCATTAAAATAATATTTATAGGTTCAAATTGATTTGAAGCGATTGATGTGAACAAATAAATTAACCCTAAAAAAATATAACCATTTGAATATCCTGCAACTATTTTGTTACTAGATTTTATATAAATAACTATTTCTCTTAATAAGAGTAAAAGAAAAAAAATTGTTAATCCAACACTTACAGACCAAACTAAATTTAATATTTTTATTAAACCCTCAATATTAGCTAATTTGACTAGATAACCTAAGCCAGCCGCTATTAATATATTTAAAATAATTTCACATACCTTTAATAACGTAAATTCCTTTTCTTCTTTATCAATAACCTTTTTAAAGTAAAAAAAACCTACCAGTATTAATATAAGTATTGCTAGAAGTGAATTATATGTATTCACAAACTCAAAAATAATACTGCTCCCTTCCTTGAAACCTTTAAATAAAACTTCAGTGATATTTTCCAAAAAATCATAAATTTCAGTATTCCACCTTTTCATAACAAGGCTCCTTTTTCTTAGATGTTTTGATTAATATAGTCCTACTAATGGCCTTAAATACTCACTTATTTGAAATAAAACGCAATAAAAATTTATATATTCAAATAATAAAGCTGAATTATTAATATTAGTCACAAACATTAATACGTTTGTAATATGAAATTCTTTTGGTTTCCTCCACTCTAAAAGAGATGTAATAGAAATCACGTTCAAGTCCCTGTAGTCAAACTTCTTTTTTCCAAGAGTTTAATTTATTTTTAAGCAAAATGATATTTAAAACACTTAAATCAGGTTGTCCATTTTGAATAAGACGACACGGTTACCTCTTTATGGTTGCACTTGAAACCATCTTGATTCCTCCATATACACAATATCGAGTATTCTTTAATAGTTATTAAACTACCTTTGCGAGAAATAAGTATTATCATACTCAAAGGATAACTGTCCTAATTGATGATTAATTACATACGCATTTTCAGATTGAGTTTTTCTTCCCGTCTCTGCAAACAAATGTAAGTTCCGCTTAGCACGTGAACCAATAACATATAATAACTTACTAGATGCACCTAAAGCCTCATTGTAAGGTTTTCGTATGATAGAACTCCAATGAGGTACATAACCCCATAACAGGCCAAATGCAATTACTGTCTCAAATTCTTCACCCTTTACTCCGTGACAAGTGTTTATTACAATTCCATCTGATGGATTAAATGCATTCTTAAAATAATCAATGGTTTTCGGGATTCCGTCAAACTCAAACGATTCATATCTGGATCCAATCCCACTAAAAAAATGATTCCATTGATCGATTAGTACAGGATGAGAATTGATTTCAATTTCTAGGGAAGAAAGGAATTTTTCAAATGCCTTTTCTAAATAATTTATACCATCCGTTTCATCCGGTTTTATAGAATTTACTATTTTTAAGTATCTCCTACAATCTAACCGTTCTATTCCCAGACAACCATTAGTATAATTGTTGATTTCTTGTACAATTTCTTCTATCCATCTAAAACGATTAATTGATGTCCCAGGTTTAATCTCTGACAAAAATAATCTAGATAATTTCCACCAAAAGTTCTCTCTATTTCTTGGTAAAGGGGTAATTCCCGGAGCCTCAAACGGAACTTCTGGTAAGATACTCTTTAATTTTTTTGCTAATGGAGTTAGGAAGTACCATTGTGGTGCAATTATACAAATTTCATTAGGTTTAACTCCTTTATTTAAATTACTTTCAATTAATTTAGCAAATTCAATAAACAGTTCTTCCTTATTTACAACAGTATTAAATGAAATTAATCCTCTCTCGTTTGCATAGCTGCAAAGAGCCTGTATATTTAAATTAGTAGATTGGAAGTTACTAAAAAAGTCGACAATTCTTTGAGTTGAACGGTAATTACCAGGTAATTCCCTAAGTTCAATATTTCGATTATTAAATTCTTTTTTAATCTCCTCAAGGTTCTTAGAAATTCCTCCCAAAGAGTCATAAATTGCTTGATCTGGATCCCCAACTAAAAAAACTTTACACTGACTTTCTTGTTGTTTGATTATTTCTCCAATAATCGCATACTGTAAATCTTGTGTATCTTGGTACTCATCAATAAAGAAATAAGAAAATATATTAGCTAAATGACTACGTATCTTTGAGTGAGTTTTCAAAAGTTTATACGAATAATATAGTAAAAGATCAAAGTCTATTTCTTTTTTATTAACAATATTCTGGTGGAATTCTCTGGCTATCAAATTGTGATAGGAATCTGTATTTATATAATTTCCGTCTCTGTTTAATGAAGTATTTATTACTGTATTAAGTGGTAGATAATGTTTCTCTATAATTTGTTTTAAAGTTTTTTGCCTTTTATAATCATCTATTATGGAGAAACCATTTAATAAAGTAGGCTCGTATCCTGCATACGGTTTAATAATCCATTGATAACAAAAAGAATGTATTGTTCCAGCCCACAATTGATCTTGAGGTATTCCTAGCTCTTCAACTCTTTTTTGTATTTCCTCAGCAGCTCGATTTGTATATGTCAGTGCAACTACGAATTTCTTCTTACTCTCTAAACGCTCTAATTCAAATGCAATCTTCCGGGTTAATACTCGTGTTTTACCGCTCCCAGGACAAGCAATTACTAGAGTATCTTTATCAGTAGTTACGGCAGCTATTTGTTGGTCATTCAAGCCACTTAACATAGTTGATCATCTCCGTAAGAATCCACTAACTGAAAGAAGGCATCTGAGTAATCTAAATAATCTGCTACAAGCCCTCTAAGATTGTCCATATTTTTATCTTCTTCTGATAACTCCCCTAACAATTTATTAAATTCTAAATTATCTTTACTATCACAAGAATTATAAATTCGATACTTAGCCATCTTCTCAAAATGTTGGTATCCTATATGCCTGGAAGCGAATTTAATTGCATCCAATATGTATTGGGGGATATTTGTCTCATAGGTAACTTCTTCTGCAAGCATTAGTGCAAACCAACCTTTACCTACAACTTTATCCGCTAACCTAAGAGTTTCAAGCCCTACTACTATCTCGTCACCAGAGTTTAACAATGCATTTGAATCTTCTATTGCTTTATTCGTTTTATAAATTTTCCTTAATGTCTGTATTACAGGCTGAACATTTTCATTTAATACAAAGTCAATTTCAAATGTATGCTTTGCATAAAAAGCTTCCACCCATTGATTTTCCTCACAGTAACTATTTAACTTTTGCTTTCTTTCTTCTCCTTTTATTTGAGAATTACGGAACTTTTTAACTAGTTCAGTTTGTTCAATTTCCTCGGAATCTAAAGGGATAAGAGATTTATCGTGGTCCGTAATAATTGAACACTTTCTGCGTATCCTTTGTTCGTGAAATAAATTTGAAATATGTTCAAAAACTGTACTGTTCACATTTATTAAACTAACACCTATTTCATCCAGGCTTAATCCATACACACTTTTAAAGAGAGTAGGAATTAGGATTAATTCTGCATCCCCTTCTACCAGAATGACACCTTTAGCAAATAGCAGTGTACTCCGGGTAGCATCTAAATACCTTTCTATTTTTCTGCATTCTTCTATAGCGAGACCATTACTCGGATGACAAACTATTGTCTCCTTTTTTTCTTTACATAAAATATTAATTGAATCAATTTTATTTGCAGATGATATATGTGTTGAATGTGTAGAAGTTATTACTTGTGTGTTTTGAAACTTATAATTATCAAACATAGTTTTTTGTATATGAGTATGTATATGCGCTTCTGGTTCTTCAATTAATAAAAAATGAGCCGCTTTTTCCTCATACGGTTGCATATATTCATATTCTAATAATTTTAATGTAATATAAATTAAATTTGCACCACCTAAACTGAGTTCGTCTAACTTACCTAGTTGACTATCATCCCCATCTCCAACCCATAAAGTTAACGACTGAAGAAGTTTATTAATATCTTCAGGTAATTCGGAACGAATACTAACATTTGGTGCAAAAGTAAATCCAACTGTTGAATCTAAGGTACTCTTTATTTTTTTCGCTAATTCACTAATTTCTATAAGCTGACTAATAGTATTATTTAAGGTACTAACCTGACTAGTGATACTATCGGTATCTTGAACCATTATATTCTTAGTACTTCCCCTTAATAAATTTAGCAAAGGACTTTGCTTACTTCTTCGAAGCTCAGTCATAACGTCTCTTAACGCTTTAATATATGTGCATTTTATTTCTGATCGAACTAAGAAAATTTGCGATGTGGGAATACCTAATAAGTCCATTTTTTCGTCATCTGGATTAGGAAAATCTATATTTTCAAAATCACCTACTAACTCCTTATAAGCTTCTTCTTTTGAGAAGTCGGCCGAACCTCTTAAATAATAAGCACCTTCATAATCATTTATTGTAATTTCATTTAAAATACCATCTAATTTATCTTTATTCTTATCTTCAGTAAGTGATAGTTCATACAATTTTTTCCTGAATATTTTCTTAGGCCTAAAATAAAAATAATATGAACCATTTGATGAAGAATCACTAATATGCTCGACCTTGTGAGCTAATAAACTAGCTCCTTCACTTGAGTCCAAATCTTCAAAATCTATGGATACAATAATCCAATGACCTTGCCACTTTCCAAGATTCCTATTAAAATCATTCTCTATTAATTGGGATGCACTTATCGGGAGATTACTATCTAACATTAATCTTAAAGCAGAGAATGCATTGGTTTTACCGGACCCATTTTCCCCAATTATTGTATTTACACCAGGTCTAAAGAAAAAGTTCTGACTTTTAAAATTCCGGAAGTTAGTAATATGGAGTTTGGATATATACATAGATCTTCCTCCTATTTTTAGACAAAATATTCTAATATTCTCCATTATAACATTTCCAATAAAAGGGTAGAGGCTTTTGTGTAATTTTATAATCAACATTTAAATTGAGTTATGTTTAACAAACGTATAGAGGAAAAAAGACCCCAACCTATATGGTTAGAGTCTTTTCCAGTAAGCAAATAATGACGAGTCAATCTTTATATACTGGTTTGATTACATTCGCTACACTAGTTTTCGAAAATACTAGGTTCACAATTTCAGGAGTATCTACTCCTGTATCCAGCATATCTACAGATACTGCAATCTGTGGAAAATTATCCTTTGTTGAAAAATCATCACTAAGGGTTTGAACATAATCGACTTTATAATCAATTTGAGCCGCAAATTTGCCATTGTATTGATTTTAGATTAAATCATTTCACAAGCAGTTTTGAAGTTTGCTGGCATCTGGTTTTCTAGTACCTTGCAGTTACCGAAAATGCTGTTATTTCAAGCTTTTTTACCTTCTTGTGTTTTCTTCCGATTTGTAATTATAAAAATTCGGGCACCAAGCTTGGCACCTATACACTCATATAAAAAGCAATGATAAAGTCAACTACTCTGTAATTCCACTTACAGTAGGGATAAAAAAAGATGACCTGGATTAATAACTGAGGTCATCTACACTAAATTTCTGAAAATTAAACCTTTTCCTAAATTCGTCCATACAAATATCTAATAAATAAATCGTAGCCTTTATCGGTTAAGTTTCCAGAAATATCTATGTATTCATTCATTTTTAATTCCTGATACATTAAGTTAGGGATCTTATTACTTTTTCTAAATTGGTGAAAATATTTATTTAACTCATTTTTATTTAGATTTTGTGATGATGGTAAATATTTTGCGAAAGGTTCTAGAAAGTTTTCTTTATAATAGCCAATCTGTATTCTATCTGTTACATTTGGTGCATTTGAATAGTTGTCATTATAATAATCTACTTTTTTTATAGTATTAATATTTTGAATTTCTGTAATTAAAAGATCCAGTTGTTTTTGTTGATCCTGTACTATTTTTTGTAATTGTTCTTTTTTATCATCAGTTAACTCTATATCAGTCTCCATTTCGGAAAGTGCTTTGGTAAGCTCACTTTGTGAATTACGAATATATATTGCATTTTCAGCTATTCTAGTTGGTAAATCATCAAATTTTGTTCTCATATCATTACTAGATTGCTCTAACATAGCAAGAGATTTTCCAAACTCACCTCTCATTGCACTAAGTGCCTCTGCAATCTCTTTTGTGTGTATAAATGAACGGTCATAAAAAGCGTTACTTTGTTCTGTTGCTTTAAAATAAAATATAGCTGATATTATAATTGAGAAAAAAGATAGTAAAAAGGTTAATAATGTAGGAATATCCATTGTAAATTCACTTGTTAACATCTTTATACTCGTTACAATTGCTAATAATCCAATGACCAAAACTGATAGCCAGTTGTTTCTATTTTTAATTCTAACTTGTATGTTTTCAGTTTTGTTATCCACTAAAGTATCCATATTATTACCTTTGTTAACAGTTAAATTACTATGGAGATCATTATTTCTTCGTTCTCTCATTTGTCTTAAATATCCTAAACTCAAAATTCTCCCTCCTCAAATTACTAAAAAACTATACCTTTCTTGGAATTTAAGTATTCAAAAACTCTATCTTGATTTTTAAATGAAAGTAAGGTCACATTTTTTCTTTTTACAATTGTGATAAAAACACAGTCCAGTAATCTTTTTTTATTACAAAAAAATAATAATACAATATTCATTCCTACTAAACCACAAATGCTATTTACATATATTATTTATTATTTTCAGAGTTAAACCGTAAAATTAATTACCCCAACTTTCCCAGGTTCACAATTTCAGGAATATCTACTCCACATCCAGCATATACAGATACTGCAATTTATGGAAAATTATCCTTTGTCGAAAGATCATCAATAAGGTTTGAACATAATCGACTTTATAATCAATTTGAATTGCAAATTTGCCATTGTATTGCGGATAAATTTGATTAAATCGCTCTACAATGTTTAGCGTGTTTAGAGTTATTGACAAAAAAATTGTTTTTCCTAGCTTGTCTCCACCTCCAACTTTAATTCCCTTTTACACTTGTTTAATGTATTGTCATTGAACAACCACTGATATACAGCATAATTACTAATTTCGTAGCCTTCTTCTTCATCAATTATTCAACAATAAAGTATGGAAACATAATGGAAACTTAACATCGAGCAATATAGTGCTTTAGTACTAATTCAATAAAAAGATTAATTTATTCTATGATAACTTGGTTTTTGAAAAAATTAAAGAATATAATCCGTGTGGAAAATTTAAAGCAAGTAATTTGGAAGTGATTCAACCAATAATTAAATACTTACTTATAAGAATTAGTATTGAGCTTTAGTTACTTCCTTTTTTCTTGCATATAGATCACTAGAATAAGGAGAGAAAATTTTGAAAGTTATCCGCTGCTACGCTTCACAAGAAAATGCACTGAATGTAAAAACTATTATCCAAGAGTTATTAGTTTCTGAATTAGAAAGAATGATAGACCAATCAGCCAAAGATAATAATCTACTAGATAAAAATAGACAGTTAGGAAGTGATTGTGCTTGAGACATACAGAACAAGATCTTTCATTAACAAGATTAGCCTACAACAACTTTGCAGAAAAATTAATAAGGCTTCAGGAGTAAGGTTACCTATCACCATTCCTACTAGAGCAATTTCTAACCTATATGACATGTATTCTCCTAAAAATATATGGGCATTATATAGACTTTATAAAGATGACAACACAGTAATTAAACAATATATAAAAGACATGATAAGTGAAAATAATATTTTCAGATTACTTTATGACATTATTGGATTTTCTATCGGTAGTAGTAATAAATATTCTATTTCAAGTAAGAACATAAGTTATTTAACTACTATCGATGAGATTGACGACATATTAAAAAATACTGAAGCTAAAACAGAAGATCAAGAATTTGTTCTAGAAGTTTATAAAAATTATAAACATGGTATTACAGATGAATGGGGAGATATGGGAATTATCTCAGAGAAGATATTACATCTGAAGCCGTAAGGTAAAAAGAAACTCGATTTTATCACATTTTTTAGAATGTATAAATCGGGTTTCTTTTTCATTTATATATTCTAATATTTCAATATCACAATCAATATTTTAAGTTGTAATAATAAAACCAGTCATTCTTTAAAATTGAGATATTTGAACTTAAACGTGGTACTTGTATGGGGCAGTTCACATCACTATGAACCTGCTTTCTCTTTAAAAATCAGCACAGAAACCACTTCAACATGTGTCGTTTGCGGAAACATATCAACCGGCTGTACTTCTACTGTCTTGTATCCACCATCTTCTAATATCCTTAAATCCCTTGCAAGTGTTGCTGGGTTACAGGAAACATAAACAACCTTTTTCGGTTTCATTTCAATAATGGTTTGTAAAAATGTTTCATCACAGCCTTTACGCGGCGGATCCACTACCAAGACATCTGCAGTATTGCCGTCTTTATACCACTTCGGAATAACCACTTCCGCTTCCCCAGCAGCAAACTCAGCGTTCGTGATGCCATTCAATTCAGCATTTCGCTTGGCATCTTCAATTGCCTCAGCAACAACTTCCACACCAAAGACTTTCTTTGCCTTTTGTGCTAAAAACAACGATATTGTCCCGATTCCACAATAAGCGTCGATTACGGATTCATCACCGCTTAGCCCTGCATATTCTAGGGCTTTATCATAAAGAACCTTCGTTTGAACAGGATTCACCTGATAAAAAGACAATGCAGAAATCGCAAATTTCACATCACCGATATAGTCATAGATGACTTCTGTTCCCCATAGTACCTTCGTTTTCTCTCCAAGAATTACATTCGTCCGCTTGGAATTAACATTGTGTACAATCGACTTCACTTTAGGAAGTCGAGCCACAATTTCCTCGACTAGTTTATTTTTCTGTGGAATATCTGCGGTTCTTGTAACAATCACAACCATGAGCTCGCCTGTTTGTTTACCGTAACGAGCCATAATGTGGCGAAGATCACCTTTATGTGACTCCTCTTGATAAGCAGAAAGACCGAGCTCACTCGCAATTTCCTTCACAGCCTGTACAGCTTCATTAATTTCCGACAGCTGAATCAGACTTTCATCCGTATCAACAATTTCGTGACTTCTTGGTTTAAAAAAGCCCGCAATCAGCTTGCCCTCTTTTTGACCGACAGGAACCTGTGCTTTGTTTCGGTAGTGCCATGGATTGTCCATCCCCAGAATCGGATGCACCTTCACATCCTCAAGCTTGCCGATTCGGGCGAGCACCTGTCGTACCTGATTTTCTTTGTACTTCAGTTGTCCCTCATAGCTGATATGCTCAAGCTGACAGCCACCATATTTGTGCAGCTCAACTTCTGGAATCTCTACCCGATCTGGACTTTTTTCATAAAGCTCTATTAATCGCCCGAAGCCATAGCCTTTATTTGCTTTGATAACTTTTACTTTGGCTTTTTCGCCTGGCAATCCGTTTGGAACAAACAAGGGATAGCCTTCCACCTTTGCAACACCCGCACCGTCATGGGTCAAATCCTCAAAAATCACATCTATATAATCATTTCTTTTAACTGGTATTGTTTTATTTATCATTATTTACTTTACTTCCTTTGCACCTGGATTCCGTTCATTTTGACTAGAGAAATTGTACCACAAAGCCAGCCTTAATGCGAAACCAGCTTATTACTTTTAGAGGGAAGAACCGTGTAACATATTCGGTTCGAAATACGTCTGTTTTTTTAAAAGGATAGTAGAGTAATTAATGAATTCATGTAAAACGAAATATAATATCGCAGTGAGTAGCTCTCCTAATTTCATATTAATAGTAAAGTAGATTGTAAGGGGAGATGAAGGTATGTCTAGAAGTCAACGATACAAGAAGAAAAAAATGTCCAGAAAGATTTTAGCAATTGAAATTTTC
Organism: Neobacillus sp. FSL H8-0543; assembly: GCF_038592905.1. Lineage (GTDB taxonomy): Bacteria > Bacillota > Bacilli > Bacillales > Cytobacillaceae > Neobacillus. Next base: position 2,856,471 of record NZ_CP151943.1, on the reverse strand, counting down.
CTTCTTAGTTCATTAGCGGTGTTTATTTTTTATTGGTTGGAAAGTCGATTAATGACCGATTCTCCTATTAGCAATGAGGTTAGCGACACTGTTGAAGAACCTTTAGAGGATGATATCACGGAGCGTTTGAATGATATTGACAAAGAAAAAGAGCTAAAAGAGAAAGTAAATCTCGTTATTAAACAAGCAAATGCATTAGCGCTAGGATATGACTACGAAGGAGCAATTATCCTACTCCAAGATTTTACTGAACAAATTGGACCAGATGATGATATAACTGAGGCAATTGCTGGCTATCAGCTTGAAAAAGAACGTTTAGTACCGCTTGGTGCCTATGATTCCATCAATCAAATTAGTCATGTGTTTTTTCATTCACTCATTGCAGACACAGATAGAGCCTTTGATGGAGATTTTGATTCGTATGGATACAATTATTATATGACGACAGTCTCAGAGTTTAAAGAAATGATGACAGAAATGTACAACGCTGGCTATGTGCTCGTTAGTATCCATGATGTAGGAATTAAAGATACCTTAGAGGATGAATCAACACAATTTATTCCAGGCGATATTATGCTGCCACCCGATAAAAAGCCATTTGTCCTATCTCAAGATGATGTAAATTATTATAAATATATGGATGGAGACGGATTTGCCTCCAAAATCGTTATCGACGAAAACGGCCGGCCAACTACTGAAATGATACACAATGATGGAACAACTTCGTTTGGAGATTATGATTTAGTTCCCGCATTAGAATCATTTATTGCAGAGCATCCTGATTTTTCTTATAGAGGTGCTCGAGGTATTTTAGCTGTAACAGGATATGAAGGTGCTCTAGGATATCGAACGCAGGATTCAAACTCACCAACCTATGAACAGGATAAAGCTACTGTAAAAGAAGTGGTTAAGACCCTAAAGGAATGGGGCTGGGAATTTGCCTCACATAGCTATGGCCATCGCGATATGAATAAATATGATTATTCATTCCTTGTAAATGATACAAATAGATGGCAAGAGGAAGTGGGAGCATTAATCGGCCCTACCGATATTTACATTTACCCATTTGGAAGTGATATTGAAGATCATCAAGTTTATGATAGTGAAAAATATCAATATTTAAAGGATAGTGGCTTTGATTATTTTTGCGGTGTCTATAAAAGCCCATGGATGCAAGTAGGAAATGAGTATTTCCGCATGACTAGAAGACCATTAGACGGGCAGGCTATGCTACAATTCCCGGAAAGACTTGGAGATTTGTTTGAAATAAGCAAGGTGCTAGATCCAACTAGACCTGTGCTCCAATAATTCATTAAAAAACTATAAAAAAATAGAATCAGGGCTGGATAGGCACTGATTCTATTTTTTTCGTTCTGATGTATAGCAATAATGACGGTTGTACCTTCTTGCCGGCAATTAGCGAACAAATGAATATTTATCCGCGAAACCGCAAAGTATACAAAAAAACAAAGACGCCCAACTGGACGTCTCAAGTTTTATTCTTTCATTGCTGCAACTTTATCTTTTACTTCACTGATATTCTTCATTTTGTTATCCCAGCATTTTTGGCTAAGGTCAACGGGGTACTCTTCCGGATTCATTGTCCGCTTATACTCATCCCAGAGGGCATCAAGATTTTGCTTCAAATAGTCACGGGACTCCTCAAGACAAGGACTTTCGTAAACAAGCGCACCATTAGTGAAAATGTCTTCGTGAAGTTCTTTAGCCGTAAAATTCGTAACCACCTTATTTATGTAGGTATGAGTCGGATGAAACATTCTCAACCGTTTCTCTGGAAGTTTTTCATCCGCAAGGGCGATGTAGTCCCCTTCCGCGTGGTTGTTTGTATTATTAATGATTCGGTAAATTTTCTTCTGGCCCGGTGTGGTCACTTTTACAGGATTTGAGGAAATCTTAATCGTATCCTCCATATTCCCGTTTTCATCCTCGATAGCCACAATTTTATAAACAGCACCTAGGGCTGCCTGGTCAAAAGCGGTAATTAGTTTGGTTCCGATTCCCCAACTATCTATCTTTGCCCCTTGAGATTTCAAACTCATTATTGTATACTCGTCCAGATCGCTAGATGCATAAATTATTGCATCTTTACATCCTGCCTCATCGAGCAACTTCCGAGCTTCTTTTGAAAGATAAGCAAGGTCACCGCTATCAAGACGGATGCCTTTAAAATTAATCTTATCGCCCATTTCCTTAGCAACTTTAATTGCATTGGGTACCCCTGACCGAAGGGTGTCATACGTATCAACTAAGAAAACACAGTCTTTATGTGTTTCTCCATATTTAATAAAGGCAGTGTATTCATCCTTATAGGCCTGGACCATCGAATGCGCATGCGTTCCCGCTACAGGGATTTGAAACAATTTACCCGCTCTTACGTTGCTCGTTGCTTCGAAGCCTGCAAGATAGGCTGCTCTTGTTCCCCAGATTGCTGCATCCATTTCCTGTGCTCGGCGTGACCCGAATTCCATTGCTACTTCATTTCCAACTATCTGTTTAATGCGCGATGCTTTTGTTGCAATTAACGTTTGGTAGTTAATTATGTTTAGAAGTGCTGTTTCGATTAATTGCGCCTCAGCCAACGGAGCATCAACGCTCAAGATGGGCTCATTACCGAAAACAAGCTCTCCCTCTTTCATTGAACGGATCGTTCCCGTAAAACGCAAATCTTTTAGATAGTCTAAAAAATCATCCTTATAGCCGACTTCATTTTTCAAATACTCCAGGTCGTCTTCACTAAAGCAGAAGTCTTGGATAAACTGTATTACTCTTTCTAAGCCAGCAAATACAGCATAGCCATTCCCAAAGGGAAGCTTACGGAAAAACAGTTCAAATACCGCACGTTTATTATGTATGCCGTCTCTCCAATATGTCTCTACCATATTGATCTGATAGAGATCCGTATGCAGAGCTAAACTATCATCTTGATAAATGTGTTTCATCATAACCCTCCGTAAACCGCTTTTTCAACATTTTAACCAATTTTATCATGTAAAACTCTATTTAACCATAGCCCCGATGGATTGTTCAAAATGACCTAATGCCCATTCATGGCCTTTTTGATTAAATGAAGCGACAGCATCCTTATAAACGACAATCTTAAAACCCTTATTATAAGCATCTACAGCGGTATGCAGCACACAAATATCGGTACAAACCCCTACAAGATGCACCTCAGTGATACCTCTTTCGCGCAATTTGATTTCAAGGTCTGTCCCTGCAAATGCAGAATAGCGGGTCTTATCCATAAATACCACGTTTTCTCGTTGTTTATTCTCTTCATAGACATTTTTCAATGCCCCAAACAAATCCCTCCCCGCAGTCCCGCGAATATTATGGGGTGGAAATAATTTCGTTTCAGGATGGTATTCATCGCCTTCATCATGAACATCAATCGCAAAAACAACATAATCGCCATTATCAATAAAATCCTCTGTTAGTTGGACAATTTTTCCCTCAATTGCTTGCCCCGGCTTTCCACAGGTTAATGCTCCTGCATCTGCCACAAAGTCATACGTATAATCGATATTTAATAATGCCTTTTTCTCCATATTTTCTCGCTCCCATGCGCGCATTTTAATCTAATTATAAACAATATTCTAGATATTAGACAATTTTCTGTTTCTGAAAATATGGCCTTGTTAAAATTGGCTGTTGACTTCCGATCCAGTTGCGCAGCGACACTCTCCAATCAACATAGTTAATAAATCAACTATTACCTTTAACAGAGACTCAATAAAAAAAAGCCCGCTCCAACTATGGAACGAACTTTGTTTAACTATATTTTTTTCCAGGTTCCCAATCCAGGGGTATGTCATTTGGACGAATATCTTCAATCGGGACAAATACTTCTAAATGCCGATAGAGGTTTTCAAATTCCGCTGGGAGCAGGCCACCAAATTCTCCATCAAGGTTTAATTGAACCTTTTCCTGTGCATGAACCTTAATCCGACTTGCCTTCGTGTATATAACATTAGGGTCATTGACATGTTCGCCGCGAAGGGCTAAAGTAGCAATTCTCACAAACTCCGCAAGGTTAATTTTTTTCAGAATCAATAAAGAAAATAAACCATCATTGATTGAAGAATCTGGAGCAATTTTTTCAAAACCACCGATAGAATTCGTTAGCCCGACAAGAAAAAGCATGGCTTCACCTTCAAAAAGCTTCCCATCGTACTCAATACTAACATCAGATGCTTTAAGGGAAGGAAGCATTTCAATCCCTTTTAAATAATAAGCAAGCTGGCCGAGCATTGTTTTTAATTTGCTTGGTACTTCATATGTAAGCTCAGTTATCCTGCCGCCGCCGGCAATATTAATAAAATATTTATCATTAATGCGCCCAATATCCACCGGAATCCGACTGCCTTTTGTGATAATATCAACCGCTGACCCGATATCCCTAGGAATATGTAAGGCACGAGCAAAATCATTGGTTGTACCGGCTGGAATAATTCCTAATTTCGGACGGAATTCCTGTTCTGCAAGGCCATTCACCACTTCATTAATTGTGCCATCTCCACCAGCAGCAATGACAACATCATACTGCCGTTCAACGGCAATCCTTGCTGCCATTGTTGCATCACCCTCACCAGTTGTTGCGTGACAGGACGCTTCATAACCGGCAACCTCTAATTTTTCAAGAATTTCTGCGAGATGTTTCTTGAGAATCTCCCGCCCTGAAGTAGGATTATAAATTAATCGCGCTCTTTTCATCGTTTCATCATCCTATTTTTTGTAATCAGTAATCGTCCAAAATTTCGTCTTTCTATATTCTACCAATTAAGATCATATCTTACAATTTATTAGTAAATCTAGTTTACCCGTTTACTTCCGACTACTATCATACCGCTAATTTATTTTTTTGCAAAAAAATAAGATAGTTAATTATTTGTGTTTAAGCTGACATAATCGGTATTGGCAATATTAATTTGGTATTTTCCTTCACCTGACTGATATACTGCATTGCGTTCTACGCCATCCATTTCATCAGCAGTAACCTCTTCCGTTACCTTCCACAATCCATCCTTGCCGTTCACCTCACTAAAGCCCACCGCCGCAATCTTTAAATTACTATTTTCAGCAACTACCACTTCCAAGGAAGAAGCACTATCAATATCCCAGTCATTTGCCAATGTCCGTGGTTTTAAGGTCAAATTACCACTTCCAATTACTTCGAGATTAACATCATTGGGAATGAGGATTGTCGCCGCAATCTCCCGATAATCATGAAATGGTCCAAGATCGTTTGGCATCGTTTTTATATTTATATAAAGAGTATCACCTTTTTTATTCGTATGAACATACTCATCTGCATCCTTGATAAGCTTTTTACTTTTCGTTGTTTGTGCCCGGTACGTCCCAAACATTGACACTTCTTTTTCATCCGTCGCTTCAATTGTCATTGGGTAGCCAACCGTTCGTAACACCACCCGCTTAATACTATCATCAGTCTGATATGAAAAGTCCGGAAGGTCAAACGACCGTTCTTCCCTTGCCACGACTTCCTCTACTCTATTCATAATCCCTGATGTACTTAAAACCGCAAATACAATACCTGCCGTTCCAAGTAGACCGACAAAGAAGATACTAAGAAAATCATATTTTAACACCTGCTTTTCTTGACGGGAGAAAGCTAAGTAAAGGAGAATTTCAATTCCAAGAACAATTAATAAAATCGGCCACCATGCCGTCATCACATTGACAAGGTCGTATCCGAGAAACCGTGACAGAAAAAGAAATAGTCCCAAGAGGACAAGCGAGGCCCCCATCGATATCGTACCCACTCGCCAAGTTCTCATCCTTGCACCTCTTTTCTTTTTCTAAAAAGGAACCCAATCCCAGCCCCGATTAAGACAACTCCTGTTATCATTTTTTGCCATTTTTTCATGATTATCCTTCCTCTCTTTTATGCTTACTTCCCGATAACAGCTTGATTCCGCCGCCAATTAAGAGCACACAGACAAGTGCAGTCTGAAAATAACCCTGAAGCCAATACATGACATCTATATTAATTAATCTCTCTAGCATCGGTGCAAATACTGGTACAACAACGTTCATTAATAAATAATAAACCCCCATCGTAACAAGGCCAATTCCCACCCATTTTTGATGGTTGATTAAATAGGAAATGATCGGCACATCTTCGATTTTTTCCTCACCGTATTTTGATACGTTTTGCATAGCATCAAAAAAGCTATAAAACCAGATAATTGGAATCAAAAACAAGAAGATGCCTAGACGTAAAACATCTAAAATATAGATAGAAAAGAGGAACGCTGCCATCAACTGGATTCCACGGCGCTGTAAGCCAAGATACAAATGACCTGCCCCTGGAAAGATCGATAAGAACGTTGCAATCGCCTTGCTTTTCTTCCCGCCCTCCCGACGTGTTTCAAAGTCTTCAAATATCGTTTTGTCTATTAATTCCTCGCCGCGTTGCTTTTTGCTTATCTGTTGCACCGCATCAAAAAATCCATATACCCATATAATTGGAAGTCCTGCCAAGAAAATCATAAACTCACCACGGTGACTAAGAAACGTTACAAATATCACCATGACTGCAAGCCCTAAGAATGAAGCTAATAATGTCAATCCCCGGTTCATTAGTCCAAGCTGAAAATGGCCGAGACCCGGAACAAACGATAGAACAATTGTATAAAAACGTTCTGATTCCTGGTTTGACTGTGATTGTGAATCCTCTAAGCTTGCCTTTCGTTGCGCCTTCTTTTGTTTTGAGATTTGTACTCCCATGTCTATAAAGCTAATCAGGTAAATGAAAATACCAATCATAAAGAAAAGAATAGCAATATCAACACTGTTGGTCATTAAGGCGATAATTGTACAAAACGCCAATCCAACTACAGATAATAAATAAAGTACACCTCGAATCATCTTCCCGAAATAAATATGACCGAGGCCTGGAAATAGAGATAGGGTTAATGCCTTTGTCGAACTTTTCATTTCTTATTTGCCTCCTTTTTATCTAATGAATCCATCCATGCAAAGGTTTTATCGATAACACCCTCCGTAATCGAAGGTTTTTTTTGTTGAATTTGCGGCGCCTCCAGAGCACTCGCATAAGTAGCGAGCGATTGAAAAACACCCGAGAACATCAATAATAGTGTTGCAGCTGCAGCAAGAAAATAATGGAAGGACGCCTGCTGATAAAAAGGCTTTTTTGTATTCTCCTTTTGTTTCTTAATACTTTGCTTGGAACTTTGTTTCGAAACCTCTGTCATCACCAGGTCGGTAAAATTGCTCTCGTTTGTAAGCCTAGGAAGTGAGGATTCATGTTCTGCCATCGCTTGTAAATAATGCTCTAGACATTGGTCGCATGTATATAAATGATTTTCAAATTCCTCGCGGATATTTTCTGTGATATCGTTCTTAACATAGTTCAACCACTCATCGTAACTAAAATGCTTCATGAAAAATCATCCTCCTTCCAGTTCTTTTTCATCCAGTGGCGTGCCCGATATAGCTTCGTTTCAATTGTTTTCACCTGCACCTTTTGTTCCTCGGCCATTTGCAGATAGCTTTTCTCAGCAATATAAAAGCCATAAATAACATCCCGGTAATTTTCGGGCACTTCATTAAGTCTTTTCCTGACAAGTCTGCGTCTTTCTATTTCAATCAGGTCCTTCTCAACACCATCAAGCGGGGTCCCAAGAGCCAGTTGCTCTAGCGTTTCAGACACTTCTTCTTTTAATCTTGCCTGTTTTCTTTTCATATCTATCGCATGATTGACAGCAATTCGCGTCATCCATGTCTTAAAGCCCTGATTTTCATAGTGGGGGAGAGAGGTGTATATTTTCATAAACACTTCTTGGGCGGCATCTTCGGCATCCTTCTGATCACGAAGGACAGCATAGATGGTCCGGAACACATCATTGCGGTACTTCTCAACCAAAAGCCGAAAGGCATGATCACTGCCGTCCAATACTTTTTTAATTAACACTGAATCACTAATCGCTCTCTCCCCCTTTCTTTACGACCTACACTTAATAGACGAAATGATAGTTTATAACCCCTACACTTTTTTTAAAATTTTTTTCGATTCTTTTATCATACCATTTTGATTTATTGGTAGACCAAAAGACGTGCGATAAATAATCACACGTCTTCCGCTTACCTATTGAATCATAATCCCCTAGAGGCTATTTGATTAATTTTAAAATACAGACATTACATGCATATGGAATCTGATAGGATTCTTCGTTAGGCAATAACGCCGCCAATTCTTTACGTAACTTATTCTGTCCTTCCACTTCCAGACGGATTGATTCTACTCCATCTAACCATTCGTCCTTTGTAAAATTAACCGAATAATTTAGCTTATAAAAATCTATCATTTCAAAACCTTGCTTTTGCCATTCATCAAACCATACAACAGGGAATCCATTAATGCGCTGTGAATCCGTTTTCAATTCATTTGGCATTAGACCGCCATTAACTAAGTTAGTTAATACTTGAGATGTCTTATCGACTGTAGCAGAACCTGAAAGAAACATTGAATCTATTACAATTAACATCCCTTTTGTTTTTAAAATTCTCTTTATTTCTTTGATCGCCTTTGGACGGTCAAACTGGTGCCAGGCACGCATAACTGTAACAATATCATAATTGGAACCTTCTAATCCTGTATCTTCTGCCGTCCCTTGTTGGTAAGGAATGGTATAGTTTTTTAGCCGATTTAAAGCATTTGCGTTTTCCAGTAAATCTTTTGACGGTTCTACACCGACAACCTTTGCTTTCCTCATTGCCATTTTTCTGGTTAACGCACCCGTTCCACAACCAATATCTGCAATGCTTTTTCCATCGAAAAAAATACCTCGGGTATACAGGCTATCCATTAAACTTGCAGGTATATCATCTCTTGTTCGCGCATAACTTGTAGCAACTTGGCCAATTTCTATTTCTCTCATGTCCTCGCCCCTTTAAGCAACCAGAAGTTTAAGATTTTACCAAAATCATACCATTAAAATATGGTAAAATGCTATTAAATAATAGTTAATCTTTGACAAAGGAATGATACTTATGCTCTGGTTGTTGCTCATTTCGGCCTACTTAATTGGCAGTATTCCTACTGCCCTAATTGTGGGCAAGCTAGTCTTTGGAGTGGATATCCGCGATCATGGAAGTAAAAACCCTGGTGCGACCAACACCTTGAGGGTCCTTGGCAAAAAGTCTGCAATTATTGTTGCGCTAATTGATGTTGCAAAAGGAATTGCCGCCACTTCCCTGCCTTTGGTATTCAATCTTGGTGTAGAACCGCTTTACTTCGGCCTGATCGCTGTGATGGGTCACTGTTTCCCTATTTTTGCTGGTTTCCGTGGCGGAAAGGCGATAGCGACAACAGCAGGAACGCTGCTGGTTGCTAATCTGCCTTTGCTGGTAATCTCGTATGTAACGTTCTTTTTGGTAATTTTCTTAACGAAATATGTGTTTATGGGTTCTATCTCGGTTGGAATCAGCATGTTGGTTTATTCTATCTTTTCACCTGAACTAGAATTTGAACTTATCTTTTTATTTTTTACTATCTTTTTAATCTATCTTCATCGCTCAAATATCCGAAATCTCATTCTTGGAATTGAGCCAAAAATTAATGACAAAAATCTTGTAAATGACCGGATCCCGCCAAAGGGAAACGGTATTAAGATGTAGCAAAGAACCGTGGTCATGGTTCCTACTTTTTCGTTCTTCTAATTGGAACGGTCATCATGAATGCCTCATGATGACCGTTTTTTTGTATTTTTGATGATTTCGGACTTAATGAAGGCTCCATGAGGACCACTTTTCCTTTTTTCTTGGAGAAGTCGACCTCATGAACGCTTCATGAGGACCACTTTTTCGTTTTTCTTGGAGAAGTCGACCTCATGAACGCTTCATGAGGACCACTTTTCCTTTTTTCTTAGGGAAATCGACCTCATGAACGCTTCATGAGGACCACTTTTCCTTTTTTCTTAGGGAAATCGACCTCATGAACGCTCCATGAGGACCACTTTTCCTTTTTTCTTAGAGAAATCGACCTCATGAACGCTCCATGAGGATTACTTTTTCGTTTTTCTTGGAGAAGTCGACCTCATGAACGCTCCATGAGGACCACTTTTCCTTTTTTCTTAGGGAAATCGACCTCATGAACGCTTCATGAGGATTACTTTTTCGTTTTTCTTGGAGAAGTCGACCTCATGAACGCTCCATGAGGACCACTTTTTCGTTTTTCTTGGAGAAGTCGACCTCATGAACGCTCCATGAGGACCACTTTTCCTTTTTTCTTAGGGAAATCGACCTCATGAACGCTCCATGAGGACCACTTTTCCTTTTTTCTTAGAGAAATCGACCTCATGAACGCTCCATGAGGACCACTTTTCCTTTTTTCTTAGGGAAATCGACCTCATGAACGCTTCATGAGGACCACTTTTCCTTTTTTCTTAGAGAAATCGACCTCATGAACGCTCCATGAGGATTACTTTTCCTTTTTTCTTGGAGAAATTGACTTCATGGACACCACGAAAACCTTCTATCGTAGATTTACTTTAATATCGTAGTTATTATACTGTTAGCAACCGTTTTCCAGATAGACGAATCGGTTTGATAGTTTTCTCCAAAACTCTTGTACAACGCCATTTGTTTCTCCTTAAAATCTGGAGCATCCTGGCTAGGAAGGCTTGCACGGCCCTTTTCCACAAGTGCTTGTACTTCAGGCGCCCTTGGACCCCAGACAGCCACTTCTTTTCCTTCTTCATCAATAAAAATAAAAATCGGAATCGCTCTCGATGTTCCATTTGTTAAATATTGATCCATTAGCTCAAGGTTTTGATCTCTCAGTACAAATCTGACTTCCATACTAGCTGCATCTGCAATTCTCAACAAGACAGGGGTGTTCAGCATTGCATCGCCGCACCAATCCTCCGTTAAAACAATTGCCCGTAAGTTCTTCTGCTTAATTGCTTCTAGCTTGGCTTTAAACTCTTCTCCCAAAGAAAAATGCTCATAAATTAAAAGCATGCCTTCTTTATTCGTCTTCATTGAGCTGATATACTCATCTGCGGTTAATCCCTTTTCAAACCATTCATTTAAATTCAAATCTAGCACCCCTTCCTTTTCCTTTAATGATAATCCATTCAAGTTTCCCTTACAACGATAGTGCTTTGTAGTGTTAGGCTCTGTCGATTATTGTAAATAATTAAACGTTTAATTGAATTCGCCTCCAGCCTTCATACAAATGGGTTCTCCTTTAAAAAACGGTAGAATCCTGTCAACTAATCAATCGTTTGATTAGTTTGGCTTACATCCCCTAAAGTAAAGGCCTTTTCTCTCATTTTGTGTAAAATCATTGTCAATATATAGGTTATAGAATACTGCTTATCCCGATAATTATTCTTTATTCGATACTTCCGACAGCAATCTCCATTTCAGTTGTTAATCAAACGTTTAATTAGTTTTACCATTAACCCTAGTGTAAAGGGCTTTCCTAGCAAAAAAGGGTGGAATATTGTCTCTAATCAATCGTTTGATTAGTTTTGCTTACATCCCCTAAAGTAAAGGCCTTTTCTCTCAATTTGTGTAAAATAGTTGTCAATATATAGGATATGAAATACTACTTATCCCAATAATTATACTTTATTCGGGACCTCCGACAGTAATCCCCATTTCGGTTGTTAATCAAACGTTTAATTAGTTTTACCCTTAACCCTAGTGTAAAGGGCTTTCCTAACAAAAAACGGTAGAATCCTGTCGACTAATCAATCGTTTGATTACATTTGCTTACATCCCCTAAAATAAAGGATATTCCTCTCAATTTGTGTAAAAACATTGTCAATTCATAGCGAAAAAATCACCAATTATTCCGGAAATCATCTACTTTCTTAACATCCGACAGCAACCTCCATACAAGTTGTTAATCAAACGTTTAATTAGTTTTACCCTTAACCCTAATGTAAAGGGATTTTCTAGCAAAATAAGGTGGAATATTGTCGACTAATCAATCGTTTGATTAGTTTAAATAAAAGTCCTTAAAATAAAGGCTTTTTCCCGGGAAATCATAAAAATTTTGTCATAGAATTTTTCGACAAAAAAATAGCTGGCAGATTTATCTGCCAGCTACACTTTTAACGTTTACTTAATTCCTGCTGTAATAATTGATTGACCATTTGCGGATTTGCTTGCCCCTTTGTAGCCTTCATTAACTGTCCTACAAGGAAACCAACCGCTTTAGTCTTTCCATTTTTAAAATCTTCAATAGATTGCGGGTTAGCATCGAGAACCTCTGTAATTATTTTTAACAGTGTTCCTTCATCAGAGATTTGTACAAGCCCCTTGTCTTTGACGATCTTTTCTGCATTTCCGCCGTTTTCGATTAACTCTATAAAAACAGTTTTAGCAATTTTAGAAGAAATTGTTCCATTTTCGATGAGCTTAATCATACTTGCTAACCCTTCAGGAGTTAACTTAACCTGGTCTAGTTCCTTTGCTTCTGCATTCAAGTATGCTGACACATCACCCATCAGCCAATTGGAAGCCAATTTTGCATCCGCACCTGAATCCACTGTCGCTTCAAAGAAGTCAGACATTTCTTTCGTGATTGTTAGAACCTTTGCATCATACACAGGTAAACCAAGCTCTTCCACATAACGCTTTTGGCGCTGATCCGGAAGCTCAGGGATTTCGGCACGAATTCGTGCTTTCCAATCTTCATCGATATATAAATCAAGCAGGTCTGGTTCTGGGAAGTAGCGATAGTCGTCGGACCCTTCCTTGACCCTCATCAGTAAGGTTGCACCAGTGGCCTCATCAAAACGACGTGTTTCCTGATCAATTACTCCACCAGCCATTACGACTTCACGCTGGCGTTTCTCTTCATATTCAAGACCTTTACGGACAAAATTGAAGGAGTTCAAGTTCTTCAATTCCGTTTTCGTTCCGAACTCCTCTTGTCCGATAGGGCGAATCGAAATATTGGCATCACAGCGGAGTGAGCCTTCTTCCATTTTACAATCAGAAACACCGGTGTATTGAATAATCGATTTTAATTTTTCCAGATAGGCATAAGCTTCATCAGCCGTACGGATATCCGGCTCGGAAACGATTTCGACGAGTGGAGTACCCTGGCGGTTATAATCAACCAAAGAGTATCCATTACCATGACTTAGTTTCCCTGCGTCTTCTTCTAAATGAATTCGAGTGATACCGATTCTTTTCGTATAGCCATTTACCTCGATTTCTATCCAGCCATGCTCACCAATTGGCTTATCAAATTGCGAGATTTGGTAGGCCTTTGGATTATCAGGATAAAAGTAGTTCTTTCGGTCAAATTTCGTATGTGTGGCAACCTGACAATTCAAGGCCATGGCTGCTTTCATCCCAAATTCTACTGCCTTTTTATTCAGAACAGGTAAAACACCCGGATAACCTAAATCGATCACACTTGTATTCGTATTTGGTTCCGCACCGAAATGGTTTGGACTTGCAGAGAATATTTTCGAATCTGTTTTCAATTCTACATGGACCTCAAGACCAATTACTGTTTCAAATTCCATCGTTTTCACCCCCTATAATCCTGGCTTTTGTTTATGATAATCTGTTGCTTGCTCAAATACATGTGCCACCCGATAAATCGTGGACTCATCAAAATACTTGCCAATAATTTGCAAGCCAAGCGGAAGTCCACTATCAAAGCCGCATGGAATTGAAATTCCTGGTAAGCCAGCAAGATTTAACGGTATTGTTAAAATATCATTCGCATACATTGTTAACGGGTCGTCTATTATCTCACCAATCTTAAAAGCTGGGGTTGGTGTTGTCGGTCCAACTATTACATCATACTTGGCAAATACATCTTCAAAGTCCTTCTTAATCAAGGTACGGACTTGTTGTGCCTTTTTATAATAAGCATCATAGTAGCCTGAGCTGAGTGCAAAGGTTCCAAGCATAATCCGACGCTTAACTTCGGGACCAAAGCCTTCTGCCCTTGAGTTTTTATATAACTCCAATAAATTATCTGCATTCGGCGTCCGATAGCCATAGCGCACACCATCAAAACGGGCAAGGTTTGCCGATGCTTCTGATGAAGAAAGCAAATAGTAGGCTGCGAGTGCATATTTAGAGTGTGGCAAGGATACTTCTTCCCATACCGCACCTTGCGCCTCAAGAACCTTCAATGCATCTAAAACAGATTGCCGAACTATTTCACTGACACCTTCACCAAGATACTCCTTTGGTACGGCAATTTTTAACCCTTTAATATCACCTGTTAACGCACTGACAAAGTTAGGAACATCAACATTAGCGGATGTTGAGTCCAACGGATCAAGCCCAGAAATTGCCTGCAGCAGGTAGGCATTGTCTTCAACCGTTTTTGTAATCGGACCGATTTGGTCTAGAGAGGATGCAAATGCTACTAGTCCAAAGCGAGAAACACGGCCATACGTTGGTTTCATTCCAACTACCCCACAAAATGATGCCGGCTGGCGAATCGATCCGCCTGTATCAGACCCAAGTGAAAACAATACCTCTCCAGCCGCAACAGCTGCTGCTGAACCTCCTGAAGATCCGCCTGGTACTGTCTCTAAATTCCAGGGGTTATGTGTTTTTTGAAAGCCTGAATTTTCATTTGATGACCCCATTGCAAACTCGTCCATATTTAACTTACCAATCGTCACTGTTTCTGCTTGTTGAAGCTTTTGAACAACAGTAGCATCGTAAATCGGATTAAAGTTTTCGAGAATCTTACTTGCACAAGTGGTTCTCAAGTCTTTAGTAACGATATTATCCTTTATCCCAATCGGCATACCAAAAAGCAGGCCTTTTGCGGTTTCCGTATTCACCTTCTCATCAAGGGACTTTGCGGAATTTCGTGCACGCTCTTCATCCAATGTTAAAAAAGCCTGGACCTTGCCATCGACATCATTAATCCGTTTGAACGATTCATTTACTAGGTCTGATACCTTTAGTTCTTTCTTATGTAAAAGTTCATGTAGATCTGATACTTTATGATCAAATAAACTCAACTTTTTCCCCTCCTTTCTTTTATTCGCTCATGATTGATGGAACTTTAATCTGACCATCTTGATGGTCTGGCGCATTTTTTAGAACTTCCTCACGCGGTAATCCTTCTTGTGCAACATCTTCTCGAAGGATATTTTTCATATCCAATACATGATAGGTTGGTTCAACATTTTCAGTGTTCAACTCATTTAATTGCTCTGCAAATGTAATAATTGCATCAAGTTCCTTTGTCATCTTTTCCATTTCTTCTTCAGTTATGGCTAATCGTGCCAGGTTCGCAACGTGCTTAACCTCTTTATTCGAAATTCTTGTCATTAATCATTACCCCCCATCCTGTTTATCAAGTTAATTTACTAATGATAATACCAAACTTTTCTGCTTTACCGCAATGATTCCCTCATCAGTATTGGCAAAAGGAACAGTTTTTAGATTAATAGTACAAAAAAGAGGGCAATCGCCCCCTGATTCAACGTTTCTTTTTAAAAAAGAACTTCAGAAGTTTATATAGAAGATAACCGAGAGCTCCACCAAAACTATTTAAGATTAAGTCATCCACATCAAAGCTACCAAATTCAAATAATAGTTGAAGTACTTCGTAGGTGAGACTCAGGCAAAAGGTTGCAAATAATACAGGCGCTAACCTTAGAAACTTTCTCGATAATAATGGTAAGATAAATCCAAAGGGCATAAAGCCTATGATGTTTCCAACTAAGTTTTCAATGCGAATATTTAGGTTAATATCTGCTAAGTACAAATAGAAATAGATAGTTTTAAACGGGACAAAGTTATTCGATCGCCAAAAGTATTCGTTATAGGTAAAATTAAAATGATTGATCATTTCGGATAAGGGTATGTATTTAAATAATATTAGTTTAGTAAGGATGGCTAAGTATAGACATAGTATTAATGTTATTGTCATTTTTCCAAGAATTTTCATTATTTCACTGCTCCAAAAATAGGTCTATATAAAAGGTAACATATATTAGCAATCAACTACGAATATTTTTAAAAATTAGGAGGATTGTCATGACTGAACATCGATTTCATTTAAAAGCAAGCTGGCCAGGTTTAAGGAATGATGTAGGTGAAATACAGGCTGGCAACTTAAGAACGAAAGTGTCGATCCCACCCGAGATGGACGGACCTGGTGTTGGAACGAACCCTGATGAAATGCTCCTTGGTGCTGCAGCAACCTGCTATATCATCACCCTTGCAGCGATGATGGAGCGGAGTCAGTTGCAAAAGGTGGACCTAACGATGGAATCTGAAGGCATTGTTGATGTAACCAAGGGGGTTATCACCTATAAAAAAATAATCCACCGACCACGGATTGTCCTAACGTCTGATGCCACTGAGAAAGATCAATTATTAGCCCAAAGGCTTGCTACTAAGGCAGAAACCTCATGTATGATTAGCAGAGCCATTCAAGGTAATGTAGAAATTGAATTAGACGCAATTGTTGAGGTGTCTTCTTAAAAAATCAGTGAGATATCGTCATAAGATATCTCACTGATTACCTTCCTACCGGTTAAACATCTTAGAAAAAAATCCTTTTTTCTTCTTCTGCTCAGGAAGTTTCAATTCTATTCTTGTGATGTAAATCTCTTCCTTATCGATTGCATACTCCATCGCTAAGACAAGTCCAATCTCAGAATCATGCTCCTTATTGGTGACAATGGTATGTTCAAGCTTATATTTACTTGCAAGCTTTACATATTTTGATAATGTCGAATAATCCATATTTCCATTTAAATAGAGGTGTGCCTGTGGATTGGCAGCCATTTCTTTCTCCACCTGGGGGTAAATATCTGTCTCTGCAACTTGAGTTTTCTTAAGTACCACGATGATTCTCTCACGTATTGTTCCTAAAAATTTTCGTCTTTCATCTGGCTTGGTTTCCAAGGCGCCATAAATACCCTGCTGAAGGACTTCCTCAACGTTTGGCTTTTTCAAATCAAATCAACTCCAATAAAAGGACTATTAATATGTATGATAATACCCTAAAAAACGTTCCTTTCCAAAAAAGCCAGCTTCGTTATTTTAAAAATACATTATATCTCGCCATCAGCCCGTAACTCCAACCCAAAAAAACCCTTCCCCCCAATAGGAGAGAAGGATTCATTCTGGATATTTTTATTTTGTAAATTGCTCTTCTTCGGTAGAGCCTTTAAGAGCAGTAGTCGACGATGTGCCACCTGTGATAACCATTGAAACCTGGTCAAAGTAACCTGTACCCACTTCACGTTGGTGACGTGTGGCTGTGTAGCCGTGTTGCTCGCTATCAAACTCCGCTTGCTGCAGCTCGGAGTATGCTGCCATACCGCGCTCTTTGTAGCCGCGAGCAAGTTCAAACATGCCGTGGTTTAGGGCATGGAAGCCTGCAAGGGTAACGAATTGGAACTTGTAGCCCATTTTTCCAAGCTCCTGCTGGAACTTCGCAATCGTTTCTTGGTCAAGCTTCTTTTTCCAGTTAAACGAAGGCGAGCAGTTGTAAGCCAACATCTTGCCAGGGAATTGCTCATGGATAGCCTCTGCAAAGCGTCGGGCTTCTTCAATGTTCGGCTCAGAAGTTTCGCACCAAATCAAATCGGCATATGGTGCATATGCTAAACCGCGAGCAATCGCTTGGTCAATCCCTGCCTTCGTCCGGAAGAAGCCTTCTCCTGTCCGCTCTCCAGTAATAAACGGTGCGTCCGTCATATCAATATCACTTGTAATCAAATCGGCTGCATTGGCATCTGTACGAGCAACTAATAACGTCGGAACACCCATAACATCTGCTGCTAGACGAGCTGCTATTAAGTTACGGACTGCTGTTTGTGTTGGCAGCAATACTTTACCGCCTAAATGGCCACATTTCTTCTCAGAGGAAAGCTGATCTTCAAAGTGAACTCCAGCAGCTCCGGCTTCAATCATGCCCTTCATTAATTCGAAGCAGTTTAATTGTCCGCCAAAGCCTGCCTCTGCATCGGCAACAATTGGTGCAAACCAATCGATTGAGTCATCTCCCTCTGAATGGGTGATTTGGTCCGCACGCTGAAGCGCTTGGTTAATCCGTTTTACTACACTTGGTACACTATTCGCTGGATACAAGCTTTGGTCCGGGTACATATTTCCTGATAGGTTTGCATCAGCAGCCACCTGCCAGCCACTTAAGTAGATAGCTTTCAATCCTGCCTTTACCTGTTGAACCGCCTGATTACCCGTTAGTGCGCCAAGAGCATTTACATAGTCTTCCTCATTTAATAGCTTCCAAAGCTTTTCTGCACCTTTTCTTGCCAAAGTATGTTCGATATCAATTGAACCGCGAAGTTTAATAACATCCTCTGCCGTGTAAGGTCTAGTAATCCCATTCCAACGCTTATCTAATTCCCAGCTTTCCTGTAATTGCGCTACTCTTGAATTATTAGTCATTTTATATTCCTCCTATTATTCTATTAGAATTTTTTATAATAATTCATATCCTGGTAATGTTAGAAAGTCTTCAAAATCATCATTTAAAATCAAGCGATCAAATAATTCCGCTGCTTCATCAAATCGACCTGATTCAAAAGCTTCATTACCTATTTCTTTTTTGATATTTTCCAGTTCCTCTATCTTATACTTTTCATACATCTCAACAGTGACCTTCCGGCCGTCATTAAGGATGCCTCTCGGACTGCGGATCCACTGCCATAGCTGTGCCCGTGAAATTTCTGCCGTTGCTGCATCCTCCATTAAATTATGGATTGGTGCGGCTCCTCTGCCAGAAAGCCAAGAAGCAATATATTGAATGCCAACATTAATATTGACGCGAACACCTTCTTCGGTAATCGTTCCGCTTGGTGCTTCGAGTAAATCACTGGCGACAATGGTGATTTTCTGTTGTTTAGTTGTGTGAATTTGATTCGCAACCGGCATTTCACGGTTAAACACCTCTAAAGCAACTGGTACAAGACCAGGATGTGCTACCCATGTTCCGTCATGACCATCGCGTGCTTCACGTTCCTTGTCAGCACGAACCTTGGCAAAGGCTTCCTCGTTTGCCTCTGGATTATTGCGAATCGGAATTTGCGCAGCCATTCCACCCATCGCTGGCGCTTTGCGGCGATGACAGGTTTGAATTGTTAGCAATGAATAGGAGCGCATAAACGGTACAGTCATCGTAACCTGTGAACGATCGGGTAAAATGATATCCTTGTGGTTACGCAGCTTTTTTAAGTAACTGAAAATATAATCCCATCTCCCACAGTTCAATCCGGCAGAGTGCTCTTTTAATTCATATAAAATCTCATTCATTTCAAATGCGCTCATGATGGTTTCTATTAAAACAGTCGCTTTAATCGTTCCTTGAGCGACCTTAAGCTTTTCTTGCGCAAATACAAAGACATCATTCCAAAGCCTTGCCTCCAAATGACCTTCAAGCTTTGGCAGATAAAAATAAGGACCCGTTCTTCTTGCAAGGAGGTTCTCAACATTATGGAAAAAGTACATTCCAAAATCGAAAAAGCTCCCAGAGATAGGCTTGCCATCTAACAGCACATGTTTTTCCTCAAGATGTAATCCGCGAGATCTCACGAACAGTACAGCAGTTTCTTCCTTAAGTACATATTGCTTACCATTGGGATTTTGGAAGGAAATCGTCCGATTTACTGCATCCCGTAAGTTTATTTGTCCTTCGACTATGTTCTCCCAGGTTGGTGAAGTGGCATCTTCGAAATCTGCCATAAAAACTTTCGCACCAGAATTCAGGGCATTAATAACCATTTTTCGTTCGGTTGGCCCTGTAATTTCGACCCGCCGGTCTTGAAGATCTTCTGGCAGTGGAGCAATCGTCCAGTCGCCAGTTCGAATATGCTTTGTGTCAGGAAGAAAATCCGGCAATTTTCCTTGATTCATTTCATCCTGCCGTTTTTGCCTGTACTGTAACAGTTCATTTCTTCTTTCTCCAAAATTCCGCTCTAACTCCTCAATGAAACTTAATGCCTCTGGAGTTAAAATCTCATCATACTGGGCTTTCCTGGCCCCGACTACTTCAATACCGGTCGTTTGTGTCGACATGAACTCACTCACCTCTTTGTTATAATACAGTAACTATCCTCGTTTTGTATTATATAACACACTTTTTAAAATTGGAACTACTTTTCTGAAAATTTTTAAAAATAGGTAAATACTCCCTGTCCTAGGTCTTTATACCATATAAAAAGGCGGATACCCATCTTCAGGTACCCGCCTTCATCTCTTCATATAATCTATTAAAATCGCCTTCACGATCCTTACTAGTCAAAAACTCGGAGCTTACGATTGCTGATAAAAGTCTCTTTTTAATAGTGGAGTCCTTCACTTCTTTCAAGACTTGCTGCCTTGCCTGAAAAAGAAAATCAAGATAGTCCTCGTAGGAGTCATCAAACTGCTCTGCAAGCTCTTCGCGAATTTTGCTCGCCAGCTTTGGACTCGCACCGCCTGTTGAAACAGCAATGCTTAATCGCCCGCGCTGCATTTGAGACGGAACATGAAAGTCCGAGCCTTCAGGGTCATCAACAATCGTAACAAGCTGATGGTTCCTAGTAATCCTCCGAATAGACTGATTTAGATCATAGTCGTTTGTTGCGGCAAAAATCATAAAGGCATTACCCAAGTCTTCTGCTGAAAACGATTTTCTCTTCCAGTCAATTTCCCCACTACTGGCAAGTCTCTGAAGTTCAGCGGTTGCTTCAGGACTGATAACAACAATATCAGCACCGGTCCCCAGCATTCCGCTAACCTTTCGCTCGGAAACCTTTCCGCCCCCAACGACAACAACCCTTTTACCTTCCAGCCGTAACATAATCGGATAATATGAACTCATACCCACACCTCATTCGCCCGTTTTTGAATTAACGGATATAATTTCTCATCAAAGCCAATAGGGTCACAAAGCGTCACCCTTGCGCCAAGCCCACTTATTTCTTTCTCCATTTTGGCGGTATATCCACCAGAAAACAATAAGTAGGGAAGAATATATATGTTTTTTTCCGAAAGCTGTTTGATCTTATCTTGATACGATACAGAGGTAGTTAAGTAGCCCGTATAGACTTCCCCGGCGATTTTGACTGATAGCCCGTTAGCTAGTCTTTCAAATTCAATCGCAGCAGCCGGCTCTCGACTTCCATGTCCAACAAGTAGTACGGTATCATTTGCATGCTTGCCAAACCCAGCACTAGATAGCCTATCATAAAGCAAATTGACCATAATTTCATCTACACCTATCGGCTTACCATAATAGAAAACCGCATTAGGATATCCCTTGCATTCTGCTGGAATATCCTCGTTTGAATGGATTCCAGGCAATAACAACACCGGCACAACAGTAATCTCTTGTACGCCTTGTTCCGTACACTCCTCGATTGCCTGTCTAATTGTTGGCTCTGCATGTTCGATAAATCCAAAGGCCTGAACCGCAGCTCCAGACCTTTTCATTACTTCACCAATAAAGGCAATAAACTTCTCATTTGCCTCTTGCCGACGACTACCATGGGCAATATAGATGATTGCTTCCATTGCTAATTTCCTGCAATGGGTCGCTGAATTAAATACTCGATCAACGCTTCTTTCGTTGGGGACTGTGGCATTCCATCTATCTTAAAGCCAGCATCTTCAAAGGCATTTCTCGTTTGTTGACCCATACAAACCACCTTCAAACTTTTAAAAAGCTCGACAGCTTCAATACCGCATTCCCTCAAACCTTCAAACATGGCCCCAACGGCTGCTCTGCTCGGGAAGACTACTGTATTCACATCCGCTTCCTCTATCATTCTTTTAAAAATGGGTAGAAACTGCTGATCCAACACTTTTCTGCTAATAGCCAGAACGTCGGCTTGTTCATATTCTTTTTTCAATATAGGATCATCACCAACAATCAATAAGCTAACCGTCTCTGGCATATCAACAATTAGTTGAGCAACAAATCCTCGTTCTTTTAGGGATTTTAACGATTTGCTTGAGCGCACAAAGAAATCAGCTTTAATTTTTCGAATGTCGATTCCTTTATCAATGACTGCTTGGAAAAATTCCTCCACGCTTTCAGGTGATGAAAACAGAATATGATCATAGGCGATTACTTTACTAACGTCTACAGGGATAATTATCTTTTTCCATTTCGGAAATTCAATTACATCTGCACCCTTCTCCATTAATTCCTGCGCTAAGCCACTCACGCTTTCACCTGTACGCGCAAGGAGGATCTGCCTGCCATACAACGGCAGTTTTTCAAACCAACTGATTTTTTCACGTAGTGAAATGACTTCGCCAACGAGAATAATTGCTGGATTGCTGAACTTAGCCTCACGTACCTTTGCTGAAATATCTGCAAGAGTTCCTTGTAAAGTCTTCTGACGGCCGAAGGTTCCCCATTGAATTAATATAATCGGAGTAGTTGATAGCTTTCCATGAGCAATCAAGTTTTCACAGATAAACGGTAGATTTCCTACTCCCATGTAAAAAGCGATTGTATCTACTCCACGGACAAGCCCTTCCCAGTCTAGCATTGGTTTACCATCGATTGATTTATCGTGGGCAGTTACAACCGCAAACGATTCTGCATGCTCGCGGTGGGTAACCGGAATTCCTGCATAAAGGGGGGCTGCAATCCCCGATGAAATGCCAGGAACAATTTCAAAAGGAATCTGATAGGTAGCAAGGGCAGCGGCTTCTTCACCAACACGGCCGAAAACACCAGGGTCGCCACCTTTTAAACGTACGACTCTTTTACCTTCTAACGCCTTTTCTACCAAAAGATCATTGATTTTCTCTTGGCGTAAAATATGGCGGTCTGGCAGTTTTCCACAATAAATTAGCTCGCAATCTTCTGGAGCAAACTCCAAAAGCTTAGGATTGGCTAGCCGGTCATATAAAATAACCTCAGCCTTCTTAATAGCCTCCAAACCTTTTACCGTAATTAAGCGAATGTCCCCTGGCCCTGCTCCTACTAAAAACACTTTTCCTGTTGTCATGCTGCAGCCATCCTTCCACACTCTTTATATAATAATATAAACGTTATCTTCTTCTACTTCCACTTGATAGGTTTTTACCTGACCTTCGTCTGGCGACTGAACCTTGCCATCCACTAATGAGATTTTCCAATCATAAACAGGGCAAAAAACAAAATCACTACTTACCAGTCCTTCGGTTAACACTCCACCCTTAGGGTGCGGACTGTGATTTTCAATCGCATACACCTTTCCATCGGTAACTTTAAAAAGTGCTATGTTGTTATCATTGATGTTTACCGTGTAACCAGACCGTATTGGGAGATTAGAATAATTAGCTACTAGAGTACGAGTTTTTGTTACTAACATTTGTATCACTCCCCCGCCTTGACAGTATGAACTGCATAGTATTTATCTTTAATTTTTTCACTCTGGATTGCTTCATTCCAAGGCTCAATGTATTTCTTCAACGTTATGTCCATCCGTTCATTTAATGCTTTTCTTGTTTCTTCATTTGCTAGCACTTCTTTTACATGGTCTAAGCCGACACGTTCGACCCATTTAGAGGTACGCTCTAAGTAATTAGCCGTTTCACGGTAGTATTGAAGATAAGCAGCGGTCATTTCCATGACCTCCGCTTCAGTTTTCACTGTCGCTAACAGATCACCTGCACGAAGATCGACGCCGCCGTTACCAGCAACATAGATTTCCCAGCCACCATCGATGCCAACAAAGCCAATATCCTTGATTCCCGCTTCGGAACAGTTTCTTGGGCAGGCAGACACGCCCATTTTCACTTTATGTGGTGTATCAAGACGTTCAAACTTCTTCTCTAATTCAATTCCGAGTGACATTGAATCCTGTGTACCATAGCGGCAGAATTGCGCACCTACACAGGTTTTCACCGTACGAAGAGTCTTTCCGTAGGCATAACCTGATGGCATATCAAGCTCTTCCCACATACTAGGTAAATCTTCTTTTTTCACGCCGAACAAGCCAATCCGCTGTCCACCGGTTAATTTTACAAGCGGCACCTCATACTTTTCAGCCACCTCAGCAATCTTTTTCAAATCCGCCGCCGTTGTCACACCACCATACATTCTTGGCACTACAGAGTAGGTTCCATCCTTCTGTATATTCGCATGCATTTTCTCATTCACTAGACGAGAATCGCGATCGTCCTTGTATTCATCCATGTGAACCATGCCTAGGTAATAGTTGATCGCTGGACGACATTTTGTACAACCTTCTTCATTATTCCACTCGAGGACGTTCATCACTTCTTTCACACTAGATAAGCCCTTTTCTTTAATTTCCTCAATTAGCTCTTCACGGCTGATGGTTGTACATCCGCAAATGCTCGTTTTCTGTGCAGCAGTCGCATCAAATTCGTCACCAAGTGTGTAAGCTAAAATATCATTTACCATTGGTTTACAGCGTCCGCAAGAACGGCCTGCATTTGTACAATGACTTACTTGGTCAAGTGTGGTCAGACCTTGTGCTTTAATCGCCTCAATAATTGCTCCTTTTGTTACGCCATTACACCCACACACCAATTCATCATTCGGCATAGAAGCAATATCACCGCTGCCGCCTTCAGCTGAACAGTGTGATTCAAAAATGGATACTCCCGTGATATCTTCCTTTTTCGATAGCATTCGGAAAAGTCTAGTACTATCTTTTGTATTACCATAAAGGACAATTCCAACGATTCGGTTGTTACGGACTAATGCTCTCTTATAAACGCCTTCATATTCGTTATAAACCATAATTGATTTTGTTGTACCATCTTCAAAAATCTCACCTGCTGAAAACAGGTCAACTCCAGCAACCTTTAACTGGGTGCCTGTCACTGATCCTTCGTATGGTGCAGCTTCTTTCCCACAAATTCTCTCAGCAAGGATCTTACCTTGCTCGTATAATGGTGCAACTAAGCCGTAAACAATTTCTCTATGCTCGGCACATTCGCCAACTGCATACACATTTGCTGCACTTGTTTCCATATAGTCATTAACGACAATCCCGCGGTTAACGTAGATTCCACTTTCTTTTGCAACTATTGAATTAGACTTAATCCCGATTGCCATGACAACAAGATCTGCTGGAACGTGTGACCCATCTTTAAAACGAAGACCAGCAACGCACTCATCTCCTATAATTTCAACTGTTTCTTTTTCCATTAAAAAGTTCATGCCTTGGGATTCGAGCTCAGCTTTCAGTAAGGATGAAGCAATTGGGTCGAGTTGGCGCTCCATTAAACTTGGCATTAGATGGACAACATCCACCTTCATCCCAAGGTTTAGTAATCCTCTTGCTGCTTCAAGACCAAGAAGTCCGCCGCCGATTACCACTGCCTTTTTATATTGCCGTGCTGACTTGATCATCATTTCACAATCTTTGATATCACGAAAACCAGTGACTCCGATTTTATCGGCCCCTGGAATAGGTAGAATAAATGAGTTCGAACCAGTGGCAATGATTAATTCATCATACTGTACTTCACGGCCTTGATCTGAGATGACTTTCTTCGCTTCGACATCAATCTTAGTTACTGCTTCGTCTGTGTATAATTGAATATTATTTTCTTTATACCAATCTAGTGGATTAATTATAATATCGTCAAAGTTTGTATCTCCTTGTAGGATGTTTGATAGTTTAATTCGATTGTAGTTAGGGTGTGGCTCTTGTCCAAAAATGGTCACTTCGAATTGCTCTGGAGAGATTTTTAGGATTTCTTCAATCGTTCTAACGCCCGCCATCCCGTTCCCTATCATTACAAGTTTTTTCATGTTGGATCGCTCCTTTTAATGTGATTAATCTATGAATATACGGTATTTACGTTTTTCTCTATAAATACATTGTAAATCTTAGGAGCGAGTTATGATTGTGAAGTTGGTCACAATGTAAGGTTATTTGTGAAATGCTTCACATTTTTGTCATAAAGGGGGATAGTGGAGATTGCTTTCTACTAAGTTTAGGGGTTTCACTACAAATCGAATTCCACTTACTACAAATATTGGATAAGACTGGATACCGAAACTAACTTACTACAAAAATAAGCTACTTTACTACAATTTTTGGATAAAATTCGATGAATCACCCAACATACTACAAAAAGTATCATACTTACTACAAAAATACGCTACCTTACTACAATATTTGGATAAAACTGGATAATCCGCACAACTTACTACAAAAAGTATCATACTTACTACAAAAGTAAGCTACCTCACTACAATATTTGGATAAAACTGGATACCCCACACAACTTACTACAAAAAGAATCATACTTACTACAAAAGTAGGCTACCTTACTACAATTTCTGGATAAAAATGGATACCCCGCACAACTTACTACAAAAAGTATCATACTTACTACAAAAGTAAGCTACCTTACTACATTTATTGGATAATACTGGAACACATAAGCGCACACACCAAAAAAAGTCCAATTCCTAAGAATTGGACTTAAATATAAATTAATACATCTCAGACGTTGTCTTAGCTTGCATATGAAGCAGCAAGTAATCCGGGCCGCCTGCTTTAGAGTCAGTACCGGACATATTGAAGCCGCCGAATGGCTGGTAGCCAACAATTGCGCCTGTACATGAACGGTTGAAGTAAAGGTTACCGACATGGAAGTCTTCACGTGCTTGTTCCATGTGGGCGCGGTTTGATGTGATAACCGCTCCAGTCAAGCCATACTCTGTATTGTTAGCAATTTCAATCGCTTCATCGAAATCCTTCGCCTTTGTAAAACCAACCACTGGTCCAAAAATTTCTTCTTGCATGATACGTGACTTTGGAGCTAAGTCAGCGATTACAGTTGGTTGAATGAAATAGCCTACTGAATTGTCACCTTCACCACCAGCAACAATCTTACCTTCTTGCTTGCCGATTTCAATATAATCCATTACTTTTTTGAATGCGTTATTATCGTTGACAGGACCCATGAATGTACCTTGATCAGTCGGATCACCAACTGTTAACTCTTTCGTTAACTCGATTACACGATTCAATACCTGATCGTATACATCTTCGACGATTACTGCACGTGAGCAAGCTGAACATTTTTGACCTGAGAATCCGAATGCTCCAGCAACAATTGATTGTGCTGCAAGCTCAAGGTCTGCTTCTGAGTCGACAACGATGGTGTCTTTGCCGCCCATTTCAGCAATTAAACGCTTCATCCAAATTTGGCCTTCATTTACTTTCGATGAACGTTCGAAAATCCGGAGTCCGACATCACGCGAACCTGTAAAGCTGATAAAGCGAGTATCCTTATGGTCGACAAGATAGTCACCGACTTCAGAACCATTGCCTGGAACGAAGTTAAGGACGCCCTTTGGAAGACCCGCTTCTTCCATGACTTCAACAAATTTCGCTGCAACAACAGGTGTGGTTGAAGCTGGTTTTAATAGAACGGTATTACCCGCAACAATCGCTGCTACAGTGGTTCCTGCCATAATTGCTAGCGGGAAGTTCCATGGTGAGATAATGATTCCTACGCCAAGCGGAATATAGTGATAGCGGTTGAACTCGTTTGGACGACTGTTAACTGGTACTCCGTCCTTTAGAGACAACATTTGACGGCCATAATATTCAAGGAAATCAATTGCTTCAGCTGTATCTGCATCCGCTTCTCTCCATGGTTTTCCTGCCTCTTTTGTTAAAAGTGCTGAAAACTCATGCTTACGACGGCGAATAATTGTCGCTGCCTTAAAAAGTACATCCGCACGAACTTCCGGCTTTGTTTTTTTCCATGTTTTAAAAGCTTCAACGGCTGCTTGCATCGCTTGTTCAGCTAACTCTCTACTTGCTTTTGAGACGCGGCCAACTATTTCTTCTGTATTTGATGGATTATAGGAAACTATCTTATCCTCGGTTGAAATTCTCTCGCCACCGATCACTAGATCATAATCCTGACCTAAATATCCTTCGACAGTGGTTAACGCCTTAAGATAGGCCTGACGGTTTTCTTCAATCGTGAAATCTGTAAATGGTTCATGCTTATAAGGTTGTACCATTTTTAAAACCTCCTATGTATTAAATAAAACGTTTACATTCATTGTCCATTCTATCATGATTCTTTATCTCCTATCAATCGAAAGCGGTTACTATTAATTTTTGAAAATACAAAAAAGACCTGGCAATAAGCCAGGTCCAGTTAATAGATATGAACAAATGGTTCGGTTTCATTTGCCTTGCGGACAATGAGTGCTTCGGGTCCGTCGACAGATGTCACGCTAACTGAAACGGAAATATAGTTTGGAAAATGCTCGAGGACGAGGCCTGTTACATATTGAGTAAAGCCAATTGCTTCCGTTTTTCCATAGAACTGAATCGGAATCGTAATATTCAAATCTTGGAATTGATCTCCAACGTAAAAGGCACGACCAATGACACCATTAAAGTTTGGAAAGTACTTCTCTACATCTTGCTTAAAGTTAAGAAAAGCAGTGACATCATCTCTGTGTAACTCCTGTGCTTCGGTTGAAGGAAATAAGAAGTACCTCTCATCAACCTTTTCCCATTTATCAATCGCCGAGTTTCCTTTGCTCGCAGTAGTATAGGCAAAGAAGTTTCCTGGTACAACGGAAGACTTGCTTTGCTGTTTAAACAAGGCAATAGTAATTGGAACATCCTTTAATCCCTTTTTCGCTCGCAAACGTTTTAGAACCTCTTGAGCAATCTTTTGCCCTTCTCTTTCCATTTCTTTAAAAGAAATTTCTTCTTCGAAATAGGGTTCACCAATTGCCGTTCGATAATAATGGACTGAGTTTAAAGCCAGACCAATGACGACTCCGCCCAATTTTACAGTATTATCGTCACCCTTAATTAAATAGTTATGTTCTAAAATATGGGCTAAATAAATCGGACTACTTTTGTTCCCTTCTTTGAAATCAACGTTGTCTTCAATTAAAGGATTCAAGCCGATATTCTCTTCCTCTTCAAGCCCTTTTTCCTTTAATTGTGCATTTGTAAATTTCCGATTCAACCATGATCTAACTGTATCTCGCTTTAACTCTTGTCCTTCTTGGAACAAGTAGGTTTTAGGGTCAAAGCTATGTTGGGCAATTCGCATTAGACCCGTTTCAAATTCGTTAATATCGTATCTAGTATTCACATTACCAACGACTAAGCCACGTGCTTCCCCAGGTTCAAACGGCAAAATCGTCCGATAATAGTTATCTGAAATATTATATTTTGGAATGATCGCTTTCTCTTCCTTTTTATCTTCTGTTTGAACCACACTGTCTTCCTGTTGGAAGTTTGGTGCACACCCACTAAGCAGCAAGATAAGGGAAAAAGCGAGCAATGAGAGCTTTCTCACAACTAACACCTCTTATTTATGGCTCTTTTCTCAAACATTGTTGCTATTTAGATCAGAATAATATATTTTAAGCTATTTTCAACTATTTAAAACTAAGTACATTAGAGAAAAGAGCTTGCAAACTTTATTCAAAGTACTATATAGCTATATCAACGTAAAAACCGGCTTTAAGGTTTTTATAACAATCTTTACGAAAAGTGCTTATTTATTAAATTCAACGAGTAGCTTCTCCTCGTCCCATACTTCAATTCCTAGTTCCTGTGCCTTCTTAAGCTTAGAACCTGCCTCAACTCCAGCAATGACTAGATGTGTTTTCTTACTCACACTGCCAGAAACATTGCCTCCTAAAGCTTCTATCTTTTCTTTCGCTTCGTTTCTAGAAAGCTGTTCTAATTTTCCTGTTAATACCACTGTTTTCCCGGCAAAAACACTGTCAGACTCTTCAGCAGATACAGGTTTTGCTCCTTTGTATTCCATATTAACACCTGCTGAAGATAATTCTTCCAACAGTTCAACTGCCTCTTCCTGTTCAAAGAAGGTTACAATGGCATCGGCCATTTTTTCGCCGATTTCATTAATGGCTAGTAATTCCTCTTTTGTTGCCGAAGCTAGATTATCCATTGTATCAAAGCTCTGTGCGAGTGTTTTTGCTGCTTTCGCCCCCACATGACGAATCCCTAGACCAAATAGTAATTTTTCAAGAGAATTACTTTTTGAAGCCTCAATTGCTTTTAGTAGATTAGAAACGGATTTCTCACCCATTCTTTCTAAAGCCAAAAGCTGGTCGCCTGTCAGCTTGTAAATATCGGCCACATCGCTAATTAAATTTTCAGCAAAAAGCTGGCTGATTACTTTCTCTCCCATGCCATCAATGTTCATCGCAGTACGGGAGACAAAATGTATTAATCCCTCGCGAATTTGTGCAGGACATTTTGGGTTGATACATCTTAAAGCAACCTCCCCCTCAAAGCGAACAAGTTCATTTTCACATTCCGGGCAGTGAGAGGGCATTACGAAATCAACTTCTTCGCCTGTTCGTTGATCAGCAAGGACATTGACTACTTCCGGGATAATATCCCCTGCTTTTTTGATTACCACTTGATCGCCAAGTTTGATATCCTTTTCACGGATTAAGTCTTCATTATGCAAGGAAGCACGCTGAACCGTTGAGCCAGCCACTTTCACAGGCTTCAATATCGCTGTTGGCGTGATGACTCCGGTACGGCCAACGCTGAGTTCGATACCCAAAAGAGTCGTAACGACTTCTTCAGCAGGAAACTTAAATGCAATTGCCCAGCGCGGGCTTTTTGCAGTTGTCCCTAGCTCACTCTGCTGCTTATATGAATCCACCTTAATAACAATTCCATCAATTTCATACGGCAGATGAGGTCGTCGATCAACCCAGCCATTCACATATTCAATCACTTCATCAATTGTGCCGCATTTTTGCCGCTCTTTATTCGTTTTAAAACCAAGACGGTCTAAAAAATTTAGGCCTTCACTATGGGAAGTTGCCTCAATCTTGCTTGCAGCCCCTATTCCATATAAAAATACATCCAGATTACGAGAAGCCGCAATCTTAGGGTCCAATTGTCTTAATGAGCCCGCGGCCGCATTTCTAGGGTTAGCTGCCAGATCCTCGCCCCGTTCTTCTTTTACTTTATTTAGAGCATGAAAGGAGCTCTTCGGCATATAAGCTTCCCCGCGAACCTCAATCGAGACATTTTCACGTAGACGAAGAGGAATCGATTTGATTGTTTTCAGGTTAGCTGTAATATCTTCACCAATTGTGCCATCACCTCGTGTGGCCCCTTGGATAAATAAACCTTCTTCATAACGTAAGGACACAGCGAGTCCATCGATTTTCAATTCACAAACATATGTGACTTCTTCCCCAACTGCCTGGCGGACGCGGCGATCAAAATCCTTTAAGTCCTGTTCATTAAAAGCGTTTCCCAAGCTTAACATTGGCGCGGTGTGCTCAACCTTTTCAAATAAGTCTAGAATATTTCCGCCGACACGCTGGGTAGGCGAATCCGCTCTATTTAACTGCGGGAACTTTGCTTCTAATTCTAGTAACTCTTGCATATAACGGTCATATTCCGAATCTGGTACGGAAGGTTTATCTAACACATAATATTCATAGCCATATTGATTTAAGAGGTTTCTTAATTCTGCGGCCCTGTGTTCAGCGGTTTGAAGGTCCATGGATCCAGCCCTTTCATTTAAAGTATTTATTCCTCGTGGGTTCATTTAACTTGGATGTTGATTTCCGCTCCAGGCACTTCGCTTTCCGCGGGCGTGCCGGGGAGCCTCCTCGGCGCTTAAGCGCCTGTGGGGTCTCCCCAGCCCCGTACTCCCGCAGGAGTCTCGTGCCTTCCGCTCCAATCAACATAGTTAAATCAACAATAACCTTTAACAGTGCCCTTTTATTAGGGCATCAAACACTTGTTCAATGCCCTAAAAAGAGTCTAACTTATGCTTTTTTTATTGGAGCAAATTTAGCAAGTAGGCGCTTGATTCCGGTAGGACTCGGGAATGCAATATCTAATTCCGTTCCTTCTCCTTCGCCTTTAACGCTTACCACCGTGCCAATGCCCCATTTTCCGTGCTCAGCTTTATCTCCAACCTTCCAGCCCATTCCCTCTGCTCCCGATACGGCAGCAACTGGTCTCATAACTGGTTTTCTAGGAGCAGGCGTTCCAAACGAACTTCCCCCAGAACCTAGGCTACTGCTCCCTGATCGACCAAAAGAGGCCCTTCCTGCGCCAAAGGGAGTGTTGATTCTTTCTGGTTTTTCAACGCCCTCAATAAGGTCTTCGGGTATTTCACTAATAAATCGTGATGCGGGGTTCATGCTGGTTCTTCCATATAATGTTCTCATTTGTGCATTCGTAATAAAAAGAGTTTGCTCTGCTCTTGTGATGCCTACGTAAGCTAGCCTGCGTTCCTCTTCCATTTCCGCTTCTTCCATCAGTGAGCGGCTATGAGGGAATACGCCTTCTTCTAATCCAATTAAGAATACAACCGGAAATTCTAGCCCTTTTGCCGAGTGCAAGGTCATCAGGACTATGGAATCTGCCTTTTCTCCGTCATCATCCATCGAATCAATATCGGCTACAAGAGCTAAATCTGTTAAAAATGCAACCAAGCTCTTATCCTCACTTGATTCCTCAAAGCTTTTTGTAACAGATAATAATTCATCAAGGTTCTCCAGGCGACTTTGTGCTTCTAATGATTTTTCCAACTTCAGCATTTCACGATAACCGGATTTCTCAAGAACTTCTTCAACCAACTCTGTTACCGATAGGAATTCTTGCATTTGTGTATATTTACTGATTAATTCATGGAACTCTCTGGCTGCTTTTGTGATTTTCGGGCTCAACCCCATTAATTCCACACTCGAAAGAGCCTGATAGATAGAAATATCGTGTATTGCGGCAAAATCGGCCATTTTATCAATTGAGGTTGAACCGATTCCCCGTTTTGGCACGTTAATGATACGTCTTAAACTAATGTCATCATCAGGATTAGAGATTAAGCGCAAATAGGCGAGCATATCTTTGATTTCTTTTCTGTCATAGAACTTTGTACCGCCGACTATGCTGTATTCGATGTTGGATTTTAGTAATACTTCCTCCATTACACGCGATTGCGCATTTGTGCGGTAAAGAATAGCAATGTCTGCAAACTTGTACTTGTTATCACGAGTTAACTCTTTAATCTTTCCAGCAACAAATTGTGCTTCCCCCTGCTCACTGTCCGCACGATAGTAGACAAGTTTATTTCCTTCGGGGTTCTCTGTCCAAAGATTCTTAGCCTTCCGAGTCCGGTTATTTTCAATTACCTTGTTTGCTGCTAAGAGTATTCGCTTTGTTGAACGGTAGTTTTGCTCGAGGAGAATAACTTTTGCATCTGGATAGTCTTTTTCAAAGGAAAGGATGTTTGCAATATCCGCTCCTCTCCATCGATAGATCGATTGATCGGAATCCCCTACAACACAAAGGTTTTTAAAACGATTCGCCAGAAATTTAACTAGCATATACTGTGCTTTATTGGTGTCCTGATACTCATCGACATGGATATATTGAAACTTACGCTGGTAATAATCCAACACGTCTGGAACACGCGTAAATAATTGAATCGTCTTCATGATCAAGTCATCAAAATCGAGTGCTTGATTTTTACGCAGACGTTTTTGATATTCTGTATATACATCACTAACCACTTGATAGAAATAGTCGCCAGCGGTTTTTGCGTATTCCTCTGGGTCAATTAATTCATTTTTTGCTGAGCTGATGGAGCCAAGGATTGCCCGCGGATCGAATTTCTTCGGGTCAATGTTTTTGTCCTTGAGGATTCCTTTAATCACCGATTGTTGGTCCGTAGTATCTAATATCGTAAAATTACGGTTAAAGCCCATCCTGTCAATATCTCTGCGTAAGATCCTGACACACATGGAGTGAAAAGTGGATATCCAGATTTCGTCGGCAGCCCCGCCCATAATCGTTCTGATTCTTTCCTTCATTTCTCTTGCTGCTTTATTTGTAAAAGTAATCGCTAAAATATTGTAAGGATTCACTCGTTTTTCAACTATTAAGTAGGCAATACGATGCGTTAAGACTCTTGTTTTACCACTTCCGGCACCTGCCATCAGCAAGAGTGGCCCATCTGTTGCTTTTACTGCACTTTGCTGTTCAGGATTTAATCCATTAATAAGCTTATCTGATAAATATTGCATTTCCTTCACCGCCATATCAAACATTTGTTCTTATTTTATCGTTCTTTACCATTTCTAGCAAATACTATTTTACACTTTTTACCGTAGCTAGCGCCTGATCAAAATTCTCATAAATAGCGTTGCCGACGACTATGACGTTTGCATGCTTGGCCATTTCCGCTGCTTGTTCAACTGTAGAAATTCCGCCGCCATAAAAAAGGATGGTATTTTTGAGTACTTTTTTTACATCTGCTACTAAATCTGGATCGCCATATTTACCGCTATATTCAAGGTAAAAAATTGGTAGTTGAAACATCTTTTCTGCCATCATCGCATATGCCTTCACATCATCGGCTGTTACATCTGTTTTAGCTTTCGTCAGTTTTGCCGCTTTGCAGTCTTCATTTATTATGCAGTAGCCTTCAAGTATTAACTCATCCCAATCAATGATTTCGCCAAATTCTTTAACGGCCTGATGATGCAGTCCAGTAATCCACTTGGCATCGCTACTGTTTAATATGGTTGGAATAAAATAGAGGTCAAATCCAGGGGTAATTGTTTCAATTCCTGAAACTTCTAGGACACACGGAATCGTGAACCGACGTATTCTTGCCATTAGATCTAGAACATTTTCAAGAGTTACCCCATCCGTTCCTCCAACAATGACCGCGTCCGTCCCAGATTCACATACCTTTTCTAATTGTTCATCTGATATCTCTTTATTTGGATCGAGTTTAAACACATGGCGCCACTCGCGATAATCGTACATCGAAAAAATCCTCCCACATTCGGTATTCCATCACACCATTATAGCATTAGCCGGTTCTATTAAAAAAGAAAACCGAAGAGTTTTCTCTTCGGTTTTCCATTTTTATTCCTCAGCCGTTGTGCTGTTTTCCTCTTTAACCCGAGCAAGTACCATTTCATACGTATCATTTCCAAAATTCAAACAACGTTTCACCCGTGAAATCGTTGCCGTGCTTGCACCTGTTTCTGCTTCAATTTTATGATAGGTATTTCCTTCGCGAAGCATTCGCGCTACATCCAACCGTTGTGATAATGATTGAATCTCATTAATTGTGCACAAGTCGTCAAAGAAGCGGTAGCATTCATCTAAATCCTTTAAGGAAAGCACAGCTTTAAAAAGTTGATCCAGCTCTTTCCCCCGTAGTTTATCAATTTGCATCGTTTCTACCCCTTTAATATATATATTAGTTCAGATTAAATGAAATACTATTTTGTAGCCCTGGGTTTGTTGGTACAACATTTACCCACGTCTTTCCTTGTTTAAAAGAAACCAATTCACCATTTTTTACAGGAACGATGACCCCATTCTCATTTTTCCATTCCACTTCCATTACCTTCCCCATTTGTAGCAAGTAGCCATTTCCTCCTGACATCAGGTCAATTTCCTTACGACCGTCAGAATCAACTACCTGATGTTTTGCTTCGACAATAAATAGGTTATCTAGCAGAATGGGTTCTTTCGATTCTAAATCAATTGTTTGTTCTCCTCCTGAGAATCGCTTATATTTTCCAAGGGAAGAATCAAATTCAAAACTCGAATCGGATATGGTACTTGAAGAATAGGAAATCATCACAGATTTCGCCTCATCACCTGCAACATTGTTACTTTCTTCTTCTGTAAGAAAGGTAAGTGCTGTTGGATTTTCATCCATTGAATAACTTTTTTGCTCTGCCCCTTTTAAAATATTCTTATACGTAATATAGGAGTTATGTGGCGCAACTCGGAAGTCTACTCTTTGAAAAAGGGTGCCATCATAAACAATTCCATTAAGATTATCCACATAGCCTTGCTCTAGCATTTTTTTTGCTTCCGGACTGTATCCGTGGGCTAGAAATAATGCATTAAACCCTTTTGCAAGTTCAATATAATAGTCCCTTGCACTTCTAATAGGTCCGATAGTTGACGGCATTTCACTTTGGAAAATTGCAAGGAAACGGGTAATATCTCCTTCTGCAAGAATCTCATAAACGATGTCCGCCTTATCCAAGCCAGATTGCGGTCTTGCTTTTGGATGATTATTAATCATCACAGCAATTGCTCTGCCATCTGTTTCTGTCTCAGAGGCAATACCAGTAAGCGGAAAGCTGTATGGTTTGATATTTCCCTCTACTTCTTTTTCAACCTCTTCTGCCTTTTTTTCAGGTTTAGCAGCTTTTTCTTTGTCACTGCAGCCAGAAAGCAGCAAAAGAGTTGCTGTTACTGCAACAGCCCATTTTTTCATCTTTATGAACACTCCTATCTACTCAAAATCCACGGTGTCATAACAATTCACTGTTAACCTTTTCCACTGTTATATTTTAACGCATTATCGACGGAAAGAGTACCGTTTTATTCATAACATCATACATTCCCTGTTGAGTAATTCGAATATAAGGTAAATGCGTTGAGGAAAAGAACAACAAGCTGTAGACTGGATCATTAAATACGTAACCTCGTTCGCGTAATTCTATAAGCAGCCTTTTCTCTTCCTTCATCAAGTCCTCGACTGGAAGGTTTGACATAATTCCAGCTAGTTTTAATGGTACTTCGCAAACAATCTGTTCATCCTCTACCATTACAATTCCACCGCCAAGTTCTTTCATTCTATTGAATGCAGCAAGCATATCATTTTTATTTTTCCCAATTAAAATAATATCTCCCGTATTGGAAAAAGAACTGGCAAGTGCAGATAGTTTTGTTGCAAAACCCTTTAACAGAGTATTAATTCGCCACTTTCCTTCCCGATCAATAAGGGTGAAATAGCATTCGTCATGATCAAAAGGAAGTTCATCTCCTGAAGCATCAATCGCAATGGAATAAGGCTTTGTGATAACAGAGTTTTCCATTTTTATCCCAAAGGGCATTGAAAATTGTAAATCATCAATTGATAATTTCCAATCCAACTCCATCGCCTTCAGACCGTAGTCATCCCAATTAATTGGTTGATAAACGTCCATGTTCTCCCCATCACGTTTAACCCATTTTCCTTTTGCAAGAACGGAATGGGGCGTTGGATTTTCAACGCTGGATAAAAAGTTAATATTAGCGACACGCCCTGTTGCGATATTACCATGTAAATGATCAATACCATAGTAGCGTGCGATATTTACTGTTGCCATATTGTAGGCGTCCATGACAGGAACACCCTTTTCAATCGCAATTCTTATCATTTGATCATTGATTCCTTGTTCATAAAAATTAGAAGAGGATCCATCCGTATTGAACATTAAGCGGTCATATGCCGTTATGCCCATCCTTTTCAGATCATCTAGTAACTTCGGTAAATCAGGACGAATAGACGAATGTCGTAATGAAACCATATACCCTTGCATCAAGCGACTATAAACCTCTTCCCCTGTTATTGCCTCATGGTCACTATCCGCACCTAATAACATCATCTTTGCTAACGTTTTCTCTGAAGCCCCAGGGAAATGCCCCTCAATTTTCTTGCGCATCCGCTTTGCTTCTTGAATCCAATGGAGCATCATATCGTCGCCATCAAGTAATTTGGGCCAGCCGGTTAATTCTCCACCCTGCAGAACTGCATCATGCTCAAGCCAAGATTTAATATTGCTGTGTGAAAATGTGTCCTCTTCATGCAAAATTTCTGTTTGCGGGTCAAAGCGGCACCACCAATACATGGTTGTTGGGATGGAACGCAAGTCTTTTAATAACGAAAACGCTTCCTTTTTATTCAAATTCATAATCAAGGACATATTGTCATTAATTAACGTCGTTGTACCAAATTGGGATGCATAAGCAGCTAGAGTATGGGGATTATATAATTGAAATGGATGTGCATGCGGTTCAATATAACCTGGAACCAGAATTTCATTTGTACAATCAATTATTTCGCAGTTCTCTACTCGTGCCGGCAAATTGTCGCCAACATATACAATCCGATCTTCATAAATCCAAATATTCGCTCTCATCCATTGGCGAAATGTCTGATTTAAATACAGGGCATTTTTTAATAATATGGTCGGTGAAGTTTTTCCATCTAAAACGGAGACATGCATGCGTAAGTGTTTATTTTTCCATCGGTAACGTTGTTCCAGCATACGATATCCCTCCCTTTCTTATAAACTATCTAACTATGAGAAAATGTAAAAGCGCCAACGCGCTGAAATGAAAAGCTTGATTTATCAGTAAAGAAAACCCTTACATTTTTTAATTATTTCTATACTACCATATTTCAAGCTTTACAGCACTAAAGAAGTATTAAATACTGTTAAAAATTTGTGAAGGAGTGAACAAGATGAATGTAACGAAAAATATCGGCATACTCAACGCCCTTATTCGTATCACAATTGGGTTAACCATTCTTTCCTGGAGCACAGCAAAAATGGTGAAGCACCCTTGGAAAGAGTCTTATGTATTTATTGCTCTATGCGGGGCAATGAAGGTTGCGGAGGGGATTGTTCGATTTTGCCCAGTGACTGCTCTCTTTCGTGAGTATAAGGATGAAATGAATGATCAATTTCTTCCAGCCTCAAATCAAGAGGATGATGGGACAACACTAGATGCTGACCAAATCCTGCCATATAACCCATCCTAAGTGGAAATCGGTTTATTAAAAGGACTGACCTTGAGGGTCAGTCCTTTTTCTATGCCTATTTAAGAAAGGGTATGTTCAATTGCCTTTGCGCCAATGTCCGTACGATAAAAGACACCATCACATTGTAGTTTCTCTAATTCCTTATACACCTTTTCCCTTGCTGCCTGTAAATCTTCTGCCATTGCGCCAACAAGCAGAACTCTGCCGCCAGCCGTAGTAAATTCACCTAATTGATTTTTTGACGTTCCCGCGTGATAGATGGCCACATCTTCTGAAAATCCGCCTAACCCCTTAAGTACCGCCCCTTTATCATAGCTATCCGGATAGCCTTTGGCTGCAACTACCACACCTACCATCTTTTTTTCATCCCAAACCAACTCTGGAGTCTTACCATCAAGAGTTTCCAAAATCGTTTGAACTAAATCAGATTTTAACCTTGGCAAAATGACTTGTGTTTCAGGGTCACCGAAGCGGGCATTAAACTCAATTACCTTTGGCCCGGTAGCTGTTTCTATCACCCCAGCATATAAGATCCCGCAAAAGCTCCTGCCCTCTTGAACCAACGCCCTAGCTGCCGGCTTAAGAATCGTTTCAATGGCCGTTTCAATACTTTCCGCTGCAATATGCGGAACGGGTGAGTATGCCCCCATCCCACCAGTATTTGGACCCTTATCACCATCAAAGGCTCTTTTATGGTCTTGGGCAATTTCAAGTGGAATCACGACATCGCCATTCACAAAAGCCATAAGCGAAAATTCCTCACCAGTTAAAAACTCTTCAATTACCACACTTGATGAAGCAGTACCAAATTTTTTATAAACAAGCATATCCTCTAAACACCTTAAAGCATCCTCTTTCGTCAAAGCGACCGTTACCCCTTTGCCCGCTGCTAGACCATCAGCTTTAATCACAATCGGGGCACCTTTTTCTTCAATATATAAACGAGCTTCTTCAAAGTTAGTGAAGACGGCATACTCGGCAGTAGGAATCTTATACTTGTTCATAATTTCTTTGGCAAATGACTTGCTTCCTTCGATCTCTGCTGCCACTTTACTTGGTCCAAACACTACTAAACCTGCAGCTGAAAATTGATCGGCTAACCCTTCAAGGAGTGGTACTTCCGGCCCAATAATTGTTAAACCTACACCCTGTTGTTTGGCAAATTGAAGCAACTGCTGATGGTCATTTTCGTCAATCGGAAGGAGTTCTGCAACAGCTGACATTCCCGCGTTACCTGGAGCAACAAATACCTTTTCAACTAGTGGGCTTTCAAACACTTTTTGGCAAATGGCATGTTCTCTTCCACCACGCCCAATGATTAGTACCTTCATCCAGTTCACCTCACTTAATTTTTGGTCCTGTAAACCTAACCTGTTGATTGGAGCTCCAGGCACTTCGCTTTCCGCGGGTAGTCCGGTAGGAGTCTCGTGCCTTCCGCTCCAATCAACAGAGTTTAAAAATCAACATCTGTTTTTATTCAGCTTAGTGTTTAAAATGTCTGACCTTAGTAAATACCATTGCTATTCCATATTCATCAGCCTTTTTAATTGAGTCTTCATCTCGAATGGATCCTCCAGGCTGAATAATTGCGGTAATGCCTGCTTTTGCAGCTGCTTCAACCGTATCATCCATTGGGAAGAAGGCATCGGAGGCAAGGCTAGCACCCTCTGCTTTGTCTCCCGCTTGTTTAAGGGCAATATCTGCAGAGCCCACTCGGTTCATTTGTCCGGCACCGATGCCAATCGTCATGTCTTCACGCGCAACAACAATCGCGTTAGACTTTACATGTTTTACAATCTTCCATCCTAACTTTAATGCCTCCCACTCTTGCTCCGTTGGCTGTCTTTTTGTAGGAATAGAAATAGTAGCATTCTCTAGCGTGAAGCGATCTTGCTCTTGTGCTAATAAGCCGCCCTCGATCGTCGTTAATTTCATTTCCGCCCTTCCTGCTTCCTTAAATGGAATAGTTAATAGGCGAAGATTCTTTTTCGTGGTTAAGATTGCTAATGCCTCTTGCGAAAAAGAAGGGGCAATGATGATTTCTAAAAAGATTTCACGAAGCTTTTCTGCGGATTGGGAATCGACTTCTCTATTAAAGGCAATAATTCCTCCAAAAATCGAAACAGGGTCGGCAGCTAAGGCTTTTTCAAAGGCCTCATATCCGGATTTCCCTATGCCTACACCGCATGGATTCATATGCTTAACCGCAACTGCGGCAGGTTCATCAAACTCTTTAACTATTTGTAATGCGGCATCGGCGTCATTGATGTTATTATAGGAAAGTTCCTTTCCATGCAGTTGCTCCGCATTGGCAATAGAAAATTTAGAACCAAGTGGTTTCTGATAAAAAGCTGCCTTTTGATGCGGATTCTCTCCATAACGAAGCGTCTGCTTCAATTCATATGTAACGGTTAATTTTTCTGGATTTTCTTCTTCAGCAAGGTCTGTCATGTACTCAGCAATTAAAGCATCGTAGGCCGCCGTATGGCGAAACACCTTAGCCGCAAGCTTTCTGCGGGTTTCTAGTTTTGTTTTTCCTTCTAATTTCAATTCCGCTATGACCGTTTGATAATCCTTTGGGTCAACGACCACGGTTACATATTGATGGTTTTTAGCCGACGCACGAAGCATCGTCGGTCCGCCAATATCGATATTTTCAATCGCATCCTCCACCGTAACATCTGGCTTTGTGATTGTTTGCTGGAAGGGATAGAGATTGACACAAACCAACTGGATAGGCTCAATCTGATGTTCGCTAAGCTGATTCTGGTGTTGTTGGTCATCGTGTTTAGCAAGTATGCCGCCATGAATAAACGGATTTAAGGTTTTCACCCGACCTTCTAAAATTTCAGGAAATCCTGTTACCTCACTAACACCAAGGACAGGGATTCCCTGCTCTTGTAGTGCCTTTTTCGTACCGCCGGTAGAAATAAGTTCAAAGCCAAGACTAACTAATTCTCTGGCAAGTTCAGTGATTCCACTTTTATCTGAAACGCTAATAAGTGCGCGCTTTTTTGTCACTGGTAATTTCCCCTCTCGCTAATAGCGTATTTAACATTGATGGATAAAGTCTATGTTCAATCGTTTGAATTTTTCTCTGCAGGCTTTTTTTTGTTTCATTTTCATCAATCGAGACACTCTCTTGAACAATGATTGGTCCCGTATCCATTCCTTCATCAACAAAATGAATCGTAACCCCACTCTCTTTTGCTCCAGCAGCCAGTGCTTGACCAATAGCATCTTTACCAGGAAACGATGGCAGTAACGATGGATGAATATTCACAATTCGCCCCTGAAATTCCGTTAACAATGTCGGTCCAATTAAGCGCATATATCCGGCAAGGACAAGTAATTCAGCGCCAACTTTTGTTAATTTGTGCAAAATTTTTTTTTCATAGTCTTCTTTAAGCTGATAATCTCTTGGGTTGAATATAAACGTGGGAATTCCAGCTGCATTCGCCCGTTCAATGGCATAAGCACCTGGTTTGTCACAAATTAAGAGTGCGATAGTAGCTTCAAGTTCTCCACTTTGAACCGCATCAATAATCGCTTTAAAATTACTTCCGTTTCCTGAAGCAAATACAGCAATATTCTTCATCGGCCAGCACCAATGGTTACCCCTTGATTTTCAGTAACGACCCCGATTTCAAAGGCACTTTCCCCTGATTGTCTAAAATGTTCAACCACTTCACTAGCATGCTCCTGATCGACTGTAAGAACCATGCCGATGCCCATATTGAAAATATTATACATTTCCTGCCAGTCAATTTGTCCCACCTTAGCCATTAACGGAAACACAGGTGGAATAATCCAGCGGTCTTCATCCAGTTCTGCTCCTAAGCCATCAGGAAGCATCCGCGGGATATTCTCAATAAAACCGCCGCCAGTGATATGGGCCATCCCTTTAATAGGGTATTTTTTTAAAGCAGAAAGGATTGGTTTCACATAAATCTTCGTTGGTTTGAGTAACTCTTCGCCCAAGCTACAGCCGAGTTCATCTACATACTGGGTAAGCGTCCAGTCTTCAAACACCTTACGTACGAGCGAATAGCCATTGCTGTGAATTCCACTTGATGCCAAGCCAATCAGCACATCCCCTGATTTGATTGATTCACCTGTAATTACTTGCGATTTTTCGCAGGCACCGACAGAAAACCCCGCGAGATCGTATTCCTGATCATCATAGAGTCCAGGCATTTCTGCTGTTTCCCCGCCGATTAACGCACAGCCTGCCTGTTCGCAGCCGTCTGCAACTCCTTTGACAATTGCCTCAATCTTTTCCGGATTGGCTTTACCGGTAGCAATATAATCTAAAAAGAATAAAGGCTCAGCACCCTGAACAACGATATCATTGACACACATAGCTACCGCATCGATGCCAATCGTATCATGACGATCCATCATAAAGGCAAGCATCAGTTTCGTTCCAACCCCATCTGTGCCCGATACAAGAACCGGCTCCTTTAAGTTAAGCGAGGATAAATCAAACATACCCCCAAATCCACCTA
The DNA here is from genome assembly GCF_038592905.1 of Neobacillus sp. FSL H8-0543. Taxonomy (GTDB): domain Bacteria; phylum Bacillota; class Bacilli; order Bacillales; family Cytobacillaceae; genus Neobacillus. The sequence goes on along the minus strand of NZ_CP151943.1, from coordinate 2,813,371 downwards.
AGCCGCCTATCACACCCATTCGAGCTGTTTTATTCACATGTTTTTTCATTCTCAAAACGGCTTCATAACCGGCTTCAATATCTACGCCAGCTTGCTTATATGCATTTGCCAAAGCTTCTCACCCCTTTTGATAGTAGTACTGTAATGTGTCTGGATAGATTTCAGTCGGGTATTTTCCATTAAAGCAAGCAAGGCAATACCCATTCGTTCCGTCAGCTTCCGTTTGTCCAAATGCCTTCATCATACCTTCCGTGCTAATAAACGTTAATGTATCGGCCCCAATCAGTTCTCTAATTTCCTCAACCGATTTATCGGAAGCAATCAATTCTTCCTTTGAAGATGTATCAATCCCGTAGAAACACGGATTTTTAATTGGCGGGGAGCTGATTACGACATGCACTTCCGTTGCTCCTGCCTCTTTTAACATCCTCACGATCCTTTTGCTAGTGGTCCCGCGAACAATCGAATCATCAACCATAACCACCCGTTTTCCTTCGACGACACCACGAACGGCAGACAGCTTCATTTTCACACCTTGCTCCCGTAGTGTTTGTGAAGGCTGTATAAAAGTTCTACCGACATATTTGTTCTTAATCAGTCCCATTTCATATGGAATACCTGAAGCTTCCGCATAGCCAATTGCCGCTGAAATACTTGAATCAGGGACACCCGTGACGACATCTGCTTCGAAAGGTGCTTCGACCGCAAGGATTTTCCCCATGTTTTTTCGTGCAGTATGAACATTGATTCCTTGGATATTACTGTCAGGCCTTGAAAAATAAACATATTCCATTGTACAGATGGCTCTGGTTGAACTAACAGAGAACCTCTCTGAGGTAAGACCCTTGTCATTTATAATCAAAAGTTCTCCTGGCATGATGTCACGAATGTATTCAGCTCCAACGACATCGAAAGCACATGTTTCTGAGGCAACAACAAATGCATTCCCTATGCAGCCAAGCGATAGCGGTCTTAGACCATGTGGGTCAAGCGCAACCATTATTTCATTTTCCGTCATAATCACATAGGCATAAGCGCCTTTTAACATCGAAAGGGCGTTTTTCACTTGGTCCTTAGGCTGGGAATACCCGCTTCTTTTCATTAAATGAGCTAAAACTTCTGTATCAGAGCTCGTTTGAAAGATACTTCCCTGTGCTTCAAGTTGGTGCTTTAACAAATTGGCATTTACTAGATTACCATTATGGGCAAGGGCAAGACTGCCATTTTGCGAATGAAAGAGTAACGGCTGTACATTCTCATAGCCACCGCCCCCTGCTGTCGCATAGCGAACATGCCCAATCGCAGAGGTGCCTTTCAGTTCCTTCATTACCCCCTCGGTAAAAATTTCAGAAACTAACCCTTCCCCTTTTACCACATTAAGCTTTTTTCCATCATTAACGACGATTCCAGTGCCTTCTTGGCCACGATGCTGAAGACTATGCAGTCCATAATAAGTTAATTGGGCTGCGTCCGGATGTCCCCAAACCCCAAAAACTCCACACTCTTCATTTAAACCCTTTATTTCAGTAAGCATGGGATAGCTCCTTTCCAGGCATCCTGGAATTCATTAACTGAACCTTCGAGAATTGTTTCTGTTTCGGAAATGATTCGTAAAGTCGATGAATCATTTACTTCACCAATCAGCTTTGCAGCTACTATTCTTTCAAACTCCATTTGATGTTCCTTTTTAATCGTTACCAGAAAGCGAGATTGCGTTTCACTAAATAAAGCTGTAACAGGATTTCCTTCTATACTTATTTCTGCACCTAGCTTTGTATCATTCGTGAATAATGATTCTGCTACTGCTACTGCTAATCCGCCTTCTGATAGGTCGTGAGCAGATTGAACCAATCCCGTACGAATCGCTGCTAAAAGTTGATCCTGTCTTTCTTTTTCGATAATCATGTCAATTTCCGGTGCCTTACCGAAAATCTCCCCATACATCAATTTTTGCAGCTCACTGCCGCCAAACTCATCCTTTGCTTCCCCTACTAAATAAATAAGGTCACCGCTATTTTTAAACTGCTGTGTTGTAATATGGTCTAGGTCAGTCACTAACCCCACCATTCCAACGACTGGTGTTGGATAAATGGCTGTACCACTCGTTTCATTGTATAAAGATACATTTCCGCCAATTACTGGTGTATTTAGCGTTCGGCACGCCTCACTCATACCATCTGCCGCTTTTTCAATCTGCCAAAATACTTCCGGCTTTTCCGGATTTCCAAAATTAAGATTATCGGTAATCGCTAATGGTTCCGCTCCTGAACAGATGATATTGCGTGCTGCCTCTGCAACAGCAATTTTCCCGCCCATTTCAGGATCCAAATAAACATAGCGAGAATTACAATCAACTGTCATCGCTAAGGCTTTACGCGTTCCTCGAATGCGCACGACCGATGCATCTGATCCCGGAGCTACTACTGTATTTGTCCGTACCATGTAATCGTATTGCTGATAAACCCATTCCTTGCTGGCAACAGTTGGCTGCCTCAAGATTTTTAAAAGAGTCGCTTTCAAGTCGTCTACTTGAGGAATTGTATTCTCCATCGCTTGGAATTCCGCAAAATAGTTCGGTTCCTTCGAGGGTTTATAATAAACCGGTGCTTCCTCAGCTAATGCATCTGCAGGTACATCCGCGACAATTTCTCCATTATGGATTAAGCGTAGCTGTTTATCTTTCGTTACCGTGCCAATTCCCACGGCCTCTAAACCATATTTTGCAAAAAGATCTACGATCTCCTGTTCTCTTCCCTTTTTTACAACAATGAGCATTCTCTCCTGTGATTCGGAAAGCATCATTTCATAGGCTGTCATCCCAGTTTCCCGTTGTGGAACAGCATCTAAATTCATTTCCATTCCCATTCCTGCTTTACTTGCCATTTCAGCAGAAGAACTCACAAGACCAGCGGCACCCATATCCTGAATCCCAACCAATGCATCATTATGGATCAATTCTAAACATGCCTCTAACAGGAGCTTCTCCATAAACGGATCGCCGACCTGAACTGCGGGACGATTTTCCTCGGATTGTTCCGTTAATTCCTCGGAAGCAAAAGTGGCACCATGAATCCCGTCCCGACCTGTCTTAGCACCGACATACATAACCGTATTGCCTTCTCCATGTGCCTGCCCTTTTTGAATATCCTTATGGTCAATTAACCCAACACACATGGCATTAACTAACGGATTCCCTTCATAGCTCGGATCAAATTGAATTTCGCCGCCCACCGTCGGAATGCCAATGCAGTTGCCATATCCAGCTATCCCGGCAACTACTTCCTTAAACAAATAACGGACCCTGGCCGAATCGAGTTCACCAAAACGAAGAGAGTTTAACAGAGCAATCGGACGAGCTCCCATTGAAAACACATCACGGACAATCCCGCCTACACCAGTAGCCGCTCCTTGGTATGGTTCAATAGCAGAAGGATGGTTATGGCTTTCAATTTTAAAAACAACCGCCTGCCCATCACCGATATCAACAATACCCGCCCCTTCACCAGGTCCTTGCAGAACTCTTTCACCAGTGACTGGAAACTTTTTAAGAATGGGCTTTGAGTTTTTGTAGCTACAGTGTTCTGACCACATGACCGCAAACAAGCCTGTTTCTGTATAATTTGGCGTGCGTCCTAATATTTTTTCAACCATTGCAAATTCATCATCGGATAAACCCATTTGCTGATATACTTTTTCTGCTTTAATCTGTTCTGGATTTGGTTCAAGCGTTAACAACATTTGCTTCCCTCCAAGTCTTTACAATTGATTGAAATAATTTCAATCCGTCAGCACCGCCCAAAAGCTCATCCACTGCTCTTTCAGGATGGGGCATCATTCCGATTACGTTTCCTTTTTCATTAACAATTCCAGCTATATTTTCAAGACTGCCATTTGGATTTTCTTGGTATGAGAACACAATTTGATTATTTGCCTTTAAATTGGCCAGAGTTAATTCGTCACAGTAATAGTTTCCTTCACCGTGAGCAACTGGAACGGTGATTGTTTCCCCTTGTGAAAAAGAGGATGAAAACATGGTTTGATGATTCTCTACCGTTAAGTTTACTGGTTTACAAATGAATGTCAGACTTTCATTTCGCCTCATCGCTCCTGGCAGTAACCCTGCTTCTAGAAGAATTTGAAATCCATTGCACACCCCAAGAATTGGCTTTCCAGCCTCGGCAGCTTTTACCACTGCTTTCATTACCTTACTAAAGCGGGCAATCGCTCCTGTTCTTAGGTAATCACCATAGGAAAACCCGCCAGGCAGTAGAATTGCATCAAATTCATCTAAGCTCTCGGTATCATGCCAGACGTATTCCACCTGCTCACCAAGCTCATCTTTAATCGCATGGTACATATCGATATCACAGTTAGACCCTGGAAAGACGATTACCGCAAACTTCACTGGGGAACACACTCCTCTACTTCGTAACGATAGTCTTCAATAACTGGATTGGCTAACAGCTTTGTACATATATCATTAACTACCTCGTTTATGTCACGGGTTGATTTTTCAATGGTTAATTCCATATATTTACCGATTCGAACATCAGCGACTTCTGGATAATCTAACGCATGCAAAGAATGGGTCACTGCCTTCCCCTGTGGATCCAAGACACTTTCTCTTAACGTTACGTACACCTTCACCTTATACATGCTGATTTCCCCCAATTCTCATTAAAATTGTTTCATAGGCTTCTGTTAAACTGCCTAAATCACGACGAAATACATCCTTATCGAGCTTTTCATTTGTCTTTAGGTCCCATAATCTGCAGGTGTCCGGTGAAATCTCATCAGCTAGCATGATCGTGCCAGCATGATCCTTACCAAACTCCAGTTTAAAATCAATGAGTCGAATGCCAAGCTCTAAAAAAAAGCTTGATAAAACTGTATTTATTTCTAGGGCCTTCATCTTCAAAATAGTCAGTTCTTCAGCCGTTGCCAATTTGAGTTCAAAAATATGATCAACGGTTACAAGCGGATCTCCTAATACATCATCTTTCAAGTAAAACTCGACGATTGGGGTTGATAATTCCTTTCCTTCTTCGATACCCAATCTAGTTGAGAGACTACCAGCAGCAACATTTCTGACGACAACTTCGAGCGGGATAATGGTCACTTTTTTAACAAGCTGTTCAGTTGCCGAAATCTGTTCAATAAAGTGGGATTTAATCCCGTTATCTTTTAACATTAAAAATAATAGACTAGTAATCTCATTATTCAGTCGTCCCTTGCCGCCAATATCTGCCTTCTTTTGTCCATTGTAGGCGGTCGCTGAATCCTTATATTCAATTAATACCGTCTGCTCGTCATCCGTTTTATAAATTCGCTTCGCCTTGCCTTCATATAGAAGTTCTTTCAAAAGGAACGCCTCCTAATTCATAATATTGGGAATTTTAAAAGTAAAAGTGTGACTCTATGTGACCTTTTCTTGGGTTTTTTATTGGTTCTGGGTACTTAGAACCTCTCTATATGACCAATCTCTGGTTTTCTCATCGGTTTGGGGCACTTAGAACCTCTCTATGTGACCGATCTCTGGGTTTTCATCGGTTTGGGTCACATAGAACCTCTCTATGTGACTCATCCTAGGTTTTTTTATCGGTTTCGGTCACATAGAACCTCTCTATGTGACCAATCTCTGGTTTTTTCATCGGTTTGGGTCACATAGAACCTCTCTATATGACTCATCCTAGGTTTTTTTATCGGTTTCGGTCACATAGAACCTCTCTATGTGACCAATCTCTGGTTTTTTCATCGGTTTCGGTCACATAGAACCTCTCTATATGACTCATCCTAGGTTTTTTCATCGGTTTCGGTCACATAGAACCTCTCTATGTGACCAATCTCTGGTTTTTTCATCGGTTTCGGTCACATAGAACCTCTCTATATGACTCATCCTAGGTTTTTTTATCGGTTTCGGTCACATAGAACCTCTCTATGTGACCGGAACCTCCCTTTTCAACATGTTTGGGGCACATAGCCCCTTTGTTAGTGAATCCAATTAGAGTTACCCATTCAACCCTAATCTTTCAAAAATCGTATCGACATGCTGAAGGTGATAGCTGTAATCAAAACAGTCGGCAATTTCTTCCGCCGTCAGCAGGCTTGCTATTTTAGCTTCCTCTTCCACCAAGCCGCGGAAGTGGACTTGATTCTCCCACGCCTCCATTGCTTTTGGTTGCACAGTATCATAGGCCTCTTCACGGGATAAACCCTTATCAATTAGCGCTAGGAGCACACGCTGAGAATAGATTAATCCAAGTGTCCGATCCATATTTCGTTTCATATTTTCCGGATAAACAGTTAGATTTTTAATGATATTCCCAAACCGATTCAACATATAATTCAAGCCAATTGTCGCATCAGGAAGGATAATTCTTTCCGCTGAAGAATGTGAAATATCACGCTCATGCCAAAGCGGCATATTCTCATAAGCCGTCAGCATATAGCCGCGGATCACACGGGCAATCCCTGTCATATTTTCAGAACCGATCGGATTCCTTTTATGCGGCATGGCCGAGGAACCCTTTTGTCCTTTGGCAAAGAACTCTTCCACCTCACGCGTTTCACTTTTTTGCAAACCGCGAACTTCCACCGCGAACTTTTCAATCGATGTTGCAATCAGAGCAATCGTCGACATATAGTGGGCATGGCGGTCACGCTGTAATGTTTGGGTTGAGATTGGCGCCCTGCCTAGACCTAATTTTTCACAAACATACTGCTCTACAAACGGATCAATATTGGCATATGTTCCAACTGCCCCAGATATTTTTCCAAACTCTACACCTTCTGCTGCTTGTTTAAAGCGTTCAAGATTACGTTTCATTTCTTCATACCACAGAGCAAGCTTTAGACCAAAGGTAGTTGGTTCCGCATGAACCCCATGCGTCCGTCCCATCATCACGGTATATTTATGTTCGATCGCCTTGTGCTTTAAAATATCAATAAAGTTTTCGATATCCTTTTGTAAAATGATATTTGCCTGTTTTAATACATAGGATAGTGCGGTATCAACTACATCTGTTGAGGTTAGGCCATAGTGTACCCACTTGCGCTCGTCACCTAATGTTTCTGATACTGCTCGAGTAAACGCAACAACATCGTGTCTTGTTTCCTCCTCAATCTCTTTTATCCTCTCAATATTAAAAGAAGCATTTTTGCGAAGTTTTTGCACATCCTCCTTTGGAATCTCTCCCAGGGCCGACCATGCCTCACATGCGAGGATTTCAACCTCTAACCATGCATTAAAGCGGTTCTCATCCTTCCAAATTGCACCCATTTCTGGTCTTGTATAACGATCAATCATCCTTTTGCCTCCAAACTTTTTTCTTCCCATATACAACTGTTCTTAACCTCTTCGATTGCTGTTTCAACAGAATCGAAAAGGATGGTTATGTGCCCCATCTTCCTCTTACGTTTAGGGTCATTTTTACCGTAAAAGTGAATCTTCCAATCGGTAAATTCCGACATTCTTTCCAAAACTGCTGATTGGTGTTCTCCTAATATATTGACCATAACTGCCGGTTTTAATAGCCTCGTACTTCCAAGCGGCAAATGACATACGGCCCGGATATGCTGTTCAAATTGCGAAGTTTCACAGGCTTCAATCGAATAATGCCCGGAATTATGCGGTCTTGGCGCAAGCTCATTTATGTAAATCGTATCTTCTTCTGTTAAAAACATTTCTACAGCCAGCGTCCCAACCAGCCCAAACGCATTAGCAAGCATGGCAGCCGATTGAATGGCTAAATCCTCCGCTTTTTTACTTATTCTTGCGGGGACAATCGTTTGATGCAGAATATTATCATGATGGATATTCTCTGCGACTGGAAAAACTGCCGTTTGCCCATCGGAACTTCTGGTTATGATTACAGAAATTTCTTTCTTAAAAGGAATCCATTTCTCCATGATGCATTCCCCATGTTCAAGGAGATTTAAAGCATTTTCAATCTCGTTTTCACTGTGTATCACCGCCTGGCCTTTTCCATCATAGCCACCCCGAGCTGTTTTTAACACAGCAGGAACCCCTAACTGCTGAATGGCTTCCTTTATGTCTTTAAGCGAATGAATCACCGCATACGGCGCTACCTGTCCGCCAGCAACTTCTATAGCAATCTTTTCCTTGATTCGATTCTGGGTGATTTCAAGCAATTCCCTTCCCTGTGGCACATTCGCATGGCTACAAAGCCATTCAAGGGATGAGGCGTCAATATTTTCAAATTCGTAGGTGATACAATCGCTTATCTCAGCTAGTTTACTAATAGCCTCGAAGTCATCGTATGCCCCGATAATTTTCACATCCGCCACTTGACCGCAGGGTGAATCGTTAACAGGGTCAAGAACAGCAATCCGATAGCCCATCGACTTTGCTGAGAGTGCCATCATTCGCCCTAACTGTCCGCCGCCAATAATCCCAATTGTTTGCCCTGGTAAAATTACCTGTTTAGACAAGCTCATCACTGCTTTCCATTACCTTTATTTTGGAATTAAGCCGAACTTGTTCCATTCTCTCTGCCAAATCCAGGTCGGTTGTCGCTAAGATTTGCGCTGCAAGCAGTCCAGCATTTGTTGCCCCAGCCTTTCCAATAGCAACAGTAGCCACAGGTACACCCGCTGGCATTTGTACAATCGATAGTAACGAGTCGAAACCATTCAATGCCTTTGATTGTACCGGCACACCAATGACAGGAAGTGTGGTTTTCGCTGCTACCATTCCAGGTAAATGTGCAGCACCCCCCGCTCCTGCGATAATTACCTTAATTCCTCGCATTCTAGCAGTCTCGGCAAATTCAAACATCAAGTCAGGTGTCCTGTGGGCAGAAATCACCTTTTTCTCATATGAAACCTCAAGCTGATCAAGGATTTCACATGCATGTTTCATCGTTTCCCAATCTGATTTGCTTCCCATAATCACTGCCACATTCGCATCCATGTTTTCGCCCCTAACTTATCCAATATAAAAAGCCCGACAACAGAAACTTCCCCCTATTCCATGGATGAGGGAAAGCAGTCTGTCCGGGCTGAAATCGGCACGGAAAAATACCATGAAATGATTGACATTTCAGGCATATCCACTTCCCTCATAGGCCAATCATTTACGGTAATTGGGTAGAAACTTATGGGCCATATTCCCATTATTATATGAGGGTGTTACGTTATATTATTTATTTGATACCTCTATATTACCAATATACACTACAAAAGGTCAATAAAAACGAACGATGTAATTTTTTCCTAAAACTAATGTTCGTCTTTACTCACTTTTCACTCCTTCGAAAATAATTTCTCTCCCCACAGGTTCATAGGAAGTTTCACCATCTTTTTTTATCTCCTGAAAAACAGGCTTTTCTGTCCGACATACAGGAACATATCCCTGTTTTTTCATACGCTCTAAACAAGCATCAATCGTTTCATTTTCTTGAACTTCAAATTGCATTTTCTTTTTGCTTTTACTCATTTAAATAATTTCCCTCTTTTCACAGACTTTACCCAGAAACCGCCATGTATCGATTTTGGCTCATAGACAATAATAAATGCTTTTGGATCCAACGTCTTAATCAAATCATACAATTTTAATTCGAATTTCCGTGGCGTTAAAATCTGCAGCGCCATCCGATTACCTTCAAGGCCACTTGTTTCCCAGTTCGTTACCCCATAGCCTTTTTCTCTTAACACTTTAGGCAATTCTTTGTCATATTCCTTGGTAATCACATTGACGGTAATATAACCTAATGCAAGCTTTTCTTCAATCTTCATTCCGACAATAACACCAATCCCATAACCGACTGCATAAGCAATCACATTTTGAATCTCATCAAGGTTATTTAAAACCAGTCCAAGTCCTAGTATATAAATAACCACTTCAATCATGCTAAGGGATGCTGCTAAATAACGCTGGCCCTTTAATGTTAAAATCATTCTTATTGTAAAAAATGATACATAAACAATATTTATAATTAAAATAATCGCGACCATAATAAAACTATTCTCTAACAATGTAATCCTCCTCTACTAATTCTCTCGCTACTTTAAATAGTTATTCTGTTAGTGTAACCATTTTAATACATGGTGACCGTTTTTCCCTTCTTTTTGCGTTTCTGGTCACCATGAACGCTTCAAGGTGACCACTTCTTCCCTTTCTATTCGTCTTAGGTCATCATGGCAAATCATATCAGATACTATTTTCAAAATGAAGCCTAATAATCCATTCTTCGACAAAACAACACAAAAAAAGAACAACCCTATCAGGTTGTTCTTCATTTTGCCTGGCAACGTCCTACTCTCACAGGGGCGCCTGCCCCAACTACCATCGGCGCTGAGAAGCTTAACTTCCGTGTTCGGTATGGGAACGGGTGTGGCCTTCTCGCCATAATTACCAGACTATTTAATTAGAGAAAATTTTCATTCCCTCAAAACTAGATAATGCTTGAAGAAGAAAGTAAAACAAGTTCGTCTTTTAAATATGGTTAAGTCCTCGAACGATTAGTATCAGTCAGCTCCACACGTCACCGCGCTTCCACCTCTGACCTATCAACCTGATCATCTTTCAGGGTTCTTACTAGCTTGACGCTATGGGAAATCTCATCTTGAGGGGGGCTTCATGCTTAGATGCTTTCAGCACTTATCCCGTCCGCACATAGCTACCCAGCGATGCCTTTGGCAAGACAACTGGTACACCAGCGGTGCGTCCATCCCGGTCCTCTCGTACTAAGGACAGCTCCTCTCAAATTTCCTGCGCCCACGACGGATAGGGACCGAACTGTCTCACGACGTTCTGAACCCAGCTCGCGTACCGCTTTAATGGGCGAACAGCCCAACCCTTGGGACCGACTACAGCCCCAGGATGCGATGAGCCGACATCGAGGTGCCAA